>NZ_JALDYQ010000014.1:0-76526 GCF_032153725.1 Sphingobium sp. | reverse complement strand
TCAAGCCGCAAGCGCCTTCACCTCATAGCCGGTCAAGCCGCAAGCGCCTTCACCTCATAGCCGGTCAAGCCGCAAGCGCCTTCACCTCATAGCCGGTCAAGCCGCAAGCGCCTTCACCTCATAGCCGGTCAAGCCGCAAGCGCCTTCACCTCATAGCCGGTCAAGCCGCAAGCGCCTTCACCTTGTCGGTCACCACGGTCACGCGGGCGGTCAGCGGCGAAGCCACGTCGCCGGCCAGCTTGATCAGCGCTTCGCTGCTCTTGGCGGCTTCCTTGGTGAATTCATCAAAGCTGGCCGAGAAAAGCTGGCTCTGAAGCTGGAAGAATTCGGTCGGGGTCTTCACGGTCGAGAAGCTCTTGAACGAGGCAGTCGCCTTTTCGAAGCTCTTCTTGCTGTAATCGACGGCTTCCTGACCCAGGGTTTCAAAGCCCTTGGCCGCAATCTTGCCGGATTCGACCAGCGCTTCGACATTGCCCTTGGCGATGTCGCTGAATTCCTCGATTGCCTTGGTCGACTTCTCGACGCTGACCTTCGCCTTCTCGTTCAGGTCGGCATAGACCGTTTCGAGCTTGGCCTTGGTTTCCTCAGCGAACTTCTTTCCGGTTTCGATCACGTCGTTCATCATCTTTGTTCCTTCTGTGGCGGGCAGCAATGTGGGCTCTAACGGCCCGGCCTTCGGCAGGCTCTTGACTTCCTTGGGCTCCGGAGGCGCCACCTTGGCCACCGGTTCAATCACGGGTGTTTCCACCTTCGGCGCCGCAGTAACGGGTGCCGGTTCAGGGATGGTTTCCTTGACAGGCTCCGGTTCTGGCGCTGCATCAACGGCGGTCGTCGCCGCGATCACCGCGACCGGATCAGCCTTGGCTGCCGGTTCCGGCCTGGCTTTGGGCGGCACCGGTTTCTTCGCGACCGGCTGGGGCGTTGCAATCGCCGCTTCCGCGGCTTTCAGCGCCTCGCTGGCCGACAGGGTCGGTGTTGCCTTCTTGACTATCGGCTTCTTACGCACTGGCTTTGGGGTAACGGCCATGGACCAACCTCCATTTGTTGCAGTGCACAATATGAGGTTTTCAGATGGATTGCAAGCGCCTTTGTGCAGTGCAGCAAAATTGAAATGAACAGCTCGTCGCGAGGTGAAGACGGTCCGTCGCAAACACCCTGCAAAGTCATGTATCAGCGCGTTTTTACGTAACGGCCCGGCGCGTCCTCAATCGTCTTGAGTCTGCCCTTGCCGGGTTGGCGCGCCCCTTTGACAGGCACGGTGGCGGGGTTGAGATCGCGAATCCATTCGATCCAGTCGGGCCACCAGCTGCCCTTCGTCTCCTTCGCTCGCGCAAGAAAGGCATCCAGGGTCGGCTGCGATTCGTCGCAGGCCCAATATTGATATTTGCCAGCGGCGGGCGGATTGACCACGCCCGCAATATGCCCCGACCCGGCAAGCAGAAAGCGGATCGGCCCGGAGAGATGCTCGGTCAGCTTCCACACGCTTTCCAGCGGGGCGATATGATCCTCCCGCCCCGCCTGCACATAGGCGGGCGTCCTGATCTGGCGGAGGTCGATCGGCGTGCCCGCGACGCTGATCGCGCCCGGCTGCACCAGCAGATTGTCGCGATAGAGCTGGATCAGATAATCCTTGTGCCAGCGCGCCGGCAGATTGGTGGTGTCGCCATTCCAGTAGAGCAGGTCGAAGGGCGGATAATCCTGCCCCAGCAGATAATTATTGACCACATAGTTCCAGATCAGGTCACGCCCGCGCAGCAGGTTGAAGGTCGCGGCCATATAGCGCCCATCGAGGAACCCGCCGGAGGAGAGTTGCTCCACCATCTTCATCTGCTCGTCATCGACGAACAGGCTGAGGTCACCGGCCTGACTGAAATCCACCTGCGCGGTGAAGAAGGTGGCGCTGGCGACCTTCTTTCCCTCACCCCGCGCCGCCAGCAGCGCCAGCGTGGCCGCGAGCGTGGTGCCCGCGACGCAATAGCCGATGGCGTGGACGTTCGGCACCTTGAGCAGATCGCGCACCGTATCGATCGCGTCGATCTGGCCCCTTTCGATATAATCGTCCCAGATCAGATCCTTCATCGATGCGTCGGCCGACTTCCACGACACCAGGAACACGCTCAATCCCTGATCCACCGCCCATTTGACGAAGCTCTTTTCCGGCGCCAGGTCGAGAATGTAGAAGCGGTTGATCCAAGGCGGGAAGATCAGCAGCGGGGTTTCCAGCACCGTTTCGGTCGTCGGCGCATAGTGGATCAGCTGGTAGAGCGGGGTTTCCTTGATCACCTTGCCAGGGGTCGAGGCGATGTTGCGGCCCACCTCGAATTTCGTGCCGTCGGTATGGGTGAGCTGGCCCTTTTCCATGTCGGCCAGCATATGCTGGAGGCCCTTCACCAGATTCTCCCCACCGCTCTGGATCGTCTTCTGCATGACCATGGGGTTGGTCAGCGGGAAATTGCTGGGCGCCATCGCATCCAGCATACCGGTGGTGGCGAAGCGCAGCTTGGCCTTCTGCTTGGGGTCCACGCCATCGACCGCATCGGCCATCCGCATCAGATAGTCGGACAGCAATAAATAGCTCTGGCGGATCAGGTCGTAAAAGGGATGCTCCGTCCAGGCCGGATCGGCAAAGCGGCGGTCCCGGGCGGCGGCGGGGCTGCCGGGCGGCGGCGGTTCGGGCTGGTCGCGCAGCAGGCCGCCCGAATCAAGGAAACGCTGCCACAGCGCCAGGCCTTCATCGACGAAACTGCTCTGAATGCGGGACACGGCAGCCGGATCGAAGGGCAATGTCCGCCCTGCCGCACCCGCCGCCTGTTCCAGCAGCAATTGCTGCGCGCGGCCCAGCACCTGCGTCCATTGCTGCATTTCCTGCAAGGTGGGGAGGCGGGGTTCCAGGGCATCCTGTGCTTTCATGGCCACCTTCGTCCTCCTGGCATGGTCCGGTCCGCCGCTTTCTCTGGCGTGTCGCTATCGGGCGGGTTATAGCCGGAATGTGACACGATGAATGCGCGTCACGCACTATTCCTTACAGCGAGCTTTCAGGAAAGCCCCAAATGTCCGAAGAATTTTACCGCATGAAGCGTCTGCCGCCCTATGTCATCGCTGAAGTGAATGCGATGCGGGCCGCCGCGCGAGCCGCGGGGGAGGACATTATCGACCTGGGGATGGGCAATCCCGACCTGCCGCCGCCCGACCATGTCATCGCCAAGCTGTGCGAAGTAGCGCAGAAACCGAGCGCGCACGGCTATTCCCAGTCAATGGGCATTCCCGGGCTGCGCCGCGCGCAAGCGAACTATTATGGCCGCCGCTTCGGGGTCGATCTGGACCCGGAGAGCGAAGTCGTCGTCACCATGGGGTCGAAGGAGGGCCTCGCCAGCCTGGCCACCGCGATCACCGCGCCGGGCGATGTCGTGCTGGCGCCCAACCCCAGCTATCCGATCCATATGTTCGGCTTCATCATCGCGGGCGCGACCATCCGTTCCGTGCCGACGACGCCGGACGAGCATTATTGGCAGTCGCTGGAACGGGCGATGGCCTTCACCGTGCCGCGCCCATCGATCCTTGTCGTGGGCTATCCCAGCAATCCGACCGCAGAGACGGTCGACCTCGCCTTCTATGAGCGGCTGGTCGCCTGGGCGAAGGAGAACAAGGTCTGGGTACTGTCCGACCTTGCCTATTCCGAGCTTTATTATGACGGCAATCCGACGCCCTCCATCCTTCAGGTGCCGGGCGCCAAGGATGTGGCGGTGGAGTTCACCTCGCTTTCGAAGACCTATTCGATGGCGGGCTGGCGCATTGGCTTCGCGGTCGGCAACAGGCAGCTGATCGCGGCGTTGAAACGGGTGAAGTCCTATCTCGATTATGGCGCGTTCACCCCGATTCAGGCGGCGGCCTGCGCGGCACTGAACGGGCCGCAGGATATCGTGCAGAAGAACCGCGAACTCTATCACAAGCGCCGCGACGTGATGGTGGAGGCATTCGGCCGCGCCGGATGGGACATTCCCGCGCCCAAGGCATCGATGTTCGCCTGGGCGCCGCTGCCGCCCGCGCTCAAGGACATGGGAAGCCTGGAATTCTCCAAACAGCTGTTGACCCATGCCAAGGTCGCCGTCGCGCCGGGCGTCGGCTATGGCGAGGATGGCGAGGGCTATGTCCGCATCGCCATGGTGGAGAATGAGCAGCGGCTGCGGCAGGCGGCCCGCAACATCAAGCAATATCTGAAATCCATGGGCGTCAACACGCCGGCCAAGGGCGCTGCCTGAACCGCTGCTCCAGGGGTGATCGATCATGGGAAGGGCGCTGCTGCCGATGGGCTGCGGCGTCCTTCTTTTTCGATCCGCCCCGGCATTTGAGGCCTTGCCATTTGCTTCGCCCTGCGCTGCTTTGCGGCATGGAGATGAAAACGCGGACATGATTGCACTTCCACAGGTTTCCCAGGTCGCGCAGACGATTCAGCTGGCGCTGGCGCCGGTCTTCCTGCTGGCGGGCATCGGGGCGTTCCTGAACGTCTGCGTCGGCCGGCTGGCCCGGATCATCGACCGGGCGCGCGTCGTGGAGGAAAAGATTTTGTCCTCCCGCGGCAAAGAACATGACCGGATGGTGAGCGAGATCCGCGTGCTCGACCGGCGGATGAGCGTCGTCAATGGCACGATCTTCCTGTCGGTGGCGTCGGCCTGCGCGGTCTGCCTGGTGGTCATCCTGCTGTTCGCCGCCAATCTGTTGGGGGTGCATCTGGGGACGCCGATCGCCATTCTGTTCAGCCTGGCAATGGTGTTGCAGGCAGCCGCCTTCGGTACGTTCATTCAGGAGATCCGGCTGGCATCGCGGACCATCCACATCCGCAATGAAGTACTCTATCACAAGGTGGAGGAAGAAAGCGCGGGATGACGAAATTCACGGTCAACGATCATCCGGTGCAATATCGGATGGACCCGGCCACGCCGCTGCTCTGGGCGCTCAGGGATGCGTCCAATCTGACCGGGACCAAATATGGCTGCGGCACCGGGGATTGCGGCGCCTGCACGGTGGATATCGACGGAGAAGCCGTGCGATCCTGTCAGGTGACGATCGCAGCCACAGAGGGAAAGTTCGTCACCACTATCGAGGGGCTGTCGCCCGATCGCGGGCATCCGCTGCAACAGGTGTTCGCGGCGGAAAACGTGTCGCAATGCGGTTATTGCATCCCCGGCGTGATCATGACGGCTGCGGCGCTGTTGCGGCGAACCGCAGACCCAAGCGACGAGGAAATCGACGCCGCCCTCACCAATATCTGCCGCTGCGGCATCTATCCCCGATTGCGCGGGGCGATCCAGCGGGCCGGCAGGGTGATGCGCGGCGAGGAGGTGGTGAATGCCGTGCCGCCCTCGGGGATTACCCCCGGCGAGGCGGCGAAAGTGGTTCCGGCGCTTCGGAAGCCTTAAGGCCGATCGATATTCAGCCGTGGGGTGATTGCGGACCGGATGGAAACGCCAGTTCGGCGACGCCCATCATAGGGCGGCTCAGAAAATCACGGGAAACAAGAATAACCAGGGTCATTCCGGTTCAATCTGAACCGGAATGACCCTAGCCGAAACGATAGCCCGACACCGCCCAGCCCAGCACGGTACTGCCATGATCGCGCGTCGCCGCGTCCCCTCCGCCTGCGCCCAGGGCGACCATCAGGGGAAGAAGATGCTCCTCGCGCGGATGGGCGAAATGAGCGTTGGGAAGCTTGGCCCAAGCTGCGACGCGCCGGGCGCGGCTGGCCGGATCGGGATCGGTGACGGCTTGGGTTAGGGCATCGTCCCAGAGCCTTGATGGCGCGAGGGCCTGCAAGCCGCGCACGCGCAGATTATGGAAGCTCATGCCCGATCCGATGATGAGGACGCCTTCGTCGCGCAGCGGCGCGAGGGCGCGGCCGGCGACGATATGCGCCTCAGGATCGAGGTCGCTGCGAAGCGAGAGTTGGGCGACGGGGATGTCGGCATCGGGCAGCGCGACCTTCATGGGGATGAAGACGCCATGGTCCCAGCCCCTCTCCTCCTCCATGGCGGCAGGGAAGCCGGCCTGTTCCAGCAGGCGCGCGGCGCGTCTGGCGAGCGTGGGCGCTCCGGGAGCGTCCCAGCGCAGCGTGTAGCAATGCGGGGGGAAGCCATGATAGTCGAACAGCAGGCCGGGCCGCTCGCCCGCATGGAGGGTGAAGTGGTTCTCTTCCCAATGGCCGGAAATGAGGAGAATCGCTCTGGGGCGTTCCGGGAGCGTGGTGATGAGGTCGGTCAGATAGGCCTGCATCCGGTGCCACATCGGGTCGCTATGCGGGCGGTCGGGATCGCTGGGGTCCATGAAGAAGCAGGGACCGCCGCCATGGGGGATGAAGAGGGCCGGTTGTTTCATGCCCGGCTAGATCGGGGGAATGGGCGCCGGGTGCAATAAAAGGGGTGGAAACGGATTGTTTCGGCCGAAGCGCGGTGGAGAGAGGGTCAGTCTTCCGCGCCCCACCGGCGCAATCGCCTGCCCAGGGTGGCGCCGCAAGGCGCGTTGCGAAACGGATATGTTTGCGGCGACCGTACCAGGTTGTTCATAAGGCGAACCCAGGATTCTTTCAAATCGCTGACAGATGAGTTCAGCATCTCGACATCGCCCGAGTCTTAAAAACGGATTATGAGGGGCATCAGGCCCCGTGAAAATGAAGGCAAATGGCATGTTGAGGAAAATGATGCTGGCGGGGTTGATGGCCGCAACGGTACTGGGCGGCATCGCCCCGGCCTACGCCCAGCGCGGCGACGATAATGGCGGCTGGCGAGGCCGTGGCGGCGAACGATCGGGACGGCCGGAAGGCGGCCGCGGCGGCGGCCAAGGTCAAGACGGCGGCCGAGCGCAGCGTCAGGGCGGCGAGAGGCAGCAGCAGCCGGCACAACGTTGGGAACAACGGCAGGCGGAGCGCCCGGCACAGGTGGCACAGCCCCAGCCGGAACGGCAATGGCGCGGCAACGACCGGCGGCAGGAACAGCGTGGCCAGGACACGGTAACGCGCTGGAACCGCGGCGAACAGCGCTTCGTCACGACGCCCCGCGGCGACGACCGCAACGACAACCGTCAGGGTTGGCAGGACAATCGGCGCGGAGATGACCGGCGCGATTGGGATCGGCGCGACGACCGGCGCTGGAGCAATGACGACCGGCGCAGGAATAGCGGCAATCCGGGCTGGAACACCGAACGGCGCTATAACGACCGCACCCGTTGGGAAGGGCAGCGGCGCTGGGACAGCGGCTGGCGCAACGACCGGCGTTATGACTGGTCGAGCTATCGGTCGCGCTATGGCGATCGCTACCGGATGGGGCGCTATTATGCACCGCGCGGATGGAGCTATGGCTATTCGCGCTTTTCGATCGGGATTTTCCTGAACAGCCTGCTCTATTCGAACAGCTACTGGATTGACGATCCTTATAATTACCGCTTGCCGCCCGCTTACGGCACGTTGCGCTGGGTCCGCTATTATGACGACGCGCTGCTGGTCGATATCCGCGACGGCTATGTGGTCGACGTGATCCACGATTTCTTCTGGTAAGGCCGGAAGACCGCTCTCCTGAACTGGCCTTCAGGAACCCGGAAGCATCGTGCAAAAAGTCGGGACCGGTTTTTTGCCTTGACGATGCGACCATCGACAACTGGGCCCGGAGCCAAATGCTCCGGGCCCTTTTCATTTGCGTGGGGATGGCGCGCGGTGGCAGGAGGACGCATGAGCGAGATTGTTGACGATGGCGGGGTCGCCTCGGTTGTCCGGGCGCAAATCGGGGAGACGGTGCGGACGCGGCTGGACCGCAATCCGCTGGTGAGCCGGATCGATACGCCGCATCTGGAAATCTATGGGCGGCAGGAATTTCTGAGCGCGCGGGAATGCGCAGGGCTGCGCGCGCTGATCGATGCGGGCGCGCAACCATCGACGCTGTTTTCGGGCAGCGCCAATGCCGATTACCGCACCAGCGCGAGCTGCAATCTCAGCCCCTGGGAACCGCTGACAGGCGCGATCAGCGACCGTATCTGCGCGCTGATGGGGTTGGCGAGCGAGCATGGAGAAACGTTGCAGGGACAGCGCTACGAGCAGGGCCAGGAATATAAGGCGCATTGCGACTATTTCCCGGTGACCGCCAGTTACTGGCCGGCGATGCTGAAGACCGGAGGACAGCGGAGCTGGACCGCGATGATCTATCTCTCCCCTGTGGAGACGGGCGGGGAAACGCATTTCCCGCATTGCGAATTCATGGTGCCGCCAGTCGAGGGCATGTTGCTGATGTGGAACAATATGGAGCGGAACGGATCGCCCAACAGCTTCAGCCTGCACGCCGCGCGGCCGGTGGAAAAAGGCGCCAAATATGTCGTCACCAAATGGTTCCGGGAACGGCCATGGAGGCCCTGAACGCGCCTTCCTGATACAAAATGCGACATAAATGACTGATTCCTGACCGTTTCATTCCCGACAGGTTCAGGCAGCGGGGTCCATATCTGTCCTCGTGGTCGGCGGAACCGGCGGGGCGGGGGAAAAGTTTCCTCTTCCTGCCGGACATCAGCCGCCAGGCTATGGGAGACATGATATGCGTAAACTGATCATCTTGGGCCTGATGGCCGCCACTGTCATTCCGGGTGCCGCCATGGCCCAGTCCCGCGGCGAGGTGCGCGACAGCGCCCGCGACCTGCGGCAGGAACAGCGCGAACTGCGCGAGGCGGAACGCCATGGCACGCGGCACGATGTCCGCGAGCAACGCCGGGACGTGCGCGAGGCGCGGCAGGAAATGCGCGAGGACTGGCGCGATTATCGCAGGTCCCACCGCGACGTCTATCGCGGCGGCAACTGGCGGGCGCCCTTCCGCTATAATCGCTGGGAAGCGGGCGCGCGGCTACGCCCCGCTTATTATGGGCCGCGCTATTATGTCTCCGACCCCGCTCGCTATCGCCTGCCCCGCCCCGGCGCCAATCTGCAATGGGTGAGGCACTATAATGACGTGCTGCTGGTCAATGTCCGTACCGGCCGGGTGATGGAGGTCCATCGCGGCTTCTTCTGGTAAGCCCAGCCGCATCTGAAACGAAACGGCCCCTGCGCAAGTGCAAGGGGCCGTTTCCTTTTGCGCTATGGCGCGTGCAGTCCAGATTTGACGCCCCTTGGCCGCGCCGCTCGTTTCCGGGCGGGCGCGGCCGATGGCGCGCGAAGCGCACCATCAGTCCGAAAGGGGGTGGACCATCAGCCGTAACGTTTATCCCGGCTGAATGTTCCGTTGCCCAATATTCAGGCAGCGAGCGCCTCGGCGATCAGGCGGCGGCTGTTTTCGATGCCGTAGAGCGCGATGAAACTGCCCATGCGCGGCCCCTGATCGGCACCCAGCAGGGTCTGATAGAGCGCCTTGAACCAGTCGCGCAGTTCGGCGAAACCATAGGCCTCATCCTTGCCGATGGCATAGACGATGTTCTGGATATCCTCCGCCGAAGCATGGTCGGGCAAGGCAGCGAGTTCCTCGTCCAGCTTGGCGAGGGCGGCGGCTTCACCGGCTTCCGGCGCGCGGCGCTTGAGCGTCGGGGCGACGAAATCGCGGTGATAGGCCAGCGCATGGCCGATCAGCGCGTCCAGTTCCGGATAGCTTTCCGCATTGGCGTCCGCGACATAATTCTGGAGATAACCCCAGACCTGTTCGCGGCTGGCATCGCCCATCACGCCGACAAGGTTCAGCAGCAGGCCGAAAGTCACCGGCAGATCGCCCTCGGGCAGCTTGCCGTCATGAATGTGATGGACCGGGTTGCCGAGCTGCTGCTCTACCGCCTGCCTGGGGTAATTGGCGCGGAACTGCCAATATTCGTCCACCGCGCGGGGGATGACGCCCATATGCAGCTGCTTGGCCTTTTTCGGCTCGCGATAGGCGTAGAAGGCCAGGCTCTCCTGCGGGCCATAGGTCAGCCATTGTTCGAGGCTGAGGCCATTGCCCTTGGACTTGGAGATTTTCTCGCCATTTTCGTCGAGGAACATCTCATAATTGAATCCCTCGGGCGGGCGGGCGCCCAGCGCACGGCATATCTTCGAGCTTTGCGTCACCGAATCGATCAGATCCTTGCCCGCCATCTCGTAATCGACGCCGAGCGCGACCCAACGCATCGCCCAGTCGACCTTCCATTGCAGCTTCGCGCCGCCTGACAGGATCGATTGTTCGATCACCTCGCCCTCATCCTCGAAGCGGATGAGGCCGGCGTCCGCGTCCAGCACCTCAACGGGCACCTGAAGCACGATGCCGCTTTTGGGGCTGATCGGCAGGACCGGCGAATAGGTCGCCTGCCGCTCCTTGCGCAGCGTCGGCAGCATGATGTCCATGATGTCCCGATAATGGCGCAGGACATTTTTCAGCGCGTCGTCGAACGCGCCCGACCTGTAGCGGTCGGTGGCCGAAACGAACTCATAGTCGAAGCCAAAGCGGTCGAGAAATTCCCGCAGCATGGCGTTGTTGTGATGCGCGAAGCTATCATACTTCCCGAACGGGTCGGGCACCTGGGTCAGCGGCTTGCCGAGATGCTGCGTCAGCATCGCCTGATTGGGGACATTGTCCGGCACCTTGCGCAACCCGTCCATATCGTCGCTGAATGCGATCAGGCGGGTCGGGATGTCCGACAGCGCGTGATAGGCGTTGCGGACCATGGTGGTGCGCAATACCTCGTTGAAGGTGCCGATATGCGGCAGGCCCGATGGGCCATAGCCCGTCTCGAACAGGATATGGCCTTTTTCGGGTGCGCCATTCTGATAGCGCTTCAGGAGCTTGCGGGCTTCCTCATAGGGCCAGGCCTTGGATGCCTGCGCGGCGGTGCGGATGGGTTCGGACACGGTCATGATGCAACGCCCCTAAGCATTTTCATGGCCGTTGAAAACATCTGACGACTCGGAAAACTTCGTTCCGGCGGGCAGGAGGCGAACAGGATTTTAACCTGGATCAATGTCCGATGCCGATGAAAGGACGCGGTTTTAGGTGCCAAAGTGGAGACGAATGGCGTCGTTCAGCCCTCCCCGTTTAACATTGATTAACCCTGATGAGCGATATTTATCACGAGCTTAGGGGGCTCAGGAGGGACTATGCAGCCACGCAGCCGTCAGAGGATAACCGTCGATATTCCGGTCATCGTGACCACGGTTCTCGACAATCTGGAAGGCATGATCGTCGATCTCAGCGAGAGTGGCGCCCAGATAGCGGGCTGCGGCCTGCCCGTGCGCAGCCAGTGCCAGGTCGATTATGACGGCCATGTCGTCTTCGGCACGGTGCAATGGTCGGAAGAGGACCGGATGGGCATCCGCTTTCCTTATGAGCTGACCGACGGGCCGCTGTTCGACCGGCTGGAACTCGCACGGGCGGCAAGACTGACCCCAACGGCATTCCAGCCACGGCTTTTGGGCGCGCGTCCTGTGGGTGGATTCGGGCGTCGGTTCGGCTGAATCGGCCGATTTTCAGGTTTCCCTTTTGTTCCCGTTCCCCTAAGCCGGACGGGTGATCGATCCTGCTGCCCTGCCCGCCCTTCACGCCAGCCATGGCGGCATCTGGTTGCGGGAAGGAGAGCGGACTTCCGCCGTTGCGAAGGGCACGGCGATCGCGCGGACGGCCGAAACCCCGACGCTGCTGCTGAATGCGCCGCTGGCCGGGCAGCGGCTGGGCTATCCCGATCTGAACGGCCTTGACCTGCTGGAACTCTGGGCCTTCATCCATCCGGCGCGCTTTCTGGTGCCGACTCCCAAGGGGCTGGCCGAAGCGCTGAATCTGCCCCGCCCCGCCAGCGAAGCCGATATTCCCGAATTGTTGCAGACGGCGACCAAAGCGCTGCTGGAAACGCTCGCTTCGCCTTGCTGGATGGAACGTGAGGGCGGCTGGACGGCGGCGCAATCGCTGCACCGACTGCGCTGGCCCTGGGCGCCTTTGGTGGCGTCGCGCATCGCCAAGCCGAAAGAGGCTGAGCGCTGGCTCTTTTCCAAGCTGCCGGAATGGGAAGAAAACCCGCCTCGCCCTGCCCCGCGTTCGGTGTCGCTGCAATCCGATGCGGTCGTGGCGCGGCTGGAACAATTGACCGGCGCGGGGGCTGAGCCGCGGCCGGGGCAGCGGGCCTATGCGGCGGCAGCGGCGGCGGTGTTCCGGCCTAAAGTCCATCGCGAGCAGCCCAATATGCTGCTGGCCGAGGCCGGGACCGGCATCGGCAAGACTTTGGGCTATCTCGCGCCCGCCTCGCTCTGGGCCGGGGAAGCACAGGGGACGGTCTGGATTTCCACCTACACCAAGGCGTTGCAGCGGCAGCTGGACCGGGAGAGTTTGCGGCTCTTCCCCGATCCTGCCGTCGCGGCGAAGCGGGTGGTGGTGCGCAAGGGGCGGGAAAATTATCTCTGCCTGTTGAACCTTGAGGATGCGCTGCAAGGCGGGTTCTCAGGACGCGCGGCGATATTGGCGCAACTGGTGGCGCGCTGGGCGGCCTTCACCAAGGATGGCGACATGATCGGCGGCGACCTGCCGGGCTGGTTGCCGACCCTGTTCCGGCGCAACGGATCGACGGCGCTGACCGACCGGCGCGGCGAGTGCATCTATGCAGGCTGTCCGCATTACCGGAAATGTTTCATCGAGCGGTCGGCGCGGGCGTCGGCCGATGCGGATATCGTGATCGCCAATCATGCGCTGGTGATGATCAACGCGGCGCGCGGGCGCGAAACGGGGCAGGCGCCGCAGCGCATCGTGTTCGACGAGGGCCATCACCTGTTCGATGCGGCGGATTCGACCTTCTCCGTCGCCTTGTCGGGACAGGAGGCGATCGAGCTGCGCCGCTGGGTGATGGGGCCGGAGGGTAATTCGCGCGGGCGGAGGCGGGGCCTCGCAGCGCGGCTGTCGGACCTCGCCAGCTATGACGAGCAGGGCGGCGAGGCGATCCGGGCGGCGGCGGAGGCGGCGCGGGCGCTGCCGGCTGATGAATGGCTGAAACGGATCGTCGCGGGCGAACCGTTCGGTCCGGTCGAGGCGCTGCTCGCGGCGGCGCGCGGCACCGTCTATGCGCGGGCCGCCGACACGGGCGAGGCCGATGCGGGCTATGGGCTGGAGACGGAGCTGGCCGAACCGGATGGCGCGCTGGTCGAGGCGGCGCAGGAAGCGGCACGGGCGCTGGACGCCTTGCTGCGTCCCCTCACCCATCTCGGCAAGCGAATGGAAGCCGTGATCGAGGAAGCGCCCGACTGGCTGGACGGCGCGGCACGGGCGCGGGTCGAGGGGGCGATCGCGTCGCTCGGCTGGCGGCGCGATCTGGTGACGGCCTGGCTGGCGCTGCTGGCGCGGATAGGCGGGCCGGCGGACGCGGATTATGTCGACTGGCTGGCGGTCGAGCGGATCGAGGGGCGCGAGTTCGACATCGGCATCCACCGCCATTGGCTGGACCCGACCCGCCCCTTGGCGCAGGCGGTGCTGAAACCGGCGCAGGGCGTGCTGATCACCTCCGCCACGCTGAAGGGCGGCGGCGACTGGGATAATGCGACCAGCCGCAGCGGCGCGAGCCATCTGCCGCGCGGCGCGGACCAGTTCGAGACAAGCAGTCCCTTCGACTATCCCGACCGGTCCGAAGTGCTGATCGTGACCGACATCAAACGCGGCGACATTGCCGCGCTGTCGGGCGCCTATGCGCGGCTGATCGAGGCGGCGGGCGGCGGCACTTTGGGCCTGTTCACCGCGATCCGGCGGCTGCGCGCGGTCCATGCGCGGATCGCGGACCGGCTGGCGCGGGCGGGACTGCCGCTCTACGCGCAGCATGTCGACCCGATGGATACCGGCACGCTGATCGATATTTTCCGCGACGATCCGCGCGCGTCGCTGCTGGGGACCGATGCCTTGCGCGACGGGGTGGACGTGCCTGGACATTCGCTGCGGCTGGTGGTGATGGAGGGGGTGCCCTGGTCCAAGCCCACGGTTCTGCATGCCGCGCGCAAGCTGGCCGGGGGTGGTTCAGCCTATGACGACCGGCTGATCCGGGCGCGGATGGCGCAGGCTTTCGGCCGCCTGATCCGGCGGGCGGAGGACCGGGGAAGTTTCGTCATTCTCTCCGCCGCCATGCCCAGCCGGTTGCTCAGCGCCTTTCCGCCCGGCACGCCGATCCGCCGCCTGACGCTGGACGAAGCCATCATATCGGTCAGCGGACATTCCCGCGTTGGCCTTGGCAGCGATGCGGCGCCAGGACATGATCCGATCCCTTCCAATCCGATCATGTCCTAGCTTTTCTTTGTTTGCTGCATTTTCCGAGTGGTCAGCTGTTTCCAGCTGACTTGAAAATGCTTTAGGGGCATCAGGGATTCGAATCCGGTACCCACGACCTGGAGCAAAAATGAAGCGGTTGATCCTGTTCCGTCACGCCAAGTCCGATTGGGACGATCCGGTTGCACGGGACTTCGACCGGCCGCTCAACCGCCGGGGGGAAAAGGCCGCGCTGGTGATGGGCGAGTTCGCCAGGGCGCGGGGCATCGCATTCGACATGGTGGTCGCCTCTCCCGCGGTGCGGGTCGTGGAAACGCTGAACAGCTTTTCCGCCAGCTATGGCGAAGTGGTCGATCCGCATTGGGACCGGCGCATCTATCTGGCCTCCACCCCGACCCTGTTCGACGTGATCCGCGACCTGCCCGACGACGCCGACAGCGTGCTGATGTCGGGGCATAATCCGGGGCTGGAAGAATTGATCCTCGATCTCGTCCCCGACGACGGCGCAAGCCCGCTGCGCGAGGATGTGGAGGTGAAATTCCCCACTGCCTCGATCGCCGTCATGGATCTGCCCATCGATCATTGGAGCGAGGCGAAGCCCAATATCGCCAGCATTGCCAGCTTCACGCGCCCCCGCGACCTGGACCCGGCCCTGGGTCCGGGATCGCGCTGACGAACTGATGACGCCGATCCTCTGGCGGCGGGCGGAAGCGTGCGATGCAGCGGCCCTTTCGCTGCTGGGTGGAGCGACCTTCCTCGCCAGTTTCGCGCATGACCATCCGGGCGAGGCGTTGATCGCCCATATTCGCGAAGCGCATGGGGAAGCCTATTATGCGGCGGCGCTGGCTGATCCGGATCAGACCGCGCTGATCGGGGAAACGCCGCTGGGCGCGCCAGTGGGCTATGCGCTGCTGACGCGGCCCCAGCTGCCGGTCGAAACCGGGCCGACCGATCTTGAACTCAAGCGCATCTATCTGCTGTCCGGCTGGCAGGGCGGCGGCAATGGCGCCGCGTTGCTGGCTCTGGTGATGGAGGAAGCGCGTCGCCGCGGGGCGAAACGCCTGTTGCTTGCGGTCTATGAAGCCAATGAGGGCGCGCAGCGCTTCTATGCGCGCCATGGTTTCGATGAAGTGGGCGAAACAGTCTTCATGGTGGGCGATGCGCCCTTTCGGGACCTGATCTACGCGGCTCCGCTCGATTGATTTTCCGGTAGAGGGGACGCTCCGCGCAAGCCGGCGCCGACAGCCTCTATTCCCCGATCGCCTTCGCCAGCACGGCGCGAATGGCTTCCAGCCGGGGCAGCAGATCGGCGCCGAGAGTTGATTCGCCGTTCTTCGTCGCCATGGCAACGCCGGGTGACGGAATACCACTCCCATCGGCTAGCGCTTTTTGCGCGCCCCTGACGGTGAAGCCCTCGACATTCAGCAAATGATTGATCTGTCGCACCAGCGCAACATCGGCGGGCCGGTAATAGCGGCGATTGCCAGATCGCTGGAGCGGGCGAAGCTGGGTGAAACGTGTCTCCCAATAGCGCAGGATATGCTGCGGCAGGCCGAGTTCGCCCGCCAGCTCACTGATGGTCAGAAATGCACCCTCTGCCTTTTCCATGGTCATGATGTTGCACCCTTAGCAGCGCCAAGGTCAACCTCCGGGAAAATGGCTATTTTGGTTATCGTCGTCGCCTCAGACCGAGGCGACGCGATCCCGCATCGTCTGGCTGGCGCGGAAGGTCAGCACCCGGCGCGGTTCGATCGGCACTTCCACGCCCGTTTTGGGGTTGCGGCCCATGCGCTGCGTCTTGTCACGCAGGACGAAGGTGCCGAAGCTGGAGATCTTCACATTTTCCCCGCGCTCGAGCGCCGACGACATATGCTCCAATATGGATTCGATTAAGGTTGCCGCTTCTGCCCGCGAGAGGCCAATATGACGGTTCACGCTCTCCGCGAGATCCGCGCGCGTCAGAGTCCCTGTACCGCTCATCGCACTTCCCCACCTTGATCCCCGTCGAGCCTAAATGCGGGTGATCATTTGATAATGTGCGCGCTTCTGCATGATTCGGCAAGATGACGTCCCGCCAAAATCCCTAAAAAAGCGTGAAAAATGGACGGGATAGCGGTCCCAGAGCGGGATTTGGTGTCCGGCGGGAAATGTCGGAGCCGCGTGAGGCAGGATGGATGGGTCAATATTGCAGCCTTTGGGGTTGCCCCAGGGCCGATCAGCCCTAAACCCGCAGAACGCTGGCGCCCCAGGTGAAACCACCGCCCATCGCTTCCAGCACCAGCAGATCGCCCGGCTGAATCCGCCCGTCGCGGATCGCGAGATCGAGCGCCAATGGCACCGACGCGGCGGAGGTATTGGCGTGCCGGTCGACCGTCATCACCACCTTCTCCGGCGCCAGTTTCAACTTGCGCGCGGTGGCGTCGAGGATGCGGGCATTGGCCTGATGCGGGATCAGCCAGTCGATCTCGGCCGGGGTCATGCCGGCGGCTTCCATCACTTCGGTCAATACCGAGGCCAGTTTGGTGACGGCATGGCGGAAGACTTCCTGTCCCTTCATGCGCAGCTTGCCGACCGTCTGGGTGGTCGACGGGCCGCCATCGACATAGAGAAGCTGGTTGTGGCGGCCGTCCGCATGGAGTTTCGAGGCGAGGATGCCGCGCCTGCCATCCGCGCTTTCCTCCGCGCCCAGCACGACCGCGCCCGCGCCGTCGCCGAAGAGGACGCAGGTGGTGCGGTCCTCCCAGTCGAGGATGCGGCTGAAGGTTTCCGAGCCGATCACGAGTGCGTTCCGTGCCGCGCCCGAGCAGATCATGCTGTCGGCGACGGTGATCGCGTAGAGGAAACCCGAACAGACCGCCGCCACGTCAAAAGCGACGCAATCGTCGATGCCGAGCGCGGCCTGAACGATGGTGGCAGTGGCAGGAAAGGTCTGGTCGGGAGTAGCCGTCGCCAGAACGATCAGATCGATTTCCTGCGCGCTGATGCCGGCAGCCTCCAATGCGGCCTTCGCAGCATCGGTGGCGAGCGTGGCGGTGGTTTCGCCATCGCCCGCAATATAACGGTTGCGGATGCCGGTGCGCTCGACGATCCATTCGTCGCTCGTGTCCACGGTCTGCGCCAATTCGGCATTGCTGACGGAGCGGACGGGCAGGGCCGAACCCGTGCCCAGGAGAATGGATCGGCGGATCACTTTGCGGGCAGCTCCATCCTGGATGCGGGGGCGGTGAGGCCCTCGATCCCGTGCATGTCGGCGGCGATACGCCGGGTGATGTCTTCTTCCAACAGGCGCGCTGCAACATGGACCGCATTGGCCACGCCCTTGTCATTGGCGCTGCCATGGCTCTTCACCACCACGCCGTTAAGGCCAAGGAAGACAGCGCCATTATGGTTGTTCGGGTCGAGATGATGCTTCAGGAGATGCATCGCCGGCTTCGAGATCAGGAAGCCGAGCTTCGAACGGATCGAACTGGTGAAGGCGGTGCGCAGCAGATCGGTGACGAAACGAGCCGTGCCCTCCGCCGTCTTGAGCGCGACATTGCCGGAAAAGCCGTCGGACACGATCACATCGACATCGCCGCGGCCGATCTTGTCACCTTCGACAAAGCCTTCGAAAGAGAGCGGCAGGCTGGTCGCGGCGCGCAGGATCGCGGCGGCATCGCGGATTTCCTCCGTGCCCTTCATCTCCTCCGTGCCGATGTTCATCAGCCGGACGCGGGGACGCTCAAGGTCGAGGGCGATACGGGCATAAGTGGCTCCCATCACCGCGAACTGGACGAGGTTGCGGGCGTCGCATTCGGTGTTGGCGCCAAGGTCGAGCATGACCACGTCATTGTCGCCAAGTGTCGGCAACATCGCCGCCAGCGCAGGGCGATCAACGCCCTTCATGGTGCGCAGCGCCAGCTTGGCCATCGCCATCAGCGCACCGGTATTGCCGGACGAAACGGCCGCGCCGCAGTCACCCGCCTTCACCGCCGCGATCGCCATGCTCATGGAGCTGGTCTTCTTGCGGATGGCGACGCTGGGCTTGTCGCCCGCATCAACGATATCGGGCGCGTGGACGATTTCCGATGCGGCACGCAGATTCGGGTGATGGTCGAGCGCGGACTTGATCCGCGCTTCGTCTCCGAAAAGGGTGAAGCGCAGCCCTTCGTGACGGTGACGGGCGAGCGCTACGCCCGCCATCATCACGCGCACGCCTTCATCCCCGCCCATCGCGTCGATTGCGATTCGCGGCTGGCTGGACAAATTAACGCACCCTTTTCAGGAGAAACTAGGTGTCAGGCCCCGACGGCGATGACTTCGCGGCCGTTATAATGGCCGCAGGCGTCGCACAGATTGTGCGGGCGCTTCAGTTCGCCGCAGTTCGAGCATTCCTGGAACGCTTCGACGCGCAGCGAGTCATGGCTGCGACGCATGCCGCGGCGGGACGGGGAAGTTTTCCTCTTGGGGACAGCCATGTCGGCACCTTATTCCATAAATTGATCTGTTAATGCGACTGGCCGATCCGATGGATGCCGACGCCAACGGCGCCGCAGACCCATGCGGCCCGGATGATCGCGAAGCCCTGCGCCTATAGCGTTTTTTGGCCCATGTGCAAGTCCTTCTTGCCCTCCGCCCTTTCCCTCTTATTCTGCGGGCGTGACGATAAAGCGGGGGAATCCGATGTTGCTGCCGATCACGCTGACCCTGGCCTCGGCCTGCGCGCTGCTCAACATGTGGCTGGGGATTCGCTGCGCGCGAATCCGGATGGCGGACCATGTGCTGCATGGCGACGGCGGAAGCGCGCTGCTGGCCAAGCGGATGCGGGCGCACGCCAATTTCATTGAATATGTCCCGGTGACGCTGATTCTCTTCGGCCTGGTGGAACTGGCGGTCGGGGCTTCGATCTGGCTCTGGGGCGCGGCATTGGTGCTGGTGGTGGCGCGAATCGGCCATGCCTTCGGGATGGATGCGGAAAAGCCCACCGCCTGGCGTGCCGGTGGAGCATTGTTGACCTGGGTGGTGATGGTGGGGTTGGCGCTGGTGGCGCTCTATGTGGCCTATGGGGCGACACGGGCAGTCCCGGCGCCGCCCGCCATGGCAATGATTCGCCAAGGCTAGGTCAGGACGGAATCCGCCACGAACGGATTGGTCCGGCGTTCATGGGCGAAGTTGCTCATCGGGCCATGGCCGGGGACGAAGGCGGTGTCGCCACCCAAGGGCCAGAGCTTGCCCGTGATGGCGTCGATCAGGTCCTGATGATTGCCCATCGGGAAATCGGTGCGGCCGATCGAACCCTGGAACAATACGTCGCCGACGATGGCGAGCCTGCTTGGCGCATGATGAAAGACGACATGGCCCGGCGTGTGGCCCGGGCAGTGATAGACGTCGAGCGTGAGATTGCCCACCGTCACCTGATCGCCGTCATGGAGCCAGCGGTCGGGTTCGAAGCTTTCGCCATTAATGCCATATTTCCGGCCATCCTCATCGAGACGATCGATCCAGAAGCGGTCGGCTTCGTGAGGCCCCTCGATCGGAACGCCGAGATCGCGGGCAAGGATGCCCGCCTGACCGCAATGGTCGATATGACCATGGGTGACGAGGATCTTCTCGATGGTGACGCCATGCTGCTCCGCGGCCTTCTTCAGCATCGGCAGGTCACCGCCCGGATCGACGAAGGCACCCCGATTGGTCGCCGTGCACCAGAAGAGCGTACAGTTCTGCTGGAGCGGCGTCACGGGAATCAGGGTAGCCCTGAGCGGGGGATCTTGCGGTGGAGTCGTCATGCCGCTGATGTGGCGAAGCCGCGGGCCGGGCGCAAGGCTTAGCCCGCATCCTCGGTTGCAAAGGGTTCCGCGAGGCTGATGCTGTCCAGCACTTTCGCCGTTTCATCGCGGACGCGGAGCATCACGCGGTGCAGGCGGCATTCCGCTTCGGGCAGGCAGTTGGTGCACGTCTCATGCGCGAAACGGCTGGCGCAGGGGGTGAGCGCGAGCGAGCCACGCGTGAGGCGGACGATATCGCCATAGCTGATGTCGACCGGCGCCAGCGCCAGCCAATAGCCGCCATCGCGCCCGCGCTGGGTCGCGACCAGCCCCTCGCGCGCCAGCTCCGACAGGATCACCGTCAGGAATTTGGACGGGATATTCTGGCGCGTGGCGATCTCGTTCAAGGGCACCGGGCCTTGCCGGTAGCGGTCTGCGAGATGCTGGAGGGCACGAATGGCGTAACGGGTCTTCTGCGAGAGCATGGCTTGTTATTCGCTTCCGCCGGTGATTTGACAAGCCATTCAGGGCACCGGATTCAGCGCCGCACGCGCCTGTTTCGGAAAATCGCTGAACAGGGCGTCGACGCCGGTGCGGGCGATCGCCTGGACATAACCGGCAAAGTCCCCCCTGCCCTGCGGATCGTCGGGACGCTGGAAGGCTGGCGGGAGGAAGTCGTTCTCCATCCGCAGCGTCCACACATGGACTTGCAGGCCGGCATCATGGGCTCGGACGACAAGGCCCGTCGCGCCTTCGGGGGTCAGCACCATGGCAGCCGGCAGGCCGATGCCATCGGCATAGTCGGCAATCTGTTTCAGGCCCTGAATGGCCATCATGTCGGCATAGCTGGTGCCGGGCGCGTCGGCGGGGCCGCCTTCACTGTCCACCAGCTGGATGAGGCGCAGGCGGGAGACGGCGCGCAGGGCCTTCAGATTGCCGACCTCGAAGGACTGGATGAAGACGGGGTCGGCCTCCGTCTGGTAGCCGTAGCGGCTGAGCAGATCGAGCAAAGGCGCCTGATGCGGCAGGCCGATGCCGGCGAAATAGCCGGGGTGCTTGGTTTCGGGATAGAGGCCGATGCGGCGACCGGTTTCGGCCTCCTTGGCGCGGACCAGCTTCAATATCTCCTCGAAGGTCGGGATCAGATAGAGGTCGTTGAAGCGGCTGTTGGCGGGGCGCAGCTGGGGCAACCGCTCACGGGCGCGCAGGGTGCGCAGTTCCGCGAGGGTGAAATCCTCGGTGAACCAGCCGGTGATCGACTGGCCGTCGATGGCTTTGGTCGTCCTGCGGGCGGCAAATTCGGGATGGTCCGCGACATCGGTGGTACCGCCGATCTCATTTTCGTGGCGGGCGACGAGGATGCCGTCGCTGGTCAGCACCAGATCGGGTTCGATATAGTCGGCGCCCTGATCGATCGCGCGCTCATAGCCGGCGAGCGTATGTTCGGGCCGCTCGCCGCTGGCGCCGCGATGGGCGATGATGAAAGGCTCCGCCATCGCAGGTGCCACCATGAAGAAGGTGAGGAGGATGGCGGCCTTGCGGAGCATCCTCCGGAAGATCACGCCTTCACGCCCACCAACGCATCCTCATAGGTGGTCGCCTTGAAACCGACGATGGTGCGGCCGCCCAGATCGAGGATCGGACGCTTGATCATCGAGGGGTTGCTCATCATCAGCAGCACTGCCTTGTCCGCGTCGATATGCGCCTTGTCGCCGGCATCCAGTGCCTTGAAGGTCGTGCCGGAACGGTTGAGGATCGTCTCCCACCCATGTTCCTCGACCCAGCCGCGCAGCGCGGTTTCGTCGACGCCCGACACCTTGTAATCGTGGAAGCTGTAGGACTTGCCGCTATTGTCGAGGAAATTGCGCGCCTTCTTGATCGTGTCGCAATTCTTGATGCCGTACATGGTCAGCATGGCCGTGATCCCCCAAATTATCCGCGATATGCGGTGACTTCGATCTCGATCTTCATCTCCGGCTTGATGAGGCCGGTGACGACGCAGCTTGCCGCCGGGCGGATGTCTCCGAAAATCGGGGCGGTCGCTTCGCCCAGCACGTCCCAATAGGCCGCGTCGGTGATGTAATAGGTCACGCGGACCACGTCGGCGAAGGAGAAGCCGGCCTCTTCCAGCGCCTTGCCGATGACCTTCAGCGCGTTCCTGCCCTGGTCGACGACCGATTCAGGCATGGTCTTGGTTTCAGGATCGGTGCCGGTGGTGCCGGCGACGAAGCACCAGTCGCCCTGGACGAGAGCGCGCGAATAGCCGACCTGCGCCTCAAAAGGCGAGCCGGAGGAAATGAGCTGGCGGGGCATGAGGATTCCCTTTGTCAGATCGAAGAGAAATGGGGCGGAAAGGATCGTCGCGGCTCTTGCCCCGTTGGTGGCAAGCTGTCCAGCGCCTTTTGCTCGGCGGGAACGGCGCGGGCGGCTGAGCCGTTGGGTGGGGGAAGCAGCCGGGCCTGTCCTTGATCGGGGTCAAAACAGGAGACGGCACGGCAAAGTCCCGTTAAGGCCGCGTCATGAAATGGGACAGGCAATCGGAGCGGCGCCGCGTCCAGACGGCGTGGCGGGCAGAAGCGCGGCGGGGGCGGCGGAAAAAACCCGCTTTCGCGGTGCTGGTGCTGGGCGGCGTGCTGATCGGCGGCGGGCTGGGCTGGCTTGGGCCGGATTTGATGTGGCAGCTTTCCCGGCGGGAAGTGACGGCGCCGGTGGTCAGCGACACGCTCTCGGCACGGTTCGGTTTCTGTCACACGGGCGGTGGAACCAATTGCGTCGTGGACGGCGACACTTTCTGGTTCCACGGGGAAAGGGTGCGCGTGATGGATATCGACGCGCCCGAAACCCATGATCCGCGCTGCGCGGAGGAAGCCGCGCTGGGAGCAAGGGCGACGCGACGATTGCAACAGTTGATGAACGCAGGCCCCTTTTCACTGGAAAGCGGAGATCGGGACAGCGACCGTTACGGGCGAGCCCTGCGCGTGGTGACGCGGGGCGGGGATTCGCTGGGCGAGATGCTGGTCGCGGAGGGGCTGGCGCGCGAATGGGACGGGTCGCGGCATCCCTGGTGCTGAAGCGGAGGGAGGGGATTTCCCCTCCCCCTACTTTGCATCAACGGCAGCTGAGACTGCCGCGATCGATTTCGCGGCCGAGCAGCGCGCCGGCCCCGGCGCCGATCAGGACGCCCGCGGTGTTGGAATAGCCGCGGTCGAGCTGGCCGCCGAGCAGACCGCCCAGCGCCGCGCCGACGATCAGGCCGGTGGTGCCGTCCGAGCGGCGGCAATAATAGCGGTCGTCATAGCCGCGATAGATGCGCGTGCCGCGCGTCACGACAATCGGTTCATAGCCGCCGCGATAATAGCGGTCGGGGCGGTAATAGCGGCCATAGCGCCGGTCCGGGCGATTCCAGTCATAGCTGTAGATGACGCGGCCGGGGCGGCGCCAGCCTTCGTGGCGGCCATTGTCGTGGCGGCCGCCACGATCCCAGTCGCGATCGCGGTCATGGCCGCGACCCTGGGCCCAGGGCGGCGGATCGGCGGCGGCGGGGGCTGCGCCCAGCGCCACGGCGCCGAGCGAAAGCGCGGCGAAAGCCGTTTTCAGGGTGAACTTCATCAGATGCTCCCTTGGTTATGATGGGTGCAGAACATCCGAAGCCCCACAAACGTTGCATGAACGGAACAAAACGGTCCGTTCATCCGTCGGACAGGTGCGTGATTGTTGGATTTGGGTGACATAGGTGACACGATGCCATCACGAAGAAGCGCCGGGTTCCTGTTTGTCTGCCATGTCAAAGAGCCGCGCCGGGCATAGCGGGCTTTGGGGGCTGTAGGACAGGAAATAGGATCGGCCGGGGGCGGCTTTTCTAAAGGACGCTGTTGATGGCGGCTTTTTGCGGGTCGGCAGAGGTGTCGGGCGCGGAAGCGCTTCCCTGTCCTGTCGCCTTCTGGCTCTCGCCGTCGTCGGAGGCGCCGACGAACTGGATCGCCGTCAGGATCACCAGAATGGCCCAAAGCAGCGCCATCCAGCGGCTGGTGAAGAGGGAGGAAAGGCGGACGCCGAACATGGGTGGAGGATAAGCGGCTTATGCAGCTGCTTTGCGCGAGCGGGTCTGATCGCCACGGCCCGCAAGCAAGCCGGCGATGGAAATATCCTCGTCAATCTCCTCCCAATGAAGACCGGCCCGGCTGAGTTCGACCTGCGCACGCTGCTCTGGCAGCGCATGGAGCAGGCGGGGGAACCAGGCGAGCGGAACGCCGAGCGTACGGCCATCGTCAAGATCGACCCAGAAACTGTCTGCGTCGAAACGGACGGCAAGGGGTTCAGGAGAAGAAGTCATTCCAGGCGCTTTCTATCTCTTCGCGTTTTTCCTCTATAACATGGGAAAGCTGCGTAAGCACGTGCGCGGAGAAACCCCGGCTTTCGGCCACCGTCACATCGGGCCAGAGCCAGAATTTGGCGTTGTTCCTGTCCTTGCGCACATGGATATGCACCGGCTCGCGCGGATCGCCTTCGTTAGCGTAGAAGTGGAAGCGATAGCCGTTCCAGTCGAAGACCTTGGGCATGGATCAATCTACGCTTGATGGAAGTGACGACTCATTTTTGCGGATATCTCCCTGAAACTGTCTTGGAGAGGGCTCCAGATGAGAAATGTAACAACTCCCTTGCTGCCCCCAATCAAAATAGAGCCCGCCCATGTTTGAAGAAATGCTACTCGCTTCTGCCGGGCTTACATCCAATGTTTGGGACAGTAATTTTACGGGTTTTTTGTCACCAAGCAATGTCACGAACACATTCAGTTGATGGCTACCACTCTTAAAACGAAATTCCGAATTATCCGGAGGCAAAAGAAAATGGTGGTTTGTCACTACTCCAACATCACCGATGTGCAATCCGCTTCCTCTTACCAACCGATCTTCGCCATATACCCAGATGTTGAAGCTTTGTAGAGTTTCTTGCCTTGTGAGTGTAACAAACATGTTCTCCACGACCCGCCCCCGTTTCGAGTTGGAGATTAGCAAAGTCCGTAGAAAGATTTTCGGCCTGCCATTTGAACCTTCATAACGCGAACCGTCCGGTCCAAAGAAAATCACAGAGGGCCGAGTCATGCGTACCCGCCCCCTGCGAAAATAAGTCAGCCACAAGGTTATGGTAGATATTAAGAGCGCACTCCCCGAAATCCCTATCGCAACAAACGGGCTTGGCTCAAACACTCAAATTTACTCCGCCGCGATCCCCGCTGCCTTGAACATGTCCGGGTCGCCGCCCTCATCCGCATTGGCCGCGTCGCTGCTCTTGAGCTTGGTGCGGCGGTCGAAGGCATCCCACACATCGTTCCACTGGCCGCGCGTCGCTGCCTTCGAATATTCCGTCGCGCGGGTTTCGAAGAAATTGGCGTGCTCCACGCCGTTCAGCAGCGGGGTCAGCCAGGGGAGCGGATGCTCATCGATCATGTAGATCGGCTTCAGGCCCAGCTGGCCGAGGCGCCAGTCGGCGATGTAGCGGACATATTTCTTGATGTCCTTGGGCGTCATGCCCGGCACCGGGCCCATTTCGAAGACGAGGTCGATGAACGCATCCTCGATCCGCACCGTCTTCTGGCACATGTCCATAATGTCTTCCTTGACCGAAGCGGTCAGGCAGTCACGCTCCTTCACGAAGGCATGGAACAGGCGGATGATGCCTTCGCAGTGCAGCGTCTCGTCGCGGACCGACCAGCTGACGATCTGGCCCATGCCCTTCATCTTGTTGAAGCGCGGGAAGTTCATCAGCATGGCGAAGCTGGCGAAGAGCTGAAGCCCCTCGGTGAAGCCGCCGAACATGGCGAGCGTCTTGGCGATATCCTCGTCCGTGTCGACGCCGAAGGTCGCCAGATAATCGTGTTTGTCCTTCATCTCCTTATATTGCATGAAGGCCGAATATTCGGTTTCGGGCATGCCGATCGTGTCGAGCAGGTGGCTGTAGGCCGCGATATGGACCGTTTCCATGTTGCTGAACGCGGTCAGCATCATCTTGACCTCGGTCGGCTTGAACACGCGGCCGTATTTTTCGTGGTAGCAATCCTGCACTTCCACGTCGGCCTGGGTGAAGAAGCGGAAAATCTGGGTCAGCAGGTTGCGCTCATGGTCGCTCAGCTTCTGCGCCCAGTCGCGGCAATCCTCGCCCAGCGGCACTTCCTCCGGCAGCCAGTGGAGCTGCTGCTGGCGCTTCCAGAATTCATAGGCCCAGGGATATTCGAAGGGCTTGTAGACCTTGCTGGCTTGAAGAAGAGGCATGGCTTTACTCCGGCGCGATAATGTAGCCGCCCATGGCGAGAATGCCGATCAGGGCGACGAGAAATCCGAAACCGGTCAGGCCCCACGCATGGATGCGGGCCATGATCCGGTCGAAACTGTTGAGCGGAAGCGGATCGGCGCCCATCGCCTTGAAAATCACGGCTTCCGAGAGGGGAGCGCTGTCTCCGGCCTTGTGTCGCAGTTCCGATATGCCCTCAAGGACCATTACCAGACCCAAAACCGTCATCATGACAAAGGCCATCATCGCTCTTCTCCCCCTATTCGATCAGGGTACAGCCCCGATCGGTGGTTCCGGCAGGCGGGCGGGTCGCTCTGCCGGTGAGGCGATCACTGGCAGGCGAGACACTCGTCATAATCCGTGCTCCCGCCCCCGATCTCGAATTTGGGGGCGTCGATCGTGTTGTCGGCCTCCACCCCGCCCGCGAAGCCGGCGCGCTGCACCGATTTCGAGCGGAGATAGTAGAGCGACTTGATACCCAGTTCCCAGGCGCGGAAGTGGAGCATGAGCAGGTCCCATTTCTCCACGTCGGCCGGGATGAAGAGATTGAGCGACTGCGCCTGGTCGATGAAGGGCGTGCGGTCGGCGGCCAGTTCGAGCAGCCAGCGCTGGTCGATCTCGAAGCTGGTCTTGAACGTGTCCTTTTCTTCCTGGGTCAGGAATTCGAGATGCTGGACCGAGCCGCCCTTTTCCAGGATCGAGTTCCAGACGGCGGTGCTGTCCTTCGCCTTTTCGACCAGCAGCTTTTCCAGATAGGGATTCTTGACCGCGAAGCTGCCCGACAGCGTCTTGTGCGTGTAGATGTTCGCCGGGATCGGTTCGATACACGCGCTGGTGCCGCCGCAGATGATGCTGATCGACGCCGTCGGGGCAATCGCCATCTTGCAGCTGAAACGCTCCATCAAGCCCATGTCGGCGGCGTCCGGACACGGCCCGCGCTCGACCGCCAGCTGCATGGAGGCTTCGGCCGCCTTTTCGCTGATATGCTTGAAGATGCGCAGGTTCCAGCTTTTCGCCATCGCCCCTTCGAAGGGAAGGCCACGGGCCTGGAGGAATGAGTGGAAGCCCATCACCCCCAGGCCCACTGACCGTTCACGCGCCGCCGAATATTTCGCCCGCGCCATTTCGTCCGGCGCGCGGTCGATATAATCCTGCAACACATTGTCGAGGAAGCGCATGACGTCCTCGACGAAACGGGGGTCCTTGTTCCATTCGTCCCAGGTTTCCAGATTGAGGGACGAAAGGCAGCAGACCGCCGTCCGGTCATTGCCGAGATGGTCGCGACCCGTCGGCAGTGTGATTTCGGAACACAGGTTGGAAGTCGACACCTTGAGCCCGAGTTCGCGGTGATGCCGGGGCATGGTGCGGTTCACGGTGTCGTTGAAGACGATATAGGGTTCGCCGGTGGCGAGGCGGACCTCCACCAGTTTCTGGAACAGGGCGCGGGCGTTGACGCTGCCGCGCACCGACTGGTCCTTCGGGCTGCGCAGCGCGAATTCCTTGCCGTCGCGGACCGCTTCCATGAACTCGTCGGTCAGGAGGACGCCGTGGTGCAGGTTCAGCGCCTTGCGGTTGAAGTCGCCGGACGTCTTGCGGATTTCCAGGAACTCCTCGATCTCCGGATGGGAGATGTCGAGATAGCAGGCGGCCGAGCCACGGCGCAGCGAACCCTGGGAGATGGCGAGCGTCAGGCTGTCCATCACCCGGACGAAGGGGATGATGCCGCTGGTCTTGCCGTTCAAACCGACCGGCTCGCCAATGCCGCGGACATTGCCCCAATAGGTGCCGATGCCGCCGCCGCGCGAGGCGAGCCAGACATTCTCGTTCCAGGTGTTGACGATGCCTTCCAGGCTGTCGTCGACGCTGTTGAGGTAGCAGCTGATCGGCAGGCCGCGACCGGTGCCGCCGTTCGACAGGACGGGCGTGGCGGGCATGAACCAGAGGCGCGAGATATAGTCGTAGACGCGCTGGGCATGGTCGGCATCGTCGGCATAGGCGGCGGCGACGCGGGCGAACAGGTCCTGATAATCTTCGCCGGGCAGCAGATAGCGGTCCTTCAGCGTGTCCTTGCCGAATTCGGTCAGCAGCGCGTCGCGGCTGTTGTCGGTCTTAACGGGAAAGCGGCGCTCCTGGACGGTGGACGAGGATGCCGGCGCCGCAACCGCCTTGGCCGGGGCTTTCTTCTTGTCGGCCACTGCTTCCACCACTTCGTCAATCACGGTTGCCACGTCGCCTGCACCTACCTGTTCGCTATCCCGAAAATCCATAACGAGCCCCCGAATGTTCCTGTTCCGTTCGATTCGGTCAAGCCCTGCCGGCCGGGCCGACAATATAGCATCAACCGACCCGTGCCGGGGAGACGGAAATGGGTTTCCCGGACCGGATCGCAAGGGCAAAAACACCCTCCCTCCGGGAACCGGCCCGGTTGGCGCAATCACAATCTGTTGGGTAACCCCCGTTAACCCGATACAAGGGATAGTGCCACAGCTTCATTTGCTTGCAAGGGGGTAAATGACAGTTCGGGGACTCGGTTCGCCGCTGGCGCGACTCATTTCATCGGTGGTTCCGCACGTCGCATCGCAGCGACGCGCGGACTTTCCTTGGCTGCGGAAAAGGCAAGAGGAACAATTGCCGCTATAAAATAAATTTGGCTTGCCACGGAAATGCTTGAGCGCGGCGATTCAACCCATGGCGCTTCATGACGGCGGCATGACACGATATGGTGTGGGAAACGGCAAAAAGCCGATCCCGATCAACTTCAGGGGTCACAAGAAGAGGTGCCGACATGATTCTCTATTACCATCCCCTCTCCTCCTATTGCTGGAAGGCGTTGATCGCCCTTTACGAGAATAAGACGGCGTTCGAGCCGCGCCTGCTGGAAGACGCGGCCGTCGTGGAGGCCTGGAAGACGCTCTGGCCGATCGGGAAATTTCCAGTGTTGCGCGATGAGGCACGCGACCGGACGATCGCGGAAAGCAGCATCATCGTCGAATATCTCGGGCTGCACTGTCCGGGGCCGTTCCGCCCGATTCCCGAGGATGCCGATGCCGCGATCGAGGTGCGGCTGATGGACCGGCTGTTCGACAATTATGTGATGACGCCGATGCAGGCCATCGTCGGGGACCGGATTCGGCCGGAGGGCGTCGCGCGCGATCCCTATAGCGTGGGGGAAGCGCGGCGGATGCTGGGCAAGGCCTATGTGCTGCTGGAAGAGCGGATGGCGGGACGGCGCTGGGCGGCGGGGGACGACTTCACGCTGGCCGATTGCGCGGCGGCGCCGGCGCTGTTCTATGCCGACAGGATCGAACCGATGCGGAGCGGCTTTCCGGGGCTGGCCGCCTATATAGAGCGGCTGGAGGCGCGGGAGAGCTTTGCGCGGGTGCTCAGGGAGAAGGAGCCGTGGTGGCATATGTTCCCCTTTGCCAATGGGTAAGGGCGGCGCACTGGACTCCGGCCGCAATCCCTACTAGCCGCTCCCCTGCATGGAACCGCCGTGCAGGGCGGGCCACAAGATATAGGGACCAGGGTAGATGACCGTCATCAAGACCGCCGATCTGATCGAGAGCGTTGCCGATGCGCTCCAGTTCATCAGCTATTATCATCCGATGGATTATATCCGCGCGCTGGGCAAAGCCTATGACGCAGAGGCCAATCCGGCGGCCAAGGACGCCATCGCCCAGATCCTGACCAACAGCCGCATGTGCGCCGAAGGGCATCGCCCGATCTGTCAGGACACCGGCATCGTCAACGTCTTCGTCAAATGGGGCATGGACTGCCGCCTCGATGACAATAGCCGCTCGATGCAGGACGTGGTCGATGAGGGCGTGCGCAAGGCCTATCTGAACCCGGAAAACCGGCTGCGCGCGTCGATCCTGAAGGACCCCGCCTTCTCGCGCGTCAATACGAAGGACAACACGCCCTGCGTGCTGAATGTCGAGATGGTGCCGGGCAACAAGGTGATCGTCGACGTCGCGGCCAAGGGCGGCGGCAGCGAGAACAAGACCAAGTTCAAGATGATGAACCCGAGCGATTCGATCGTCGACTGGGTGCTGGAGATGATCCCGCAAATGGGCGCGGGCTGGTGCCCGCCCGGCATGCTGGGCATCGGCATTGGCGGCACGGCGGAAAAGGCCGTGGCGCTGGCCAAGGAATCGCTGATGGACCCCATCGACATGGGCGAGCTGAAGGCGCGCGGGCCGCAGAACGATATCGAGAAGCTGCGGATCGAGATTTTCGACAAGGTCAATGCGCTGGGCATCGGCGCGCAGGGTCTGGGCGGGCTTTCCACCATCCTCGACGTCAAGATCTACGACTATCCCTGCCATGCGGCGGGCAAGCCGGTGGCGATGATCCCCAATTGCGCGGCGACCCGCCATGCGCATTTCACGCTCGACGGGTCGGGTCCGGCCTATCTGGAGGCGCCGAAGATTTCCGAATGGCCGCAGGTGGACTGGAAGCCGAGCAAGGAAGCGATCCGGGTCGACCTCGACAATCTGACGCCGGAAGTGGTGCAGAGCTGGAAGCATGGCGACCGGCTGCTGCTGAACGGCAGGATGCTGACCGGGCGCGATGCGGCGCACAAGCGCATCCAGGACATGCTGGCGCGCGGCGAGGAACTGCCCGTCGATTTCAAGGGCCGCGTGATCTACTATGTCGGCCCGGTCGATCCGGTACGCGATGAAGTGGTGGGACCGGCCGGGCCGACCACCGCGACGCGCATGGACAAGTTCATGGACATGATGCTGGAGCAGGGCCTCGCCGCCTGCGTCGGCAAGGCCGAGCGCGGGCCGGCGGCGACGGACAGCATCGCCAGGCACAAGAGCGCTTACCTCATGGCGGTCGGCGGCGCGGCCTATCTGGTGGCGCGGGCGATCAAGGCGGCCAAGGTGGTCGGCTTCGAGGACCTGGGCATGGAAGCCATCTACGAGTTCGAGGTGCAGGACATGCCCGTCACCGTCGCCGTGGACAGCGAGGGGCAGAATGTCCACCGCCTCGCCCCGCTGGTGTGGCAGGAGAAGATCAGGAAAGAGCATCTGCTCGAAGGGGCGTAAGGGCCTGCCGCTAGAGCACGCTGCTTTAAATCCGACGCCTGCCGCGCACTCTAGTTCTTTGTTATCGCATCGTTTCAAGCGCAAAACCGGTTCCCGCTTTTGCGCACGATGCTCCAAATCCTCCCCATGCAGTGCATGGGGAGGGGGACCATTTGCATGACAAATGGTGGAGGGGAAAAGGCGCGATGCCTCCCATAAGAAAGACCGTTGCACAGGCGCGTGGCCTGCGGCGTACATTGACGCCACCCGAAATCGCCCTGTGGCAATGGCTACGAGGGCGGCCGGAGGGGCTGAAATTCCGGCGGCAGCATCCCGTTGGGTCCTATGTGCTGGATTTTTTCTGTGCCTCAGTGCGACTGGCGATCGAGATTGATGGTAGCCATCATGATGGCATGGAACAGATCACGCACGACCAGAGGCGCGATGCCTGGCTGCGCTCTCAAGGGATTCGGGTGCTGAGGATTAAAGCTGGCGATGTGCTCAGCGAGATCGACAGCGTGACGCGGTATATATTGGGCCAGTGTCACCCATTTCCCCTCCACCATCCTTCGGATGGTCCCCCTCCCCCCGCTACGCGCGGGGAGGATTTGAGATGACATTCCCGATCTGGTTGCCGGCTACCCTGCTGGCGGGGGCCACGCAGGCCTGGCGGACGGCGGTGCAGCGGCGGGTGAGCAAGGAGCTGTCGGTCAATGCGGCAGGGCTGGTGCGCTATCTATATGGCTTGCCTTTCACGCTGATGCTGCTCGGCGGGTATCGGCTGCTCCTTGCCGCGCCCCTGCCCTCCCCCAATCCGCTTTTCCTGCTATTCTGCGCGGCCGGCGGGCTGGCGCAGATCGTCGCCACCAATCTGCTCATCATGGCCTTTGCCCATCGCAACTTCGTCGTCGGCACCGCTTATTCCAAGACTGAGGCGGTGCAAGGCGCGATCCTGTCCTTTTTGTTGCTGGGAGAGCGTCTGCACCCGCTCGCCTGGGCAGGCATAGGCAGCGGCGTGGTCGGCGTGATGCTGCTGTCGACGGGCGGAAAGCGCATGGGGGCGGTGGATTTCCTGAAGGCGCTGGGACAGCCGGCGGCCTTGTGCGGGATCGCGTCCGGCTTCTTCTTCGCGCTGACGGCCATCGGCATCAGGCGGGCGACGCAGGAGGTGGGCGGCGGCGATCCGATATTGGCCGCGCTGATCGTGCTGGTGGTGACGGTCACGATGCAGACGGGGATGCAGGGCGGCTATCTGCTGCTGCGCGAGCCGGAACAAATGGATGGACTCTTCCGCAGCTGGCGCGTGTCGGGGCAGGTCGGGCTGCTATCCTCGCTGGGGTCGGCCTGCTGGTTCACCGGCTTTGCCACCGCGCCGGTCGCGCTGGTGCGGATCGTCGGCCAGATCGAGGTCGCCTTCACCCTGGGCTTTGGTCATTTCTATCTGGGCGAGCGGATGACGCGCAGCGAGGCGATGGGCCTGCTGCTGGTGGCCGGCGGAGTCGTGCTGGCGCTGATGGGGGCGCTGTAGCGACGGCCTGTTCAGTCTGCGATCCGGACAGGACCCTTGCCGCCGCAGCGATCCGCGCTATGTCCCTCCCCGTCATCATAGCGGGAGACGGCATGGGCCGCATCGTCGGGAAAATCGTGAAGGGTCTGGGCGTTGCGCTGCTGTTTCTGGTGGTCGCGCTGTGCCTGGCGGTCACCATTGTTCCACCCTTTCTGGATCGTATCTATTATCAGGGGCCGGTCAGCCGCCATTATGACGGCGCGCGCTTCTTCAATCCCGATGGCGAGATTCATTTTTCCGCGCCGCCGGGAAGCAGCCGGCGCGGCTTCATCGCGCGCTGGCTGATGGGACAGGACGATCGACCCGCCTGGCCTGACACCGTGGCCGTGAAGCCTTCGCGGCCGCCCGCCTTCGCCGCGCCACGCGGCATGGTGGCGACCTGGGTGGGGCATGCGACGGTGCTGGTGCAGGCGGCGGGGCTGAATATCCTGACCGATCCGATCTGGTCGGACCATGCCAGCCCCTTTCCGCCGCTGGGGCCCCGGCGCGTGGCGGAGCCGGGGGTGCGCTTCGACGATCTGCCGAAGATCGACCTCATCATCATCAGCCACAATCATTATGACCATATGGACATTCCCACGTTGAAAAGGCTGTGGGAACGGGATCGGCCGAAGATCATCACCAGCCTGGGCAATGACGCGATCCTGAAGGCCAACGGCATTCCGTCGACGGCGCTCGACTGGGGGCAGTCGGTAAGCGGGGCGGCGCTGAACGGGCTGGGCGGCGCCACGGTGATCCAGTGCGAAAATTACGAACATTGCCCGGATTATCGCGTTCATGTGCTGCGCAACCATCATTGGAGCAGCCGCTGGGGCACGGATCGCAGCCGGGCCTTGTGGTCGAGCTTCGTGATCAGCACGCGGGCGGGCAATGTCTTCTTTGCCGGCGATACCGGCGCGGGGGACATGGCATGGCCGGAGGAAGCGGCGCGGCTGGGGCCGATCAGACTGGCGATGATCCCGATCGGGGCGTTCCGTTTCTATCCGGGGCAGATGCAGTCGGACTCGCATATCGGGCCGGAACAGGCGGTGCAGGTGTTCGAGAAGCTGAAAGCATCGACCGCCATTCCCATCCATTGGGGGACGTTCCGGCTGTCCTATGAGAAATGGGGGACGCCGCCCGCCATGCTGGAGCTTTATCTGCGTTGCGAAGGGATTGCGCGGGAACGCTTCGCGCCGCTCAGGATCGGGCAGTCGATTGTGGTGCCGGGCTATTCGGCGGTGCCGCGGGGGGAAAAGCGTTGCGACCGGCGGGCGATTGCGCGGCTGGAATAGCAGGGCCTGGGCGACGGGTGGCGGTTGCGGCTGTTGGTCAGAGGCGGACCTTATAATCGCCCGTCCTAATGACCCGCCGCCAGCATGGCGCGATAATTGTCCACCGTCATCATGGCGAGATATTCGGCCTGCATCTCCTGCGTCAGCAGTTCCACCATCTGCCGTCCCTCGATCCACAGTTCGATGACGCCGAAGGCCCCGCCCCGCTTGCAATATCTGGCGGGCCAGCCTTCGCGGGTGGCGATGGCCAGCACCTCCTCCTCGCTCAGCACCGTGGCGATGGCGGCGTGGGTGGCGGTGTAGCCGGTCTGCTCCTTCGGATCACCGAAACCGCCGGCATCGTCCTCTTCCTCGCGCAGGATGGTGCCGAGCGGATAGACCTCTATCGCCGTGCCGCGATCGTCACCGGCCAGCGCGATCCAGCTGCCGGGGGTGACGGGCGGGAAGGGAAAGGCCTCCCCGCGCCAGAATTCTGCGATGACCTGCGCGACATGGCGCGGGTCCTGAGCCGCGATCGAGAGATGGAACAGCATGGGACGACTCCTCCATGGGAAGGAAATGCCGTCTCCGACCATCGCATGAATCGCAGCTCAGCGCATTTTCATTTCATCCCCTGCGATATCGCCGCTCAGGCCTTGGCGCATTCCCCGGCGCGCTTGCCGGTGACGTCATGGGTGGTCCGCAGCACGGGGCTGCCGCCCTCCGTCCTGGTCATGGTGCTGCCCAGCGTCAGCGTGTCGGCGGTGAAATTGCCCTCCAGAACGATTTCCGACGTGCCTTTGCCGGATGTGCAGGCAAGCGTCGCGATCAGCCGGCCCTTGCGGATCAGCTTGTCCTTATAGGTGCAATCCTTGCCTTCTTCGCCCGCCAGTGCATTGGCGTCGGGCACGCCGGCGGCGTCGACGGCGATGCAGGCCTTGTCCTCACTCACCTGCTTCAATGCGGCCTGATATTCGGCCGGGGTGACGGTGGGGGTGTTGTATCCGGTGGTCTTGCGGGTCAGCGTCCATTCGCCGGCCTTCATGAATATCGGTGCTTCGGCGGCTTCGGGCGCGGGTTCCGGCTTGCTGCCACAGGCGGCCAAGCCAAGAGCGAGCGGCAACGCCGCCAGCGCAACTTTCTGCATATCCTCTTCCCCTGTTCTCTGACTGGAACGCGGCGAGGCTCGCGCCAAGTCACGCAAAGAGCAAGAGGAATCTGAATCCGATCAACGCTTCCCATTCGTTGCGCTTGCCCAGCGCGCAGCCGCGAAGCCAGCACGCCGGGCTCTCATTCACTTGGCCGCGCAGGTCGATCCGATCCACTTGCCCGACGTCCTGGCCTTCATGCTCATGTTCATGCCGTTGGGGGCGCCGGTCATCTTCATGTCCATGTGCATTTCATAGCTTTCCGGCGCATAATCGCCGGACATGACGGCGTTCATCGTGCCGCCCTGCGATTTGCAGCTGATCTCGCCCTTCACCGAGCCGCCGCTGGCGTCGAAGCCCTTATAGGTGCAATCCTTGTTCTCCTGGCCTGAGAACATCTTGCCGCTGGGGTTGGCCGCTTCCTCCGGCGAGACGCAATATTTGATCGAGGTGCGGCTCATCATCTTCTTCATCTGTTCTTTCATCTGGGCGCCGCCGCCCGGCATATTGGGCATGTCGATGTCGACCAGCTCATAGGTCCCCTCCCACTGGCCGGGCTTGAGCTGGACCTTCTGGACTTCCTGCCTGACCTCCTCGCGGCTCTGCGGCTCGCTGGACTTTTTCTCGCCGCAGGCCGCCAGCAAAGCCGTTGCTCCCATCAGGCCCAGTACCGTTTTGCGCATGGATAATCCTCCCTGTTGCACCCCGCTTGGGCCGGGACCATATCAAGCGGCGATGACAATTCAAATCCGCACCACGCTGGACGAGCCGCAGACCGGCGACGGCTTCGTCCCCCACCGTCCCGCGCGCCCGGAAAAGAGCGAGGGCGGGCGACCGTTCAAGCTGGTGTCGGACTATGAACCGTCGGGCGACCAGCCGACCGCCATTGCCGAGCTGGTGGACACCGCGTTGCAAGGCGAGAAGGATCAGGTGCTGCTGGGCGTCACCGGCTCCGGCAAGACCTTCACCATGGCGAAGGTGATCGAGGCGTTGCAGCGGCCTGCCCTCATATTGGCGCCGAACAAGATTTTGGCTGCGCAGCTTTATGGGGAGTTCAAGAGCTTCTTCCCTGAGAATGCCGTCGAATATTTCGTCAGCTATTATGATTATTACCAGCCCGAAGCCTATGTGGCGCGGTCGGACACCTATATCGAGAAGGAGTCCAGCGTTAACGAGGCGATCGACCGGATGCGCCACTCTGCCACCCGCGCGCTGATGGAGCGGGACGATGTGCTGATCGTGGCATCGGTATCCTGCCTCTATGGCATCGGCTCGGTCGAGACTTATTCGGCCATGACCTTTGCGATGAAGAAGGGCCAGATCGAGGATCAGCGGGAGATCATCCGCAAGCTGGTCGCGCTCCAATATAAGCGCAACGACGCGGCCTTCGCGCGCGGCAATTTCCGGGTGAAGGGAGATAATCTGGAGATTTTCCCCTCCCACTATGAGGATACGGCATGGCGGGTCAGCTTCTTCGGCAATGAGATTGAGGAGATTGTCGAGTTCGATCCGCTGACAGGGAAGAAGATCGCATCGCTCGATTATGTGAAGGTCTTTCCCAACAGCCACCACGTCACGCCGGGGCCGACGCTCAAGCAGGCGATGGAGGCGATCCGCTTCGAACTGGCGGAGCGGCTGAAGGAACTGACCGGCGAAGGCAAGCTGCTGGAGGCCCAGCGGCTGGAGCAGCGGACCAATTTCGATCTGGAGATGATCGCGGCGACCGGCAGCTGCGCGGGGATCGAAAATTATTCGCGCTTCCTGACCGGCCGCCTGCCGGGCGAGCCGCCGCCGACTTTGTTCGAATATCTGCCCGAGAACGCGCTGCTGTTCGTGGACGAGAGCCACCAGACCGTGCCGCAGATCGGCGCGATGGCGCGGGGCGACCATCGGCGGAAGATCACGCTGGCCGAATATGGCTTCCGCCTGCCGAGTTGCATCGACAATCGGCCTTTGCGCTTCAACGAGTGGGACGCGATGCGGCCGCAGACGGTTTCCGTGTCAGCGACCCCCGGCCCCTGGGAGATGGAGCAGACCGGCGGCACCTTCTCCGAACAGGTCATCCGCCCGACCGGGCTCATCGACCCGCCGGTCGAGATCAAGCCGGTGGAGGATCAGGTGGACGACCTGATCAACGAATGCCGCAAGGTCGCTGCGCAGGGGTATCGCACGCTCGTCACCACGCTGACCAAGCGGATGGCGGAGGACCTGACCGAGTTCATGCATGAGGCGGGGATCAAGGTCCGCTACATGCACTCGGATGTCGAGACGCTGGAGCGTATCGAACTGATCCGCGACTTGCGGTTGGGCGTTTATGACGTGCTGATCGGCATCAACCTGCTGCGCGAGGGGCTGGATATTCCCGAATGCGGGCTGGTGGCGATATTGGATGCGGACAAGGAGGGTTTCCTGCGCTCCGAAACCTCACTGATCCAGACGATCGGGCGTGCGGCGCGCAACGTCGAGGGGCGGGTGATCCTCTATGCCGACCGCGTGACGGGCAGCATGGAGCGGGCGCTGGGCGAAACCTCGCGGCGGCGCGAGAAGCAGATGGAATATAATGCCGAACATGGCATCACGCCGCAGACGGTGAAGAAGAATATCAGCGACATCATCGCCCATGTCGCATCGAAGGATCAGGTGACGGTCGAGACGGGGCTGGAGGACCGGCCGCATCTCGTCGGGCACAATCTGCGCGCCTATATCGAGGATCTGGAGAAGAAGATGCGCGCGGCGGCGGCGGATCTGGAGTTCGAGGAAGCCGGGCGGATACGCGACGAGATCCGCAAGCTGGAGGCGGAGGAACTGGGCCTGCCCGCCGAGCAGCAGGTGGCGGCGCCAAGGGGACGCGCAACCGAAGGCAAGCCGGGGACGCGGAAATTGCGCTATGGAAAGGTGCAGAAGAAGTTCGGGCGGTAAACGCGCGGCATGTCTTCGCGACGCCGCCGTCCAACCATGGGAACGACAGCATGACCGTCACCATCAGCGTTTTCGAACAGTCCCCCGATCGCGGCAAGGGATTGGCGCGCGACATGCCGGTGCGATGGGCACTGGAGGAAGTGGGCTGTCCCTATGACGTCCGGCTCGTCTCGTTCGAGGCCATGAAGCAGGCGCCGCATCTGGCGCTGCACCCGTTCGGGCAGATTCCGACTTATGAGGAAGGCGATCTGCGGCTGTTCGAGTCAGGGGCCATCGTGTTGCATGTGGCGGAGCGCCACGCGGGCCTGTTGCCGGCGGACGGCGATAGCCGCGCCCGCGCGGTCGCGTGGATGTTCGCCGCGCTCAGCACCGTGGAGCCGCCGATCGTCGAGCGTTCCATGGCCATGCTGATGGAAAGCGGCAAGAGCTGGCATGCGCAGCGCCTGTCCATGCTGGACGATCGCGTCCGCCAGCGGTTGGGCGCCCTGTCCCGGCGGCTGGGCGATGCCGACTGGCTGGAGGGCGGGTTCAGCGCCGGGGACCTGATGATGGTGTCGGTGCTGCGCAGACTGGCCTCTTCTGGCCTGCTCGACGAATATCCGAACCTGTCGGCCTATGTCGCGCGCGGCGAGGCACGCCCCGCCTTCCAACGGGCGTTCGACGCCCAGTTGGCGATCTTCAACGCGCTTTCGCAGGGTTTCCCTCAATAGGTCCGGCTGGTGACGTTCGCGGTGCCGTCGGCCTGAATTTCGATCAGATGGGCGGTGCCATTGTCGCACTCGGCCTTCCAGCCGCGGATGCCGGGGCGGACTTCGGCACGTTCGGATGTTTTGACGCTGGGGCAAAGGGCGCCCGACGCCTTGATCGCCTTTTCCAGCACGCCATTGCGCAGCCCTTCATCCAGTTTGGCCACCTCGGCCGCGGCGCCCGTTTCGGGGGCAGGCCGAGGCCGGGGGGCAGGCGGGTTATCGTCGTTCTTGCCGCAGGACATCAGGCTGAAAACCGCCGCCAGCAGGATCGTCTTTCGCATTACAGGCCTTTCGAAGTTGCTCACGCCGCGAAGGCGTCGGTGGCGCGGATCAGGGCATCCAATATGCCCGGTTCGTTGAATGCGTGGCCCGCGCCTTCGATCATGTCGAACCGGGCTTGCGGCCAGGCACGGTGCAATGCCCATGCCGTCTCCGCAGGGCAGGCCATGTCGTAGCGGCCCTGCACGATCACGCCGGGAATGGCCGCCAGCTTGCCTGCGTCGCGGATCAACTGGCCTTCCTCCAGCCAGCCGCCATGGACGAAATAATGATTTTCGATGCGGGCGAAGGCGAGCGCGAAATCATCGGCCTCATGGGTGGCGGAGAGCGCTTCGTCAGGGAGCAGCCGGATGGTTTCACCTTCCCAGACGCTCCATGCCTTGGCGGCGGCGATCTGCCGCGCGCGGTCGCCGCCGGTCAGGATGCGGCGATAGGCGTGGAGCAGGTCGTCGCGCTCCGCCTCCGGAATCGGGGCGACGAACCGCTCCCATTTGTCGGGATAGATGCGGCTGGCGCCCTGCTGATAATACCAGTCGATCTCCTGTCTGCGGATGGTGAAGATGCCGCGCAGCACCAGTTCCGTCACGCGGTCGGGATGGGTCTGGGCATAGGCGAGCGCCAGCGTCGAACCCCAGCTGCCGCCGAAGACCAGCCATTGGTCGACGCCCACCATCTCCCGCAGGCGTTCGATATCCGCGACGAGGTGCCAGCTGGTGTTCGCCTCCAGTTCCGCATGGGGCGTCGAACGGCCACAGCCGCGCTGGTCGAAGAGCAGGACGTCGTAGCGCCGCGGATCGAACAGGCGGCGGTGATCGGGCGATATGCCGCCGCCGGGGCCGCCATGAAGGAAGACCGCGGGCTTGGCGCCCGGCGTGCCGGCACGTTCCCAATAGAGGCGGTGGCCGTGCCCCACGTCGAGATGGCCGGAGGCGAAGGGTTCGATCAATGGGTAGAGCGTGCGCATGGGCCAAGGTGTAGAAACTCTGGCGGGCAATGCAATCGACAGACGCGCGATCCGTTTCGACCAGCGACGCTTGAGCGGAGGCGAACGGCGGTGCATCTTCCCCCATATCCAAAACAGGAGGGTTTCCAATGCGTTCCGCCCTTGCTTTCTTTTGCGCCAGCCTCGCCCTTGCCGCCCCGCTCGCGGCTCAGGCAAAGGCGCCCGACTATGCCGCCGCCATCGCCGATCCCAAACGCCCGGCCGAGGCCAAGGCGCTGGATGAAGGGCGCAAGCCTATCGAAACGCTCGCCTTTCTGGGGCTGAGGCCCGGCATGAAAGCGGCCGATATCGTCACCGGATCGGGCTATTGGGCGGAGATCATGGCCAATGTCGTGGGGCCGAAGGGCAAGGTGACGGGCTTTGAACCCAGCCAGTTCACCAGCAAGCCCGAAGGCCAGCAGAAATGGCAGGCTCTTCAGGCGCGACGGCCGGAGGTACGGTGGGTCAGCTATCCGTTCGAGGGCTTTGCCGCGCCCGCGAACAGTTTCGACTTCACCATCCTCAACCTCAATTATCACGACCTCTACTCGCAATCGGAGAAGTTCGGCATTCCCTTCACCGATCCGGCGGCCTTCGTGAAAACCCTCTATGCCGCGACAAAGCCGGGCGGGGTCGTAGGCGTGATCGATCATGCCGGGCCGGCGGGCGACACGCGGGCCATCGTCGGCAAGCTGCACCGGATCGATCCGGCGGTGGTCAAGGCCGACTTCACCAAGGCCGGGTTCGTGCTCGACGGGGAAAGCCCGCTGCTCGCCAATCCGCAGGACGACCACAGCAAGAATGTGTTCGATCCGGCCGTTCGCGGCAAGACCGACCGCTTCCTGTTCCGTTTCCGCAAGCCGAAATAAGGGGTTTTGAGCGCAAGCGACGGGATGACAGGGTAGAGCGGCGGCGTCACTCTGGCGGGCATGGACCTGTCCGATCTCGATCGTCATGGCGCCGCGCGCCTGCCTGCCCTGCTTTCCCCCGATCAATGCGCGGAGCTGATCGCGCTGTGGGAACGACCCGGCCTCTTCCGCAAGGAGGTGGTGATGGCGCGGCATGGCTATGGCAGCGGGCGCTATCGCTATTTCGACTATCCCCTGCCCGCGCCGGTCGCGGCCTTGCGCGAAGCGCTTTACCCGGCGCTGGCAAGGCAAGCGAACCAGTGGGCGGCAATGCTGGGGAGCGGCGACATCCATCCCGCGCGCCATGCCGATTTCCTGAAGGCGGGCGCGCTCGGCGGGCAGGACAAGGCGACGCCGCTGCTGCTGCGCTATGAGGCGGGGGATTGGAACGCGCTGCATCAGGATGTCTATGGGCCGCATGTCTTTCCGTTGCAGGCGGCGATCCTGCTGTCCGCGCCGGAACGGGATTTCACCGGCGGCGCCTTCGTCCTGACCGAGCAGCGGCCGCGCATGCAGTCGCGGCCGGAGGTGGTGCCGCTCGCCCAGGGCGACGCGGTGGTCTTTCCGGTGCGGGAGCGGCCGGTGATCGGCGCCCGTGGGATACACCGGGTGCAGATGCGGCATGGCGTCAGCCGGCTGCTGTCGGGCGCGCGCTACACGCTGGGGATCATCTTTCATGATGCGGCATGATTTGGTCGATTACATTTTGCGACAAATCTTTATGGGGCTTGCCAGAATCTTGCGACAACTCCCCCCTAGAGGGGAGACTTCAGCATCTTGAATATTAGGGGTGAAAAGTGCGCCGTTCCTTCGCATGTCTGCTGTTTCCGTTGATGATGAGTGCGGCGCCGGGCGCGCTGATGGCGCAGACCGAGGAGCCCACCGGGCCTGCGGGGCAGATCGACGAGAGCGAGGAGATCGTCGTCACCGGCCAGCCCGAGCGCGGCGCGGTGGTCGGCAACATCAAACCGGAGCAGCAGCTTTCCCCCGCCGATGTCCGGGCGCTGGGCGTCACCTCCATAGCTGAGATGATCACCGAATTGTCGCCGCAGACCAACGGCACGCCGGTGATCCTGCTCAACGGCAAGCGGATTTCGAGTTTTTCGGAGATTCAGGACATTCCGTCCGAAGCGGTGGCACGGGTCGACATCCTGCCCGAACAGGTCGCGCTCAGCTATGGCTATGCGCCGACGCAGAAGGTGGTGAACATCGTACTGCGCCAGCGGTTCCGCGCCGAAACCGTGGACCTGCGCGCAGGCACGACGACGCAGGGCGGGCGCGACAACGGCTCGGTCGAAGGCGGGCTCTTGCGCATCCGGGGCGATAATCGCTTCACCCTCGACATGCAGTACAAGACCGCCGCTTCGCTGCTGGAAAGCGAGCGCGGGGTGGTGCCCAATGCACAGGGCGAAGTGGTCCGAACGCCATCGGGGCTGACCGCTTTCCTCGCCGGTCCCGACAGCGTGAGCGGTGCCGAACTGGCCCATCACCGCACGCTCAACCCGGCGACCGAAAGCTTCGCCACCAACGCCACGCTGGCCCGTGCGCTGGGCAAGGTGTCGATGACCATCAACGGGCGGCTGGAACTGTCGGAAAATGACAGCCTGCAAGGCTATCAGTCGGCGCGGCTGGGACTGCCGGCCGGCAATCCCTTCTCGCCCTTTGCGGAGGATGCCACGCTGACCCGCTATCTGCGCGATGCAGGCGAGTTGGGGCAGCAGATCAAGGGCACGACCGGCCATGTCGGCGTGACGCTGAACGGACTGTTGGGCGGTGGCTGGATATGGTCCTTCACGGGCAATGGCGATTATTCCAACACCCGCACCACGACCGATCGCGGCCTGTCGACGGGGGACATCCAGAGCGAGATCAATGCGGGCGGCAATCCCTTTGGCGGCTTTTCGTCCGACCTGCTCTCGACGCGGGTGATCGACCGGGCGAAGGCCGAGTCCCAGTCCGTGCAGGGCGACCTGCTGCTGTCGGGATCGCTGTTCGACCTGCCCGCGGGCGCGGTGACGACATCGATCCGCCTGGGCGGGTCGGCCAATGGCTTCGACAGCTGGTCGATCCGGTCGGGGGTGGAACGCGATTCAAGCTACAACCGGGAAATCGGCAGCGGCCAGATCAGCTTCGACTTGCCGATCACCAGCCGGTCGAAGGGCGTGCTGGGCGCGGTGGGCGATATCGGCGTCAATGTGAACGCGGCGGCGCAGCATTATTCCGATTTCGGCACGCTTTCGACTTTGGGCTACGGCCTGCGCTGGCGGCCGGTGCCGGCGGTCCAGCTGCTGATGTCCGCCAATCAGGATCGGGCGGCGCCGACGGGGACGCAGATCACCGATCCGCTGATTTCGACGCCGAACGTGTCGGTCTTCGACTATGCCACCGGTCAGACGGTGTTCGTGACGCAACTGAGCGGCGGCAATGCGAGCCTTAAGGAAAGCGTGCGCGATCAGTTTCGCCTCAGTGCCAATATCAAGCCGTTCGAAAAGCCCAATCTGACGCTGACGGCCACCTATACCAACAGCCGGACGAGCAATCCGATCTCCGCCTTTCCGACGCCGACCCCGGCGATCGAGGCGGCCTTCCCCCAGCGTTTCCTGCGCGACGAGGACGGCAATCTGGTGCAGATCGACGCGCGGCCCGTCAACTATCTGCGATCACAGAGCGAGCAGTTGCGCTGGGGCTTCGACCTTTCCATCCCGCTCAAGTCGCATATCCAGAAGGTGGTGGAGGCCTGGCGCGCGGCGGGCGCCAAGCCCGAGGAACGGCCCAAGGAATTGCAGGACCTGCGCGGCCTGTTCGGCAATCGCGGGCCGGGCGGGGGTCAGGGCGGTCAGTCTCCTCAGGGCCAGGAAGGGGGCGACCGGCCGCGTGGCGACGGGGAACAGGGTGGCAACCCCGGCTTTGGCGGCGGCCAGCGGGGCGGCGGCTTTGGCGGGCGGGGTGGCTTTGGCGGCGGCGGGCGTGGTCCCGGCGGTGGCGGCGGGCGGCTGAGCTTCAGCCTGTATCACACCTGGCATTTCACCGAGAGCATCCTGATCGCGCCGGGCGCGCCGGAACTCGACCTGCTGAATGGCGACGCCACCGGATCGTCGGGCGGACAGCCGCGACATGAGCTGAATGCGCGCATGGGCTATACCAATAACGGTCTGGGCGCGCGGCTCAGCGTCGATTGGGAGAGCGGAACCCATGTCGACGGCGCGCTCGGCGGGGCGTCGCGGCTGGATTTCGGCAGCCTGGCGACGGTGGACCTGCGGCTCTTCGCCAATCTGGGACAAATGCCTGCGCTGGTGAAGGCCCATTCCTTCCTGCGCGGGGCGCGGGTGTCGATCGGCATCGACAATCTCTTCAACCAGCGGCGCAGCGTGACCGATGCAACGGGGGCAACGCCGGTGCGCTACCAGCCGGGCTATCTCGACCCGTTGGGACGGGCGGTGACGATCAGCTTCCGCAAGCTGTTCTTCTGAAGGATGTTGGGCAGCCCCGCCTGATCCCGTGCCTGCGCGCGACGCTTCAGGACGCCAGCGACCGGGGTATCGCGCGAAGATTGCCGGGATTGATCGACTGGGTGAATTCCACGCCCAGTCGATCGTCCTTGGACCAGCGCGCAATGGCATTGACGGTCTGGTTCTCGCCCAGTTCGATCGCGAACAGCGTGCCTTCGGGAACGTTCCACAACCCTTCCAGCTGCGCGCCGGTGGCCGAGATATTGCGGATGCGGCCGGTGTAGACATGGCCGTCATGGTGCACCGATACCGTGCGCAGCATGGTCTTGCGTTCCGGGCGGCTCGACTGGAAGCCCTGGAGCGTGGCGATACCGCCATGGAGGTGCAGCTGGACCAGCACATCCGCCGCCGGCAAGGGTCGCCCATAGACATAGCCCTGAATATGGCTGCATCCCAATTGCCGGATCAGCGCCAGTTCGTCCTGCGTTTCCGCCCCTTCCGCCGTGGTGTCCATGCCCAGCGCTTCGGCCAGGCTGACGATCGCCTTGATGATCGCGCTGTTACGGCTGCCCTTGATCGCGGCGCCGCGCACGAAGCTCTGGTCGATCTTGATCTTGTCGAACGGCGCCTTCTTCAGATAGCCGAGCGAGGAATAGCCGGTGCCGAAATCGTCAAGCGCCAGCCGCACACCCAACGCCTTCAGCCGCGTGAACATCGATTCCGTGCCGTCATCATCGTTCAGGAACACGCTTTCGGTGATTTCCAGCTCCAGCCGCGTCGGCGCCAGACCGGATGCGGCGAGCGCGTTCATGACGATGGAGGGCAGGCCCGGATTGGCGAACTGGATCGGCGAGACATTGACCGCGACGCGCACCCCCTCTGCCCATTGCGCTGCATCGTGGCAGGCGGTGCGCAATACCCATTCGCCGATCGGGCCGATCAGTCCGCTATCCTCCGCAATCGGCACGAACAGGCTGGGGGAGATCGCGCCGCGCACCGGATGCTGCCAGCGCAGCAGCGCTTCATAGCCGGTGATCTGCTCCGTCCTGGAGGAAACGACGGGCTGGTAGACGAGGTGCAGGCCGTTTTCGACCAGCGCCTTGCGCAGATCCTCCTCCAACTGGCGGCGATCCTCGGCATCGGCGTGCATTTCGGGCGAATAGAAGCGGTAGACGCCGCGCCCGTCGCCCTTGGCCGCATAGAGGGCGAGATCGGCGTTGCGGATCAACGCGTCGGCGGTGACCCCGTCCTGCGGGCAGAAGGAAATGCCGATCGATACGCCGATGACGACCGCCGTGCCCTCCACCGTATAGGGTTGCGAGACGTCGGTGATGATCGCGCGCGCCAGATGATCCAGCGTGATCTTGTCGGGGCGGCCGGGCAGCAGGATCTTGAATTCGTCGCCGCCCTGACGGCCGACCAGCCCCTTGTCCCCGACCACGCGCTGGATGCGCTGGCTGACCTGCCGCAGCAGCGCGTCGCCCGCCGGATGGCCAAGCGTGTCGTTCACCGTCTTGAACCGGTCCAGGTCCAGCATCATCAGCGTGCAGTCGCGAGGGCATCCGTTCCTGCCCGCCACCGCCTGCTCCAGCGAGCGCATCATCTGCACCCGGTTGGCAAGGCCGGTCAGCGAGTCATATTGCGCGAGCCGCGTCACTTCCGCCTGGCTGCGACGCATTTCGGTAAGGTCGGTGCCGCTGCCCCGAAAGCCGTGGAACTGGCCGAATTCGTTGAACACCGGCTGGCCGGAGATCGACCACCAGCGCTCGTCCTTCGCCATGGCGGCGCGGATCGGAATATCGGCAAAGCCGGTGCGTGCCGACAGATGGAAGCCAAGCGTGCGTTCGCCATCGCCATCCTGCCGGTCGCCGGGGCGAATGATCTCCGTGATGGGGCGGCCGATCAGCGCCTCGCTGCTGAGGTCAAGCGTGTGCGCCAGCGTGTCGGATATATAGGCGATGCAGCCCTGACGATCGGTTTCCCAGAACCAGCCGCGACCCGATTGCTCATATTCATGCAGCAACCGGTCCGAGCGCTGGGCGCGCAGGTCGCGCCGGTAGAAGGCAATGGCACGATTCATGTCCTGCGTAGCCTGGCGCAGCGCGGCGACCAGCATCACCGCGATGCAGCTGATCAGCAGACCAAACTGCGCGAAATCCGCGCCGTGCAGCACGGAGGCGATCAACAGGCCGCAAAAATAGCTGACGCCCAGCAATCGCCGGTCGCCGAAGATCGACACCGCCATCAGCGCGACAGCCATTTCCGCCGCCAGATTGCGCGATACGGCCCCGGCGATCAGCAAGGGTCCCAGCATCAGGCTGAAGCTGAGGCCCGACAGCAGGACCATCGGCAGCATCAGCCATTTCTGATGATGCGGTCGCAGACGCTGAAACCGCGCGCCGCGCGGCGCGACGATCGCAATGCCGTCGATCAGCAGCATAAGGGACAGCGCCATGGCATGGCCGGCATTGCCCTCTTCGTAAAAGGGCACGTGCAGCAGGGCGGTGATGCATAGCTTGCCCAGCAGCACCAGCGGCCAGAGCCGGGCGATATGGACGAACGTACCGGAGATCCAGGACATATCGACCACCGCCCCGCCCTCGACCAGGCCGAGAGCGGCGACGAGGTCCGTTCGTCGCGATTGCAATTCCGCCAGATTCGCGCGCAAGAAAGCCATGCACTCTGCGTAACGAGAAGATATTGAAAGAAACTTACTGGGATTGGAGGGAGGTAGCAGCCCCAAAACCGTCATCCCAGCGAAGGCTGGGATCTCAGGCGGGAGCGCACGACCTGGCCGCACGAGATCCCAGCCTTCGCTGGGATGACGGATGTTACTGACGTTTGCTTCTGGTCAACCGTCGCCGTTAGCGACGCCCCCCCCTTACACCCGCATCGGCATCAGAACATAGAGCGCCGGGCTGCGATCGTCCTCGCGGATCAGCGTCGGCGCAGCCGCGTCGGCCAAGTGCAGTTCAACCAGATCGCTGTCGATCTGGTTCAATATGTCGAGCAGATAGCGGGCGTTGAATCCGATGTCGAAGCCCTCGCCCTGAAAGGCGCCGGGCACCTCTTCGGCCGCCGTGCCGTTTTCGGGGCTGGTGACCGACAGGGTGATCTTGTCGCGGTCCAGCGTCATCTTGACCGCGCGGGTCTTTTCGGTGGCGATGGTGGCGACGCGGTCCACCCCTTCCTCGAAGCTGCGCGGGTCGATCTTGAGCAGCTTGTCGTTCGCGGTCGGGATGACGCGGCTATAATCCGGGAAGGTGCCGTCGATCAGCTTGCTGGTCAGGATCGCGCTGCCCAAGCCGAAGCGGATCTTGCTGGCGGAGAGGGTGATCTGAACCGAACCCTCGACCTCGTCGAGCAGCTTGCGCAGTTCGCCAATGCATTTGCGCGGAATGATGATGCCCGGCATGCCGTCGGCGCCGTCCGGACGCGGCACGGTGACGCGGGCGAGGCGGTGGCCGTCGGTCGCGGCGGCCTTCAGCACCGGCTGGCCCTCATCCGAGACGTGGAAATAGATGCCGTTCAGATAATAGCGCGTCTCTTCGGTCGAGATGGCGAAGCGCGTCTTGTCGATGATCTGCTTCAGCGTTTCGGCCGGCAGTTCGAAGCTGGTCGGCAGGTCGCCTTCCGCGATCACCGGAAAATCGTCGCGCGGCAGGGTCGACAGGTTGAAGCGGGCGCGGCCGGCCTGGATCAGCATCTTCCCCTCGGCCGCGTGGAGCGACACCTGGCTGCCTTCGGGCAGCTTGCGGGCGATGTCGAACAGGGTGTGGGCGGAGATGGTGGTCGCGCCGGGCTGTTCCACCTGCGCGGAGACGCTTTCGACGATCTGGAGGTCGAGGTCGGTCGCCATCAGCTTGATCGCGCCGTCCGCCGACGCCTCGATCAACACGTTGGACAGGATCGGAATCGTATTGCGCCGCTCAACCACCGACTGGACATGGCTGAGGCTCTTGAGGAGCGTTGCGCGTTCGATGGTGGCCTTCATGTCCCTGTTTCGTCCGTTCTTTTCTGCCGATGGCCCGGATGCGGTCGAATCCGGGCGACAATGATGGATGGTCCTTCATAGCCACTGTGGCGGCCCCTGCAAGCGCTGCATGGCGGTTTCATTACGGCCAAGGGTTGCAAAAGGGGACAGGGTGCGCTTTGCCGGGGGAATGAGACGCGCTTTGGGCATCGCCCTTCCCCTTCTGATGATCGGCGCGCCGTTCGCGACCGGGGCGCAGGCGCGGGATTCGCTGGGGGTTTTCGAGGCCTGGGGGGCGTTTCGCGATCCGGCCAGCCCACGCTGCTATGCCATTGCCATGCCGGTCGCGGCGAAGTCCGGCGGCTTTGCGGCGGTCGGCAGCTGGCCGCGTCAGTCGGTGCGCGGGCAGGTGCATTTCCGCTTGAGCCGGATGCGCGCGGATGAGGCCGCGGTCATTCTGAATGTGGGGGACCGGCGCTTCACGCTGGTGGCGGGGCAGGTCGATGCCTGGGCGCCGGACATGCGCACGGATGCGGCGATCATCGCGGCGATGCGATCCGCGACCAGCATGAGCGTGCAGACGCGGGACGCGCGCGGACGGGGTTTTGCGGATACCTATGCGCTGCGCGGGGCGGCGACGGCGATCGATGCGGCGGCGCTGGGGTGCGCAAAGATGCGGTGAATTTTCAGCACTCCGTGTTCCTGCGAAGGCAGGAACCCAGTTCGGACGGCGGGACTAGGCTCCTGCCTTTGCAGGAGCACGTGGTTTCATCAGGTGACGGCATTGAAGAATCCCGCCGCTTTAAAATTCCCGGAAAATCGGCTATGGGCGGGGCCATGCAGACAGCCGCCAACCCCTTGATGCCGATTCCCGGCGCTATCGATCCTGTGCCCGTGCCCCGCGCGGTGACGCCCCGCGAGGATGGGCGCGTCGACCTGATGGGGCTGTCGCGCCCGCAGATCAAGGGGGCGCTGGAGGAAGCCGGGCTGGATCAGAAGCAGGCGAAACTGCGTTCGAAACAGCTGTTTCACTGGCTCTATCATCGCGGCGAGACGGATTTCGACGCCATGACCGATCTGGCCAAGCCGATGCGCGGCTGGATGGCGGAGCGCTTCGTTGTCGGTCGCCCGCAGGTGGTCGAGGCGCAGGTGTCGAGCGACGGCACGCGCAAATGGCTGCTGCGGTCCGACGACGGGCAGGATTATGAGATGGTGTTCATCCCGGATGCGGACCGGGGGACGCTGTGCGTGTCGAGTCAGGTCGGTTGCACATTGAATTGCCGTTTCTGCCATACCGGCACGATGCGGCTGGTGCGCAATCTGACGCCGGGCGAGATTGTCGGGCAGGTCATGCTGGCGCGCGACGCGCTGGGGGAATGGCCCAAGGGCAATATGAGCTCTGGTAATGGGGCTTCGGCCAATGATGATGAGGCGGACGACGCGTCGCAATATAGCCCCGACGGGCGGATGCTGACCAACATCGTGATGATGGGCATGGGCGAGCCGCTTTATAATTTCGATCATGTGCGCGATGCGCTGAAGGTCGTGATGGATGGGGATGGCCTCGCTTTGTCGAAGCGGCGGATCACGCTGTCGACCTCGGGCGTGGTGCCGATGATGGCACGGGCCGGGGAAGAGATCGGCGTCAACCTCGCCGTGTCGCTCCATGCCGTGACCAAGGATGTGCGCGACGAGTTGGTGCCGCTCAACAGGAAATATGGCATCGAGGAGCTGTTGCAGGCCTGCGCTGACTATCCGGGCGCGAACAATGCGCGGCGCATCACCTTTGAATATGTGATGATCAGGGACAAGAATGACAGCGACGAGGATGCGCGGGAGTTGGTACGCCTGCTGCGTCACTATAAGCTGCCCGCCAAGGTCAATCTGATCCCGTTCAATCCCTGGCCGGGCACGGATTACGAATGTTCGACGCCCGAGCGGATCAGGCGCTTTTCCGACATCGTGTTCGAGGGCGGGATTTCCGCGCCGGTGCGCACGCCGCGCGGGCGGGACATCATGGCGGCCTGCGGGCAGCTCAAATCCGCGAGCGAGAAGAAGAGCCGGGCGGAGCTGGATCGGCTGGCGGCGGAGAAGCAAGCGGCGCTTGGGTAGCGCGCGGCGGAGTTTCGCGTTGGTGAAAGCCCCGTCAGCGATGGCGGGGTTTTTCTTTTGGAGCGGGTCGGATGACGGATCAGGAGATTGAGCGGATCGCGCTGGGCTTTTGCGCACGGACGCTGTCCAAGCAGGAGTGGACGCATCGGGCGCATTTTTCGACGGCATTGTGGCTGATGCTGCGGCGGCCGGATGTGGCGCCGGAACGCGACATGCCCGAGATGATCCGCGCCTATAATGAGAGCGTCGGCGGCGTGAACAGCGACAGCGCGGGCTATCATGAGACGATCACCGTGGCTTCGCTAAAGGCGGCGCGGGCAGTGTTGGCGGGGTTGCCGGGCGGGATTTCACCGGCGGAGGCTTTTGCGGCGTTGATGCGGTCGCCCATGGCCGACAAGGATTGGCTGTTTGTCCATTGGTCGCGGGAGCGGCTGATGTCGGCGGACGCGCGCCGCGCCTGGGTGGAGCCGGATCTGAAGCCCCTCCCCTGGACCTGAGGCAAAGAAAAAGGGCGGCCCCGAAGGACCGCCCTTTCCTTGATTCCGTCCGAGAGGGATCAGAAACGGAAGCCGATGCCCACGACGCCGGCGTCGCGGCCGCCCAGATCGTCTTCATATTCGGTGCGCTGATATTCGGCCGAGATGTAGGTGTTGCCGGTCACGGCGAATTCCAGGCCACCGCCGAAACGCACGCCTTCATAATTGACGTTGGTGCCGGCGAATTCGAAGCGGGTGTCGGCATAGCCGACCTTGCCGAACGCCAGGACGCGCGGGGTCACGACATAGCCGAGACGAACCGAAGCGGCCAGATCACGGCTGACGTCAACGCCGCCTTCTTCAACGGTCGAATCGTTGAACGACACTTCCGGGCCGAAGGTGATGCGGGGAGCGACGGCCAGATCGTAGCCGGTCGACACGCCATAAGCGAAACCGTCTTCGCCGCCGATCTTGTCGTAGCCCAGCGTCACGCCCGCGCGCGGACCGGTGAAGGGCGCAGCATCCTGAGCGAAAGCGGGAGCGGAAACGGCGGCAGCAGCAAGGGCTGCGAAAATCACAGTCTTCATAAAATCCTCATATCATGAGCAACATCCGACCCAAGAATAGGGCAGGTGTTTTCTTTCGTCTTACGGGTGGCGTTACGGTTTTATTTTATCATCACCTTTCGGAATGCCGATTTTATTCGGTTATCCTCCCGTCCTGCACGCAGCGATATGCATCGCTGACGGCGCGCATATGTAACCTGATTGCCATTGTTGCAATATGGATATGAACTTAATTGATGGGTGCAGCTTTTTCGCAACAGTTCCAATGAGAAAGGGCGATCCACATGGGGACCGCCCTTTCTTCCGTAACGCGGCCCTCGCTTTAGAAGCGAAAACCGACGCCGACAACGCCGGCATCGCGGCCGCCGACATTATTTTCATATTCGGTGCGCTGATATTCGGCCGAGATATAGGTGCGCGGGCTGACCGCATATTCCAGACCGCCGCCGTAGCGCACGCCTTCCAGCGTGTCATGGCCGCCGGCGCTATATTCAAAGCGGCTGTTGGCATAGCCGACCTTGCCGAAAGCCAGGACCTGCGGGGTCACGACATAACCGGCGCGCAGCGACGCGGCGAGATCACGGCTGGCATGAACGCCGGTAGTGTCGGTGGTGGAATCGCCGAAGGAGACTTCCGGGCCGACGGTGACGCGCGGGGTCACGGCCAGGTCGTAGCCGGTGGTCACGCCATAGCTGAAGCCCTTGTCGCCCTGGAACTTGTCAAAGCCCGCCGTAATCCCGGCGCGTGGCCCAGTAAAAGGCGCAGCATCCTGAGCAAAAGCAGGGACAGTGAAGGAGGCAGCAGCAATCGCCGCGAAAATCGCAGTCTTCATGATATTCCTCATATATTATTCGATACCCTGATCCGGGTGAGATTTATCTATGTTCTCAATCGGTTTTTAAAAGAGACTTATCTGATAAAAATTTTATCTCATCCCTCTTGCAACATCAGAGCATCGATCCATACGAACTTAGCTATGTCAGGCACTTTACTTCGTGCCGGACAAGCGCGCTTATGGACCCGCAAGCTGGCTGGTACATGAACGGAAACATGAAATCGGGTTCATGTGCGTAACGGAGCCGTCTTTTTTTGACGATTATGGTGCAAAAGGGTAACAGGTGCAGATGGATAGCGCCCTGCCAAAGCCCGGATCGGTGCTGCGCCACAGCCTGCCGGTGCGGCTGTGGCATTGGCTGAACGCGGTGCTGCTCTATGTGCTGTTCACCAGTGGCCTCGGCATCTTCAATGCGCATCCCAGGCTCTATTGGGGGCAATATGGCGCGAATTTCGACCATCCCTGGCTGAAGCTGGAGCGGTTCGGCAGCTGGTTCACCTTGCCTGCGCATTATAATCTGGCCATGGCGCGCCATTGGCATCTGACTGCCGCGCCGGTCTTCGCCTTTGCGCTGCTGGGCTATATGATGTGGGGCCTGTTCGGGCACCATATCCGGCGCGACCTTGCCTTTCGGCGGGGCGAGCTGGCGCCGCGCCATGTCTGGCAGGATATCCGGGATCATGCGCGGCTGCGCTTTCCGACCGGAGAGGCCGCGTTGCGCTATAATGTGCTTCAGAAGGCAAGCTATATCGGCGTGATCTTCATCCTGCTGCCGCTGGCGATCCTGACGGGGCTCACCATGTCGCCGGGGATGAACGCCGCCTGGCCGTGGCTGGTCGACCTGTTCGGCGGGCGGCAGTCGGCACGGTCGATCCATTTCATCACGGCCTTCGCGCTGGTCGCCTTTTTCCTGGTGCATATGCTGATGGTGCTGCTGGCCGGGCCGGTGAACGAAATCCGGTCGATCGTCACCGGGCGGAAGAAGTCATGAGCCTGATCCTCGATCGCCGGACGCTGGTGCTGGGGGCGGCGGCGACGCTGGCGGGGTGCGACCGGCTGGCCAGCAATGAGGCGGTGCGGAAGGCCCTGTTTTCCGCCGAAAATTTCCACCAATGGGCGCAGCGCAGCCTGATGGCCCGCGACGCGCTGGCGCAGGAGTTCCGGCCCGACCAGATTTCGCCCTTCTTCCGGCCCAATGGCACCGCCAATCCCGATACGCCGGAATACAGGGCCTTGTGGCGCAATGATTTCGCCGGATGGCGGCTGGAGGTCGGCGGGCTGGTCGATCGGCCGCTGTCCCTGTCGCTGGCGCAACTCCGCGCCCTGCCCCATCGCGAGCAGATCACGCGGCATGACTGCGTGGAGGGGTGGAGCGCGATCGGCAAATGGCGCGGCGTGCCGTTGAAACGGGTCCTCGACGCGGCGCGGCTGCGGGATCGGGCGCGCTATATCGTCTTCCATTGCGCCGACGATATGGGCGGCGGACGCGGCTATTATGAGAGCATCGACCTGGTGGACGCCTTTCACCCGCAGACCATATTGGCTTTCGCGCTCAACGACGAGCCGCTCAGGGTGGCCAATGGGGCGCCGCTGCGGCTGCGGGTGGAGCGGCAGCTGGGCTACAAGCAGGCGAAATATCTGATGCGGATTGAAGCGGTTACAAGTCTGGACGGGGTTCAGGGCGGCAAGGGCGGCTATTGGGAGGACCATGCCGGTTATGACTGGTATGCGGGCATTTGACGCGGGCGGACTGACCTGACAGGTTGCGCGCCATGAGAATTTTCGATCGGGTCATCAAGCGGCTGGTCACGCGCGGTCAGCTTGGCATCTTCTATCATGACGGCAGGAAGATCACGGTCGGGACACCCGAGCCGGGCTTTCCATCGCTGGCGTTGAAATTCCACGATGCGCGGGTGCCGTTCGACATCGTCAAGGACCCGCGGCTCGGCATGGCCGAGGCCTTTATCGATGGGCGGGTCACGATCGAGGGCGGCGGGATCATGGAGCTGATCTCGCTGATCCGCATGAACAATGCGTGGGAAACGGGCCGGTCGATCAGCGATCTGGGTTCGCTGAAGCGCGGGTTCAAGGCGATCAGGCGGACGCTCTGGGCGGCCAATCACCGGGCACGGTCCAAGGCCAATGTGGCGCATCATTATGATCTGTCGGGGGCGCTTTATGCGCTGTTTCTCGATCGGGACCGGCAATATAGCTGCGCCTATTTCCCCGATGCCGACAATGAAACGGGCATCAGCCTGGAGCAGGCGCAGGAAGACAAGAAGGCGCATATCGCCGCCAAGCTGCATCTGAAACCGGGCATGAAGGTGCTGGACATCGGCTGCGGCTGGGGCGGCATGGCGCTGTATCTGCACCGCACCTGTGGGGTGGACGTGACCGGCATCACCCTGTCGGAGGAGCAGTTGAAGGTCGCACGGCAGCGGGCGGAGGAAGCGGGCGTGGCCGACCATGTGCGCTTCGAACTGATCGACTATCGCGACATAGCGGGGCCGTTCGACCGGATCGTGTCGGTCGGCATGTTCGAACATGTCGGGACCACGGATTACCGCACCTTCTACAACAAGTGCCGCGAGTTGCTGACGAACGATGGCGTGATGCTGATCCACACCATCGGCCGGATCGACGGGCCGGGCATCACCGACGCCTTCACCCGGAAATATATCTTCCCCGGCGGCTATATTCCCGCTTTGTCGGAGATGATCCAGGGCAGCGAGGGCACGCGGCTGATGGTGACGGACGTGGAGGTGCTGCGCCTCCATTACGGGCTCACCATCCGCGAATGGTACAGGCGGACGCTGGCGAACAGGGCGGATATCGTCGCACTGTATGACGAGCGGTTCTTTCGGCTCTGGACCTTCTATCTGGCGGGCGCGGCGACCGTGTTCGAACATGGCGGGATGGTGAATTATCAGGTCCAATATGCGCGCGATCGCCGTTCTCTGCCGATTACGCGCGACTATATGCTGGAAGCGGAAAGCGCTTTGCGAGGCCGCTGATTAACCATGAATATCGGCTGACAGGGTCGTTCCCGGACGGTTCAGTCAGGCGGGTGCATCTTTCCTCCATGACCTCGGGTGACGGGGTGCATGTTGAGGAGAGACGGACATGAACATCTTGTGGAAGGGCGCGACGGCCCTGGGGTTGGCGATCACCGCCATGGGCGTGAGCGCGGCCCCTGCACAGGCGCAATATTATGGCGGCTATGATTATGGCTATCGCGACGGCTATCGCGGCGATCGCTATGACGACCGGCGCTGGGATGACCGGCGCGACTGGCGGGATGGTGACTGGCGGGATGGCGACTGGCGGGATCATGACCGCCGAAACTGGCGCGGGGACCGGCGTTACTGGCGTGGGCATCACCGCCAGCGTTGCTGGACGGAGTGGCGCTATAATCACTATCGCGACCGGCGCGTGAAGGTGCGGATCTGTAACTAAGCCGAAAAGATCCTCCCCATCGAAAGATGGGGAGGATTTATTGAATCAGCGCCCGATTTGCGGCATTTTCATTGCATGACCGATCCGATGCCCGTCATTCAGAGCCTGCTATCGGGCCTGCCCATCTTCCTGCTGCATCTGTCCTGCGCGACGCTGGCCTGGATGGCGGCGCTGGCGCTGTACATGTGGATCACCCCGCATGACGAATTCGCGCTGATCCGGGCGGGCAATGATGCGGCGGCGATCTCGCTGGGCGGGGCGGCGATCGGGCTGGCGATCCCGCTGGGCTTTTGCCTCGCCGGGTCGGTCAATGTCTGGGACATCATGATCTGGGGCAGCGTGACGCTGATCCTGCAACTCATCGCCTTTCGCGTCGTCGATTATCTGCTGGGCTCCCTGCCCGCCCGGATCGAGGCCAATGAACGGTCCGCTGCGATTTTCCTGGCCATGATGAAGGTCGCGATCGCCTGCCTCACCGGCGCGGCGGTGGCGGGCTGATCCGTGGCGGGGCGGCACCTCGGCTGTCTGCCCGGCCTGCTCGGCATCATCCTCGCGCTGCTGTGGATCAGCGAGGTCACCAAGCCGACGCCGCTGCATGTCGAGGCGTTCGACCCACGCTCCCCCCGGCGCCCGATGCCGCAATGGAGCGATGAGAGTTTCGTGATAGAGGAACGGGCCGAAGCCCCCGCCGACAGCATGGGCACGACCTTCGCGGTGGATCGCGGGGGAGCATGGCTGACCGCCGAGCATGTCACCCATGGCTGCACTCGCGTCGGCATCGAGCAGGGCGGCTTTGCCCGGCCGGTGTCGCGGCTGGTCGAAAGCCGGGAGGCGGATGCCGCCCTCGTGCGCGGAGGGGTGGCGAGCGACCATGCCCTGCCGCTGTCCGACCGCATGCCGCCGCCCGGCTCCGTGGGCTATCATATGGGCTTTCCGGCGGGCCATCCGACGCTGGTGATATCGGAACTGATCGGCGCCGCCCGCGCCCGGCGGGGCATAGGGGAAGAGACGCAGCCCGTGCTCGCCTGGGCCGAACATGCGCGGATACCGATGGGCGATGGCACGCTGTCGGGGATCAGCGGCGGCCCCGTCTTTGCCGAGGACGGTCATGTCGTAGGCGTCAACAGTGCCGCCACCGACCGGCGCGGACGCATATTGACCACCGCGCCCGATGCCATGATGCGGCTGGTCGACGCCAGCCGTGCCGTCAGCGATCGGCCGGTCGCCTATCCGTTTCTGGACCTGGCCGATGCGAAGGCGCGCTTTGAAGCCTGGCTGGCACAAGGGGTCATCCGACGCATCTTCTGCGATGTCGACGACACGCCAGGACGGTTGACGGCGGGCCGGCCTAAAGGGTAGGTCGCGCGCCAGATTGACAGGATTTGGACCATCATGAGCGACACGCCCCCCGACCGGCTTTCCACCAACCCGAAAAGCCCCCATTTCGATATCGACGTGCTTCAGCGCGGCATCGGCATCCGTTTCAAGGATCGCGTGCGCAATGATGTCGAGGAATATTGCATTTCCGAAGGCTGGATTCGCGTGGCGGCGGGGAAGACCCGCGATCGTCATGGGCAACCGCTGACGCTCAAGCTGTCGGGACCGGTGGAAGCCTGGTTCGAGAATCCGGCGGAGGGTGCCGAGGAAGCTGCCGAGAAGAGCGAGTAAGCTTTCGCACCCGTTGCGCTTCAACGTAGCGTAGCGTCGCGCTTCACCTCGGCGATGACGTCCCCCAGCGAGCGGGTGGACGGTGTGGCATCGGTAAAGCGTATCGCGCGCAGGTCCATGGCCAGACGCGGCTGGTTGCCGGCGGCCTTGCGCCGGGGCGCGGCATCCTCCTCCGGATCGTCCTTCACCCCATCCATGCTCGCAAAGCGGGTACTGCCGCCCAGCGCCGGATCGGGCCGGAAATCGTGTAATTGCGGCTTGTCCGGATAGATGAAGCCGAAGGTCGGATTGCTGCGCGCGCCCATCTGGTTCGTCGGGCTGTGCCAGACGCGCACTTCGCTCCAGTCGCCCGCGTCGGAGACATCGACCGCCAGCACATCCTCCTCGATCGCGCCGGGCGCGGACCAGTTGGCGTGCCGGATCAGCACGCGACGATCGTCCAGCACCCTGCTGACCACCGCGACATGGCCGAGCACCATTGGGCCGACCGGGCGAAAGGCCAGCACGGCGCCTTTGCGGGGCATGTGACCGCGCCTGTAGTGATTTTCCGCCTGGTCCCACCAGGTCAGCGCGTCGCCATAGATCTGAACGCCGGACACGATGCGCGCATAGGGCACGCATTGCAGCACGGTCGCGCTTAGCGCAGGCGTCGTCGTCAGGCCGAGCAGCAACAGAGCCGCCCAGCGCCTCATTCCCAATTTCATGCGACCCCAAAAGCGTCAGAATCGCCCCACCGCCGATAAGACTAGGCGGCAGCCCTTAGGAACTGGTTAAAATGTCAGAAAGCACCGCGGGCAGAATCGCCGCCAGCGGTCGCGCGATCGGCCATGGCGATCTGCACCGGCATGTCGCCGGCCTTATGCGCGTAGATGAAGCCCCTGGCGTGATTGGAACGCAGGCCCAGATCACCGATCGGGCCGTACCAGACGCGCACGTCGGTCCAGTCATTGTTCGGCGACACGTCAACGGCGCGGACATTGCGCTCAATACCGCCGCGATAGGACCAGTTGGCATGGGTCAGCAGCACTTCGCGATCGCTGACCACCTTGCTGACCATGGCGACATGGCCAACCGGCATGGAACGGCTGGCGGCGAAGGCAAGAACGGCGCCGACGCGCGGTTCATGACCGCGATCGTAATGACCCTCGGCCTGACCCCACCAGGTGTTGGCGTTGCCGTACAGTTCGATGCCGGAGACTTGGCGGGCGAAGGGCGCGCACTGGAGAATGCCAGCAGCGGCCGGGGTCGTGATCAGGGCGCCAAGTGCGAGCGTTGCCGCTGCGACAAAAGCGCGAAAACCACCGATCATGTAATGCGACCCCCGACTTCTTTTTAAGAACTAACCCCGTGAAAATGCTTAGGGCAGACGCCGGACGCGTTGAAAAGCAACGAGCGACGAGTCGTTGTTGCGGCGCGTCAACCTGCGGAACGAAAGGCGTGGCCCGCCGTTACCGTGAACCGCGTGGAATGGATTAAACCACTGAAAAGACTGTATTCTGTTCCCGTCATCCAGACCTGACTGCCGGTTTCGCGCAGCCGTTCGAACAATGCGGCCCGTCGCGACGGGTCGAGATGAGCCGCCACTTCATCGAGCAGCAGCACCGGCGGCTGGCCGCGATGGGCCGTGACCAGCGCGGCATGGGCAAGCAGGATGGAGAGCAGCAGCGCCTTCTGCTCGCCGGTCGAACAAAGGGCGGCGGGCTGCGCCTTGGCGGCATGGGTGACGGCCAGATCCTGCCGGTGCGGACCGGACAGGGTTCGTCCGGCGGCAGCATCGCGGCGGCGTTCGCGGGCGAGGCGATGGCCGAGCGGTTCCTCGCTGCCCCCCTCCCCTTCGATCGTCAGCAGCGGGCGGGCGAAGGGATGGTCGGGCTGTCCGCCCAGCGCATCGCCTAGCCGCGTGACCAGATCGGCACGGGCCGCGGCGAGCATCGCGCCATGGTCCTCCATTTGCGCTTCGAGCGCGCTCAACCAGGAGGGGTCGGCACTGGACAGGTCGCTCAGCAACCGGTTGCGCGCCCGCATGGCTGCCTCATACCTGCCGCTATGCACGGCATGGTCGGGATGGAGCGCCAGCGTCAGCCGATCCAGAAACCGCCGCCGCCCGCCGGGGCTGTCCATGAACAGCCGGTCCATGGCGGGCGTCAGCCAGACGATCGAGAGATGATCCGCCAGCGCATTGGCGGAGGAGGACGCCCCGCCGATCCGCACCTGCCGCCGGTCGGGCGCGGAAGCGAGCACGCCCGTCCCCAGCATGACCCCGTCCACTTCCGCCGCTATGCCGAAGCCGCCCGCCCCGTCCTGCCGCACCATGTCGCGCAAGGCCGCGCCACGCAGGCCCCGGCCGGGCGCCAGCATCGACACGGCTTCCAGGATATTGGTCTTTCCCGCGCCATTTTCGCCGGTCAGTACGATGAAGGCATGATCGGGCACGATCAGCGCGTCCGCATGGTTGCGGAAATCGCTCAAGGTAAGACGGCCGATCATGGGGTGGCTCTAGCGGCACCGGCGGCAATGGGAAAGCGGTTCAGCTACAGCGTTTGCGCGTCACCGCCCGGCCATCGTCAATCACCGTCAATTCCCGCCCGCTGGCTGACGGGCGCAGTTCCAGCGTCCTGTTCCAGCTCTGCCCCTCCCCGGTGAAGGCCGCATCGACGCGGATGCGACCATCGGGGCCGTGGGACACCCCGGTCGCCTTGCCTTCGCTTTCCAGGAAAACCAGGCTGGTGGAGGTGATCGTCAGCTCCAGCTCTGCTGCGCGGTCGGCACAGCTTTCGTCAAGGCCGGTCCACCGTCCCTGAATGCTGGCGGGAATGGTCGAGCCGACCGGTGTTTCAGACGGCGGAATGTCAGGGACCGGCTCAACGGCCCGGATGCTGTTTTCGCCCTGCGGCCCTTCACGCGCTTCCGGCACGCCCTGATCGATGATGTTGGTGGCGATCCCGGATTGGTCGTCCTGCCTGTCCCCGCAGCCGGCAAGGACAAGCAGCGGCAGGAGAATCATCGCGCGCATGAAAGAAAAACCGGTTTTCCGCCAATGAGTTCCGGTCCTGGCGCCATGTTCGTTCATCCTTGCCGCACTCCGCCCGTTCCAAGAAGCCATAGACCATTGCCCGCGGACTTGCATACAGTGCAACCTGCGGGCATCCAAAGGGCCACCTGTTTGAAGAGGAAGCCGATGATGAAAAGTCTGAAGATCGCCCTCGCACTTGCCGCCGCCACCGGAGCGAGCGGCGCCATGGCGGCGCTGGCCGTGGGCGCGAAAGCCCCCGATTTCACCACGCGCGGCGCGCTGGCGGGCAAGACCTTCACCTTGACGCTGTCGCACCAGCTGAAGCGCGGGCCGGTGGTGCTCTATTTCTTCCCCAAGGCTTTCACGCCGGGCTGCTCCGCCGAGGCGCGCGAATTCGCCGAGCATATCGAGGATTTCAGGAAGGCCGGCGCGACGGTGATCGGCATGTCGGCCGATCCGGTGGACGATCTGATCGCCTTCTCCACCAAGGAATGCGCGGGCAAGTTCGCCGTCGCCTCAGCCGGGCCGGCGATCGTGTCGGGCTATGACGTGGCGCTGAAAATGCGGCCGGGCATGACCGACCGCACATCCTATGTCATCGCGCCCAGCGGCCGCATCGCCTTCGTCCATAGCGAGATGAACTATGCCGGCCATGTGAAGAGCACGCTGGCCGCCGTCGAGGCGATGAAGCAGAAGTAACTACTTCACATATTTGCCGAACCAGCCGAGCGTCGCCTGCCAGGCGGCCTTGGCCGCGGCTTCATCATAGCTCGGGCGATAGTCGGCCATGAAGCCATGATCGGCGCCGGGATAGACGGTGATCGCGTCGGGCGGTGATTTCCCCGCGATCTTCAACGCAGCCTGCATCTTCTCGACGTCGGCGACCGGGATGCCCTTGTCGAGCGCGCCATATTGGCCAAGCACCGGTGCCTTGAGCGCGCTCACCTGTTCGATGACGTTCAGCGGCTGCAATTCGGTCCTGTCGCTGATCAGGCGGCCATAAAAGGCGACGCCCGCGTCCAGCTCCGCGCTATGGGCGGCATAGAGCCACACGACCCGCCCACCCCAGCAGAAGCCGGTAATGCCGCGCCGCCTGCCATCGCCGCCATGGCTGCCCGCCCAGCCATAGGTCGCGTCGATATCCTTCAGCACCTGCGCATCGGACGCCTTGGAAACGATAGTGGCGATCAATTGCTTGAAATCCGCCACTTTGGTTGCATCGCCATGGCGCGCGAACAGGTCCGGCGCGATGGCATAATAGCCCGCCTTGGCGAAGCGACGGCATATGTCGCGTATCCACTCATGCACGCCGAAAATCTCATGCACGACGACGATGACCGGCGCGCTTCTGGCATGGGCAGGGCGAGCGACGAATGCAGGCATGACGAAGCCGTCGCTTGCCCTGATCGCCACCGCCTCCTCCTTCAGTCCTTCGCCCGATGTCTGGACGGCGCTGCTGGAAACAGGGCGGCAGGCGGCGGCGAAACCGGCGGCGAAGGCACCGCCGACCAGCAGCTTGCGCCGGTCAAGGCCGGTCGAGTCGATCCAGTTGCGGTCGTCAGGCAGACGTTCGGGGGGCAGGCGTTCGGGGGGCAGGCGTTCGGGGGGCAGGCGTTCGGGCTGATCCTGCGTGTCGGTCATGCGCGTCTCTCCTCAAGTCATGGAGCGAAGCTAGAATGATTTCGAGCCAGATGGAAACGCCAGTTCGGCGAAGCCAATCATCGGGCGAGGAAATCACCGTTCTCGATCCGCGCCAGCGCGCCGACGTCCCGATTATAAATATAGGCCCATGCCTCGACCGGGCCATTTTCGCCCCGCACCGTCAGCCGTTCGCGGCGATATTCGTGCGGATCGGGGAAATGTTCGGCACATTCCTCATGCTCGTCCAGAATGGCGAGGATCGCGATAGCATCGGGCAGCGCGAACAGGTCGCCCACCACCCTTTCCGATCCGCCCGGCACGAAGGCAGGATAGCCGTCGACTTGATAAAGCCTGCCCTGCGCGGTCGCCCCGCCAAGGTGGCGCGCCACGCTCCTGATCCAACCCGCCATCGCCCCGTCGAAACCGGGGCGGAGCGTGCCGTAGACGAAAAGAAGCGAATCCTTGACGGGCATATTCCCCACTTGCAGCAAATTTGACCAACTTAAGGGAATTTTTGCGGATGAAATTGCACCCCACCCCGCAAAAACGCCCGAAAACGCGCGCAGAATGAAATTGGCACGGCTCCTGCAATCTTCACGGCATCACGGCCGGATGGTCCGGCCCCGCCACTTTCAGGGAGTAACGCCATGTTCATCACCAAGCTTCAAAACGCCGCCTTCGCCCTTGCCGGCGCGCTGCTGATCGCCAGCCTCTTCATCGGGGCCGCCGTCCCGATCACGCCGATCGCCTGATATCCCATTCCAACAAGGCCAGATTCATGAACAACAGCTTCACCCTCGACCGTCGCAATGGCAAGATCATGGGCGTGTGCGCCGGGCTTTCCAATCGCTCCGGACTGGATGTCACGCTGATCCGCATCGCGCTTGTGCTGCTGACATTGTGCGCGCTGGGGCCGGTCGGGGTCGTTGCCTATCTGCTGGCCGGCTGGCTGGCAGAAGGTTAAAGGTCAACGAAAATAAAAAAGCCGCCCTTGGATATATCCGGGGCGGCTTTTTTGATGTCCGTCAATGACGCTATGGTCGGGAGCATGTCGCGCTCAGGCAAACAGCACCGAATAGAAGGTCAGCATCTGCGCGCCAACCGCAACCATGAGGGCAACGCCCTGAACCGTGTGTCGCATATCGTTCGTCCTGCAAGTTGTTCTTTTATGTCTGCCTTGTCGGCGAGAGGGTCTATGCGCCCGACATGAAACAGTAACAATCGCAAAGGACGACTTCGCAGTTGCAGCAAATGCAACAGTCGCTGTTACCGCAAAGCCACGATCAGCGCTTGCGCGGCGGCGGGCGCGCGGACCTTGGCGCCGCTGATGAAGAAGACATAGGCATCGCCCTGCGCGCCATGACCGCGGGCCATGGCGGCCCAATGGGCGATCTGGTCGGGCGAATAGCCGGTCGGTTCCTCTGCCCGCGTGCGCATCAGCCGGGCGTAGGAAAAGCCGACATCATGGCCACGAAGCGCGGGATATTCGGGGTGATCGGCATGGACGACCGCTACCCCGGCATCCCGCGCCAGGTCGAAGAACAGGGGGTCATCGAAGCTGTCATGCCGCACCTCCAGCGCGTGGCGCAGGGATATGCCGTCAACTTGGGCGGGCAGCAGCTTGAGAAAGGCGCCAAAGTCCTCCGCATCGAATGTCTTGGTGGGCATGAACTGCCAGAGGATGGGACCAAGCCGGTCACCGAGTTCCGTCAGTCCCTGATTGACGAATTTCGCGATCGAATCACCAGCTTCCGCGAGGACACGGCGGTTGGTGCAGAAACGCGAAGCCTTGACCGCGAACTGGAAGCCATCCGGCACCATTTTGGCCCAGCCGGCAAAGGTCGCCGGCTTTTGCGTGCTGTAATAGGTCGCGTTGATCTCGGTCGCGGTCAGATGCGCGCCGACATAGGCCAGTTCGTCCTTCTGCCGCAGCCCTTCGGGGTAGAAGGTGCCGCGCCATGGTTCGAAAACCCAACCGCCGATCCCGACCCTGATCTTTCCGCTCATGCTGCGCTCTCCTCTTGCGGGGCATCCTGATGGGGAATGACGGTCAGGGCCAGAGCCAAAACCCGATCAGCGCGCCGGTTTCCGGTTGAGGCCGAGCAGCCACGGCTTGACCCCACGCGTCGCATGCGGCGTGCCGTCCAGCCGTTTCGCGCGAATGATGGCGATGGGCCGGATGATCATCTGCCCCCGCATCGGCCCCGATCCGCAACAGGTCGGCACGGCGAGGATTTTCTTCACCACATCCATGCCCCCGACCACATGGCCGAAGGCGGCATAGCCGATATAATCGCCTCGCGCATCCATGTTCGGCGTCGGCCCGATGGTGATGAAGAAATTGCCCATGGCCGAATTGGCGCGGTTGGGCCGCGCCATGGAGAGCGTCGCGTCGAGATGCCTGAGCCCTGTCCGCGTCGTCGGCTCATGCCTGATCGGCGGCAGGGAGCGGCGCGCATCGGTATCGATGCCGCCCTGGATCAGCCCGAGCTTCGGATCGCTCTTCCGCCGCGCCGCGCGGTAGAAGGTTACGCCGTCGAAGCGGCCATCATCCACATAGGTCAGGAAATTGGCGGCGGTCAGCGGTGCCCGGCGATTGTCGGTCGCAACGATGATCGTGCCGACCGAGGTTTCGATCGCGACGCGGGTATAGCCGGGCGTCGGCCGGTTGGCGGGCTGCGCAAAGGCGGAACCGGGTAAAAGGGCAAGCAACAGGGCAAGGCAACACAGGGCAGCAGGACGCATCGGCAAGAAAGTACGCTCTCGAAGATAAGGATGTGTCGCCAAGGCTAGAGCGCCTGCGCGCATGGTGCAACCACGCGACAGGCACCCAGGGAAAGGGGAGTATGGGACGCATCCCTCCCCCAACCCAAACATTGCATGAAGAGCTTCGGCAAAATAGCGCTTCCCTGTGCATCTGGTTCATTATCAGGGAATTATTAACCATCGTTTCCTAGTCAGTTGCCTTGACGGTGGAGGTGGGGATGGCGACTATTTTGGTTACGGGGGGATCGGGCTTCTTCGGGACCCTTTTGATCAGGCAATTGCTGGATGACGGCCATAAGGTCGGCAGCATCGATCTTCTGCCCAACACGATCGTTCATCCGCATCTTCGCTCTGTAGTCGGCGATATTCGGAACCGGGCCGACCTGGACATATTGTTTGATGATTGCAGGCCCGATGCCGTGGTCCATTGCGCAGCGCTGCTGGCGCACGGTTCCATATCGGACAAGGAACTCTGGTCGTCCAATGTCGACGGAACGCGGGAGCTGGCCGAAGCGACGGCGGCAGCGGGCGTTCGCAAGCTGGTCAATCTATCGAGCAATTGTCTTTGGGGTCAGGGATTCCATCGCCCCGTAACGGAAGAAGACGAACCTGCCCCCTGCGAACTTTATGGCCATAGCAAATGGGAAGCGGAACGCATTCTCCATGCTCGGCAAAACAGCTTCGCCACAACCACGATACGATCTCCGACCATCATCGACGAGGGGCGGTTGGGCCTGCTCGCCATCCTGTTCGAATTCATTGCGGACGGGAAAAGGGTCTGGACGGTGGGCAAGGGCGACAACCGCTATCAGTTCATCTACGCGGCGGACCTGATCGATGCAATCATGCGGGCCTTGGGGCAGGATCGTTCGCATATCTTCGGCATCGGGTCCGATGCCGTATCGACGATGCGCGAAACCTTTCAACACGTCATCGATGCCAGCGGCAGCCGCTCCCGACTGGGGACGCTCCCCAAACTGCCGGCCATCGCCGCCATGAAGCTTGCCCATCATCTGGGCATTTCGCCGCTTGGCCCCTATCATTATCGAATGATCGCATCGTCCTTCGTCTTCGATACGAGCAGGATCAAGGCGGAGCTGGGCTGGCAACCCACGCTGACGAACCGCGAGATGCTGCTGCGGGCCTATGATTATTATCAGAGAAACCGCAGGGAAATCGCAGGGCGCAACGGCGTATCCGCGCATCGCCAGGCTTCAGCGATGGGTGTCATACGCATCCTGAAATGGGTGTCCTGAGCTTCGCCCGCGATGGCGCTCGCCCTGGATGGTCGCTCCGTGACCGCACGCACGAAAATGGCGGTCATTGGATGGCAATGGCCGTTGCTGACCCTTTACGCCGTCTGGATTCTCTATGTCGGCCATCATCATGAGCCTTGGTTCGATGAAGCGCAGGCATGGTTGCTCGCGCGCGACAGCACTCTCTGGCAATTGCTTGCAGAACGCGTCCGCTATGAAGGAAGTCCCGGCCTCTGGCATCTGATCCTCTGGACCCTCATTCGCTGCGGCCTTCCCTACGAAGCATTGTACCTCGTTCCGGCGATCTTCGCGCTCTCAGGCGTCGCGCTGCTGTTCTGGCGCGCGCCTTTCCCTCCATGGGTCCGGATATTGATCGCCTCCTCCTATTTCTTCGCCTATCAATATGCGATCGTCGCGCGCAGCTATTCGGTCGACCTGCTGCTGGTCCCGCTCGCTGCCTTATGGTTCGCTGATCGAACCGACCGACCGGTTCGCTATGCCGTCGTGATCGGCCTGATGGCCAATCTCAATGCGCACGGATTTCTGGCCGCGGGGCTTCTTGGCCTGGAACTTCTATGGCGCTTGACCAATGGTTCACGGCTGCCCGGCGCGAAGGGCGGGGCGGCGTTGTTCATCGCCGGCACGCTTGGGCTCCTTGCACTGGTCACGGCCTGGCAACCTGCGGACAATGGATTTCTGCCTGCCATACGCGACCAGCCGGTTTACATCGGCATGGAGTTCGTCCGTAACGCATTCGTCGACGGAAACCTGCCTTTCGGAACAGGCCGGTCGGACCTGTTCGAACTTGTCCTGGGGCTTGAGGCATCGATACTGCTCCTGATGCCGTCCGTCGGTCTTGTCCGCGCTGCTGGTCATGGCATTTTTTCGCTGGCAATACTGACTGTTCTCGTCAGCTTTTCCATATTGACCTATGCCAGTGCCTGGCATGGCGGCTTCCTGTTCCTTTTCTGGATATTCCTGCTGTGGATCAGTTGGCCAACCATGGTTTCCGTCCCGGCACGCCGTTGGCAGTTGGCAACGATTGCCATCGTCTGTGCCTGGCAGGGGGAACAAACTCTCCAGACAGGTCTGTGGGACGTCGGGCATGTCTTTTCGCCAGGTCAGCAAGCCGCCACGATCATTGCAGGCTATCGCTCCGCTCATCCCGATGGGCGCATTGCGACTTATGGTTTCAAGACATTTGCGGTCCAGCCCTGGTTGAACGCCAATCCTTTCGCCAACTATCATGATGGCGCAGGAAAACCTGCCTATCTGAACTGGAAGAAGTCCGAGCCGTGGAAGCCGTTCGGCGCGAGCCGGGAATGGGTTGCCATATTGCGCAGTCATCCCGACCTGATCGTGGCATCGACCTCCCTGCAGAATGGCCGAAGAGATCAGTTGATGACCTATGCCTGCAAGGCAGGCTACGGCATCAGCGCGGCATTGCCGGGCGCCATGATGTGGCGAGGGCGCTTGGTACAGGATGATAGCATATTGATGCTGACAAAGGGCTCGGACGGCGGTTGCATCGGTTCACGCGCCCCCGGATTAAGTCCGGGGGTCTGAATTCACCAAAAGGGATGCTCCACCTTCGTACAACCGATGAGGGGAGCGAGCATCAATCATTTTCCCGTCAACGCAGCGAGGCAGGCGATCGGCAGGGCCAGCTGTTCCACAGCCATGCGCGGGAAACCGCTGAACAGCGCCGTTATATACCCGATCAAACATGTCATGCGTTCAATTCAAGGAGTTCCAACCCCTTGAATTATTGGTGACCCCTACGGGAATCGAACCCGTGTTTCAGCCGTGAAAGGGCCGCGTCCTAGACCGCTAGACGAAGGGGCCACAGGCAGTTCCGCGTGGCGGCGCTGCGAAGCGAGGCGGGCATTAGGCGGTGGCTCGGAAACGGTCAACCCCCTTTTCGTCATGAAAATGACGCGGAGCAAAAATTTGCCGATCGGCTCCTCAATCGGCCCAGGCGGCATCCTCCAGATGCAGTTCGGCGGCGGGGCGCGGGCCCCAATCGTCGATCTTCGCCCGCCCCGCGATCCACAGCCGCCGGTCACGGGGGGCGCCGAGAATCGCCTGGCCGAGTTCGGATTCAGCCTGGCGGAAGGCGATGGTTTTGATCGAGCGGCCATCGTCGCCCGCCATGATCGCGCGCAAATGGCCATTGCCGACCACGTCCGCCTTGATGACCCGCATCGGGCCGGAAGCGATCAGGGGCGCCGGCCAACCCGCGCCATAGGGTCCGCCCGCATCGATGGCGGCGACGAAATCCGGATTGACCCCCGCCGGGGCCAGCACCGCATCGATCAGCAAGGCGCGGTCGTCGCGCGCCCTGGCGACGGCGCTGGAAAGCCGCTCGTCCAGAAAGTCGGCCAGCGCATCCACCCTGTCCGCCGCGACCGTCAGGCCCGCCGCCATGGCGTGGCCGCCGCCCGCGACCAGCAGGCCGCTATCCTTCGCCGCCAGCACCGCCGCGCCCAGATCGACGCCGGAAATCGAGCGGCCCGATCCCTTGCCGGTGCCTTCCTCGTCAATGGCGACGACAATGGCGGGGCGGCCCGCCTTTTCCTTGATGCGCCCGGCCACGATGCCGATCACGCCCGGATGCCAGCCCACGCCGGATATCAAAGCCACCGCCCGGTTGCCCTGCGCGGTGAGCAGTTCCTCCGCCTCGGCCTGCACCGTCGCCTCGATCGCGCGGCGTTCTTCATTGAGCTGGTCGAGTTCAGCGGCAATCTTCGCCGCCTCCGCCGGGTCCTGGGTGGTGAGCAGCCGCACACCCAGATCCGCCTTGCCCACGCGCCCGCCTGCATTGATGCGCGGCCCAAGCGCAAAGCCCAGATCGTGGCAAAGCGGCGCCCGCGTCAGGCGGCTGGCGTCGATCAGCGCGGAAAGGCCGATATTGCGGCGCTTCGCCATGATCTTGAGGCCCTGCGCCACGAAGGCGCGGTTAAGGCCCTTCAGCTGCGCCACATCCGCCACCGTCCCAAGCGCGACGATATCGAGCAGCTCCATCAATGGCGGTTCGGATCGCTGAGCGAACCAGTTGCGTTTGCGCAGCACGCGGATCAGCGCCGCGCCAAGCAGGAACGCCACGCCCACCGCCGCCAGATGACCATGGGCAGCGGCTTCCTCCGCTTCATCGAGGCGGTTGGGGTTCACCAGCGCCAGCGCTTCGGGCAAGGCGGCGGCGCATTTATGATGGTCGACCACCACCACGTCGACGCCTGCCGCCTTCGCTTGCGCCAGCGCTTCGAAAGCCTGCGCGCCGCAGTCGACGGTGACGATCAAGCTCGCGCCTTCGCCCGCCAGCCGCACCAGCGCTTCGCCCGACGGGCCATAGCCCTCCATCAGCCGGTCGGGAATATAGGGCCGCGCCACGAGGCCCAGGTCGCGCAGCAGCCGGATCAGCAGCGCCGCGCTGGTTGCGCCATCCACGTCATAATCGCCGAAGATGCGTACATCCTCTTGGGCAACGACCGCATCGGCCAGCCGTTCGGCGGCGGCGTCCATGTCGCGGAACAGGCTGGGGTCGGGCATGAAATGGCGGATGGTCGGATTGCGATGCGCCTCCACCGCGTCACGCGGGCAGCCGCGCGCCAGCAACAGTTGCGTCACCAGATCATCGGGCCGATAGCCCGGATCGCGTCCATCCGCATTGCCGCCGCGCCACCGCCAGGGCTGGCCAAGGATCGAACGGGTGATGTTGAGCGCAAAGGTCATGTCCTTGCGTCTAGACCGGTTGCGATTCGGAGGGAAGCGCCTGCCGTCATGACGCGGGCGGAACCGAAGCAACCGCCTGCGCGTATTGGCTGTTCTCGCCGGCAATGGGCGCGGGACAAAAGGGGCAAAGCGGTTTCCATGGGTTCAAGGCAGGCGAAGCGGGTTCGGCGAGCCTTGGGTCTGATGATGATGGCGGCTTCTCCCTTCCCTCTGATGGCGCAAACGCCCCCGCCTCCCGCCCAGCAGGAGGAACCGATCCTGCCGGACAGCGAGTTCGAGGCGCGGCTCCCCAAGGCGGGCGAGGCGCCGCCAAACAGCAGCGCCCCGTTGCCGTCGATCGATGAATGGATCGACCAGCAGATGCCGCAGCCGAGTGCGGCGCAGGAACTGCCGCCTGCGGTCGAGCCTCAGGAGAACCATGAACTGGCGCAGCCGCTGCCGCCGCTCGATAGCGTGCAAGTACCGCTACAGGTCGCGACCGATACCAATCCCGACGAGAAGACCGAAGCGGTCCGTTATTCGGTGGCGATCGAAGGCTTCGGCAAGATCGGGCTGGAGGATGAATTTCGCGGCTCCTCTTCGCTGGTCGGCGGCAAGGGCAAGGCCGACACCGCCGCGATGCTTCAGGCCCGCGCCCATGAGGATGAAGCGCTGGCCGTGCGGCTGCTTCATTCGGAGGGTTATTATGACGCCACCGCCCTCGCCTCGCTGGATCAGGCTGGCGACGGGACGCTGAAGGCGGTCGTCTCGGTCACGCCGGGCAAGCGCTACAGGATCGGGGATATCGTCATCCATGCCGGGCCGACGGTGCCGCCGGGCCTGATCCGCGACAGCCTGCCGCTCAGGACGGGCGACTATATCATCGCCGCGGCGGTCGAGGGGGCAGAGGCCAATGTCGGCGTCAGGCTGCCGGAAAATGGCTATGCCTTCGCCAGGGTCGGACAGCGTGACATATTGCTCGATCCCGCGACGGCGACGGGCGACTATACGCTGCCGGTCGAAACGGGACCGCGCGGATCGTTCCGGGGGATCACGACCACGGGGGGGAAGCAGGCCTTTGGCGCAGACCATATGAAGGTCATCAGCCGCTTCAGGCCGGGCGAGCTGTATGACAGCCGCAAGGTCGATGATCTGCGCCGGGCGCTGGTGGCGACGGGGCTGTTTTCCAGCATCGCGGTCGATCCGGTCCACACCAGTCAGCCCGACCCGGACGGCACCGAATATGTCGACCTGAATGTCGCGCAGGAGGCGGGCAAGCCGCGCACGCTGGCCGGCGAGCTGGGCTATGGCACGGGTCAGGGCTTCCGCGCCGAGGGGACGTGGACCCATCGCAACCTCTTTCCGCCCGAAGGCGCGGTGATCGCCAGCATCATCGCGGGGACGCAGGAGCAGGGCGTTTCGGGCACCTTCCGCCGATCCAATGCGGGCAGGCGCGACAGGACATTCCAGACCGGGATCAGCCTCAACCACCAGAATTACGACGCCTATGAGGCCTATACGGCGGGCCTCAATGTCGGCTGGTCGCGGCAGTCGACGCCGATCTTCCAGAAGCGCTGGACCTACAGTTATGGCGCGGAAGTGCTGCTGACCAACGAACAGGTGGTGGTCGATCCGGCGACGGCGGACAAGGCGCGGCGGACCTATTTCATCGGCGGCCTGCCGGTGCAGCTGGGCTATGACCGCTCCAACGATCTGCTCAATCCGACCCAGGGTTTCCGCGCCAACCTGCGCGCGGAGCCGGAAGGATCTCTGCACGGCAGTTTCTCGCCCTATATCCGCGCGACCTTCGGCCTGACGGGCTATTATCCGCTGTCCGGCGCGCTGGTCATCGCCGGGCGAGCGCGTGTCGGCACGATCAGCGGCGTGGCGCGCGACGATGTGGCGCCGTCACGCCGCATCTATGCCGGCGGCGGCGGGTCCGTGCGCGGCTATGGCTATCAGGAACTGGGGCCGAAGGACGCGAACAACGATCCGATCGGCGGCCGATCCGTCAATGAATTCGCGGTCGAGGGCCGCTACCGCTTCGGCGACTATGGCGTGGTCGCCTTCGTCGATGCGGGTCAGGTCTATGAAAGTTCCATGCCGCAATTTTCCAACATCCGTTACGGTGCCGGTGTCGGCGGCCGTTTCTACACCAATTTCGGCCCCTTCCGCGCGGACATCGCCATGCCGATCAACCGGCAGCCGGGCGAATCGAAGTTCGCCCTCTATATCGGCATCGGGCAGGCATTCTGATGGCCGGAGAAACCGTGATCGTCCGCGAAAGGCGCGCCCTCTGGCAAAGGATCACCCTCGCGGTGGTCGCGCTGGTCGCGGCGCTTGCCGTGCTGGCCGCCGGGCTGCTGCTGTTCCTCAACACCCAGCCGGGCAAGACATTCCTCATCCGCCAGATCGCCGCGCTCAAGCTGGAGTCCGGCATGGCGATCGAGGTCGGCCGGATCGACGGGTCGATCTATGACGACATGACCATCCGCAATCTGGTGCTGCGCGACCCCAAGGGGATTTTCGCGGTCAGCCCGGAAGTGCATGTGGTGTGGAACCCCTTCCGCTACATCAACAACCATATTTCGGTGCGGCTGCTGGAAAGCCCGCTGGTGGTGCTGGCGCGCAGCCCGCAGTTCAACGTCACCCGGACCGACCCCAATGCCCCGATCCTGCCCGACCTCGACATCGACGTCGACCGGCTGAAGATCGCCAGATTCCTCGTCGCCAGGCCAGTGATCGGGCAAAAGCGGGAGATCGCCATTGATGGCGTGACGCATATCGCGGACGGCCGTGCGATCCTGTCCGCCAATGCTGTGGTGGACAGCGGCGACCGGTTGCAGGCCAGCCTTGATGCGGTCCCCGCGCAGAACCGCCTTGCCATGAAAGGCATATTGACCGCGCCCAAAAATGGCGTGATCGCGGCGATGAGCGGACTGTCCGATGGCTTCACCGCGATGCTGGATGGCAAGGGGACATGGCAGGCCTGGGGTGGCCGCGTGATCGCGACCTCGGCCAGGGGCGAGCTGGCGAACATCGCGCTCGCCGCCCGCGACGGCAATTTCACTGCCAAAGGTCCGGTGCGGCCGGGACTGGTCTTTGCCGGAACGGTCGACCGGCTGACGATGCCGCAACTGGATGTCGACCTGCTCGCGGGCCTCAATGAGCGGCGGGTGAACCTGAAAGGATCGCTGAAATCCCCTGCGCTTTCCGCCACGGCGAACGGCCTGATCGACCTTGGCAAGAGCAGGTTCGGCGCGCTTCGGATCGACGCGGCTTTGCTCACCCCCGGCGCGATCATGGAGAAGGTGAAGGGTCGCGATGTCCGCGCCTCCATCATCCTCGACGGGCCGATGGCGACGCCCTTCATCGACTATGACGTCACGGCGAAGCAGCTCGCCTTCGACGCCACCGGCATCGAGAATCTGAAGGCCAGCGGGCGCGCGGTGATCGATGCCGACCGCATCCGCATTCCCGTCAGTGCCACCGCCAGCCGCGTGACCGGCCTTAATGCGGCGGCGGGCGGCCTGCTGCACAATCTGCGGGTGAAGGGTGACTTCGCCTATGCGGCGGGCAAGCTGATCAGCGACAATCTGAAGATCGACAGCGATCGGGTGGACGCCACCGCCATCATTCTCGCGGACCTCGACAACGCCATTTATCGCGGCGCGCTGAAGGGCCGGGTCAATGATTACAAGATCGACGGCGTCGGCATCGTCAACCTCACCACCGATGTGCATCTGGTGCCGGGACCACGGGGCGGCTTCGGCCTCGACGGCAAGTTCGGCGTCCGCACGGCGCGTTGGGAAAATGCCTCGGTCCGCGATTTCCTAGGCGGCAATGCGGTCATGTCCGGGCGCATCGGCATGACGCCGGAGGGCAGGTTCACCCTCGCCGGCCTGAAGGGCGCGGCGCCCGATTTTCAGGTGCATTCGGGATCGGGCAGCTATGACACGGACGGCGCGATCAGCTTCGATGCCGCCGCTACGTCCCGCCGATATGGACCGCTGGCCCTCACCGTGCGCGGCACGATGGAGCGCCCGCAGGCCGTGCTGCGCGCCGCCCGGCCCAATGTCGGCGTGCAACTGCATGACGTGGTGGCGAAGCTCCATGGCGAGGCCGCAGGCTATCGGCTCGAAGCCACGGGCGGGTCGCCCTATGGCCCCTTCTTCGCCAATCTGCTGATCCGCACCGCGAAAGGCCCGCTGACCATCGACATTAGCAAAGCGCGCTTCGCCGGGGTCGACATGAACGGCCGCGTGCAACAGAGCGCCGCCGGTCCCTTTACCGGGCAACTGGCGATGAACGGCTCCGGTATCAATGGCGGGGTCAGGCTGGCGGCGGTAGGCAGGGCGCAGGGCGCGCAACTCAATGCCACCGCCAGCAACGCGAAACTGCCGGGCGAGGCCGATGTGGTGATCGGCCGGGCGCTGCTCACCGCGAACATGGTGATGACCGACCAGCCACAGATCACCGCCGACCTGCAAATGGCGAACGCGGCCTATGGCGATTATATCGTCCGCAAGGTGCGCGGGCGGATCGACTATCAGGGCGGACACGGCCGGGCGCAGCTGGTCGCGGACGGATCGACCGGCGCGCCCTTCTCCATCGCGATGAACGCCGCGCTGCGCCCCACCCTCTATGCCGTCGCGCTGGAGGGCAAGGCGAGCAACATCCCCTTCCGCTTCGCCCAGCCCGCCATCATCCGCATCGAGAAATCGGGCTATCGCCTCGAACCCGCGACCTTGGTGCTGCCGCAGGGCCGGGTCGACCTGGCGGGCCGCTTCAGCCAGCAGACGGCGGTGCAGGCGCGGTTCAAGGATTTCGACCTTGCCATTCTCAACATGGCAACGCCGGGGCTGGGCGTCAGCGGCAAGGCCACCGGCACGCTGGACTTCGCGCAAAATGGCCACGCCTTCCCGACCGCGACCACGCGGCTTGCGATCAGCGACTTCCGCCGCTCCAGCCTGACCGCCGTGTCCGACCCGGTGTCGATGGCGATCGAGGGCAAGCTGTCCGGCGCGGGCGGTGACATGCGCGGCCTGATCCGGCGCGGCAATGCGACGCTGGGCCGCTTCATCGCGACGCTGGCGCCGCCGGGACCGGGGGCGAGTTGGAGCGAGCGACTGCAATCCGCGCCCCTGGGCGGCGGCATCCGCTATGCCGGGCCGGCGGATGTGCTCTTCTCCTTTGCCGGGTTGAAGGGGCAGCAATTGACCGGCCCGATCGCCGTAGCCGCCGATTTCAACGGGCGGCTGACCGCGCCGCGCCTGAACGGCCTCGTCCGCGCCAATGCACTGACTTATGAGAATGAGACTTTCGGCACCCGCGTCACCCAGATGCGGCTCGATGGGCGCTTCACCCATGACCGGCTCGATCTGCGCGACTTTTCCGGCCGCGCGGGCGACGGCACGGTGCAGGCGAGTGGCACCATCGGGCTGGCAGCGGAAAGCGGCTATCCCATGGACATCGCCGTGAAACTGGACCGCGCCCGGCTGGCCCGTAGCGAAGCCATCACCAGCGTCGTCAGCGGCACGCTCCACATCAGCAACAGCCCCGCCAATGGCGGCCTGATCAAGGGTGACCTGTGGCTCCCCGAAACCCGCTATCGCGTCGCCTGGCAGGGCGGCACCGATATCCGCCAGCTCACCGGCGTGCGACGCAAGGGGGAAGGCACCGACCTGCTCGACCAGCGCCTCGCCGCGCGTCAGGCAGCGGCCAGACCCACGGCATGGAAACTCGACGTCCGCATCCGCGCTGATAATGAGGTCTATGTGACCGGCATGGGCCTCGATTCCGAATGGAAGACGAACATGCGCGTCACCGGCACCGCCACCGATCCGCGCGTGATCGGCAAGATCGAGGTGATCCGGGGCCGCTACAGCTTTTCGGGCCATCAGTTCGATCTGGAGCAGGGCGTCATCAGCTTCAACGGGCCGATGCTGAACCCGACGCTGGCGATCCGCGCCGAAACGAAGATCAGCGAGGTGACGGCGGGCATAGCGGTCGGCGGCACGGCGCAGCGGCCCGACATCGCCTTCGTGTCCACCCCGACACTGCCGCAGGACGAGATATTGGCGCGCATCCTGTTCGGGGACAATGTGGCGAACCTGTCCGCGACGCAGGCGATCCAGCTGGCCGCCGCGCTCAATGGGCTGCGCGGCGGTGGTGGCGGGCTCAATCCGATGGGCAAGCTGCAAAATGCCTCCGGCGTCGACCGCATCGGCATCGTCAGCGGCGATGAAGCGACCGGGCGCGGCACCTCATTGGCGGTCGGGCAGCATATCTCCAACAATATCTATGTGGAGGTGATCACCGACCCCAAGGGCTTTACCGCCACCCAGCTGGAAATCTCCCTGTCCAGGACGCTCAGCCTGCTGTCGAAGACCGGCACCAATGCGGGATCGTCAGCCAATCTGCGCTATTCGAAGGATTATTGAGCGCGGAGCAAAGGCGGTTATGGGTGGAAGGCGGACGGTCGGCTTAGCTGAGCATTCCTTGAAGCGCACCGTGTTCCTGCGCAGGCA
>NZ_JALDYQ010000013.1:0-77739 GCF_032153725.1 Sphingobium sp. | reverse complement strand
CTCGCTTCGCTCGCGCCCACCCCTAACCCCTCCCGCCTGCGGGAGGGGAATGTCTTGGGTTGGCCAAAACAGGAAAAGGGCCGGTCCGATCCGGACCAGCCCTCCCTTTATGACAGCATTTCAGAACTTGAAGTCCAGTCGCGCGTAATAATAGCCGCCGGATGTGCCATAGGCGCCATGGCCATAATAGCTGTTCCAGCTGGTCGCGCCGTTTTCATAGGGCGACTGGCCCGGCGCCACGGTCACGCCCGTCAGCAGCTTGGGCTTTTCCGGGCGCTTGTTGAACAGATTGTTCGAACCCACCGAGAAGGTCACGCTGTCGGTGAAGTCATAGCCCAGTTCCAGATCGGTGATGCCCGTCGCCTTCACCACGCCGTCGCGCGGAGCGACGCCGCTGATCGCCGATGTCACCAACACGCTGCTCTTGCCGTAGAAGGTTTCGCGCAAATTGGCGGTGAACCGGCCGCTGGTGAAGAGGATGCCCGCAACCACCTTATATTTGGGCGAAGCGTCCTCGATATAGCTTTCCGAGGTCGCGTTGAAGAGCGTGGGAATCTTGTTCTTCGTAATGGTCGTCTTGTTGTAATTGGCGGTCAGCGACAGGTCGAGCTTGCCGAAGTCCAGCGCCACCGGATAGCGGGCGGCGAAGTCGATGCCCCAGGTCCGCGTGTCGATGCCGTTGGTGAAGCTGGCCGCGCCCACGGTGGGCACATTGTCGATCGGCACGCCGCGCGCCGCGATGGCGTCCAGCACCGCCTGACCGCCCGGCTGCAACGTTCCGCTGATCAGAGCGTAAAGCGGGGCGGTGAGCGCGATGCGGTCCTTGATCTTGATATAATAGCCGTCGATCGTCACCGCCAGTTTCGGGATCGGCCGCAGCACGATGCCGCCGGAGAAGTTGGTCGACTTTTCAGGCTTCAGCGCCGGGAAACCCAGCAGCGTGGCGGCTGCCGAACCCGGCGGCAACTGAAGGATGGCGCTGGTCGGGCCGACATTGGTGGAGGAATAGAAGCTTTCCGCCATGGTCGGCGCGCGGAAGCCGGTGCTGGCGGTGCCGCGGATCGCGAACGCGTCGGAGAAGTCGTAGCGCGTCGTGATCTTGCCGATGGTCGTGTCGCCGAAGTCGCTATAATCCTCGTACCGGCCCGCCAGGTCGACGCTCCAGCCCTCGAGCGGGGTCAGGATGAAGTCGATATAGCCCGCCTTCACCTGGCGTTTGGCATTGACGACGTCGCTGGCGCGATAGCCGGGGAAGGACTGGCCGCCCTCCAGATAGGTGGAATAATAGTCGCCCTGGCCGATGCCATAGGTTTCCCGCCGATATTCGCCGCCAAAGGCAAAGGTCAGCGGTTGCGCCATGCCAAGGTCGAATTCCTTGCGGATGTCGGCCTGGACGGTGAGTTGGGTGTTCTTGAAGAAGCCGTCATAAAAGTCGGTCGGCGTGTTCGGCACGATGCTCGCATTGGTGAGCGAGGCGTTGTAGCTGTTGATCCAGAGCGAGCGGTTGGCGGAATCGATCGTCCAGATATTATTCTTGTCCGACCCATAGGTGGTGCTGAGGTCGTAATTCCACCCTGACGCCTCGCCCTTGGCGCCGATGGTGAAGCTATATTCCTTCTGTTCCACCTTCTGCTGCGGCACCATGCCATAGGTGCCGGTGTCGCCGAAGCAGGTCGCCGGGTTGGACGCGGTGGCGCAGATGCGGCTCGGCACGCGATAGCCCTGATAGGCATAGCCCAGGCGGTGCGAGACATCGCCGAAGCTGTAGAGTTCGACCCCGCCGAAATCATAGCCCATATTATAGAACAGGATGTTGAGCGTCGACTTCGCCTGGCCGCCATTGATGCCGTTGAGATCGAGGCCGGCCCAGGCGGGGTCGTAATAGCCGCTGCCCGTGGGGCTGGTGTAGCCGGTCTTGTTGCCTGCCGTCGTGTACCAGGGATTGCCGTTGATGTCGGAAATGGCGACCTGGCCAGTGCCGGTGGTGGTGTAGTCCTGACGCCGGTGGAAGCCGGTCAGGTTGAAATAGCCGTCCTCGCCCAGCTTGAAGCCGACATTGCCGCTGACCGACAGCATTTCGCCTTCGCTGTCATAATATTGGCCGCCGGTGACCTTGAAGCTGCCGCCTTCGCTGCTGTCCTTCAATATGATGTTCATGACGCCCGCGATCGCGTCGGTGCCGTACTGGGCCGCGGCCCCTTCCTGAAGGATTTCGATGCGCGATACGGCGTCCGGCGGGATCAGGTCGATGCTGGGCGCGGCCGAACCGCCGAAGGGGCCTGCGATCACCTGAAGAATGGCCGATCCATGGCGGCGCTTGCCATTGACCATGACCAGAGTGTGGTTCGGGCTGAGGCCGCGCAGGCGGGCCGACAGCGAGAAGTTCGACATGTCGGTGCCCTGCGTCTGGGCGGTGAAGCTGGGGACGATCTGGGTCAGCGCCTGATTGAGATTGGGCTGGCCGACATGGCTGAGCGCCTCGTCGGAGAGGACCTGGACCGGCGCGGCGCTCTCGGCCGCCTGCATGCCGACGGCGCGGGTGCCGGTGACGATGATCGCGGTGCCGTCATCGGACTGTGGGACCTGCGCTTCCTGAGCCATCGCGCAGGCCGACCAGGATGAAGCGAGCGCAAGTGAAAGGCGAAGAGCCGATAGTCTTTTCATAAATGCCCCCTTTTTTGCGATTATGACTGACAGGGGGAACAACGGTCGGGTGGAGGATATCCTCTATTGCGGCGCACAAATTTTTAAGAAAACCGGTGCGATGATATCCGGAATAATTTGGAAAATGATGACAATATGCTGTTGTGCGATACGGCATGGCAATTGAGAAAAGCGCCCCATTGCGTGCGTACTTTGCAAGTTGCGCGCATGGCGGGTTTTTGGCTGAACTTCGTTCTGGCGGGTTCTGATGACCGGGCGCTGTCAGCTCGCCATGGCCGCGTCGATCAGCGCGCGGCCTTCCTTGCTGGCCCAGTCCATCGCGCCGACCACACGCGCCATTTCCCTGCCCTGCGCGTCATAGATGACGGTCGTGGGCAGCATCCCCGTATTATAGTGGAAGCCGAACTGGTTCTCCGGGTCGATCCAGCCCTTCAGATGCGGCAGGGGATGTTTTTCGAAAAAGGGTTTGATGACCGTCTCGCCCTGACTGTCCTGCGAGATGGTGAGCACGGCGAGGCCCTTTTTCCCATATTGCGCCGCCACGGCATCGAGCGTGGGCATTTCCGCGACGCAGGGCGCGCACCATGTGGCCCAGAGATTGACCAGCATCGGCTTGCCCGCAAAGTCTTTCAGGCTGGCGTCGCTGCCATCCGGGTTCTGGAAGGTGAAGTCGGGGGCAGGGGTGCCGGTCCTGGACCTGTCGAGCGTGTAGCTGAACGCGCCCTTCCTGCTTTCGGCAGGGCCCGTCGCCTCGCCGCTGGTGGCGTTCGGGCCTTGCCCGGCGGGCGGGGATTGCTTATCGCACGCGCCAAGGCCAGCCAGCAGGAGCAGTGTCATTACGCAGGGCAACGACGTTCGGAATGGGGAAGTTCGCAACGGGGATAGCTCCAACAGCATGTGGGGCGGACGCTTCGCGGCCGGTCCGGCTTCGGTCATGCGGGAGATAAATGCGTCGATCCCGTTCGACAAGCGCCTGTGGAAACAGGATATCGCCGGATCGAAGGCGCATGTCGCGATGCTGGCGAAGCAGGGCATTGTCGCGCAGGCCGACGCGCAGGCGATTTCCGCCGGGCTGGACCAGATCGCCGCCGAATATGAAGCGAACGGCGTTCCGGTGAATATGGACCTGGAAGACATCCACATGGTCACGGAGTCGCGGCTGGCCGAGCTGATCGGTCCGGCGGCGGGGCGGCTGCACACGGCCCGTTCGCGCAATGATCAGGTGGCGACCGATTTCCGCCTCTGGGTGCGCGACGCCATGGATGAGGTCGAGGCGGGGTTGCAGGGTCTGGCCGCCATGCTGCTGACCCGCGCGGAGGAACATGCCGATGCGGTGATGCCGGGCTTCACCCATCTCCAGTCGGCGCAGCCGGTGACGCTCGGCCATCACCTCATGGCCTATCATGAGATGGTCCGCCGTGATCGCAGCCGCTTTGCCGATGCGCGGGAGCGGCTCAACGAATGTCCGCTGGGCGCGGCGGCGCTGGCCGGGACGGGCTTCCCGATCGATCGTCATGCCACTGCGGCGGCGCTCGGCTTCGCCAGGCCGACCGACAACAGCCTCGACAGCGTGTCGGACCGCGACTTCGCGCTCGATTATCTGATGGCCGCGACCCAGTGCAGCCTGCATCTGTCGCGTCTGGCGGAGGAGTTCATCATCTGGGCGAGCCAGCCCTTCGGCTTCGTCAAGCTGCCCGACGCCTATTCGACCGGCAGCTCGATCATGCCGCAGAAACGCAACCCCGACGCCGCCGAGCTGGTGCGCGGCCATGCCGGGCGGATCATGGGTTGCATGAATGCGCTGTGCGTGACGATGAAGGGCCTGCCGCTCGCTTATTCGAAGGACATGCAGGACGACAAGCCGCCGGTGTTTGAGGCGCATGACCTGCTGGGCCTGTCCATCGCGGCGATGACCGGGATGATCGAAACCGTGACCTTCCGCACCGACCGGATGCGCGGGCTGGCGGAAAGCGGTTTCGCCACCGCGACCGATCTGGCGGACTGGCTGGTGCGGGAGGGTAATGTGCCCTTCCGCGAGGCGCATCACATCACCGGCCGCGCGGTGGCGGCGGCGGAAGGGGCGGGCGTGCAGTTGGCCGATCTGCCGATCGAAACATTGAAGGCCATTGATGCGCGGATCGATGAGCGTATCTATGCGGTGCTGACGGTCGACGCCTCGGTCGCCAGCCGCGGGAGCCATGGCGGCACCGCGCCCGATCAGGTGCGGCTGCGGATTGCGCAGGCCCGGAAAGACGCGAAAGGGCGGAAGAAATGATGGTCACATGGATTGCCAAGGGGGCAGCACTGGCCGCGCTGGCGCTGGCTTTGGCGTCCTGCGGCGGCCGTCAGCCCTTGAAACCGGTGCAGGGCCAGAGCCTGCCCGCCGTGCCGGTGGGCGCGGCGACGGCACCCACGGCGGCGCAACTCACCACGCCCTCGATTCAGGCGCGGCCGGAACGGAACGTCGAACTGCTGACCCAGTCGAAGGTACGCGGCGACGATCCGTTCGACCTGCCGCCCGAGAGCGACCCCCAATAAGATTTCTCTAGGATATACAGCCTTGGACCATTTTACCTATGTCGACGGCGCGATGCTGGTGGAGCAGGTGCCGATGGCGGAGATCGCCGCGCAGGTCGGCACGCCCGTCTATATCTATTCGACCGCGACCCTGACGCGCCATGTCGGCGTGTTCCGCGAAGGGCTGTCGCAGCTTGCCGATCCGCTGATCGCCTTTGCGGTCAAGGCCAATCCCAATGCAGCCGTGCTGGCGACGTTGGGAAGGCAAGGTCTTGGCGCGGACGTGGTGTCGGCGGGCGAATTGCTGCGCGCCATCGCGGCGGGCATTCCGGCGGGCCGCATCGTCTTTTCGGGCGTGGGCAAGACCGCGGACGAAATGCGCATCGCGCTGGAAAAGGGCATCTACCAGTTCAATCTGGAGAGCGAACCTGAAGCGGAGATGCTGTCGCAAGTCGCCCTGTCGATGGGGAAGAGGGCGCCGGTCGCCTATCGCATCAACCCCGATGTCGATGCGGGCACCCATGCCAAGATCTCCACCGGAAAGTCGGAAAACAAGTTTGGCATCCCCTATGACCGGGCGCTGGCCAGCTATGCCGCCGCCCGCGACCTGCCCGGCCTGGACGTGCAGGGCGTGGCGGTGCATATCGGCAGCCAGCTCACTGACCTCAACCCGCTGGAGGCCGCCTTCATCAAGGTCGGCGCGCTGATCGGGAAGCTGCGCGAGGCGGGCCATGACATCCGCACCGCCGATCTGGGCGGCGGCCTGGGCGTGCCCTATGATCCCTCGCAACCGCATCCGCCCAGCCCCGCCGACTATGGCGCGATGGTCACGCGGGTCACGCAGGGCTGGAATGTCCGCCTGATGTTCGAGCCGGGGCGCCTGATCGTCGGCAATGCGGGCGTGCTGCTGTCGCAGGTGGTGCGGGTCAAGCAGGGTGCGCAGGCGCCGTTCGTGATCGTCGACGCGGCGATGAACGACCTGCTGCGCCCCAGCCTCTATGATGCCTGGCACGATATCCGCGCCGTCCATCCCAAGGGTGAGCGCGCCGCCGCCAATGTCGTCGGTCCGGTCTGCGAGACGGGCGATACCTTCGCCATGCATCGCGACATGGATGTGGTCGCGGCGGGCGATCTGGTCGCCTTCATGACCGCGGGCGCCTATGGCGCGACGATGGCGAGCACCTATAACAGCCGCGCCTTGACTCCTGAAGTGCTGGTATCCGGCGACAAATGGGCCGTGGTCCGCGCCCGTCCGCCGATCGAGGCGTTGATCGAGGGCGACAGCATCCCGGATTGGTTGGATAGCTGATGCAGAGCCTGCCCGTCTTTCTTCGATTGCAGGGGCGGGCGGTCATCCTGACCGGCCAAGGCGAGGCGGCGGAGGCCAAGCGCCGCCTGCTGGAGCGGGCAGGCGCACAGGTCGTGGGCGAGGCGGAAGAGGCCGCGCTCGCCATCGTATCGGACGGCGATGAGGCGACCGTGGCCCGGCTGAGGGCGCGCGGCATATTGGTGAACGCGACGGACAGGCCGGACCTTTGCGACTTCACCCTGCCCGCCATTGTCGACCGCGAGCCGGTGCTGATCGCGATCGGCACGGGGGGGGCTTCGGCCGGGCTGGCCAAGGCATTGCGGCAACGGGTCGAGGCTTTGTTGCCCGCGCGGCTGGGCGGGCTTGCGACGGCATTGTTCGATGCACGGCCGGCGATCCGCAAGCGGTGGCCCGATGCGGCGGCGCGGCGACGGGCGATCGATGCCGGGCTGGCCGTGGGTGGCTTGATCGATCCCCTGTCGGCCAAGGCGGTCGATGCGGTGCCGAACTGGCTGGCCGAGGGCGCCGATGCGGGGGGCGACCGGCTGGAAGCGATCCGGCTGTCCTCGGGCGATCCCGATGATCTGACGCTGCGCGCCGCGCGCCTGCTGGGCGAGGCGGATCGCGTCTATCACGCGCCCGACGTGCCCGCCGCGATCCTTGACCGGGCACGGGCCGACGCCGTGCGCATAGAGGCGACCGCGCCGCCTGAAGAACCGGGCGAGGGGCTGTCGCTCTGGCTGGAGATGGCGCCATAAGCCGGGTCTTCGTCTTCAACGGCGTTCAGGCGCGGGAAATTTCGCTCGACGACTTTTGCGGGCGGGCGGACGATGCGCCGTTCAGCTGGGTTCATTCGGACGGCTGGCGGGAGGATGCCCGAACCGTGGCGGCGCGTTGCGACCATATGCCCGAAGCCGCCCTGTCGGCTTTGCTGGCGCAGGAAACGCGGCCGCGCTGCACCCTGATGGCGCATGGCGCGCTGGTGAACCTGCGCGGTTTGGGGGCAGCCGATGATGATGTCGGCGACCCGCTCGTGTCGATCCGCCTCTGGGCCGAGGAAGCCCGGGTGATTTCGGTCAGCTATCGTCCACTCGCGGCGATGGAACCGGTGACGGCGCAGATGCTGGCTGGCGGGATACGCGATCCTGGCGATCTGATCGCCGCCTTCGCGCAGCAGATCACCGAGGCGCTCGACCCCGAAGTGGCCGAACTGGGCGATGGCCTGGACGAGATCGAAAGCGCGCTGACGCAGTATGGCCCGGCCGAGGCGCGGCGGCGTGTATCGGAAATCCGCGCGACCGCGATCAGCTATCGCCGCTTCATCGCGCCGCAGCGGCAGGCGCTCGAACGGCTTTCGGCAGCCGATGCGCCCTGGCTGGAACCCGACGACCGGCTGCATCTTCAGGAAGCGGCCGACCGCTGCGCGCGCATGGCGGAGGAACTGGAGGCAGTGCGCGAACGCTCGGCGCTGGCCCATGAAGAATTGACCGACCTGCGCGCCGAGCAGATGAATCGGCAGGCGCTGATCATTTCCGTCGTTGCGCTGGTCTTTCTGCCGCTGACCTTTCTGACCGGCTTGCTCGGCATGAATGTCGACGGCATTCCCTATGCCCATGAACCCTGGGCCTTCTGGGGCGTGGTCGGGGTCTGCATGGCTATGGCGACCGGGATCAGCGGCTGGTTCGCCGCCACGCAGTGGTTGAAATAGGGTGGCTGAAACAGGAAGCCCTAATGCCGAGCCGCATTGAGCCGCGCGATCTCATCATGCAGCGCCTGGATCGAGGAGACGAGCCGCGCCCGGTCCGCCTGCATTTCGGCGAGCGCGTCGCGCGTTTCCCCCAGTTCAAGCGCCCGGCGCGCGATTCTCGCGTCCAGTTCGGCATTATGTCTGGTGAGCGTCCCCATCTGTTCGGCGCGGGCGCACAGGTGACGCAGCCGCGCATCGAGCAAATCGAAATCATAGGGCTTCACCACATGGTCGTCGGCGCCCGCCTCCAGGGCCTCTACCGCGCAGGTCCGGTCGTTCCGCCCGCCGATCATCACGAAGCAGGCGTTGCCGGCAAGTCCCGCCGCGCGAATCTTCCGCATCGTCACAATGCCCGGCAGCAGCGTTAGCCCCATGTCGATCAGGATGATGTCCACCGGCCGCGCGACCAGCATGCTGAGGGCGGTGAAACCATTTTCGGCCAGCGCCACATCATAGCCCAGATGCGACAGCCGCCGCGCGACGACCGCGCGCGACGTGGCATCTTCATCGACCATCAACAGGCGCAGCCGCCGTGTCGCCCGCAGGCTTTCGGGGGCTTTTTCCCTGTCGGGCCGGCCAATCGAATCGCGCTTCCAGAATTGCATGACGTTCTACCTTTGCCGCGCGCAGCATAGGCGCGCGCGCGCAAAGAAATGGTTAACCGGGAGCATCCGGCGCATAAGCGCGCAGGAAGCAATCCAGTCCGAAAGTGACGTCGGCTTCGATCTGATGGGGCGTTGCCCGCGTGATCTGCCCCAGCAGCAGCAATTGATGACAGCCCGACAGCATCAGCATCATATAGGTGCGCGCCGCCGTGTCGGGATCGCCCCGGCGCAGGAGGCCGCTCTCCATTGCGCGTTCCAGGAACCGGGTGATCAACAGGCGGGTGTTGCGGGGGACATGTTCGTAGAAGATCGCGCCCATCTCCGGAAAGCGACCCGCTTCGGATATGACCAGCCGATACAGCGCAACGCTGTCGGGCGCGGTGACCTTCTCCAGCAGCTTCAGCCCCAGCCTGCGCAGAGTCTGCGCCAGGTCGCCGCGAGGATCGAGGATTTCGGCCAGACCCTCGCGATAGGCGGTGGTCGCGTCGTCCAGACAGGCGGCGAACAGGGCTTCCTTCGAGGGGAAATAGCGCCACAGCGTTCCCTTCGATCCGCCGAGCGTCGCGGCGATTCCCGACATGGTCGTCGCGGCATAGCCATTTTCCAGAAAAGAACGCGATGCGACTTCCAATATGGCCTTGCGCCTGTCGCGGCGGCGCGCCTCTCGGCGGCTGAGAAGGGGGACGGGCTCTGTCATGAAATCGTACCATATAGTACGCTATTTTTGTTGACAAGGATTTGCAACGGGCGCAAATGCCAATTTCATACTATATGGTACGATTTGATATGTCCGTAAGTCGTCGCTCGCGCCTCTCTGCGCGCTCCGGTCGCGCCGTGTCGCTTATTGCGGGCATGGCTCTGTTGTCGGCTTGCGCGGCGGTGCCCGATCTAGGGCCCCGGCCGGTCGTGCGCGCGCCCGACGGCATTGCAGCGGAGCGTAGCCTGAAGGCTGACACTGTCGCCGTCTGGCCGTCCGAAGGCTGGTGGACGGCCTATGGCGATCCTCAGCTGGATGCCCTGATCGAGGAAGGGTTGAAAGCATCGCCGGATGTCGCCGCCGCGGTCGCCCGTTTCCGTCAGGCGAACGCGGTCGCGCAACAGGCCGGGGCGCCGTTGCTGCCTTCGGCCGATCTCGACGCAAAGGGGGGCGTGACCAAATCCAGCTATAATATGGGCATGCCCAAGGAGTTCGTGCCCAAGGGCTGGCTGGGGACCGGTCAGGTGACGCTCAATTTCGGCTTCGACCTGGATTTGTGGGGCAAGAATCGGGCCGCATTGGCCGCGGCGACATCGGAAGCGCGCGCGGCGGCGATCGATGCGCGGGCCGCGCGGCTGGCGCTTGCGACCGGGGTGGCGGATGCCTATGCCGATCTGGCCCGGCTTCATGAGGAACGCGCCATCCAGGCGCGGGCGCTGGAAATCCGCACGGCGAGCCAGAAGCTGGTGACGCAGCGGCGTGAAAATGGCCTGGAAACCCGCGGCAGCGAGCGGCAGGCCGACGCCACCGTGGCATCGGCCCGGGCGCAGCTGGCCGCGGCTGATCAGGCCATTGCCGTCCGCCAGCATCAGATCGCCGCGCTGATCGGCGCCGGGCCGGATCGGGGTCTGGCGATCGGGCAGCCGAAGCTGGGCGCGTCGGGGCCGCTGGGTCTGCCGGCGGATGTGACCACCAATCTGGTCGCCCGCCGACCGGATATCGCCGCGGCGCTTGCCCGGACGGAGGCGGCGGCGAAGCGGATCAAGGTGGCCCGCGCCGATTTCTTCCCCGCCATCCGCCTGAGCGCGTTGATCGGCGTGCAGTCGCTGGGATATCAAACCGTGCTGAACAACGGCGCCTTTTCGGGCGGGCCCAGCCCCTTTTTCGACAGTCTGTTCACGAAGGATTCGCTGTTCGGCAATGCAGGTCCGGCGATCAGCCTGCCGATCTTCCACGGCGGCGCGATCAGCGGGCAATATCGTGGTGCCCGCGCCGTCTATGACGAGGCGGTGGCCAGCTATGACAGGACCGTGCTCGACGCCTATCAGCAGGTGGCCGACGCCGTCACCGGCCGCCGCGCGCTGGCCCGGCGGTTGGTCGACGCCCGCGCGGCACTGACCGCGTCGGAGGAAGCCTATGGCATTGCCCGCCAGCGTTATGAAGGCGGGCTCAACACCTATCTTGACGTGCTGAACGTGGAGGACCAGCTTCTGGCCGCCCGTCAGTCCGTCGCGGAGCTGGAGGCCAGCGCCTTCACGCTCGATATCGCCCTCATTCGCGCGCTGGGCGGCGGATTCACCGCCAGCGATGCCCGAATGCCGCTCCAGATTTCCAAGGACATGCCCCATGGCTGACGCGACGCCCGAATTCACCACTGAAGCGAGCAAGGGCGCCGCGGCTGCCGAGCGTCAGGAAACGCGCAGGAAATGGCTTGTCCGGCTGGGCCTGGCGGTGCTGCTCATCGGGGCGGCCAGCGCGCTCTGGTATCTGCTGGTCGGGCGCAATCATGTCGGCACCGACAATGCCTATGTGAATGCGGAGGTCGCGCAGGTGACGCCGCTGATCTCCGCGCAGGTGACGCAGGTGCTGGTGACCGATACCCAGGCGGTGAAGCGCGGCGCCATATTGGTGAAGCTGGACCCGACCAATGCGCGCATCGCGGTGGCGCAGGCCGAGGCCGATCTGGCCGAGGCGAAGCGCAAATTCCGCCAGTCCGTGGCGACCAGCACGGCGCTGGCCGCGCAGGTCGACGCCCGCGGCGCCGACATCAATCAGGCGCGCGCGCAACTGGCGACGGCGCAGGCCGATCTCGACAAGGCCCGCGTCGACCTCCGGCGGCGCGAGGCTCTGGCTCCCAACGGCGCCGTATCGGGCGAGGAACTGACCAGCGCGCGCAAGGCCCATGCCGCCGCGCTGGCCGCGCTGGAACAGGCGCGCGCCGGGGTCGCGACGGCCGAGGCGATGCGTGGCGCGGCCAGCGGCCAGCTTGCCGCCAATGACGCGCTGGTGCGCGGATCGACCATCGACACCGATCCTGCGGTGCTGGCCGCCAGGGCGAAGCTCGACAGCGCGCGGCTCGACCTTGATCGCGCGGTCATCCGCGCGCCGGTCGACGGCGTGGTGACGCGGCGGTCGGTGCAGGTCGGCCAACGCGTCGCGCAGGGCGCGCCCATCATGAGCATCGTCCCGCTTGCCCAGGTCTATGTCGACGCGAATTTCAAGGAGCGGCAGCTTGGCCGCGTGAAGGTCGGCATGCCGGCCACCGTCACCTCCGACCTTTACGGCGGGGGCGTCGTCTATCATGGCAGGGTCGTCGGCTTTTCCGGCGGCACCGGTTCATCCATGGCGCTGATTCCGGCGCAGAACGCCACCGGCAACTGGATCAAGGTGGTGCAGCGCCTGCCCGTGCGCATTGCGCTGGACCCCCGGGAACTGGCTGAACATCCGTTGCGCGTCGGCCTTTCCATGGACGCCGAGATCGACCTGTCCGGCGGATGAGGACGGGATCATGAGCCGTCCGGCGGAATCCTTCTCGCGCCTGTCGCCGCGGCATCGCCTGCTGGCGGGGCTGACGCTGGCGCTCAGCAATTTCATGGTGGTGCTCGACCTCACCATCGCCAATGTGTCGGTGCCGCATATCGCCGGCAATCTGGGCATTTCCGCCGATCAGGGGACCTGGATCATCACCAGCTACGCCGTGGCGGAGGCGATCTGCGTGCCGCTGACCGGCTGGCTGGCGCAGCGTTTCGGCGCGGTGCGGCTGTTCATCCTGGGCATGGTCGGCTTCGGTCTGTTCTCGCTGCTTTGCGGCCTGTCCATGACGCTGGGCATGATCGTCGCCTGCCGCATTGGCCAGGGCCTGTGCGGCGGGCCGCTGATGCCGATGTCGCAGACGCTGCTGATGCGCATCTATCCGCCCGAACGGCGCGGGCGCATCATGGGGCTGTGGGCGATGACGACCCTGCTCGGACCGGCCTTCGGCCCCATTGTCGGTGGCTATATCAGTGACAGTTGGAGCTGGCACTGGATCTTCTTCATCAACCTGCCGATCGCGGCCCTGTGCGTCTTTTCCGCCGTGGTGCTGCTGCGCCCGGTGGAGACGGAGCGGGTGAAGCTGCCCATCGACTATATCGGCCTCTCCCTGCTGGTCTTCTGGATCGGCTGCCTTCAGGTGATGCTGGACATCGGCCGCGACCGCGACTGGTTCGGCGATCCGCTGATCGTCATTCTGACGGTGTTGGCGGCGATCGGTTTCTGCATTTTCCTGATCTGGGAACTGACGGAGGAACATCCCATCGTCGACCTGCGCGTGTTCCGCCATGTCGGCTTCACCTCCGGCGTGTTCACGCTGGCGCTCTGTTACGGGGCCTATTTCGCGGGCATCATCATCATCCCGCAATGGCTACAGATGTCCATGGGCTATACCGCCGCCTGGTCGGGTCTGGCGACGGCATTCACGGCGATGACGGCCATGTTCATGGCGCCCGTCGTGGGACGGCTGGTGGACAGGGTCGATGTGCGCATCATGATTTCGGCGGGCGTCGCATGGATTGGCCTGATGACGTTGTGGCGGGCGCAATGGACGACCGATGCGGATTTCTGGACGGTTGCGATGCCGCAGATGATCCAGGGCTTTGGCATGCCCTTTTTCATGATCCCGTTGACGACGCTGACACTGGGATCAGTCCGGCCGGAGGAAACGGCGTCGGCCGCAGGCATGCAGAATTTCCTTCGCACCCTGGCCATCGCCATTTCCACGTCGATCGTGCTGACGGGTTGGGGCGACGGGCAGCGTGTGTCGCGCAACGAACTGGTGAGCGCGCTGAAACCCGATGGGGCGATGGCCGACCTGACGAGCCACGGCTTCACGCAGGAGCAGGCGCGGCAGATGGTGAGCAATCTGGTCGATGCGCAATCGGTGGCGGTGTCCATGAACCACGTCTTCCATATCGCCGCGATGGCGCTGTTCCTGGCGGCGGCGATGGTTTGGCTTGCCCCGCGGCCAACCGGGACGGTGGACCGGTCGGCGGCGCATTGACCGGGCCGCTCATCCGAGTTCGATCCGGCGGGTGACGCCGACCGCCGCCAGAAAAGCGGCGTCATGGCTGACGATCAGGAGCGCGCCGTCAAACCCCGCCAGCCCCTGTTCGATCGCAGCAATCGAATCGATGTCGAGATGATTGGTCGGCTCGTCCAGCATCAGCAACGGCGGCAGGCCTTGCCCGCCCAGCACGCAGGCCAGACCGGCGCGCAGCAGTTGTCCGCCGCTCAGCGTCCCGACCTTTTGCAAGGCCAGATCGGCCCGGAAACGGAAGCGGGCCAGCGCTGCTCGCACGGCATTGTCCGTGGCCTGCGGATGCATCCGGGCGAAATTGTCAGCGATGCTGGCCGCGGGATCGAGCAGGCTGGCACGCTGGTCCAGCAGGGCGCAGGCGGCAGGCCGGTCGACGGCGCCGGCAAATGGCGGCAATAGCCCCGCGATCACATGCAGCAGCGTCGATTTGCCCGCGCCATTGGGGCCGGTGACGGCGATCCGTTCCGGCCCGTTGATGCGCAGGTTCAGCCCGCGCAGTACCGGCCGTTCGGGATCGTGGCCTGCCGTCACCTGATCCAGCCGGACGATAGGCTGATCCGGCCGCACCCCGGTCGACGGCAGGGTGACGGACAGGCTCTCGACCATTTCGATCCGGTTGCGCGCCGTCCGCGCGGCATCTTCCGCCTCGCGCCGCAACCGTTCGGCAAGCCGTGCCGCCTCGCCGCCCGATCCTTCCGCGCGATCCTTGCGCATGCCTGCCAGGATGCGCGGCATGTCGCCCCGCGCCCCCTTGCGCGCGCCGGCGCCGTCGCGCCGCTGCTTGCGTTCGGCGGCGACCTGCGCGCGGCGGGCGACATCCTTCATGCGGCGTTCGGCCTGCTCCAGATCCTGCTGCGCGGCGGCCAGTTCGATGGCCTTGCGCTCCTGCCAGGCCGACCAGTTGCCGCCATGACGGCTGATTCCCAGGCTCGTCAGCTCCGCGATTGCGTCCATCTCCTCCAGCAGCGCGCGGTCATGGCTGACGACGATCGCGCCGGCTTTCCATCCGGCGAGCAGGTCCAGCAGGGCGGTGCGCCCCTGCGCGTCCAGATTGTTGGTCGGCTCGTCCAGCAACAGGAAATCGGGCCGGGCAAAGACCACCCCCGCCAGCGCTGCGCGGCTGCGCTGGCCGCCCGACAGCGCCAGCAACGGCGTGCCGGGATCAGCCGCCAGCCCGACTTCAGCCAATGCCTCCTCGATCCGGCTGGGCAGCGTCCAGTCGCACTGTTCCAGCTCGTCCATATCGGCTTCGCCGCGTTCGGCCCTGGCGAGCAACGCCAGCGCTTCACGGGCGCCGAACAGGTCGGCGATGCGCTCATCCGGGGCGACCTGGACCGTCTGCCGCAGCGTCGCCACGCTGCCCGCCACATGGAGGCTGCCGCTGGTGGGCGTCAGCTTCCCCCCGATCAGCGCTAGCAGGGTCGATTTGCCGACGCCATTGCGTCCGACAAGGCCGATTCGTTCGGTGGCGAAACGAAAATCGAGGCTGGGAAGAATCGGGGCGCCGTCAGGCGCGGACCAGCTGAGGCGCGAAAATAAAATGGCAGGCATGAACGGAAAATTCCCTGAAAGCAGAGCAAATGGGCCTTGCGATCAGAGGGTTGTTCATGACGGCGATCCTGCGAAAATGGAGCGGCCATGCTATGACAGGCGAGCGCCATAAGCAATGGCGCGATTGACGCGACGCAGCATAGCGGCCACTGAGTGGCAAAAAGGCTTGGGGTCCCATGCGAATCGTCATCATCGACGACAGCGGCTTGCGCGCGACGGTTCTTGAAGAAGGACTGCGGGAGGCGGGCTATGACGATATTCATATCGTTCCCCCGCGTGGCGGCTTCGTCGCGCGGCTGGAACGCATGGCGCCCGACGTCGTGCTGATGGATTTGGGCAGCCCCAGCCGCGACACGCTGGAGGAGATGCTGTCGGTCAGCCGCGCGCTTGCCCGGCCGATCGCGATGTTCGTCGACCAGTCCGACGATTCGATGATCGGCGCGGCGATCGATGCCGGCGTGTCCGCTTATGTGGTCGACGGGCTGCGCAAGGAACGGGTCAAGCCGGTGCTGGAACTGGCGGTGCGGCGCTTCAACGCCTTTGCGAAAATCCAGACCGAACTGGACGAGGCGCGCACGGCGCTGTCCGACCGCAAGATCATCGACCGCGCCAAATCCATCCTGATGAGCCAGCGGGGTCTGTCGGAACCCGACGCCTATGCGCTGCTGCGGTCGAGCGCGATGAATCAGGGGAAGAAGATCGTGGATGTCGCTCAGGCCCTCATCACCGCCAGCGACCTGTTGGGAGGGGCCCTGTGACGACAGCGCTGCGCATTGCATTCCTGCCGCTGACCGATGCCGCCGTGCTGGCGGTGGCACGGGAAAAGGGCTTTGCCGAGGAAGAGGGACTCTCCCTCGACCTGGTCCGCACGGTCAGTTGGGCGACGCTGCGCGACCGGCTGGTGTTCGGGCAGGTGCAGGCGGCGCACATGCTGGCGCCGCTCGCGGTGGCGGTGACCTTGGGCCTGAGCCAGCAGGCCGCGCCGCTTTCCGCGCCCTACAAGCTTAACGTCAACGGCAATATGCTGGTGATGGCCAGCGATTTCGCGCAGGCGCTGGACCCCGATGTCGCCGCCCGGCTCGATGATCCGCTGGGCACCGCGCATGATTTCGCGGCGGCGATCGGTTTGTGGCGGCGCAAGCCGGTGATCGGCGTCGTCCATCGCTTCTCCAGCCACGCGATCATGCTGCGCTACTGGCTCGCCAGCGCAGGAGTGGACCCGGATCGCGACGTGGTGCTGCGCGTGGTGCCCCCCTCGCTGACGGTGGAGGCGATGCGCCTGGGCGAGATTGACGGCTTCATCGCGGGCGAACCCTGGGGCAGCGCGGCGGTGGACGCGGGCATTGCCGAAGCTGTAGCGATCGGCGAACGCATCTGGCGACGCGGGGTGGAAAAGGTGCTGGCCTTCCGCACTCCCTGGCTGGAGGAGAATCCCCAGCTCGTGGACGGCTTGCTCCGCGCGCTGGTCCGGGCGGCGGCCTGGTGTGACGAGCCGGAGCATCATGAGGCGCTGGCGCATCTGCTCTCGCAACCTCAATATGTCGACCAGCCGGCCGAGCTGATCCTGCGCGCGCTGTCGGGCGGCATTGTCGCGCGGGTCGACATGGCGCCGCTGCACATGCCGGATTTCATGCTCTTTTCCCGCGAGGCTACGCCCTTTCCGTGGCGTAGCCAGGCGCTCTGGCTCTATTCGCAGATGGTCCGCTGGAAGATGGTGGAGCATCGTTCGGACAATGCGGCGAAGGCGGCCGCGGTCTTTCGTCCGGATATCTTCCGCCGGGCGCTGGCCGACAGCAATGTGCCGATGCCTGGCGCGAGCATGAAGGTGGAAGGCGCCGTGGCATCCCCGCTGGCGGTGGGATCGAAGCGGGGGGAGCTGACGCTGGGCCCCGATCGCTTTTTCGACGGACGCATATTCGATCCTGAGCGGATCGAGGATTTCCTCGCGAGCTTTTGATCTTCCCGATGCCGCCCCAAAATTGTGCCTTGCAACATGAAGCGAATCACGAGATAAGATAAGAGTCGCGCGACGAAGTGCGTTTATCGGATGAGCGTGCCCAAGGATGGGGACACGCTCTCCTCAACAGAATTTTGCAGCAAAGCCGCTGGCCGGATTTCGTGGAAACGAGGTCCGGAGGCGGCTTTTTTCGTGTCCAGTTCATAAGAGTTTGAGGGACGTCAACATGGCAACTGCTTATTGGGATCGCCCGGAGGGCGAAGGGGAGGCCGGCCAGACCAGTTTCTGGAAGGCCGGGCATACGCCGACCCTGATCGCCGCTTTCCTCTATTTCGACCTCGCCTTCATGGTGTGGGTGCTGCTGGGGCCGCTGGCGCCCTCCATCTCCAAGACGCTGGGTCTGACGCCCGCCGAAAAGGGCCTGATGGTAGCGGTTCCGACGCTGGCGGGCGCCCTGCTGCGCGTGGTGAACGGCCTGCTGGTCGACCGCATCGGCTGCAAGCAGGCGGGCGCGATCAGCCAGGTGATCGTCATCATCGGCTTGTTCACGGCCTGGTTCATGGGCGTTGACAGCTTCGGCGGCACGCTGGCGCTGGGCGTGATCCTGGGCTTTGCGGGGGCAAGCTTCGCGATCGCGCTGCCGCTCGCCAGCCGCTGGTATCCGCCTGAGCATCAGGGCAAGGCCATGGGCCTCGCCGGCATGGGCAATTCGGGCACGGTGCTGGCTTCGCTGTTCGCGCCGATGCTGGCCAAGGCTTTTGGCTGGAACTCGGTGCTCGGCCTGGCGTGCATTCCGCTGACCATCGTCTTCATCGTCTATATGATCATGGCGAAGAATTCGCCCAATGCGCCCGCGCCCAAGAAGCTGGTCGACTATTTCCGGCCGCTCAGGAGCGCTGACGCCTGGTGGCTGATGGGCTTCTACTCGGTGACCTTCGGCGGGTTCGTGGGTCTGGCCGCGTCGCTGCCGATCTACTTCACCGACCAGTTTGGCCTGACCCCGGTGGTCGCGGGTTATTGCACCGCGGGCTGCGTGTTCGCAGGGTCGCTGATCCGTCCGATGGGCGGCGCGCTGGCTGACAGGATCGGCGGCGTGAAGGCGTTGATGATGGTCTATATCATGGCAGCTCTGGCTCTGTCCGGGGTTGCCTATGCGCCGACCTTGTTCTCGGCTCTCGGCTTCTTTGTCGCCGCGATGCTGGCGCTGGGCGTGGGCAATGGCTCGGTGTTCCAGCTGGTGCCCCAGCGCTTCCAGGAAGAGATCGGCGTCATGACCGGCCTGGTCGGCATGGCGGGCGGCATTGGCGGTTTCTACCTGGCGTCCTCGCTGGGTATTGCCAAGCAGTTCACCGGCAGCTTCGCCCCCGGTTTCCTGATCTTCGCGGGGCTCGCGCTGGTGGCTTTCCTCGGCATTTTGCTGGTTCGTGCCCGCTGGCGCGCGACCTGGACCAGCGCTGCCCGCATCTGATCTGGACGGCTGACAGAAGGGGGAGGCGGCGGCCCGCGAAAGGCCGCCGCCCTTTTCGCGTTTGCGATAGGCCGCGGCGGGACCGGAACAAAAATACATCGTTCTGCGAGGAATCGCTTGACCCGAATCGTCAAAAGCATATGCTGCAATGCAAAGGACGAGGTTGTCCTTCTTCCATAGCTGCGCTGGTCCACAGACGGATCGGCAAGGCGCAAATGATGGCAAAGCCGCCATCCTGACTTTCGGTTCTGAACCGAGGGTCCGGATGGCGGCTTTTTTTTATTCTGGAGTCAAGGGATGGATTTTCAGAACAACGGACCGGAAACGGCCAACGAAGAGGAAATCTTCGTGCCGTCCGAGGATGTCCAGGAACATCTGGTGGTCGTGGGCAACGGCATGGCCGGTTGCCGCGCGGTCGAGGAACTGCTGGCGCGGGACAAGCCAGGTCAAGGTGGGCGACGCTATCGCATCACCATCTTCGGCGCAGAGCCTTATGTGAACTATAACCGCATCATGCTCTCGCCGGTTCTGGCTGGCGAAAAGAGCTTCGATGACATCATCATCAACAGCCGTGAATGGTATAGCGAGAATAATATCGAGCTGATCGCGGGTGATCCGGTGACGGCCATAGACCGCACCGCAAAGACCGTCACGAGCCAATCGGGTCGCACCGTCGGCTATGACAAGCTGTTGATCGCCACCGGGTCAGACCCCTTCATCATCCCGGTTCCGGGGAAGGATCTGCCCGGCGTCATCAGCTTCCGCGACATGAAGGATGTCGACACCATGCTGGAAGCCGCCGATAAGGGCGGCGCCGCGGTGGTGATCGGTGGCGGCCTGCTGGGGCTGGAAGCGGCGCATGGCCTGACCCTGCGCGGCATGAAGGTGACGGTCATCCACCTGATGGACACGCTGATGGAGCGTCAGCTCGACGAAGCGGCGGGCTGGCTGCTCAAGAGCGCGCTGGAAGGCCGGGGCCAGACCATCCTGACCGGCGCCAATACCGAAGCCATCTACGGCGACGGCAAGGTCGAGGGCGTCCGCCTGAAGGACGGAACCGAAATCCCGGCGAGCCTGGTCGTCATGGCCGTGGGCATCCGCCCGTCGACCGCTCTGGCCCGCGAAGCCGGCCTGGAAGTCAATCGCGGCATCAAGGTCGACGACCATATGGTCACCAGCGATCCCGATGTTCTCGCAGTCGGTGAATGCGTCGAGCATGACGGCAATGTCTACGGCCTCGTCGCGCCGCTGTGGGACATGTGCCGCAGCCTTGCGGACGGCCTCACCGATCAGCACACGGGCTATAAGGGTTCGGTCACCTCGACCAAGCTCAAGGTCGCCGGTCTGGACGTGTTCTCCGCCGGTGACTTCTCGGGCGGCGAAGGCTGCGAGGATATCGTCCTGCGCGACGCCTCGCGCGGCGTCTACAAGCGCGTCGTCGTCAAGGACGACAGGATCGTCGGCGCCGTCCTCTATGGCGACACCGTCGACGGCGGCTGGTATTTCGACCTGCTGAAGCGGGAAGAAGATGTTGCGGACATCCGCGACCTGCTGATCTTCGGACAGGCCTTCGCCTCCGGAGGAGGCGCTCTGGACCCTAAGGCGGCCGTTGCGGCGCTCTCGGACGATGCCGAGATCTGCGGCTGCAACGGCGTCAGCAAGGGCCAGGTCGTGTCCTGCATCGCAGCGGGCAATTGCAGCCTTGATGCGGTGCGCGCCACCTGCAAGGCGTCGGCGAGCTGCGGCAGCTGCACCGGCCTCGTCGAAAATCTGCTGGCGGTGGTACTGGGCGACGACGTCCAGTCCGGGCCGAAGACCATGTGCAAATGCACCAGCTTCACCCATGACGATGTCCGCCGTGAGATCGTGGCGCAGAATATGCGTTCGATCCCCGAAGTGATGCAGTTGCTCCACTGGTCGACGCCGGACGGTTGCTCGTCCTGTCGCCCGGCGCTGAATTACTATCTGCTTTGCGCGCTGCCCGGCGAATATCAGGACGACCAGCAGAGCCGCTTCGTCAATGAGCGCATGCACGCCAACATCCAGAAGGACGGCACCTATTCGGTCGTGCCGCGCATGTGGGGTGGCCTCACCAACCCGCGTGAGTTGCGCGCGATCGCCGATGTGGTCGAAAAATATGATGCACCGATGGTGAAGGTCACCGGCGGCCAGCGTCTCGACATTTTCGGCATCAAGAAGGAAGACCTGCCCGCCGTCTGGGCCGACCTCAATGCCGCTGGCATGGTGTCCGGCCATGCCTATGGCAAGTCGCTGCGCACGGTGAAGACCTGCGTGGGTTCCGAATGGTGCCGTTTCGGCACGCAGGATTCGACCGGTCTTGGCGTCAAGATCGAGCGGATGACCTGGGGATCGTGGATGCCCCACAAGTTCAAGATCGCGGCCTCCGGCTGCCCCCGCAACTGCGCGGAGGCGACGATCAAGGACTTTGGCGTGGTCTGCGTGGACTCGGGCTATGAACTGCATGTCGGCGGCAATGGCGGCATCCATGTCCGCGCCACCGACCTGCTGTGCAAGGTTTCGACCGAGCAGGAAGCGCTCGATTATTGCGCTGCCTTCATTCAGCTCTACCGCGAGGAAGCGCGCTATCTGGAGCGCACCGCGCCCTGGATCGAGCGTGTCGGCGTGGAATATATCAAACAGCGGATCGTGGAAGACGAGGCAGGCCGCGAACATCTGCGCAGCCGCTTCCTCTATTCGCAGAGCTTCTCTCAGGAAGACCCCTGGGCGCAGCGCGCAGCCGGAGCGGACGCGGAACTGCACCAGCCCCTCGAACCTATCGCCATCGCCGCGGAGTGAACGACATGACCGATTGGATCGACATCGGAACGCTGGCCGACATTCCCCAGCGCGGCGCCCGCACGGTACAGATCGCAGGCGAAAAGGAGATCGCCGTCTTCCGCACCGGCGACGATCAGGTCTTCGCGCTGGTCAACGAATGCCCGCACAAGCAAGGCCCGCTGAGCCAGGGCATCGTCCATGGCCACAGCGTCGCCTGTCCGCTGCACAACTGGAACATCGCCCTGAAAACGGGCGAGGCGCAGGGCAATGACGAAGGCTGCACGCCGACCATCGCGGTCCGTCAGGAAGGGGATCGCATCCTGATCGCCCGTCCGGCGGCCCTGAAGGCGGCTGCGTGAGTTTCCGGTTCCCGCTCTTGCCGGCGGGAACCCGGGTGGGGGCGGCGTGCTGGCCATCCCTTGCGGTACGCACCTCCACCCAATTCTCCCTTTTGATCAAGAGGTAAAGGCATGACTCAGGCCATCCGCACCACCTGCGCCTATTGCGGCGTCGGCTGCGGCATCTCGGCCACGCCGACCGGGCCCCGGTCGGTCACGATCAAGGGCGATGAAGCGCATCCGGCCAATGGCGGGCGCCTCTGCTCCAAGGGCACGCATCTGGGTGAAACGGTGGGTCTGACCGGCCGCCTGCTGCACCCGATGATCGGCGATCGCCGCGTGAGCTGGGGCAAGGCGCTGGACCTGGTGGCGAAGAAATTTCGCGACACCATCGACCATTACGGTCCCGACAGCGTGGCATTCTACGTCTCCGGCCAGCTCATGACCGAAGATTATTATGTCGCCAACAAGCTGATGAAGGGTTTCATCGGATCGGCGAACATCGACACCAACAGCCGCCTCTGCATGTCGAGCGCCGTCGCCGGCCACAATCGCGCCTTCGGCGAGGATGTGGTGCCCGCCACCTATGACGATCTGGAGGAAGCGGACCTGATCGTGCTGGTCGGCTCCAACACCGCCTGGTGTCACCCGATCGTCTATCAGCGCATCCAGGCGGCCCGCGCCGCGCGCGGCACAAAGCTGGTCGTGATCGACCCGCGCCGCACCGAAACCTGCGAAGGCGCGGACCTGCATCTGCCCGTGAAGCCGGGCACTGACGTCGCGCTGATGAACGGCCTGCTCGCATGGTGCGATGCGGAGGGGATCACCGATCCGGCCTTTGTCGCGGACCATGTGAACGCGCCCGAAGGCTTTTGGGAGCATATCCGCGCCGGCCACGACCTCTGGACGACCGCGAAGACCTGCGACATCGCGCCCGCTCTGCTGGAGCAATTCTACAAGCTGTTCGCCGCCACCCCGCGCACCGTCACCCTGTTCAGCCAGGGCATCAACCAGTCGATCCGCGGCACCGATCAGGTCAACGCGATCATCAACGTCCACCTCGCCACCGGCCGCATCGGCAAGCCGGGCGCGGCACCCTTCTCCATCACCGGCCAGCCCAATGCCATGGGCGGTCGCGAAGTCGGCGGCCTCGCCTCGACGCTCGCCGCCCACATGGACTTCGCCCCCGAAAATGTGGAGCGCGTCGGCCGCTTCTGGGCCGCGCCCACTATGGCGACCAAGCCGGGCCTGAAGGCGGTCGACCTGTTCCGCGCCATCAATGAAGGCCGGATCAAGGCGCTCTGGATCATGGCGACCAACCCCGCCGTTTCGCTGCCCGATGCGGGCCGCGTGCGCGAGGCGCTGGAGGCGGTTCCCTTCCTCGTCGTGTCGGACATCATGGCCGACACCGACAGCTCCACCCATGCCGATGTCCGCCTGCCCGCCGCCGGCTGGGGCGAGAAGGACGGCACCGTCACCAACTCGGATCGCACCATCAGCCGTCAACGGCCCTTCCTCGACCTGCCAGGCGAAGCCAAGGCCGACTGGTGGATCGTCAAGGAAGTCGCCCGCCGCATGGGCTGGCGCAATGCCTTCGCCTATGACCGGCCGGCCGATATCTGGCGCGAACATGCGCGTCTGACTGCCTATCAGAATGACGGCGCGCGGGCATTGAACCTGCGTGCCCAAGCCACCATCGGCAATGACGCTTATGAGGCGATGGAACCGTTCCGCTGGGGTGGCGACACGCCGTTCGCCAAGGGTTTCACCACGCCCGACGGCAAGGCGCGGCTGGTCCTGACCCGGCAGATGGACGTGCAGGCTCCGCTCAAGGATTGGCCAATGACGCTCAACACCGGGCGTTACCGCGACCAGTGGCACACGATGAGCCGCACTGGCCTCTCGCCCAGGCTCGCTCGCCATCGCGAGGAACCGCTGGTCGAAATCCACCCGCAGGATGCGCAGGCGCTGGGCATGGCCGACGGCGATCTCGCCCGTGTCCAGACCGCGCAGGGTAACAGCATCTTCCGCGTGGGTTTCAGCGAAGGCCAGCGTTTGGGCGAAATCTTCACGCCCATCCACTGGACCGATCAGATGTCGAGCGGCGGCCGCACCGGCCTTCTGCCCCGTCCGCTGGTCGACCCGCATTCGGGCCAGCCCGGTTTCAAATCCACCCCGGCCAGCATCGAGAAAGTCGCGACCGAGTGGAAGGGCTTCCTGATCCTGCGCGGTGATCAGCCTGCGAAACTGCCCTGCCTCTGGTCCACCCGGATCACCGTGCCGGGCGGCGCACTCTATGAAATCGCCGGCAATGGCGATCCGGTGCGGCTCGAAGCCTGCCTGCCCAAGGGCGACCGCGTCGAGGCCATCGACCAGACGCGCGGCACCCGCCGGATCGCGATCATCAACGAAGGCAAGCTGTGCGGCGTGCTGTTCGTGACCCGCACCGGCCTGCTGCCCTCGCGCGACTGGCTCATCCGGCAACTGGAAGCCGAAGGGGTGGGCGGTTCCGTTCTGGCCGCGCGTGGCCCGGGCAACCAGCCCGACAAGGGGCCGACCGTCTGTGTCTGCTTCGACATCGGCCTTTATCAGATCATGGCGGCGATCCGCGAACAGAGCCTTGTCGACGTGCCCGCCATCGGCAAGGCGATCGGCGCGGGAACCAATTGCGGGTCCTGCCGTCCCGCGCTCGCCAACATCCTTGTCCAAGCCACGCAGGAGACGCTCCATGCAGCCGAATGAGCTTATCGCCCCCGGACAGGTCTGGCTGGTCGGCGCAGGTCCCGGCGACCCGGACCTGCTGACCCGCAAGGCGGAAAAGCTGATCGGGGCGGCGGAGATCGTCTTCTACGACGCGCTGGTGGGACCGGGCGTACTCGACCTGATCCCGGAAGGCGTGGAGCGGGTCAGCGTCGGCAAGCGCTCCGGCCGCCATAGCAAGGCGCAGGAAAGCATCAATGACCTGCTGCTGGCGGCGGCGAAGGCGGGCAAGCGCGTCGTGCGCCTGAAGGGAGGCGACCCCTCGGTCTTCGGCCGTTCGGCAGAGGAAATGGAGCATCTGGCGGCGGACGGCATTTCCTTCCGCATCTGCCCCGGTATCACCACGGCCAGCGCTGCGGCGGCAAGCGGCAGCGCCTCGCTCACCCTGCGCGGCGTGGCGCGGGGGCTGACGCTGGTGACGGCGCATCTCAAGGCAGGCGAACCGCTGAAGCTCGACTGGGAAATGCTGGCGCGGCCCGGCGGCACGCTTGGCATCTATATGGGGCGCGCGGCGGCGGGCGAGATCAGCCGCTCGCTGATCGCTGCCGGGCGTGACCCGGAAACGCCGGTGATGGTGGCGGTGAACGTGTCATTGCCCAATGAACGGCTGATCCGGGGTAAGCTGTCCGCGCTGGCCTTTCTGGTGCGGACGATCAGCGACGAAGACCCGACCTTGCTGATGATCGGTGAAGCGGTGGCGGGCACCTGTGTCCCGGCGGAAGTGGCGGCAAGCGTCGCGCTGACGGCCTGACTACAAAGCCACGTGCTCCTGCGAAGGCAGGAGTCCAGTCCCGCCTCTGAACTGGACTCCTACGTTGCCTTACGCCGCCCTTCGGGTCGCAGGAGCACGGGACACTATATTTTCAATCTCTCCAAATCCTCCGGCCGGTTGATATTGGGCAACACAAATTCCGGCCGTTCGACGATCCGCGCGCCGATCCGCTCCAGCCAGCCATGGATCGACCGGTTATTCTCCTCGGCCAGATGCGCGTCCAGTTCGCTCGCCAATCCAACTGGCCAGAACCCCGCCAGTTGCTGGCCCTTCAGGATCGCCGCGCCATCCCCCACCAGCGCCTCCGCCAGCCCATCGGGATAGACCGGCACATCGCATCCGGTCGTCAGGACCGCGTCGAAACCCTGTGCCGCCGCATGATGCAGCGCCGCATTCAGCCCGCCCAGCGGCCCCATATCCGCCGCCGGCCGGTCCGCCAGCCCGATCATCCCGTCCACCTGCCGTCCGCAAACCACAATCGCCTCGACATGGCGGCCCAGCGCCGCCGCCGCATGGTCCAGCAGGCTCCGCCCATCGAGCATCGCCAATGCCTTGTCGCTTCCGAAGCGGCTGGACCTGCCCCCCGCCAGCACCGCTCCCAGCAACCGCATCATGCCCCTCCCGCAATGATCCGCGCATAGGCGTCCGGATCGACATTGCTCCCCGAGATCACCACCACGCTCGCGCCCTCTGCCCCCGGAGCCAATCCTGCCAGCATTGCCGCCAAAGCCGCCGCGCCGCCCGGCTCCACCACCAGCTTCAACGCCGAAAAGGCAAAGCGCATCGCCTCGCGCACCGACACGTCGCTTACCACCAATCCGCCCGCCAGCAGCGCCCGATTGACCGGAAAGGTCAAAACCCCCGGCGACGGCGAGAGCAGCGCATCGCAGATCGACCGTGCATCGGGTGAAACGCTCTCCCGCACCCCGCTCGCCAGCGACCGCGCCGTATCGTCAAACCCTTCCGGCTCTACCGCATAGATCGCCATATCAGGCCGCCGCGCCTTCACCGCCGTCGCGATTCCCGACGCCATGCCGCCACCGCCGCAATTGACGAGGATCTGTCCCACCCGCGCGCCCAACTCGTCCGCCTGCTGCAATATCTCCAGCCCGATCGTCCCTTGCCCCGCCATGATGAACGGATCGTCGAAGGACGGCACCAACACCGCTCCGCGCGCGGTCGCCAGCCTTGTCGCGATCTCCTCCCGGTTTTCGGTGAAGCGGTCATAGGCCACCACGTCGGCACCCAGGGCCCGCGTATTGGCCGTCTTGATCGCGGGCGCATCGGCCGGCATCACGATCGTCGCCGCTATCCCCAGCAGCCGCGCGGCAAAGGCCACGCCCTGCGCATGATTGCCTGAGGACCAGGCCACGACCCCCGCCTTGCGTTCATCCGCATTCAAGCGCGCCAGCCGGTTGTATGCTCCGCGGAACTTGAACGACCCGCCATGCTGCGCGCCCTCGAACTTCACCAGCACCCGCTGTCCGCAACGCTCGTTCAACAGGGCATTTTCCAGCAGCGGCGTGCGCACTGCCGCCGGGGCGATGACCCGGGCGGCCTCTTCGACATCGGCGGCGGTAATGGCGAAAATGTCGGACATAGGGTTCCTTGGCGGCTCCTCTTGGCATGGCTGCTCCTTTCCCTTATGGCGCGCGGCGCGGGCGGGGACAAATCCTTGCGCGCAAAGAAGATCGCGCCGGTGCCCGAAAGGGCTGAAAACGGGAATGCGGTGCGGACGGGCAGCCGTCCAATTCCGCAGCTGTCCCTGCAACTGTAAGCGGTGAGCGCGATGCACCTGGGTCTACGGACCCGCCACTGGGCGACAGGCCCGGGAAGGCGTGCATCGCCGCATTGACCCGCGAGCCAGGAGACCTGCCGGCGTATGGTCGCTCTTGCCTTGGGTCCAGGGGTTGGCCGAGGCACGGTGTTTTCCGTCTGAGCGACGCAGCGGCACAGGGCCGCATCGGTGCAGGGGAGGGCGCTGGCGTCGACTTCCCCCTGTCCCGACCGCGCAAAGCGGACGCCCTGAGCCATCAAGTCGCAGCGACGCCCGGGGAAACAGATATAATGTTGAAAACCACCATCTCTCTCGCGGCTCTGCTCGCGGCCACGCCGGTTCTGGCGCAGGAGAATGACGAGATCATCGTCACCGCGCTGGGCATCGAACAGCCCCGCGACGAAGTCGGGCAGGCCGTCACCGTCATCGACGCCGACACCATCCGCGCCCGCCAGAGCGTCAGCGTCACCGATCTGCTGGCCACGACGCCGGGGGTTCGCTTCAACCGTGCCGACGCGGTCGGCGGCGTCACCGGCATCTCGCTGCGCGGCGCGGAAACGACCCAGACGCTGGTGCTGATCGACGGGGTCAAGGTCAATGATCCGAGCGGCATCGGCGATGCCTATGACTTCGGCAACCTGCTGACCGGCAATATCCGCCGGATCGAGGTGCTGCGCGGCTCCAACTCGGTGGTTTATGGCAGCCAGGCGATCGGCGGCGTGGTCAACATCATGACCGGCACGCCCTCTGAAGGTTTCGGCGGCAACGCCTCGGTCGATTATGGCTATGCCGATACGCTGAACGCCAAGGCCGATATTTCCGGCACGGCGGGCATGGCGTCGGGCGGGGTGGGCGTCGCCTGGCTGAACACCGACGGCATTTCCGCCGCCGCCAATGGCACGGAAAAGGACGGCTACAAGAATATCGCGACCAACGCCAAGCTGAAGCTTGCCTTCACCGATGCGCTCAGCCTTGACCTGCGCGGCTATTATATCCATGCCGATCTCGCTACCGACATCTTCTTCGGCGCGCCGATGGACACGGGGGACAGCAGCAAGCTCGACCAATATATCGGCTATGCGGGGCTGAACCTCGCTTTGTTCGACGGCAGGCTGACCAGCCGCGCGGCCGTCACCTGGTTCCGCAACGATCGCGACTATACGTCCGATTTCGGCCCCTATGGCTATTCGGGCACCAATCTGCGCTTCGAATATGAGGGCGTCTATCAGCCGGTCGATCAGGCGAAGCTGGTCTTCGGTTATGAGCATGAACGGCCGAACTATGAATTCGCCGGCTTCGGATCGGTCGAAAGCCACAAGGCGAATATCGACAGCGTCTACGCCCTTGCCGTGGTGAAGCCATTCACCGGCCTGTCCCTCACCGGCGGCGTGCGCCATGACGATCACAGCCAGTTCGGCGGGGCGACGACCTTCGGCGCCAACGCCAACTACACCCCCAATGGCGGCGCGACCAATTTCCGCGCCAGCTATGGCGAGGGGTTCAAAGCGCCCTCGCTCTACCAGCTTTACGACAGCTTCAGCGGCAACAGCGCGCTCAAGCCCGAAACCTCGAAAAGCTATGATATCGGCTTCGACCAGAATCTGGACGGCAATCGGGTGATGCTCTCGCTGACGGCCTTCCTGCGCGACACCCGCAACCAGCTCGATTTCGACTATGCGACCTCGCTTTACGGCAATCTCGACCGCACCCGCGCCAAGGGGGTGGAGGCGATGCTGACGCTGAAGCCCGTCGACGCGCTGACCGTCACCGCCGCCTATAGCTATGTCGACGCGCGCGACCGCAATACCGACGCCCGCCTGCCGCGCCGCGCGGCCAATGCGGTGAGCGTGTCGGCGGATTATGTCTGGCCCTTCCGCCTGTCGACCGGCGCGACGCTGACCATGGTGGGCGACAGCTTCAACGACGCGACCAACACGGTGCGGCTCGACGGCTATGCGCTGCTGGGGGTGCGGGCATCCTTGCCCGTCATGGAGAATCTCGAAATCTACGGCCGCATCGACAATCTCACCGATGAGGGATACGCCACCGTCTATGGCTATGGCACCTATGGCCGCTCGGCCTTTGGTGGCGTGCGTGTCCGCTTCTGATCAACGCTTACCGGCGTGGCGCGGCTGTGACCCGCGCCACGCTTTTGCGCGCGCGGCCGTCAAGCTGCGCCCCGCTTTTGCGCGCGGCGCCGTCAAGCTGCGCCACGATATTGCGTGCGGCCTCGACATAAGCGGGGCCGCCGCACACCGTCCATGCCTGCGGCACGCGGATGCGCGGAATCGCGCGCAGGATCGGATGGTGCAGCATCTCCGTCCCCTGATCGACCACCTTCTCGCTGCCGCTCTCGACGATCAGCCAGTCGGGCCGGGCGGCGACCATCTCCTCCAGCGAAAGCTGCGAGAGGGCGGGCTTGCCCAGCTTCCCCGCCAGATTGACGAGCCCCGCGCGCTTCATCAGATCATCGACCAGCGTGCCCGTCCCGGTCATATAGCCGCGCCGCTGATAATAGGCCGCGACCCCGCCGCGCCTTGGCCGGGGCAGGGCGGCCAGATCCCGGTTCATGCGCGCGATCAGCGCCTCGCCCCGTTCGGGATGCCCCACCGCCGCTGCCACCTGCCGGATCTGCGTCAGGATCATGGGATAGCCGTCCGCGCTTGCCAGCCCCAAAGTCCCGGATCGCCCCGGAGGCGCCCCCACAACGCTGTCCCCGGAAGGAAAGCCGAGCAGCAGGTCGGGCCGGATCGCCAGCACTTCCTCGCCGGGTCGCTTGAGCGTCCTGAAGCCCCGCGCCTTGCCCACTGCCGCCGACAGTTCCGGATCATGCCCATAGGGGCTGAGCGCCGCGATCTGTCCCGGATCGGCCAGCGCCAGCACATATTGATCGGCGCAGGTGTTGAGCGAAACGATCTTCTTCGGCGGAACGGGCGCAGCGCCGGTCAGCGCCAGCACAGAGAATATCGCCAGGATCGCCTTGCCTTGCATGGCACCGGCCTTAGCAAGCGCGCGCAGGGACGCAAGCCATGAGCGCTCGCCGTCACCCCATGCTGATCCCCGTGCTGATCGCATCGATCCTGCTCGCCGCCTTCGGTTCCGTCACTCTCGGCGCCGTGCCGCTCTCCCCCGCGCGCATCCTTGCAGTCCTGACGGGCGGAGGCGACGATGTCGCGCGCGCCATCCTCATCGACCTGCGCCTGCCCCGCATGCTGCTTGGCCTGATCGTCGGCGCGATGCTCGGCCTGTCGGGCGCGGCGCTGCAAGGCTATCTGCGCAATCCGCTGGCCGAACCCTCCGTGCTGGGCGCTTCCAATGCCGCGGCCCTTGGCGCGGTCTGCGCGCTCTATTTCGGCCTTGCGCAAATGCACCCGCTCGCCCTCCCGGCGCTGGCCATATTGACCAGCCTGATCGGCATCGGCGCGCTGTTCCTGCTGGCCGGGCCGGCGGAAAGCCCGCTCACCCTGATCCTTGCCGGCATTGCCATCGCCACGCTGGCGGGGGCGGGGATCAGCCTGTCGCTCAATCTTTCGCCCAATCCCTTCGCGGCGATGGAGATCATGAGCTGGCTGATGGGAAGCCTGGAAAACCGCGCCTATGGTCATGTCTGGATCGCGCTTCCCTGCGTGGCGGTCGGCGCGGTGCTGCTGATGGCCGATGGCCGGACGCTCGACGCGCTGACCCTGGGCGAGGATGGCGCGCAGGCGCTCGGCATCGACCTCGGAAAAGCCCGCCTCCGCCTGATGCTCGGCGTCGCCATTGGCGTGGGTGGAGCGGTCGCGGTGTCGGGCGCGATCGGCTTCGTCGGCCTGATCGTGCCGCATCTGGTGCGGCCGCTCACCGACCGCTCGCCCTCTGCGATCCTCTTGCCTTCGATGCTGGGCGGCGCGGTTTTGCTGACGCTGGCGGATATCGGCGTGCGCCTGATCCCGACCGGCAGCGAACTCAAGCTGGGGGTGCTGACGGCCCTGCTCGGCGTGCCCGTCTTCCTGATCCATCTGATGCGGGAGCGGCGGCTATGGTGACGATCCGCGCGCAGGGGCTGTCCGTCCGCCTGGGTCGCCATCCGGCGGTGAACGGCATCGACCTTGATCTGGAGCCGGGCCAACTCGTCGGCATCATTGGCCCCAATGGCGCAGGCAAGTCCACGCTGATCCGCGCCCTGCTGGGCCTTGTGAAACGCGAAAGCGGCACCGTGCTGCTCGACGGCGCCGACATCAGCCACCTGGGCCGGCGGGAGATCGCCAGGCGCATCGCCTATCTGCCGCAAGGCCAGACCCTGCATTGGCCGTTGGCGGTCGAGCGGCTGGTGGCGTTGGGCCGGATGCCGCATCTGGGGCCGCTCTCGCGGCTCTCGGCAGGGGATGAGGCGCAGGTCGATGCTGCGCTCACCCGCGCCGATGTGCTGCATCTGAAGGGCAGGGTGGCGACCGAACTCTCCGGCGGGGAGCGTGCCCGCGTCCTGCTCGCCCGCGCTCTGGCGGTTGGCGCCCCTGCACTGATCGCGGACGAGCCGCTGGCCGCGCTTGATCCGGGGCATCAGATCGATGTGATGGACCTGCTCAAAGCCGAAGCGCGGGCGGGATCGCTGGTCGTCACCGTGCTGCACGATCTCGGCATGGCGGCGCGCTATTGCGACCGGCTGGTTCTGATGGATCGCGGCGCGCTGGTGGCGGATGGCGCGCCGCTGAAGGTGCTGACGGAGGCGAGCCTCGCCAGCGTTTATGGGATCAGCGCCTGTATCGACGCGGATCGCGACTGGCCGCTGATCCTGCCGATGGGGCGAATCAAGCCCTGAAACCCTCTACCGTCGTTCCCGCCTCCGCGGGGATGACGGAGGATTATTCCGCAAAGGCCCGAGGCGCCGGCGCCACTACCGCGAACGTCCCGGCCCCGATCTCCGAAACCTCCAGCGCGCGTTCGGCAATCCCGTCGCGGCCAAAGCGGAACGCCCCGTCGATCCCGGCAAAGCCGCCCGCGTCGCGCAGCCGCGCCGCCGGGAAGGTCGTGCCCGGCTTCCAGTCGCGCGCGATCCGCACGGTCAGCAGCACGGAATCATAGCCGAGCGCCGACAGCCGGAACGGCGCATTGCCGTAACGCGCCCGATATTTGGTCGCGAGCTGGCGATAGAGGGCATCCGACACGCTGGCGAACCAGGCGCCGCGCAGAACCGGGCTGGATGCGATCGCGCTGTCGGTGTTCCATAATTCCGTGCCGAGCAGCCGCGCCGCAGCGCCGCCATTTTTCCGCACGATCGGCGCGACCTGCATCGCCACGCGCCCGCTGTCTGCGATCAGCAGGGCGTCATAGCTGGACGAGGCCTGCAATTTCCTGACCGCCGCCGTGATCGACGTCGCAGTTCGGTCGAAGGTCTGCATCGACACGACCGTCCCGCCCGCGCCCTCCACCGCGCGCAGCAGCGAGGTGCCGGACCGCTCGCCATAGGTGCCCTTGGGCACCAGCGCGGCGAAGTGCGACAGTCCCTTGGCTCTGGCGAATGCCACGACGCGCTCGATCGACTGGTTGGGGTTATAGCCCATGATGTAGACGCCATTGCCGGCCACGCTCACATCATTGGAAAAGCTGATGACAGGCACGCTTGCGCGCGCCGCGATCGGCCCCACGATCCGCGCATCCTCCGCCAGCAAGGGTCCCAGGATCAGCTTGTTGCCGTCCGCCAGCGCCTTGTTCGCCGCCGCGGCCGCGCCGATGCCGGTATCATAGGTGGTGATCCGCACCTTGTCGGCCTTGGTATCCAGCAGCGCCAGCGTGGTCGCATTGGCGATCGACTGGCCCACGCCCGCATTGGGGCCGCTCATCGGCACCAGCAGCGCGACGCGGTGGCGCTGCGTGTCGGTCGGCAGGCCTTCGGTGACTTCCGGTCCGGTCTGCGCGGGACCGGTCGGCTGCGCCGGACCCGGCCCCTTGGGCACGATCGACTGACAGGCGGCAACCAGCAGGGCGGTGGCTGCGAACAAAATCCGCCCGGCGCGTTTCATCCCCAGCCCTTTTATCAAAGCGAACAAGTCCGCTTGCCGGGGGGCATCCGTCTCTGTCATCTGGCGTCCTTATGGAAACTGATACTTCTAGGCTTGAGGCAGGGCTTTACATCGTTGCAGGGCCGATCGGCAACCTTGCAGACCTTACCCCCCGCGCGGCGCAAGTCCTGCGGCTGGCCGATGTGGTCGCCGTGGAAGATACACGGGTCAGCGCGCGTTTGCTGCGCCATGCCGGGTCGGAACGGCCTATGGTCCCCTATCACGACCATAGCGCCGAAGGGGTGCGCGCCCGCCTGATCGAGCGGATGGCGAGCGAATCGGTGGCGCTGCTGTCGGATGCGGGAACGCCGCTGATCTCCGATCCGGGCTACAAGCTGGTGCGCGACGCCCGCGCCGCCGGGCGCAGGATCACGACGCTGCCCGGCCCCAGCGCCGCCATCGCCGCGCTGACTTTGTCGGGCCTGCCCACCGACCGCTTCCTGTTCATGGGCTTCCTCCCCTCCAAGCAGAAGGCACGCGGCGACGCCCTTGCCGAAGTCGCCGCCCTGCGCGCCACGCTGGTCTTCTACGAAAGCGGCCCGCGCCTTTCCGAAAGCCTCGCCGCCATGGCCGGGCATCTGGGCGACCGCGAAGCCGCCGTCTCCCGCGAGATCAGCAAGGCTTTCGAGGAAACCGCCACCGGCACGCTGACGGAACTGTCTGCCCGTTATGCCGACGCTCCGCCCAGGGGTGAGATCGTCGTCATCGTCGGCCCTCCGGGGGAAGCGCCCCCCGCCAGTGCCGAGGATGCCGACGCGGCCCTGATCGAAGCCATGGAACGCCTCCCTGTCTCCAAGGCCGCAGGAGAGGTCGCGAAAAAACTCGGCCTCGACCGCCGCGCCCTTTACGCCCGCGCCATGGAACTCAAGGGATGAAGAAACAGGCCGCCGAAAAGCGCGGACGGCAGGCGGAACGCATCGCGGGCTGGTGGCTGCGGCTCAAGGGCTGGCAGATCGTCGGCCGCCGCCTGCGCACCCCGGCGGGCGAGGTCGATCTGGTTGCCCGGCGCGGTAAAATGCTGGCCTTCGTGGAAGTGAAGGCCCGCGCCACCGCCGCTGACCTTGACCTCGCCATCGACGCACGCCGCCTCTCCCGCGTCGCGGCGGCGGCGGAAATCCTCTTCTACGATCTCGCAAAACCGGGCGATGACATGCGAATCGACGTGATGCTTCTTGCGCCGGGCCGTCCGCCACGCCATCTGGCCAATGTCTGGCACGGGGGGTAAAGGCTGCCTTCCGGTTTTTGGCCTGCACTGGAAGGAATCGAAAGCGCCCATGACCCAGCTCAACCCGCTCACCGTCGCCGTGCAGATGGACCCGATGGAGGGGATCAAGATTGGCGGTGATTCGACCTTCCACATCATGCTGGCGGCGCGGGCGAGGGGACACAGCCTCTATCATTTTCTCGCCACCGATCTCACCTACCGCGACGGCCGCGTGCTGGCCAGGGCGCGCCCGGTGAAGGTGCAGAAGGTCGAAGGCGACCATTATGTCTTCGGCGCGCCGGAAATGCTGGACCTCGGTCGCGACGTCGACGTGGTGCTGATGCGCCAGGACCCGCCCTTTGATTTGAGCTACATCACCGCCACCCATTTGCTGGAGCGGGTGCAGGCCGAAACCTTGGTGGTGAATGACCCCGCCTCCGTCCGCAACGCGCCGGAAAAGCTGTTCGTGCTCGACTATGCGCGCTTCATGCCGCCGACGATGATCACCCGCGATCTGGATGAGGTGAAGTCCTTCCTCGCCGAGCATGGCGAAGTGGTGGTGAAGCCGCTCTACGGCAATGCCGGCAATGCCGTCTTCCATGTCGGGCAGTCGGGCGCGAATCTCTCCGCGCTGGTGGAACTGTTCAAATCCTCCTGGGTCGAACCTTTCATGGTTCAGGCCTTCATCCCCGGCGTCGCGCAGGGCGACAAGCGCATCGTCCTGATCGACGGCGAAGTCGCGGGCGCCATCAACCGCATCCCCGGCGCGGGCGAAATCCGCTCCAACCTCGCGGTCGGGGGCTCCGCCGCCAAGACGGAGCTGACCGAGCGGGAACTGGAAATCTGCGCCGCCATGGGTCCGGAACTGAAGCGCCGCGGCCTGTTGTTCGTCGGCATCGACGTGATCGGCGGCGAATGGCTGACGGAGATCAACGTGACCTCGCCCACCGGCATCGTCTCGATCGACGCCTTCAACGGCACCGACACCGGCGGCATGATCTGGGACGCGATCGACGCCCGCCTGGCCGCGCGGGCAGCGGCTTGAAATCCTTCTGCCATCCCCGCTTCCGCCTGCATGACGTGCCGTGACCGACTGGGTTCTGCGCCTGATCGATGCGGGCGGCTATTGGGGCATCTTCGCCCTGATGGTGATCGAGAATGTCTTCCCGCCCATCCCCTCCGAACTCATCATGGGGATTGGCGGCATCCGCGTCGGGCAGGGGCGGATGGACATGGGCTGGCTGCTGCTCGCGGGGACGCTCGGCACCACGCTCGGCAATTATTTCTGGTATCTGATCGGCCATGTGCTGGGTTTCGGCCGGTTGAAGCCGATCATCGACCGCTATGGCCGCTGGGCGACGCTGGAATGGAAGGATGTCGAGGCGCTCGACCATATTTTCGGTAAATATGGGCAGATCGTGGTGTTCGTCTTCCGCTTCCTGCCCGCCTTCCGCACGATGATCTCGCTGCCCGCCGGGCTGTTCCGCATGGGGCATGTCCGCTTCCTGCTCTGGACCTCGGGCGGGGCGCTGGTATGGAACGTCATCCTGGCCTATGCGGGCTTCATCCTCGGCCAGAATTTCCGGGATATCGACAAATATGTCGGCCCCGCCGCCACCGTCTGCGTGATGGGCGCGCTGGGCTTCTATCTCTGGCGCCTCGCGACGTGGAAGCCGCGCGGCTAGGGATGGATCACCCTAAGCGCGGGGATGCGCGTTGCGGTAGACGTCGAGCAGATGCGCCGCATCCACCTGCGTATAGATCTGGGTCGAGGACAGGCTGGCATGGCCCAGCAATTCCTGCAACGATCGCAGGTCCGCTCCGCGCCCCAGCAGATGCGTGGCGAAGCTGTGCCGCAGCGCATGCGGCGTCGTCCGGTCCGACAGCCCCAGCCTGCCCCGCGCGCCCTGCACCGCGCGCCGGATCAGGGCAGGGGAGAGCGGCCCGCCCCGCGCGCCCCGGAACAGCGGCGCATCCTTTTCCACCGCAAAGGGGCATAGCGCGACATAGCGCTCCAGCGCCTGCCGCACCTGTGGCAGCAGCGGCACCTGTCGGGTCTTTCCGCGCTTTCCGGTCACCCGCAGCGTTTCGCCAAAGGGCAGCACCGCCCCGGTCAGCCCCATCGCCTCCCCGATGCGCAGCCCGGCCCCGTAGAGCAGCAGCAGCACCGCCCAGTCCCGCGCGCCGATCCATTCCTCCCGTGCCGTTTCGGCTATATCCTCGGCCAGCGCCACCGCCTCGTCGGGCGAAACCGGCCGGGGCAGCCCGCGCTTGACCCTTGGCCCCTTGAGCGGCGGCACGCGCGCGTCCTCGCCGCCGACGAATTTCAGGAAACCCCGCACCGCCGACAATTCCCGCGCCGCCGAGCCATTGCCGATGCCGTCCATCCGCCGCGCCGTCAGGAAGGCGCGCAGGTCGGCCTGCTCCAGCCCCCCCAGCATCGTGGCCGTCACGGCTTCGCCGCGATGCTCCTCCAGAAAGGCGATCAGCCGTTCCGCCGTCGCCACATAGGCACGCACGGTGTGCATCGAGCGCCGCCGGTCGAGCGCCAGATGCCGCCGCCACTGTTCGCAAAGATCGCCGTTACCCGTCATCCGGCCGATGATAGGGCATGGTCGCCATAAACGGAATCCCCTGCGCTTCGCCCTTGAAAACCACGCTGAAATGGGCACATGAGGGTGGTTATGGCACCTCCTTTCGATCCGTCCGATCTTCCTGCGGGCATGCTGATGCAGCTTTCCCGACGGGTGGGACGCGTGCTGGCGCCCAATCCCTCGCCCTTCACCTATACGGGCACGCAGACCTATCTGGTCGGCACGGAAGAGCTGGCCGTCATCGATCCCGGCCCGGACGATCCGGCCCATCTCGCCGCGCTGCTGGCGGCGATTGGCGGCCGCCCGCTGAAGGCGATCCTGTGCACCCACACCCATCGCGATCACAGTCCCGCCGCCGCGCCCCTTGGCGCGCGGACCGGCGCCCCGATCATTGGCTGCGCGCCGCTGACGCTGGAGGATGATGGTCCTCGCGCCGACGCCGCCTTCGATGCCGCCTACCGCCCCGACCGGGTGCTGAAGGATGGCGAGCAGGTGACGGGCGCCGGCTGGACCCTGGAAGCGGTCGCGACCCCCGGCCACACTTCCAACCATCTCTGCTTCGCGCTGCGGGAGGAAGGGGCCTTGTTCACCGGCGACCATGTGATGGGCTGGTCCACCAGCGTCGTTTCGCCGCCCGATGGCGACATGACCGCCTATATGGCCTCGATGCAGCGGCTGCTCGACCGGGATGACGTGCTTTATTATCCCGCTCATGGCGAACCGGTGGAAAGCCCCCGGCGGCTGGTGCGTGGCATGATGGGGCATCGCAAGCAGCGCGAAGGCCAGATCCTGCGTTTCCTGGAACGGCATGGCGCGTCGGAAATCCCCCATATGGTCACGGAAATGTACAAGGGCGTCGATCCGCGCCTGCACAGCGCGGCGGGCCGTTCCGTGCTCGCCCATCTGATCGACCTCGACGGGCGCGGCATCGCCGCCGCGACGGGGGACGGGCGATGGCAGCTGCGCTGAAACACCACGGAGGGCTGATCAATGCCGCGCGTCAGCCGCAAGGCGGCGGGACCCATGGGACGTCGCCACGCCGATCAACGAGGTACTGGCCAACAGGCGCCACGCCCGCTAGGGGCGCGCATGGAGGCCGAGAGGAGTGAGGCACATGACTGCGATGACCACTATCCCGCAGGGGATCGACCTGCGCGCGGAGATCGACCGGCTGCGCAAGGAACGCAATGCCGTCATCCTCGGCCATTATTATCAGAAGCCGGAAATTCAGGACCTGTCGGATTTCGTCGGCGATTCCCTTGAACTGTCGCGCAAGGCGGCGGAGACGGATGCGGACGTCATCGCCTTCTGCGGCGTGCGCTTCATGGCTGAAACCGCGAAGATACTCTCGCCGGAAAAGATCGTCGTGCTGCCTGACATGGACGCCGGCTGCTCGCTGGAGGACAGTTGCCCTCCCGCGCAGTTCAAGGCCTTCCGGGAGGCCCATCCCGACCATATCGCCCTGAGCTACATCAACTGCTCGGCGGAGGTGAAGGCGCTTTCCGACATCATCGTCACCAGCTCGTCGGCGGAAAAGATACTCTCGCAAATCCCCAGGGAACAGAAGATCATCTTCGGCCCCGACAAGCATCTGGGCGGTTACCTCGCGCGCAAGCTCGGCCGCGAAATGCTGCTCTGGCCGGGCGTCTGCATCGTGCATGAGGCGTTCAGCGAAACCGAACTGCTGAAACTGAAGGCCCAGCATCCCGACGCGCCCATCGCCGCGCACCCGGAATGCCCGCCGCATATCGTCGACCATGCCGATTATGTCGGCTCGACCAGCGGCATCCTCGAATTTTCCAAGAAGATGGCGGGCGACACGCTGATCGTCGCCACCGAGCCGCACATCATCCACCAGATGCAGAAGGCGGTGCCGGAAAAGACCTTCATCGGCGCGCCCGGCGCGGACGGCAATTGCAACTGCAATATCTGCCCGTACATGGCGCTCAATACGATGGAAAAGCTCTACCTCGCCCTCCGCGACCTCCAGCCGCGCATCGAAATGGACGAGGAACTGCGTCTCGGTGCGAAGAAGAGCCTCGACCGCATGCTGGAAATGGCGAGCGGGACGGTCGGCCAGGGCGATCTCGGCAACCGCTGAACGGAAGGGGCGAGGGGCTCAGCCCCCGCCCATCTCGCCGACCAGGCCGCCAACGACCCCTTCCAGCTGATCCAGCCCGGAATTCGTTCCTTCCTCGAAACCCTGTCCCAGATAATCATCCCGCATCGCCTTGTTCTGGAAAACGGTGTGATGGGTCAGCAGCGTCCGCCCTTCGGCATCCTCGGCAAGGCTGATCGTCGTCACCATCACGGGCGATCCGGGCGCCTCGAAGCGATTGTCGTATCGGATGCGGGCGTTGGGCACGATCTCCAGATAGGTGCCGCCAAAGGGCGGCCCCAATTCCCCCTCGTCGCTGGTCATCTGGAAGCGGAAGCGCCCGCCTGCGCGAAAATCCATCTCGCATTTGGTGAGCGGCCAGCCGACCGGCCCGAACCAGCGTTTCACATGCGCCGGATCGGCATGGGCGGCAAAGACCAAATGGGCAGGCGCATCGATCAGCCGCGTGATGAATATCTCGCGGACGGATTCGGGTTCGTCGCTCATGCTTCCTCTCCTCAAAACTGCCGTTCAGCCGGTCCATCACGCGGCAGGGGCTGTCAACCACCGGGCGACTATGCCACATCGCTCGGCCATGACTGCTGATTCTTCCACCTTTTCGCTCCCCGGCTTCAACCTTGACGCCTTTGTCGCCGCTACCCTTGCCGAGGATCTGGGGCCGGATGGCCGCGATGTCACCAGCGAGGCGGTGATTCCCGAAGACGCGCTTTTCGACGGGGTGATGGACAGCCGCGACGCCGTGACGCTGGCGGGATTGCCCATCGCCGCCGCCTTCTTCCGCGCGCTCGACCCGGATGTGGAAATCGAGTTGCTGAAGCAGGATGGCGACCGCGTATCGGCCGGCACCGACATCATGCGCATCCGGGGCAAGGCCCGCGCCATGCTCACGGCCGAGCGGTCCGCCCTCAACACCGTTCAGCATCTGACCGGCATCGCTTGCCTGACGCGCGCCTATGTCGATGCGATCCTGGGCACCGGCGCGACCCTGCTCGACACGCGCAAGACCATTCCCGGACTGCGCGTCCTTGAAAAATACGCAACCCGGCAAGGCGGCGCGACCAATCACCGCATGGGCCTGTGGGACGCGGCGATGATCAAGGACAATCACGTCGCCGTCGCCGGATCGGTCGGGGAAGCGGTGCGCCGCGCCGCCGCCGCCGGGATCGGGCGCATCATCGTGGAGGTGGATCGCATCGATCAGATCGAACCCGCCCTGGCGGCGGGCGCCACCCATTTGCTGCTCGACAATATGGACGCTGCTACCCTGCGCGGCGCGGTGACATTGGTGGGCGGGCGCGTGCCAACCGAGGCGTCGGGCGGCGTGACGCTGGACACCATCCGCGCCAGAGCGGAAACCGGGGTCACCTATATCAGCGTCGGTCGTCTTACCCAGTCGGCCCCGGCCGCCGATATCGGGCTGGACTTCGCCTTTGGCTGAATACGGCACTGCGGCAAGCGGATGGCATCCTAACCCTCGACAATCGCCGTCGAGGGATGATGCCGATCCAGATGCCTGCGGATGATCCGCAGATTCCTGCTATTGGACTTGTAGAAGAAGTCGAAAACATCCCCGGCAAAGGGGATGGCGCCGATCAGCGTATCGAAGCCGACATTGGCCGCCATCCGCGTGAGCTGCCATTTCGACATGCCCAGGTTCCGCGCTTCCCACACGATCCACGCGCCCATCGCCGCCGTGGCGAAATCGCCCACCACCGGAACCAGCCCGATCAGGCTGTCCAGCCCGACGCGCCGGTTGGTTCCGGGAATGACGAACAGCCCTTCCAGCAGAGCTTCCATCGCCTGAATCCGCTTGCGCACCGAAGCGGGGTCCCGGCCGAATCCGGGCATGTCGCGCACCATCCGATCGAACTGGTCCTGCGAAACTGCCATTCTTCTGTCCTCCAGAACCCCTAATTGGTGCTCCTGAACAGATGGTTCAATGGGTGTCGCGCCCGCGGGGAGGCCATGAAGCCGGTCAGCCGCCGCGCCACCAGCGACCAGCGGACCGGCGCCCCCAGCGCGATGAAGCCGTTATGCGCCTGCATCAGCGCCTCGGCCTGCGCCACGCGCGCCATGCGTTCCGCCAGGCTGCTGGAAAGGCTTGCCGCCTGCAACTGCGCGTCCGCCTCCGCCGAACAATGCACTTTGCGCGCGCAGCCGATCCGTCCCAGATACCAGAGCGCGCTGTCATAGGCCGCGACCTCGTCCACCAGCCGCAGATCGGCATCCTTCTCCATATCGACCCGTTCCACCGCCAGTCCGATCATGCCGAGGTCATGCCGCACCAGCCCGAACAACAGGGTGGAACCCGGTCCCTTGGGCAAGGCCACGCGCAGCACCGGCGGATCGCCATTCTCACTATGCCACCGCTTCATCACAGCCTGCCCCTGCGCCCGGCGATCCTCCAGCGACAGACCCGTCCAGTCCGGCGCGGCGGGCGGCCCCGGCAGGTCGATCTGTTCCGGCACGATCTGCTCGGTCGTGGCCCAGCCGCCGACGGGAAACATGGCCGGCAACTGGCTGCGGTCGATCGCCATGTTGATCGCCCGGCGCACGCCGGCATCGTCCAGCAGCTTGCCCCTGTCCCCATCCTGACCCGTCACCGCCAGCCCCAGCAATCCCTGCACCGGGTCGATCCGCACATCGTCGCGATCGACCCCGGCGGGCACCAGCAGCGGCAGGTCGGAAAAGCGCCCGCCCAGCACCAGCGCCGCCTGGCCCTGCTGGAAGCGGGTGATGGCCAGCGCCGCCCGCTCCGCCCGGACGATCCGCTTTTGCCAGGCGGGGACCGGCAGTTCATCCCCCGATTCGGTCGTCGCCCGCTCGACCGGCATCAGGATCAGGGCCCTGCCCCGCATTTCCTTTCGGTAGGGCCCGGTTCCCCCGTCGCGCGACAGGATCGCCATTTGCGGCTGGGCCAGCATCTGCAACACATAGGGGCGGGGCGCGGCAAGCCGGATTTCGATCACCTCGCCGGTCATCGCCACCACATCCCGCACGGCGTCCAGCGGGCCGTCCGGGTCCAGCCGCCGCAACGTCTCGATCCTTGCCATCAGCAGCCGTCCGACATCCTTGGCCGTGACCCTGCTGCCGTCCGGCCAGAAAGCGCGGCGCAGGCGGAAAATATAGCTGCGCCCGCCATCCTCCACGATCCAGCGCTGGGCGAGGGCCGGCAGGATTTCCCCGCTGGCGTCGAAGGCCACCAATCCCTGCGCGGTGGTTTCCAGAAACAGCTTCGATCCCGGATCTGGCAGGTTTTCCAGCGGCTTGGCGAAATCGGCGGGGGTGCCGACGACGCTGACCGTCACCGTCCCGCTGCCCTCGTCCGAACAGCTGGCCAGCATCGCTGCCGCAAGGATGATCGCGACAAGGGCGAGGCGGGCAGGAAGCTGGCGGGGGCGGGCGAAAATCATGGGCGGACAAGGCTTAACCCGCCAGCGCGCCCGCGCCAACCGCCATGACGCCCCATCCGCATGCGGAATGACCCGGAACGCCCATTGGCATCTGTCCCATAGCGGAACAGGATTTTGTTAACCATGACTCGGCATTGGCCGCCCCCATGCGCGCGCCTATACCTTTCGATATGCGCTTCTTCTCGACCATCCTGCTCGTGTCCGCGGCCGTCACGGCTACCGCGCTGGCGCAGGGCGTCACCTCGCCCTTCACCGTGGCCGAGAGCGGGCGCGGCTATGCGACGCTGAACGACGCGATAAAGGCGATTGGCGACGGCCGGGGCACGGTGCTGGTGGCGCCGGGCAGCTATGCCCAATGCGCGGTGCAGCAGGGCGGCGATGTCACCATCCGCGCGCAAAGGCCCGGCACGGCGATCCTTGACGGCGTCGCCTGTGAACAGAAGGCGGCGCTGGTGCTGCGCGGCCGGTCAAGCACGGTCGATGGCCTCATCTTCCAGAATCTGCGCGTGCCCGATGGCAATGGCGCCGGCATCCGTCTGGAAAGCGGCAATCTGACGGTCGCCAACAGCCTGTTCCGCAATAGCGAGGAGGGCATTCTGACCGGCGACGCGCCCGGCAACAGCGTGCGGATCGACAGGTCGACCTTCCGCCATCTGGGCCGCTGCGACCGTGATCTGGCCTGCGCCCATGGCATTTATGTCGGCCGTTATGGCAGCCTGTCGGTCACCCGATCCCGCTTCGATCAGGGCAATGGCGGTCATTATCTGAAGACCCGGACCCCACGCGTCACCATTGCCGACAACAGTTTCGACGACAGCGCGGGCCGGCTCACCAATTATATGATCGACCTGTCCAATGGAGCCGGCGGCACGATCCGCGGCAATGAAATGGTGCAGGGCCGGGACAAGGACAATTACAGCGCCTTCATCACCATCGCGCCTGAAGGCCGCGAGCAGGACAGCGCGAATCTCTCGATCGCGGACAACAGCGCCTCCTTCGTGCCGGGACTCCAGCGAAGCAGCAGTTTCGTCGCCAATTTCACGGACGATGCGGTGAAGATCGGCCCGAACCGGCTGGCGAACGGCATCAGGGTCACGGACCGGCGTTGACCGCTTGCGTTACGGCGCGCGGCCTCCGATAATCCGCCGATGCGCACCACCTATAGTTCGGCCACCGTTCGCCTTTACCATCTCAGCGATGCCGATGGCGGCGGCGCGGCGACGACGCTGTTCTACGGCCCCCTGAACGAAGCCCTGCTACTCGCGGAGCAGCAGCCGCAGGACGTGCAGGACGGCCTGTTCCTTGCCACGGACAATGACGTGGTGGCTTATCTCGATCTTATAGAGAGTTAGCTTTTCTTGCCTTCAGGCGCCGCGACGAAGCCGGAACAAAGCCCGCCAACGCTGGTTGATCCCGCGATGGCGGCGGGCGTCGTGCGGCTTTGACAGCCGTGAGGAGAGAGATGTCATGGTCACTCTGACCCCGCTGGAAGTCGGACTGGCGCTTCTGGCCCTTATTCTGGTCGTTTCCATCACCATCATGGTCGTCAATAACCGCCGCCGCGCGAATCTGCGCGCCAAATTCGGCCCGGAATATGGCCGAACGGTCGAAATGACCGGCAACTCGCGGAAAGCCGAAGCCGAATTGCATGAACGGGAGAAGCGCGTCGCGGCCTTCACGATCCGCCCGCTCTCGCCGCCGCAGGCGGATGCCTTCACCGATGCCTGGGTGCGGGTGCAGGCGCAGTTCGTCGACGATCCCCAGGGCGCGGTGTCGCGCGCCGATGTGCTGCTGACCGAAGTGATGGAGGTGCGCGGCTATCCGATCGCCGATTTCGAACAGCGCTCCGCCGATCTTTCGGTGGACCATCCCGAAGTCGTTCAGAATTACCGTTCCGCGCACGACATTGCGGTGCGCCATGCGCGGGGCGAAGCCGATACCGAAGACCTCCGCCGGGCGATGATCCATTATCGCGCGCTCTTCGACGATCTGGTCCATGAGCCGGTCGATCACCGCATGGCGCCCACTGTCTCACGATTGAGGCAGGATGATTTGCGCAGGCCCGATCTGCGCTGAACCTAAAAAGGGGCGGACGGGTCCGGCACAGGTCAGCCGGACCCGCCATGTTCAGCCGTCAGCCCAATCACCCATCGGCCCGGATTACCCATCCGCAAAGCCGAAGGGGGCGTGGGTGCGCCGGAAATCCTCCGGCAGCATGTCGCGCCCGATCGGCGGCGCGGATCGGGCCATGCACTGGCTGCGATGGCACAGACGGCAGGTGACGCCTATCGGGGTCGGCTCGGACGGCGTTTCGCCTGCCGCATAGATCAGCCGATGGGCATGCTCCGCCGCGCAGGCAAGCGCGATCGCCCGCTCGATCCTGGGCGCCCCCCAACCGCCGCCGCCTGCCGTCACCGTCCGCGCGATGGAAAAGAAGCGTTGGCCGTCCGGCAATTCCAGCCATTGCGTCAGCACCTCGCGTGGGCGCTCAAAGGCATGGTGAACCGACCAGAGCGGGCATGATCCCCCATGGCGGGCAAAGGGAAACCCCGCGCTGTCGAGCCGCTTGCTGACATTCCCCGCCTGATCCACGCGCAGGAAGAAGAAGGGTACGCGCTCCTGTCCCGGCTTTTGCAGGGTGGTCAGGCGATGCGCGGTCTGTTCGAAGCTGGCGCCGAACTGCCGCGCCAGCGCCTCCACATCATAGCGCCGCGTCTCCGCCGCCTTGGCGAAGGCGGTATAGGGCATCAGGATCGCCGCCGCTCCATAGGCGGCCAGGGCGCGCCGGGTCAGCCGCCGCCCGCTTTCGCTGGCAAACTGGCCGTCCTTCAGCACCGCGTCGAAATCGCGCCGCATCTCCAGATAGGCGATTTGCAGCGCGAGCTGGAAACTGGTGCTCGCCCCATCCAGCGCATCGTCCAGCAGCACGGCGTCGCGATGCCGGTCCAGCCGCCGCATCGATCCTGCCATCACATCGGAAGGCAGCCGCCGGACCCGCAGATTATGCTTCGCCTTCAGCCAGCCGGCCAATCCTCCAGCGGACAACCCGCCTGCCGCCTCGACCTCATGGGCCAGCTTCTCGCCCGCATCGTCCAGCAGCGGAAAGCTGTTCCGCCGCGCGCCCAGAAAGCGCCGCGATTCGGCCACCGGATCGGGCGCCTCGGCGGTGTCCGCGCGCTCCGTGTCCCCTGATCCGGCGTCCCTGTCGGCAAGGGCCAGCTGCTCCTCGCGATAGGCGGTGTGCAGCCGCAGCAGAGCCTCCGTAATGCCCGGATAGTTGACCGCCACGTCCCCCGTGGCCAGCGCGGGCAGGTCGATATCCGCGAACATCGGGTCCTTCAGCACCGCCTGCAACCGCGCGGTCTGCTCCGCGCCGCCATCGCCCGCCAGCTCGCTCATGTCCATCTTGTATGTGCGGGCGAGGCGCAACAGCATGTCGGCGGTCAGGGGCCGTTGGTTGCGCTCCAGCAGGGCGACATAGCTGGCGGAAATCTCCAGGTCCGCGGCCATGTCCGCCTGGGTCAGCCCCAGTTCGCGCCGCAGCCTGCGAAGGCGCGGACCCATGTAAACCGGACGATCCTTGGCCATTTGTCGTGCGCTCCTGTGCAGCCTTTACAACTTTACATGCAAATCTTGTAAAGTTCTACAACTGAACTTCGCAACCTCTGCCGCGGCGCACAAAAGGCGATTAGGCCAGTTTCATACCCATAGAGCGACCAAGGATTTGAGCATGACCTACCAACAGGAAATCACGAAGGCTGGCACGACCATAAGCGGTCAGGGCCATTGGGATGGCATCGCGCCCGAATCGGTCGCCCGCATGCGCCTTCAGAACCGTTTCCACACCGGTATCGACATCGCCCGCTACACGGCCGGCATCATGCGCCGCGACATGGCGGCCTATGATGCCGATCCGGCCAATTACACCCAGTCGCTGGGCTGCTGGCACGGCTTCATCGGTCAGCAGAAGCTGATCAGCATCAAGAAGCATTTCGGCACGACCAAGGGCAAATATCTCTACCTTTCCGGCTGGATGGTCGCCGCGCTGCGCAGCGAATTCGGTCCGTTGCCCGACCAGTCGATGCATGAAAAGACCAGCGTTCCGATGCTGATCGAGGAACTCTACACCTTCCTCAAGCAGGCCGATGCCCGCGAACTGGGCATGATGTTCCGCGACCTCGACGCGGCCCGTGAAGCCGGTGACGAAGTCAAGGCGCAGAAGATTCAGCAGGATATCGACAATTACGAAACCCATGTCGTCCCGATCGTCGCGGACATCGATGCGGGCTTCGGCAATGCCGAGGCGACCTATCTGCTCGCCAAGAAGTTCATCGAGGCGGGCGCCTGCTGCATCCAGATCGAGAATCAGGTTTCGGACGAAAAGCAGTGCGGCCATCAGGACGGCAAGGTCACGGTTCCGCATGAGGACTTCCTCGCGAAGATCCGCGCGGTCCGTTATGCCTTCCTCGAACTGGGCATCGACGACGGCATCATCGTCGCGCGCACCGACTCGCTGGGCGCGGGCCTGACCAAGCAGATCGCCTACAGCAAGGAAGATGGCGATCTGGCCGACCAGTATAACAGCTTCCTCGACGTCGAGGAGGTCACGGACATCGCCACCCTGCGCGGCGACGTCGTCCTGGCCCGCGACGGCAAGCTGTTCCGCCCGAAGCGCCTGCCGTCGAACCTGTTCCAATTCCGCTCCGGCACCGGCGAGGATCGCTGCGTTCTCGACTGCATCACCTCGCTCCAGAACGGCGCGGACCTGCTGTGGATCGAAACCGAAAAGCCGCATATCCAGCAGATCGCCGGCATGGTCGACCGCATCCGCGAAGTCGTCCCCAATGCGAAGCTGGTCTATAACAACTCGCCGTCGTTCAACTGGACGCTGAACTTCCGTCAGCAGGTGTTCGACGCCTGGGCTGCCGAGGGCAAGGACCTGAGCGCCTATGACCGCGCCAGGCTGATGAGCGCCGATTATGACGCGACCGACCTGGGCCGTGAGGCCGATGAGAAGATCCGCACCTTCCAGCGGGATGCCGCTGCGCGGGCCGGCATCTTCCATCACCTCATCACCCTGCCGACCTATCACACGGCGGCGTTGTCGACCGACAATCTGGCGAAGGAATATTTCGGCGAGGCGGGCATGCTCGGCTATGTCGAGGGCGTCCAGCGCAAGGAAATCCGTCAGGGCATCGCCTGCGTCAAGCATCAGAACATGTCGGGTTCCGACATTGGCGACGACCATAAGGAATATTTCGCGGGTGAAGCGGCGCTGAAGGCGGGCGGCATCCACAATACGATGAATCAGTTTGCGGCCTAAAGGCCGCGGGGAAACCAGTTTGCGGCCGACAAGCCGCTGACCGATCCGGATCGTGGGCGACACTCCCGCGATCAGGGTGGAAGGACTTGACGGTCCGGGGCTTCATGCTCCGGACCGTTTTTTTTGATTCATAAGCCTATCTTATGAACCTCGCCGCCATTCCGGCTTTTGCCCCGGTCGTCGCGCGCCTATGTTCATCGCGCCGTTCATAAGGGGAAAGCCGATGTCCTACACCCTCATCACCGCCAACCGGAATTATTCGAGTTGGTCCCTGCGCCCATGGGTGCTGATGAAGACGCTCGGCATCGGCTTCACCGATCGGCTCGAACCCTTCGCCGCCGCTGAAAATTACGCGGCCTTTCGCGATTTCTCTCCGACGGGACAGGTGCCCGCGCTGATCGATGGCGACAGGACGGTCTGGGACTCGCTGGGCATCACGCTGTACCTTGGCGATCGGCATCCGGACGTCTGGCCGCAGGGGGACGCCGCGCGGGCATGGGCGCAATCGGCCGTCGCGGAAATGCACAGCGGCTTTGCAGCGCTGCGCAACGATTGCCCGATGAATGTCGGGGTGCGCGTGGAAGCGCATATGCCGTCGCCCGCTCTCAACCGGAACATCGCGCGGCTGATGGAACTGTGGGGGGAGGGGCTGTCCCGCTTCGGCGGCCCCTTTCTGGCGGGACCGGCTTTCACGGCCGCCGATGCCTTTTATGCGCCGGTGGTTTTCCGGGTGCGGACCTATGGGCTGGACGTCGGGCCGGTGGCGCAGGCCTGGGTCGACCATATGCTCGCCCTGCCCGCGATGCGCGAATGGGAGCGCGCGGCCCTCGCCGAAAGCTGGCGGGAGGAAAGCCATGAGGCGGAAGTGGGCGCGGCCGGTCGCATCGTCGAGGATCATCGTGCCGGCTAAGTCCCTGACGTTGCGTCATGGCAGGGCGGCTATTGGCGGAAACAGGAAAAATTGGCCGCTTTCCCTCTTTTCCCCTGCCCTGTCTGGGGCTAGGGGGAAGGGCTATGGTAAAGCCCCGCACCTTGTATGAGAAGATTTGGGACGCGCACGTCGTTGAACGCCGTCCCGACGGAACCTGCCTGATCTATATCGACCGTCACCTCGTCCATGAGGTGACGAGCCCGCAGGCGTTCGAGGGCCTTCGCATGGCTGGACGCAAGGTGCGTCGTCCCGACCTGACCCTTGCGGTGCCGGACCATAACCTGCCGACGACCCCGCGTCGCGATGCGGCGGGGAACCGTATCCCGATCGCCGATCCCGAAAGCGCGCAGCAACTGGCGGCGCTGGAGCGCAATGCGCCCGAATTCGGCGTCCGCCTGATCGGGGACGCCGATGCCGAACAGGGCATCGTCCACGTCGTCGGTCCGGAACAGGGCTTTACCCTGCCGGGCACGACGCTGGTTTGCGGCGACAGCCACACCAGCTCGCATGGCGCGCTCGGTGCGTTGGCCTTCGGCATCGGCACGTCGGAGGTCGAGCATGTGCTCGCGACCCAGACGTTGCTGCTCAAGCAGTCGAAGACGATGGAAGTCGTGGTCGATGGCGAGCTGGGCTTTGGCGTGACGCCCAAGGATGTGGCACTGGCGATCTGCGGCCAGATCGGCACTGCGGGCGGCACCGGCTATGTCATGGAATATCGCGGCTCGGTGTTCCGCGACATGTCGATCGAGGGGCGGCTGACGGTCGCCAACATGTCGATCGAGGCGGGCGCGCGCTCCGGTCTGTTCGCGCCGGACGAGAAGACCTTCGCCTATCTGGAAGGCCGCCCCATGGCGCCCAAGGGGACGGAGTGGGATGCCGCCGTCGCCTATTGGAAGACGCTGCTGACGGATGAAGGCGCGGTGTTCGACAAGATCGTCGTGATCGACGCCGCCGACATCGTGCCCAGCGTCACCTGGGGCACCAGTCCGGAAGATGTCGTGCCGGTAACGGGCGTGGTGCCCGACCCGGAAAGCTTCGCCGACGCCTCAAAGCGCGCCGCCGCGCAGAAGTCGCTCGACTATATGGGCCTGACCGCCGGGCAGCGCATGGAAGACGTCGCCATCGAGCATGTCTTCATCGGCAGCTGCACCAACAGCCGGATCGAGGATTTGCGCGCCGCCGCCGATCTGCTCAAGGGCCGCCATATCGCCAGCGGCATCAAGCACGCGATGGTCGTGCCGGGTTCGGGGCTGGTCAAGCGCCAGGCCGAAGCCGAAGGCCTCGACCGCATCTTCACCGACGCCGGCTTCGAATGGCGCGAGCCGGGCTGTTCGGCCTGCCTTGGCATGAATCCCGACAAGGTTCCTTCGGGCGAGCGTTGCGCCTCGACCAGCAACCGCAATTTCATGGGCCGTCAGGGGCCGGGTTCGCGGACGCATCTCGTCTCGCCCGTCATGGCCGCTGCCGCTGCCATCACCGGACATCTGACCGACGTGCGCGAATTGTTGGCGGAAAAAAAACAGGGAGAGGCGGTCGCATGAAGAAGGTATTCTGGTTGCTGACGCTGGGCGCGTTGGCCAGTGCCGCCATGGCGGCGACCCTGGGGCGCGCGGAAGATTCCCATCGTCCCGCCGAAAAACGGTCACATTGATGGACAAGCTGAATATCGTTGATGGCAAGGCCTATCCGTTCGGGATGAAGAATGTCGACACCGACATCGTCATCCCGGCGCATTGGCTGAAGACCATTTCGCGGAGCGGTCTGGGCAAGGGCGCGTTTGAGGTGCTGCGCAAGGAACCGGGCAATGTCTTCGACGATCCGGCCTATGTGGGCAGCCCGATCCTGATCGCGGGCGACAATTTCGGCTGCGGGTCCAGCCGCGAACATGCCGCCTGGGCGCTGGCGGATCTGGGCATCAAGGTCGTGATCGCACCCAGCTTTTCGGACATTTTCTCCGGCAACGCCTTCAAGAACGGCATTTTGACCGTGGTGCTGCCGCAGGAGGCCATCGACCGGCTGATGGAAGTGGCCCAGGGACTCAATGGAACTCCGGACCCGATCCATGTCGATCTGGAGCATCAGACCGTCACGACCCGGTTCCAGGACCGCTTCCAGTTCGAGATCGATCCCTTCCGCAAGCATTGCCTGCTGGGCGGCCTGGATGAGATCGGCCTGACGCTGGGGCAGGCGGACACGATCAGCCACTTTGAGGCAAAGGACGCCGACGCGCGTCCCTGGCTCGTACCGGCCGTTGCGCAAGCGGCCTGATCATCCTATCTCGAACGGAATATTCCGGTTTTTCTACAGGGCACAGGCATGACGACCTTCGACGAACGCGAAAAGGCCTTTGAAAACATGTTCGCGCATGATCAGGAGATGCAGTTCCGCATCCAGGCGCGCCGTAACCGTCTGCTCGGCGAATGGGCCGGGGCGAAAATGGGGCTGACGCCCGAAGAAACCGATGCCTATGCCAAGGCAGTGGTGCAGGCCGATTTCGAAGAAGCGGGCGACGAGGATGTGATCCGCAAGCTGTTGGGCGACATGACCCTGGCCGGGATCGACATTGATGAAGCCGGCGTCCGCACCGCTCTGGACGAGCAGCAGGTCATCGCCCGCCGCATGTTCATCGAAGCGCAATAAGCATAAGGAACCAGCGACCGTGCCGATGGCCGCCGATGACATTGCGGAGATGATCCGCGCCGCCATTCCGGATGCGGAGGTCGAAATCACCGACCTTGCCGGCGATGGCGACCATTATGCGGCGCGCGTCGTTTCGGAAAGTTTCCGCGGCATGAGCCGGGTCGCGCAGCAGCGCGCCGTTTATGCCGCGCTGGGCGGCCGCATGGGCGGCGTGCTCCATGCCTTGCAACTTACCACCGCCGTTCCCAATTAACGGCCATCAGACACATATCGCGCCCTTGCAGCGGCGCCTGACAGGAATGGACACCCGATGACCGACGCCGTGCACCAGCGCATCGCCGATATCGTCAATGGCAATGACGTCGTGCTTTTCATGAAGGGCACGCCGCTGTTCCCGCAATGCGGCTTTTCCAGCCGTGCGATTGCGATCCTCGAACATCTGGGCGTCGCCTATGAAAGCGTGGACGTCTTGCAGGATCAGGTCGTCCGTCAGGGGATCAAGGCCTTTTCCGACTGGCCGACCATTCCCCAGCTTTATGTGAAGGGCGAATTTGTCGGTGGCAGCGACATCATGATGGAAATGTATGAAGCGGGCGAATTGCAGCAGCTCATGGCCGATCAGGGTGTTGCGCCCGCAAACTGAGCCTTCCTCCGAGGGATCATGAAAAGGCGGTCTGGTTTCCGGGCCGCCTTTTTTCATGCGCGTCACCTGAGGAAACGGGTGGGGCCAAAACCGGGTGGGGCCAAAACCGGGTGGGGGATGAGGCTGAGACGGGCCGTCATCCCCCGATAGTTGAACGTTCATGGGAACGTCCCTACCTCCGCAAGACCTGTGCCAGAGATGAAAAGGCACGCATTTTCGATGCTCACGAAGGTTAATCCTTCGTCGGCCGTTGCGATATGTGTAAAACAGGTCGACACTTGAAGAAATCCTGAGAGGATTGCGACCATGAGCGTCTGGACGGCCGAAATGCTGATTGCCACGACCCTGTTGGCGGCGCCCGTCATCGACAGGATCGCGCCGGTTCCGCCCGTGCCCCCCGCCGGTCAGCGCGACGATGGGGATCGGATCGCGACCCATGCCATGCCTGGCGAAGCGGAAATCCGTCATAAGGTGCCGAATGTCGACATTGGCAGCGGCTGCGAGGAAGGGAAGAACGTGACGCGGCGCGAGACGGTGGATGCCGATGGGCGCCGTCACATCCGGATTCGCATTTGCGAAACGCAGATCGAGGCGCAGGCGCATCGCGCCGCGCGGGCCGGACTGATCGCGGCCCGTGCCCACATCGCCGCGGCCGCGAAGATGTCGGACAAGATCAGGGCCGACGTGCTCCGCGATCTGGACAAGGAAATCGCCCGGATGGATGACGAGGAATAGGACAGGTCGTTCAGACCGCCACGACTTCCGGCAGAATCGCATCCAGCAAGAGCATCCCGGCGGGTTCGATGCGTAGGCGTCGCCCCTCCTGCCGGATCAGCCCATGGCCGGCGAGCCGCGCAACCGCGTCCGCGTCGATCAGCGCCGCGATGGGCACGCCGGAGAGGCGGCCGACCCGCTCCAGATCCACCCCTTCCACCAGCCGCAGCCCCATCAGCAGCGCCTCCCGCGCCCGGTCGGCGGGATCGAGCGGTTCCTCGCTTTGCAGCCCATGGCGGTTGCGGCCGACCGCGTTCATCCAGTTTTCGGGCTTCCTGTGGCGCAGGGTGGCCAGCCCGCGGCGCCGTCCATGGGCCCCTGGGCCGATCCCGGCATAGTCGCCATAGCGCCAATAGATGAGGTTATGACGGCTTTCCTGCCCCGCGCGGGCATGATTGCTGATCTCATAGGCGGGGATGCCCGCCGCCGCCGTCATGGCCTGGGTCTGTTCATAAAGCGTGGCGGCATGGTCGGCATCGGCGGGGGTGAGCCTGCCCTGCGCAACCAGCGTCGCGAAGCGGGTGCCCGGCTCTATGGTAAGTTGATAGAGCGAGAGATGATCGGTGCCGAAGGACAGGCCCCGTGCCAGTTCCGCTTCCCAATCCGCTTCGCTCTGGCCGGGCCGGGCGTAGATGAGGTCGAAATTGACCCGCGCGAACACTGACTGCGCGATGTCCAGCGCCGCCAGCCCCTCGCGTACGTCATGGGCGCGGCCGAGAAAGCGGAGCGCTTCATCCTCCAGCGCCTGAAGGCCGAGCGATACCCGGTTGACCCCCGCCGCAGCGAGGTCGGCGAAGCGAGCGGCCTCGACCGAGCTGGGATTGGCCTCCAACGTGATTTCGATGTCGGACGTCGCAGGCCAATGGCCCGTCGCCGCGTCGATCAGCGCCTCCACGATTCGCGGCGGCATTAGCGAAGGCGTGCCACCGCCGAAGAAGATCGAGGAGAGCGGCCGCCCACCATTCAGTGCCGCTTCATGAGCCAGATCGCTTAGCAGCGCATCGCGCCAGGCCTCGATATCGATCTCGGCCCGGACATGGCTGTTAAAATCGCAGTAAGGACATTTTGAAACGCAAAATGGCCAATGCACATATAAGGCTATGGGATCGGCCAAGTCCGATGAGTGAGGCGCGGCAGCGGGGATAAAAGGGTCGGGTGACATGAGTAGGGGCTTCATTAAACGGCTTTGGCCCGCGCGGCTAGCGTTGGCGGGGCTTTTGCTGGCGGTCACGGGGCAGGGCGAAGCGTCGCCTTCGCGCGGGACCCGTTCCCCGCCACCCGCCATGCCTGCCTCCTATTATGGCATGGAAGAAGCGGATCGCGACAATGCCCTGATGCGTGACGTCGTTCTGGGCATGCATAATGAGGAACGCGAATCGCTCGGGCTCTCCCCCTTGGCCTGGGACAGCGCCCTGGCGGCGGATGCGGCGCGCTATGCGCGGCAGATGGCGCAGACCAATCTCTTCCGGCATTCGCCGCGCGCCAGCCGCGCTATCCCCAGCGGCGAAAATCTCTGGATGGGATCGCGGGGCCTGTATGATTATGAGCTGATGGTGGGCTCGTTCCTGGATGAGAAACGCTATTTCCGGCGCAGCGGCATCCTGCCCGATCTCAGCACCACCGGCCGCTGGGAGGATGTCGGCCATTATACCCAGATCATCTGGCGCAGCACGCGCAAGGTCGGCTGCGCGCTGGCGGAGGGGCAGAGTTACGACTATCTCGTCTGCCGCTATTTCCCGGCGGGCAATGTCTTCGGCCAGAATCCGCTGGACCGGGACGACGGCGCGCCCGCCCAATATGCCAGTGGCGAGCATTGCGCCGGGCACCCGCCCGGGTTTTTAGAGCGGTTTTCGATCTGATTGGATCAGATCGCCGCTCTAAACCCCTGTGTTTGCGGCGATTTCTTAACCAGCGATCGATTCCGATCGCTTGGAAATCGCTCTAAAACACCGCCGCCACCAACTGCGCGAAGGCATCGGCGCGGTGGCTCATCGCATGCTTTTTTTCCGGCTCCATCTCGCCGAAGCTGATTTCATGCCCATGCGGCTGGAAGATCGGGTCGTAGCCAAAGCCCCTGTCGCCGCGCGGCGGCCAGATGATGGTGCCGTCGACCCGACCCTCGAACGCCTCGACATGGCCATCGGGCCAGGCCAAAGCGAGGGCGCAGATGAAATGCGCGCCATGGCCCGCTTCCGGTCCCCGGGCCTGGATATTGTCCCAGACCAGCTGCATGGCGAGCCCGAAATCCTTGGTTTCCCCAGCCCAGCGGGCAGAGAAGATGCCCGGATCGCCGTTCAGCGCCTCGACGCACAGGCCGCTGTCATCGGCCAGCGCGGGCAGACCCGACAGATCGGCGGCCTGCATCGCCTTCAGCTCCGCATTGGCGATGAAGGTCGTGCCAGTTTCATCGGGTTCGGGCAGGTCCAGCGCGGCGGCGGACACTGTCTCGATACCATAGGGTGCGAGCAGTTCTCCGATTTCCCGCACCTTGCCGGGATTGTGGCTGGCGATCACCAGCCTGCCCGGTCCCAGCTTGCGGATCGCCTGTTCCTGTCCGAACTCGTCACTCATCTTATCGTCCCGTCACCTTATCCTGCGCCGCGAAGATCTGCGCGCAGCCGATACGGGCGAGGCGCAGCAGGCGAAGCAGCTCTTCCTCGTCATAGGTAGCGCCTTCCGCCGTCGCCTGCACTTCCGCAAATTTGCCATCGCTGGTCAGGATCAGATTGGCGTCGGCCTGCGCATTGCTGTCCTCCGCATAATCGAGGTCGAGCACCGGCGTGCCGTTGTAGATGCCGCAACTGATCGCAGCGACCTTCTGCACGATGGGGTCTTCCTTCAGCGCACCGCTCGCCAGCAGCTTGTCGATGGCGATGCGCAGCGCGACCCAGCTACCCGAAATGGCTGCCGTGCGGGTGCCGCCATCGGCCTGGATCACGTCGCAGTCGACGACGATCTGACGCTCGCCCAGCTTCTGGAGGTCGACCACGGCACGCAGCGATCGGCCGATCAGGCGCTGGATTTCCTGGGTGCGGCCCGACTGCTTGCCCTTGGCGGCTTCGCGGCTGCCACGGGTGTGGGTGGCGCGGGGCAGCATGCCATATTCCGCCGTGACCCAGCCCGAACCCTTGCCGCGCAGGAAGGGCGGCACTTTTTCCTCGATCGATGCGGTGCACAGGACGCGGGTGTCGCCAAAGCTCACCAGGCAGCTGCCCTCGGCATGGATGGTGAAGCCAGGCTCCATGGTGATTTCGCGCATCTGGTCGGGCGCGCGGCCGGAAGGACGCATAAGATTTCTTCTCCGAAGCGTTGTGTCGAGCGGGCTTAGCGCCGGGCCGGCGGACATGCCAGTGGCGATATATGTGAAAGATGCTAGGAAACGGGGCATGGGGACGAAAACGATCATGATTTTGGCGGCCACGGCGCTGCTGGGCGCCTGCGCGATGGAGCAGGCCGAGCTGGAAAAGCCGACCATGGCGGGCGATACGATCAGATTTTCAGCCGGACCCTGTTTCGGCGCCTGTCCCAGCTATAGCCTTCAGGTGACGCCGGACGGTTCCGGACTGATCGAGCCGCAACGCTTTACCGCCGTGCCGGGGCCGACGCGCTTCACCGTGACGCCGCTGCAATATCGCCGCTTCCGCGCGGCGCTGGCGCAGTTCCGGCCGGCGCAGGGAACGGTCAAGCGGATTGCGCATGGGGAAAATTGCACCCGTTTCGCGACGGACATGCCCGCTTATGTCATCGAATGGACGCGCGACGAAGCGCAGCCCACCCGGCTGGAATTTCAGTCCGGCTGCATGGATGCCGGATATGGCAGGCTGCGCGCGACGATCGCGTCGATCCCCAGAATGCTGGATATCGCGGCGATGGTGAAGCCCACCGCCAAGGGCAAATGACGGTTGGGCTTGAGCGCAGAGCGATGCGCGCCTAGATAAACGCCATGGCGGTCACCCCGATCACCGAGCTTAACGAGCGTGCCCGCGACGTTTTCCGTCTGGTGGTCGAGAGCTATCTCGGCACCGGGCTGCCTGTTGGCTCGCGCACGATCAGCAAGCTTGCCAGCTTGAGCCTGTCGCCCGCGTCGATCCGCAATGTGATGCAGGACCTGGAGGAGCTGGGCCTGCTGGCCGCGCCGCATACCTCGGCAGGGCGCATGCCGACGGAAACCGGGCTCCGGCTTTTCGTCGACGGCATGATGCAGGCGGCCGAACCTTCCGTCGAGGAAAGGCGCGCGATCGAGGCGGGGATTTCCGAAGGCGGGCCGATAGAAGAAGCGCTGTCGGCCGCCACCGCCGCCTTGTCCGGCCTGTCCGCCTGCGCCGGGATCGTCATGGTCCCCAAGCGCGAACCCGTGCTGCGGCAATTCGGTTTCGTGTCGCTGAATGATCGGCAGGCCCTGGCCGTGCTGGTCGGACAGGATGGATCGATCGAGAATCGCGTGGTCGATCTGCCGCTTGGGGTGACGCCCATCATGCTCAATGAGGCGGCGAATTTCATGTCGGCGCGCTTTGGCGGGCTGACGCTGGCGCAAGCGGGAGAGGCCTTGCGGCGCGAGCTGGAGAGGGACCGCAACACGCTTCAGGGCGCGGCGCGGGAACTGGTGGAGCGCGGCATTGCAGTCTGGTCGCATGATGCGGACGAGCGGCCGGTATTGATCGTGCGCGGTCAGGCGCATCTGCTGGATGATGGCACCGCCGCCGATCTGGAGCGGGTGCGGCAACTGCTGGAGCAGCTTGAGGGCAAGCAGGAGATTTCCAGCCTGCTGGAAAGCGCGCTGGCGGGCAGCGCGACCAAAATCTTCATCGGATCGGAAAACAAGCTCTTTTCCCTGTCGGGTTCTTCGGTCATAGCCGCGCCTTACCGGGGCGGAGACGGCCGGGTGGTGGGCGTGGTCGGCGTAATCGGGCCGACGCGCTTGAACTATGCGCGGGTGATCCCCATGGTGGACTTCACTGCGCAGACGCTGTCGAGATTGATGAGATGAGCGAAGAAAAACTGAATATCGAAAATACCGAAATCGTTGACGAACTGCCCGAGGATGCGGCGCCAGCCGGCGACGCGGCGGCGGAGAAGATCGCCGCGCTCGAAAATGAACTGGCGACCGCCAGGCAGGACGTGCTCTATGCCCATGCCGAAACGCAGAATGTGCGGCGGCGGCTGGAAAAGGAACTGGCCGACGCGCGCGCCTATGCAGCGACGGCCTTTGCCCGCGACATGCTGTCGGTGGCGGACAATCTGGGGCGCGCGCTCCAGACGATCCCCGCCGATCTGCGTGACGATGAGAAGTTCAAGGGGCTGGTGGCAGGCCTGGAAGCCACCGGGCGCGAGCTGGAGGCGGTCTTTGGCCGCAACGGCATTGAGAAACTGGAGTCGGTCGGCCAGCCGCTCGACCCCAACAGGCATCAGGCGATGATGGAGGTGCCCTCGGCCGATGCCGAGCCGGGCACGGTGCTGGTCGAAATGCAGGCGGGCTACACGATCAAGGATCGGCTGCTGCGTCCTGCGCTGGTCAGCGTGGCGAAGAAGCCCGACTGATCGGCCATTATCGCGAGATAAAGGGCCCGCCGGACCATGCGTCCGGCGGGTTTTTTTGTTCCAGACAGTTGAGATGCAGAAAAGATATATCGTAAATCTTGACGTTCGATATTTTAAGATATATCTAAACCCATCATGAAACAGTTAAGAGACTCCGATATGCACTTTCATCATCGTCATCATGGCGGCCGTCGCGGGCTTGGCCATGATCGCATGTTCGGGCCGGAAGGCTTTGATCGTGGCGGCTTTGCAGGCGGCTTCGGTGGCCGCTTCGGCGATGGCCCCTTTGGCGGCGGCCGGGGTGGCGGACGCCGCCGTCAGTTCGCCAATGATGCGCTCAAGCTCATCCTGCTGAAGCTGATCGCGGACAGCCCGCGTCATGGCTATGACCTGATCCGCGAGATTCAGGCCCTTTCGGGAGAGGCCTATGCGCCCAGCCCCGGCGTGGTCTATCCCACGCTGACCCTGCTGGCGGACATGGGCCTGATCGTCGAACAGCCCGGTGAGAGCAGCCGTAAACTGTTCGCCATCACCGACGCAGGCACGGCCCATCTGGCCGACAATGCCGAGGGCATGCAAGAGGTCATGGATCGTCTCGGTTCACTCGCCAAAAGGGCGGAACGCACGGATGGCGCGCCGATCCGACGGGCGATGCACAATCTGGGCATGGCGGTCCGGGCGCGGCTTGAACGCGAAGGGGCCGATGCCCAGACCATGTTCGACGTCGCCTCGCTGATTGATGAGGCTGCCAGCAAGATCGAAAGGCTGTAATCCATGACTTTGACCGCCAATGTGCCGACCGCCCATGCCAGCCGCTATCTTCAGCAGCTCTGCAAGCATTGGGGACACAAGTTCGAAACCGAATATGATGCGCAACAGGGCATGATCGCCTTCCCCATGGGCCCGATCCGGATGACGGCGGCGGCGGAAGCCCTCACCGTCACCATCGAACCGCAGGAGGGCGCGGATGTCGAACGCTTCAAGCAGGTGGTGGCGGATCATCTCGACCGCTTCGCTTTTCGCGAAGCCCCGCTGCGCTTCGACTGGCGGTAAGGGTGGAATGTGGACGGTCGGCTTAGCTGAGTCTTCCTTGATACGCGCCGTGTTCCTGCGAAGGCAGGAACCCAGTCCCGCCCTCGCCTCATCATTGCAACGTCTGAACTGGGCTCCTGCCTGCGCAGGAGCACGTTACGCTCAATGGCTACAAATGGCCAAACCCGCCAAAAATTCCCCTGTCCTACAGCATGGTAACAGAGCTAAGCCCACCCAGCTCTTTGAACCGTCCGGCCACGATAGGAAATTCCGCACGAAAAGACGCCTTTCCGCGCCTTTTGTCGTGTCACCTTTGTCACCCAAATCCTGTAGGCCGGGCTTATTTTCCGGCCTATTTACGCGGTATCCGCCGAGCGCTCGCCAGATGATGCGCATGGGTGATCGCGACCGCCAGCGCATCGGACGCGTCCGGTCCCGCGACCTTCGCGCCGGGAAGGAGGCGGGACACCATGGCGTGGACCTGCTCCTTCGACGCATTGCCGACGCCGACCACCGATTTCTTGACCAGCCGGGCGGCATATTCGCCCACTTCCATGCCGGATCGGGAAGCCGCCAGCAGCGCCACGCCTCGCGCCTGACCGAGTTTCAGCGTCGATTGCGGATTCACGTTGACGAACACTTCCTCGACCGCCGCGCCATTGGGCTGGTGTTCCAGGATGAGGTCGGTCAGCGCCAGGTCCAGCACCAGCAGGCGTGACGCCAGCGCCATCTCGGAATCGGTCTTGATCTGACCATTGGCGATATGGGTAAGGCGATTGCCGTCAGCGGCGATCAGCCCCCAGCCGGTAGTGCCCAGGCCGGGGTCGAGGCCAAGGATGATCATTCAACAAAATCCGTTCGGTTCGAGCGAGGCTGTGTCATGTGCCGACCTCGCTCGACACGAACGGATCGGGGGCATTCAGCCCAATTTCTCCATGACCTCGTCGGACACTTCATAATTGCCCCAGACGGTCTGGACGTCGTCATCATCTTCCAGCGTATCGACCAGCTTCATCAGCGTCGCGGCGTTGCTTTCATCGACGTCGACGGTGGTCTGCGGCTTCCAGGCGAGCTTGGCGCCCTCTGCCGGACCCAGCTTGGCCTCCAGGCCCTTGGCGACTTCATGCAGCGCGTCCATGGCGGTCCAGATCTCATGCTCGTCCTCGTTCGACGACACATCCTCCGCGCCGGCTTCCAGCGCCGCTTCGAAGATCGCGTCGGCATCGCCCGCGCTCGCCGGATAGGTGATGAGGCCCATGCGGTCGAAGCCATGGCTCACCGCGCCCGACGCGCCCAGATTGCCGCCATTCTTGGAGAAGGCGGTGCGCACATTGGTCGCGGTGCGGTTACGATTGTCGGTCAGCGCTTCCACGATGATCGCGACCCCGCCGGGACCATAGCCCTCATAGCGGATTTCCTCGTAATTCTCGGTATCCCCGCCGATCGCCTTGTCGATCGCGCGCTGGATATTGTCCTTGGGCATGGACTGCGCCTTGGCGGCGTTGATCGCCAGACGGAGGCGCGGGTTCATGTCCGGGTCGGGCATGCCCATTTTCGCCGCCACGGTGATTTCGCGGCTTAATTTGGAGAACATCGAGGAGCGCTTTTTGTCCTGCGCGCCCTTGCGATGCATGATGTTCTTGAATTTGCTATGGCCGGCCACGGCCTGCTCCTGACTTATCTGGTTATCCGAAGCGCGCTCTCTAGCGGGCGAGCCTCATCCGCGCAACTCAGACGAGAATGGCGGTGCCCGAGCAGGTGACCATCAGCATCGACCCACTCGATCCCACCGTCTCATAATCGAGATCGACACCGACCACCGCATTGGCGCCGAGCGTCGCGGCGCGCATCCGCATTTCCCCGATCGCCTGTTCCCGGGCGCGCTGGAGAACATCCTCATAGGCGCCCGATCGGCCGCCGACGATGTCGCGTATGCCCGCAAACAGGTCGCGCACGATGTTGGCGCCCACGATCACCTCGCCGGTGACGATGCCGAGATATTCCTTCGCGGGACGCCCCTCCAGGGAAGGGGTGGTGCTGACGATGATCTCGGTCATGGGCGCTCTCCTTTTGCGGTGGGGTTATTCCAGCCCCGGCGTCATTCCAGGCCAAGGGCCGACTTGTATGTTTCCAGCAGCGCTTCGGCCTCCATGCGGGCGTTGCGCTCCATCTTGCGCAGGCGGACGATCGACCGCATCGTCTTCACGTCATAGCCATTGGCCTTCGCCTCCAGATAGACGTCCTTGATATCGTCCGCGATGCCCTTCTTTTCCTCTTCCAGACGCTCGATGCGCTCGATGAAAAGGCGTAGCTGTTCGGCGGCGACATTGCCATCGCTCATGAGAATCTCCATTCCATGTGAATCGGTTGGCGAACGCCTCTAATGACTGTCGGCGTTCTTCGCCACACTCTCCTGCATCCGTGCGATCTGCTCGGGCGTCGCTTCGCCCTGGTAGCGGCTTTTCCACTCGCCAAAGGGCATGCCATGGATGATTTCCCGGGCCTGATCCCTGCTGAGCGCGCCATCCGCTTCCGCGATCCAGTCGGCCAGGCAGTTGCGGCAAAAGCCCGCCGCGCCCATCAGGTCGATATTCTGAACGTCGGTGCGGTGCTGCAAATGCGCCACCAACCGTCGGAAGGCGGTTGCGGCAACGGCATCTGTGAGTATGTTATCGCTCACGGCGAAACCTTTCGCTGATCTACATCATCCTGTCGTGCAGCACGGATAATCGAAAACCGCGCCCTGGCAAGCCAGAGGCGACCATGACGGTCAGGAGACATAGGGAATGACGAAATTACCGCCCCGTTCGCGCAAGGTCCGCATTCTTGCGACCCTTGGCCCTGCGAGCGACAGTCCGGAGATGATCCGGGCGCTGTTCGTCGCCGGGGCTGACGCTTTCCGCATCAATATGAGCCATGGCGCGCATGAGGATCATGCCGCGCGCATCGCCGCGATCCGGGCATTGGAGAAGGAGTTCGGCCGTCCGACGACGATCCTGGGCGACCTTCAGGGGCCGAAGCTGCGCGTGGGCACGTTCGAACGCGGGCTGGCGGTGCTGGAAACGGGCGGGGCCTTCGTCCTCGATAGCGATCCGGCGCCGGGCGACGCCAGCCGCGTGAACCTGCCGCATCCGGAAATCTATGCGGCGCTGGTCCCCGAAACCCGGCTGTTGCTGGATGACGGCAAGCTGGTGCTGCGGGTCAAGCAGGTGGCGGGCGATCGCATCGATACGGTGGTCGAGGTCGGCGGCACGCTGTCCAACCGCAAGGGGGTCAATGTGCCGGACGTGGTGGTGCCGGTGCCGGCGCTGACGGAGAAGGACCGGCGCGACCTCAGCTTCGCGGTGGAGCAGGGTTGTGACTGGATCGCGCTCAGTTTCGTGCAGCGGCCCGAGGATCTGGCGGAGGCGCGCAAGCTGATGGGCGGCCATGGCGCGCTGATGGCGAAGATCGAGAAGCCCTCCGCCGTGCAGCGGTTGGAGGAGATCATCGAGTTGGCCGACGGCGTGATGGTGGCCCGCGGCGATCTGGGCGTGGAACTGCCGCCTCAGGCGGTGCCGCCGCTCCAGAAGCAGATCGTCGCGACGGCGCGGCGCATGGGGCGTCCGGTCGTGGTGGCGACGCAGATGCTCGAATCGATGATCAAGGCGCCGACGCCGACCCGCGCCGAAGTGTCCGACGTGGCGACGGCGGTCTATGACGGGGCCGACGCGATCATGCTGTCGGCGGAGACGGCGGCGGGCGACTGGCCGGTCGAGGCGGTGGCGATGATGGACAGCATCGCCCACAGCGTCGAGCGTGATCCGGGCTATTTCGCGCGGCTGCACTTTACCGAAACCAAGCCCGATCCGACGACCGCCGACGCTCTGGCAGAGGGGGCGGGCGGCATCGTTTCTGTTGTCGGGGCGAGCGCGATCACCTGCTTCACCTCCTCCGGCAGTACCGTGCGGCGCGTGGCGCGCGAGCGGCCGATGACGCCGATCCTGGCGCTGACACCGCGCGCGGACACGGCGCGCAAGCTGGGGCTGACCTGGGGCGTCCATGCGGTGCGGACCAAGGATATCGGCACCTTCGAGGAGATGATCGGCAAGGCGCGGCGCATGGCCCTGCGGCATGATATGGTCGACAAGGGCGGCAAGATCGTCGTGCTGGCCGGCGTGCCTTTCGGGACGCCGGGGTCGACCAATGTGCTGCATGTCGCCGCGATTCGCGGGGATGAACTGAGAGGGCGGGACGAGGGTTAGGCTGTTTGAGGATTTGGCCTGCAATGGCCAAACCAAGACGTTCCCCTCCCGTAGACGGGAGGGGTTAGGGGTGGGCGCGAGCGAAGCGAGCTTCCGGGCTAGCCGTTGAAAATCGCCGCTGATGTTGCGCCAGCACACCCCCTAGCCCCCTCCCGCTTGCGGGAGGGGGAATGACGGCAAACCACCCAAATTTGCGCCCTAAGCCAAATCCCCTCGCCCTTGGCCTGAATAGGCTCCAAGCAACCCCAGCGCCGCCAGCTCCTGCCGCAACGTCGCCGCGTCGCGGAACAGGTGACCGTGCATGCCCTCCGCCTGTGCGGCGAGGATATTCTCCTCGCGGTCATCGATGAAGATCGCCTGCTCCGCCCGCAGCCCGAATCGACGAAGCGCCAGCCGGTAAATGGCGGGATCGGGCTTCACCAGCTTCTCCGCGCCGGACACCACGATATCGCGGAAGGGCGCGAACAGCGCCGTCTCCCGCGCGTGGAAAGGCGTCCAGAATTCCGCGCTGAAATTGGTGATGGCGAAAAGCGGAATGCCGCCTGCATCCAGTTCGCGGACCAGTTCCGGCATGCCCGCGATCGCAGGGCCGACGCTGTCGATGAACTTCTCGCCCCAGAGGCGAATCAGGTCCGCGCGCTCGGGATGGCGGGCGATCAGTTCGGCGCTGGTTTCCGCGAAGGGGCGGCCGGCATCATGCTGGAAATGCCAGTCCCTCGTCACGACATCGCGGAGAAACGCGTCGAGCGCCCGATCGTCGTCGATCAGGCGCTCGTACAGAACCCTGGGGTTCCAGTGATACAGGACATTGCCGACGTCGAAGATGACGGCGGCAATCTCCGCCATTCAATCAGCCCTGGCGGGCCTTGAAGCGGCGGTTGGTCTTGTTGATGACGTAGGTGCGGCCGCGGCGGCGGATCACGCGGTTATCCCGGTGACGGCCCTTGAGCGACTTGAGCGAATTGCGGATCTTCATGGAACCAGCCTTTGAATGAATCTTGCGTGATCGAAAATCGAAGCGCAGCCCCTATGGGTGAGACGGCGGAAAGTCAAGGGCGACCGGCCGCCTTTTCCCGTCATTCATCCTGCATGCAGCAAAGGCGTGGCTTCACGGATTGTAGGGGAATAGAGCCGCCGTGTCGTGTAGAGGATGATATCCCCTGGAGTCCTGTCCATGTTGAAAAAAATCGTTTTTCCTGCCCTGCTCGCCCTTGGCTTGAGCGCTTGCGCCACGGCGGTTCCACCGGTGGAGGTGACGCGTTTCCATATCGACAATCCCGCGCGCAGCGGGACGATCGCTGTTGAGGAAATGGCAGGGAATCCCGATGTTGGTTTAGAATTCCGGACCTATGCGGCCGCCGTGGATCAGGAATTGCAGCGAGTGGGCTTCACTCCCGCCGGGACGGCAGCGAAGAGCGAATTTGTCGCGCTGACAGGTTTCCGCCGGACGTTCCGCGAACCGAACAGCTATGGCAATAATGGCAAGCCGGTGAGCGTCGGGGTCGGTGGCGCCGTGGGCAGCGGCGGTTATTCCGGCCTTGGCCTGGGCATTGGCATCAATCTGTCGGGCAAGCCCAAGGGGCAGGTGATCACGGAATTGCAGGTGCAGATCCGCCGCCGCGCTGATTCGACCACCATTTGGGAAGGCCGCGCGCAGACGCAGGCGCGGGAAGGGACGCCCGCCTCTCAGCCGGGTCTGGCGGCACGGAAGCTCGCGGCGGCGTTGATCGGGGGCTATCCGGGAGAATCGGGCCGGACTATAACTGTCAAATGACCATCTCGATCACAAGCGCCTTCGACAGCGGCAATATTCGCCTTGTTTCCCTGAATGATAGCCCAGCGGGAGTCCGAGCCGAGCTGGAGATTGTCAAGGATCGGCAGAGCGACTTCTACCAATGGTTCCATTTCCGCGTGGCAGGCGTCGCTGGGCGGGAGGTGGAACTGGCGATCACCAATTGCGGGGCGTCGGCCTATCCTGACGGCTGGCCGGGCTATCAGGCAAGGGTCAGCGAGGATCGCGAAAACTGGCTGCTGGCGGACACCAGCTATGCCAATGGCACGCTGACGATTCGCCTGTCGCCGGATGCCAACGCGGTGTGGCTTGCCTATTTCGCGCCCTATTCGATGGAGCGGCACCATGATCTGGTCGCCTGGGCCGCCTCCCAGCCGGGGGTGGAGCACCGCGAACTGGGGCTGACGCTCGATAGGCAGCCGCTCGATCTGCTGGTGTTGGGCGAGGGGCGTAAGAAGGTCTGGCTCTATGCCCGTCAGCATCCGGGCGAAAGCATGGCCGAATGGTGGATGGAAGGCGCGCTGGAGCGGCTGTGCGATGAAGAAGATGCCGTGGCGCGGCTGCTGCGACAAAAGGCGACCTTCTGCATCGTGCCGAACATGAATCCGGATGGCAGCCGTCGGGGTCATTTGCGCACCAATGCGGTGGGCATCAATCTCAACCGCGAATGGCACGAGCCATCGATGGACAAGAGTCCCGAAGTGTATCTGGTAAGAGCCGCGATGGACGAAGCGGGCGTGGATTTCGCCATGGATGTGCATGGCGATGAGGCGATTGCGGCGGTGTTTCTTGCCGGGTTCGAGGGGATACCCTCGATCACCGAGCGGCAGTTGGCGCTCTACCGTCGTTATCGCGATACGCTGGCCGCCCGGACGCCGGATTTCCAGACGAAGAAGGGCTATCCCGTCGCGCCGGACGGCAAGGCGAACCTGTCCATGTCCACAAATCAGCTGGCGGAGCGTTTCGGCGCGGTGGCGATGACATTGGAAATGCCGTTCAAGGATAATGACGACTTGCCGGATGCCGATTTCGGCTGGTCGCCGGCACGATCGATCCAGCTTGCCAAGGATTGCCTGGGCGTGCTGGCAGAGATGATCGACGAGATTTGATAGCGAGGGATTTGGACGATCCGCCACCCCGTATCAAGTCCGGGGTGGCGGATCGCAAACGACGCCGGGCAATGGGGCATGGTCCAAAGCCGCCCTTCGACAGGTTCAGGGCAGGCTTTTGCGCATGCTTACCTAACCCTTCTTTTCGGGCGGCAGGGTGATCTTCACATTTTCGCCATTCTGACCGGGAAAGCCGGTGAACATCGCGTCGATCAGATTCGGGACCAGATAGGTCAGCTTGTTCGACAGCGACTGGGCCGAAGCCTTGCCCTCGAACAGGCGGCGATTGTCGGCCGCGCGATCGATCTTCATGCTGAGGTCGCTGGTATAAACCGTATAGCTGCTGATGTCGTTATAGCCCCCCGGACCGAACAGCCACGGGTCATAAAAGCCATAGCCCCAGGGGCGCCCCCAGCGGCCGCGCCAGCCCCATCCGCCATAGAAAAACGGATCGGGAGCGCCAAAGCCGGTCGAACGGACCTTTTCGCGGCCATTGTCGACGCCATAGGCTACGCGGACGATGAGATCGGCACGCGCCGGGTCGCCGGCCACTACATAGCCGGTCTGCGTCAGACGTTGCCCGACGAGATCGGCATAGTGGGAAAATTCCAGACCGCCGGCGAGCCGCGGATCGTCGGCGACAATGGTGAAGCTCTGTCCCGCCGGCGCCGGAAGCTGCTGGAACCGGGCGACGTCCGCCTTGAAGGAGGTTGCGCATCCCGAAAGCGCCACAAGCGCCAGAGCGGGCGCCGCGATCAGGCCGATCTTGTTGAAACGGGTCATTTTCCTGCGTCCTGTATCAGGCACTGCGCCTGCCAATCAACTTAGCGCCTTGCCATAGCAAAACGCAACTGAACATCGTTTGAACGCGCGAAACGGGCGAACGGGCGCAAACCATGTCCTGCCATCCTTACGACGGCGCGGACATGATTATTCCGTGGCCATGGGAAAAAGGGGGCGCACTTTGGGCAACCCCTTGTGGCATCAGCGCATCAGTCCCATGGCGTCATAGGCGGCGCGCAGGGTTGGTTCCGCCGCTGCCGACGCCTTGGCCGCGCCCTTTTCGAGGATGGCGTCGAGCGCGGCATCCTCCGTGCGCAGTTCCAGGAAGCGCGAACGGATCGGGCGGAGCGTTTCCACCAGCAATTCGCCCAGCGCCGGCTTGAACGCGCCGAAGCCCTTGCCCGCGAACTCGGCGCAGACGGCATCGGGGGTCTTGCCGGACAGCGTCGCGTAGATGCCGATCAGGTTGTTCGCTTCCGGGCGCCCGGCCAAGCCTTCGGCGGTTTCGGGCAGCGGTTCGGGGTCGGTCTTGGCCTTCTTCACCTTCTGCATGATGGCATCGTCATCGTCGGTGAGGTTGATGCGGCTCATGTCGCTGGGGTCGGACTTCGACATTTTCGCCGTACCATCGCGCAGCGACATGATGCGGGCCGATTCCTTCGGGATGATCGGTGCAGGCATGGTGAACAGTTCCACGCCGAAATCGGTGTTGAACTTGGTCGCGATGTCGCGCGCCAGTTCCAGATGCTGCTTCTGATCCTCGCCCACCGGCACATGGGTTGCATTGTAGATGAGGATGTCCGCCGCCTGAAGCACCGGATAGACGAACAGGCCGATCGAGGCGCCCTCGCGGTCCTTGCCCACTTTGTCCTTGAACTGGGTCATGCGGTTCAGCCAGCCGATCCGCGCCGTGCCGCTCAGCAGCCAGCAGAGTTCGGCATGGGCGGGCACGCGCGCCTGATTGAAGAGAACCGAGCGATCCGGGTCGATCCCCGCGGCCACCAGCGCGGCGGCCATGTCACGGACATTGCGGATGCGCTGCTCGCGCCCCTCATGCACGGTGATCGAATGCATGTCGGCCAGGAAGAAGAAACACTGGCTGTCGGCATCCATCTCATCCTGCATCCGCACCCAGTAGCGGATCGCGCCCAGATAATTGCCCAGGTGCAGATTGCCGGTCGGCTGGATGCCGGAAAGGACGCGCATTTGATCTATCCGTTCTCTGTTTTGGTTGCACTTTTGCGGCGCATCAGCGCCCTAAGATCGGACAGCCGATAGGCGCCCGTGAGGAAACAGGCCACCCCGTACAGCGCGATCCCTGCGCCGACAAGCATGGCGAGCGCCACATAGCGTTCGACCATGACCCCGCCGAGCCACGGGTCGAGCAGCCCTTCGCCCGCATAGAGCGCCGCGCCCATGGCGATGGCGGCCACCGCAAGCCGGGGCAAGCGTCGCCGCAATTGCCGGTCGGCGGCAAAATGCCCGCGCTTCACCAACGTCGAATAGAGCATGGCGACATTGAGGGTAGAGGACAGTGCCGTCGCCAGCGGCGGCCCGACATGGCCCATGCCGACCTTGCCCAATAGCGGGATCAGCACGATATTGCCTATGATGTTGATGACAATCGAGAGCATCGCATAGCGAACCGGCGTCTTCGTATCGCCACGTGCATAATAGCCCGGTGTCAGCACCTTCACGAGCACATAGGAGGGCAGGCCGATCGAAAAGGCTGAGAGTGCCCAGCCGCAGCGTTGGGCATCCTCGACGGTGAAGCGGCCATATTGGAAGAGGCCGCGCACGATCGGTTCGGCCACGGTGATGAACGCCACGGTGGCGGGCAGCGTCAGGAACAGCGCCAACTCGATCCCGCGATTCTGCGTGTCCATCGCCACTTGCTCCTGACCGGTCGAGAGCAGGCGGGAAATGGTCGGTAGCAGGATGGTGCCGAGCCCGATGCCGATCAGGCCCAGGGGCAACTGGTTCAGCCGGTCGGCATAATAGATATAGGTGATCGACCCCGAGGCGAGCAGCCAGCCCGACAGCGCGGTGGAGATCAGCAGGTTGATCTGCGAGGCGCCTGCGCCCGCCGCCGCCGGAACGATCAGCCGGAGCAGTTCCTTCACGTCCGCATCGAAGCGCGGGCGCCTCAGCTTCATCGACACTCCTGCCCGCTGGCAGGCCCAGATCAGCCAGAGCAGTTGCAGCGCGCCGCCCACGGTGACGGAAATCGCCTGCACTCGCGCGGTTTCATATTCGTCGGCGCCGTGGAACAGCCACAGCCCGGTGATCATCGCGACATTGAGCAGGATCGGCGCGGCGGCATTCACCCAGAATTTGTCGAGTGAGTTGAGAATTCCGCCCAGCAGCGAGGCGAGGCTGATCAGCGCCAGATAGGGCAGGGTGATCCGCGAGAGCATCACTGCGAAGGCGAATTGCCCGGGCGTCGGATGCTGCCGCGAAAAACCGCCGGAGAGCGCCCAGGTGATCGGCCATGCCGCCACGATCAGCAGCGCGGTGAAGACCAGCAGCACCGGCAGCAGCACGGCGAGCGCCCGCTCGGCGAAATGATAGCCTTCCGCGATGCCGCCCGGGCCCGCCGCCTTGCGGTTGAACATCGGGATGAAGGCGGCGGAAAAGGCACCCTCGGCAAAAAGGGCGCGGAACATATTGGGCAGGCGGAAGGCGACGCCGTTAAAGGCGTCCGACGCGAAGCCGGCGCCGACATAACGCGCTGCCAGCGAATCCCTTACCAGCGCGAGCACCCGGCTGGCGAGCGTCAGCCCGCCGACCGAGCCGAGCGCTCGTACCAGTTTCATGGGCCGTGGATTCCCGATCGGCTCAGGCGTGGCCGGCTGGCTCGCCCGCGGTCTGTGCCATGGCTTGCGCCTGCTGGACATAAAGGCCGCTGAAATCGATGGGGTCGAGCAGCAGCGGCGGGAAGCCGCCGTCGCGAATCGCATCGGCCAGCACGCGGCGGGCGAAGGGGAAGATCAGGCGCGGCGCTTCGGCCAGCATGAAAGGCTGCATCTGATCCTCCGGCACGTTGCGCATGCCGAAGATCGCGGCATAGACCAGCTCGACGGCAAAGGCGGTGCCCTGCGGTGCCGTCGCCTTGACCTCTATCTTCAGGGAGACTTCGACGACTTCCTCGCCCACCTTGTCGGCGCCGATGTTGAACTGGACATCGATCTGCGGCTGGTCCGGCCATTGGTAGACGGCCGGCGCGTTCGGGTTTTCGAAGGACAGATCCTTCACATATTGGCTGATCAGCGCAATCTGCGGGCCGGTGTCGGCGCCATTGCCGGTGGTCTGGATGGTATCGGCTTCCTCGGCCATCTTATTTCCCTGGGGTTCTTAGGTGGCTGGCGGACAGGCACCTGCTCATGTTCGATCCGCGCGCTTAGCAGGGGCAGCAGGGCGGGGCAATGGCGGCCCTGCGAAAAGCGGCCATTTGAATATGCGGGGAAACATGCCTATGTTGGTGGCGTTACAGTTTCAGATTCAGTCCAAAGGGTGCCTGACCCCGTGTATGTGATCGTCATCCTCGCCATGATTGCCGGTTTTCTGGCGCTGCGGCTCTATTCCGTGCTGGGCAAGCGCACGGGGCATGAGCAGGAGCCTGCTCTTCGCCCGGCTGACGAACGGGCCAAGGTGACGATCGTGCAGCCGCGGCCGGTCGCGGAAATGGCGGGTGATTCAGTGCGTCTGTCGGACGGCCTGATCGCGCCCGGTGGCGAGACGGGCGTGCGCGCGCTGATCGCCGCGGATCGCAGCTTCGACGTGCCCCAGTTCGTCGAAGGCGCGAAGGCTGCCTACAGGATGGTGCTGGAAGCCTTTTGGCGCGGCGACCGGCAGGAGCTGGAATGGCTGTGCGACGCGGATGTGCTTGCCTCCTTCGAGGAAGCGATCGCCGCGCGCGAAGCGGAGGGCCATGTCCTCGACAACCGTCTGGTCCGCATCGAGAAGACGCAGATCATCGGTGCCGGCGTCAATGGCCGGATGGCGGAGATCGCGCTGCGGTTCGAGGCGGATATTGCCGCCGTGACCCGTGACAGGGACGGCCATGTGGTTGCTGGCTCCCTGACCGATGCGGTCGGCACCAATGACGTCTGGACCTTCACGCGCGACCTGCGCAGCACCGATCCCAACTGGAAGCTCAGCGAAACCGACGAGGCGGCATGAACCTGCGTCAGTCGGGGGGCGCGCTGGCCGCAGCGTTGCTGCTGTCTGCCTGCGCGGGTGGGGTGATTCCGCCGGGCGCGAGCGGTCCGACGCCGACACGTCCACCGCGTGGCGGCGAAACGGCGACCCGTCCCATTCCCGCTACACCCCGGCCGGCCATGCCCGTCACGCCGCCACCGACCATAGTAGCTGATACGGCCAATGCGGTGAGCGCAGGCATCGTGCGTGGTCCCGACATTACGGGCCTCATTCCTTCGGGCGAACGCGCGCGCAAGGCATTGCAGGCTTTCCGTCTGTCCTGTCCCGCGCTGATGAGGCGAGGCGATCAAAGCGGGCTGACGCGCGGATCGGATTGGAACAGTGCCTGCGCAGCCGCTTCCAGCTGGTCCGAAGCATCGGCCGGCGAATTTTTCTCCCGCTATTTCGAAGCGGTGCAGGTGGGTGAAGGGAAAGCCTTCGTCACCGGCTATTATGAGCCCGAAATCGCTGGGTCGCGGACGCGTCAGCCCGGCTATCAGGTGCCGATCTACCGCCGTCCATCCGGTCTGATCGATGTCAATCTCGGCCTGTTCAGCGACAGCCTGAAAGGCAAGACCATTCGCGGCAAGGTGGATGGCAGCAATTTCGTGCCCTTTGACGAGCGCTCGCAGATCGTTGGCGGGTCGTTGACGGGCAAGGGGCTGGAACTGGCATGGGCGGCCGATCCGGTCGAGTTCTTCTTCCTTCAGGTCCAGGGCAGCGGGCGCCTGCTGCTGCCCGATGGCGGCGTCATGCGCATCGGCTACGACGGACAGAATGGCCGCGACTATACCGGCATCGGCAAGCTGATGAAGGATCGCGGCTTGATCCAGGCCGGATCGATGCAGGACATCATGGCCTGGCTGCGCGCCAATCCCGCCGAGGGCGCGGCGATCATGAACGAGAATAAGAGCTTCGTCTTTTTCCGGGAACTGACGGGCGCTGGGCCGCTGGGAGCCTTGGGCGTGCCGGTCACGCCGGAGGCGACGGTGGCGGCGGATCCCAAATATGTGCCGTTGGGCGCGCCGGTCCTCCTCTCGCTCGACCGGGCCGAACCCAATGGCATCTGGATCGCGCAGGATACCGGCGGCGCGATCAAGGGCGCCAACCGCTTCGACAGCTTCTGGGGCGCGGGCAGCGATGCGCGGGCGATGGCGGGCGGCATGTCGGCGCGCGGCAGCGCGCTCATCCTGTTGCCGATCGGGTCGGCGGCTCGGCTCGGCCAGAACTGATGGCCCGTTGCCTCTGATATCTTGCTACGATGGCCCGGCGCAATCTCACATCTGAAGAACAGGCTCTTTGGGCGACGCTGACCAGGTCGGTGAAGCCGTTGCGGCCTGGCGCGCGAATGCCGCTGGTGCCTGCGGTGGCGGTCAGGGCGACGGGTGCATCAGGGTTAACGGGTCCTTCCGCGCAGCCTCCTGCCCCTACCCCGGCGCGGACGCCGGCAGCGACCCTGGATTCGAGCTGGGAACACAGAATCCGTAACGGAAATCTGGCGCCCGACATGTCGATCGACCTGCACGGGCATAGCCTGGCGGCGGCGCATTCCCGGCTTAGCCAAGCGCTGGCGACGGCATGGACGCGGGATGTGCGTGTCCTGCTGGTGGTGACCGGGAAACCGCCCAAAACCGCCTCCGCAGGAGCTGGGTCCCGCCGGGGGGCCATTCGCGGCGAAATCGGCCATTGGCTGGAAACCAGCAGCTATGCCGACCGTATCGCCAGCGTGCGGATCGCGCACCAGCGCCATGGTGGCGAGGGGGCGCTCTACATCATTTTGCGGCGCAAAAAATAAGCCTTTTGGCTGGTTCTACTGACCTTTTCTTAACCACTGTCCTTCATATCCGGCTGATCCGGTCCAGCGCCGGACTGAGCGGTTAGGGTGGGTTAGGGAGGCACATGCAGGGCGTGACATTGACGAGCCGCGCCACTGCCTTCGCCTGCGCCGCGGGGGCGCTGGTGTTCATCCTGTCGCTGGTCCTGGGCCAGGGGCAGGCCACCGATATTGACGGCATCGGCCGATCCCTCATCATCGCAATCCTGTGCGGTACCTTGAGCTGGGCGTCCGCGCGCCGGACGGTGGCGACCACTGCGAGCGCCATCGACAGGGCCACCGAGCGCCTGCTGGCTGCTGCGCATGGCGACCTGCAATCCGCCGTGCCTGCTGACATCGGCCAGGAATTGCCCGACCTTTCAGTGGCGATGGAAAGCCTGTTCAGCCAGGTGCGGACCAATCTCGATCATGTTCAGGCGCTGGCCCTGTTCGATCAGGTGACGGGCCTTGCCAACCGCACCAGCTTTTGCCGACAGGTGGAACGCATGCTGGCCGAGCGGAGTGAAGAGGGGCTGGCGGCCCTGTTCTTCATCGATCTGGACGGCTTCAAGGGCGTCAACGACACGCTGGGTCATGCGGCGGGCGATCAGTTGCTGGCGCGCGTCGCCGGGCGTTTGCGGGAAGTGGCGATGGTGCAGGCGAGCGCAGGGGCGGGCGATTGCCTGATCGGCCGTCTGGCGGGCGATGAATTCACCCTGTTCATTCCCGCCGTGACCGACCGGGAAGCCGCCAATCGGATCGCGCGCGCGATCCAGTTCGCCCTGGGGGAGCGCTTCGACCTTGGCAGCCAGCATGTCGATCTGGGCGCATCCATCGGCATTGCCTGCTATCCGGAGCATGGCGATACGCTGTCCGCGTTGCTGCGCTCGGCCGACATCGCCATGTACCACGCCAAGCATCAGGGACGTAACCGGGCGGAGATGTTCACCACCGAGCTGGCGCTGGAAGCTGCCGATCGGGCGGAGCTGGAGCGCGACCTGCTGCTCGGGCTCCAGCGGGACGAATTCCTGCTGGAATTTCAGCCGCAGATCGAAATCGGCAGCGGCCGGGCAGTCAGCGCCGAGGCGCTGGTGCGTTGGGTGCATCCGGAGCGGGATCTGGTCATGCCTGATTCCTTCGTCCCCGTCGCAGAGGAAAGCGGAGCGATCGTCGCGTTGGGCGACTGGGTCATGGGACGGGTTTGCGAAACGGCAGCGCGTTGGTCGCGGGCCGGGATCGTCCAGCGTATCGCCATCAATATTTCCTCGCGCGAGCTGGGACAGGCCGATTTCTTCATGCGGCTGCGTCACGCCATGAACGCGCACCAGACTCCGGCGATCATGCTGGAACTGGAGATCACCGAATCGCTGGCCATGGAGATGAAGGCGCGCACGCTCGATCAGCTGCGCGCATTGCGGACAGATGGCGTGCGCATCGCCATCGATGATTTCGGGACGGGCTATTCCAACCTGTCCCGATTGCGGGATTTGCCGGTGGACCGGGTAAAGATCGACCGTTCGCTGGTCCGCGACATTGCGACTTCGGCCGAGGCGCGGACGATTTGCAGCGCGGTCGTCGGGCTGATCCAGGGCCTGGGCATGGAAGTCGTGGTGGAAGGCGTGGAAACGCAGGCGCAGATGGAAATGCTTCGCGTCATCGGCTGCACGCTGTTCCAGGGCTATCATCTCGCACGGCCGACAGCGGAAGCGGACTATATTGCCCGCTTTGCCGTACCCATGGCCTTGCCGGAGCGCCGATCGGTCTGACTTCAGGCGCGCAGGGCGCCCACCGTCACGAGCCGATAGATTTGCGTGAGGTCGCGCAGATCGGCCAGGGCCACCGCTTCGTCCAGCTTGTGCATGGTCGCATTGTTGAGGCCGAATTCCACCACCGGGCAGAGACGCGACAGGAAGCGCGCGTCGGATGTGCCGCCGGTGGTCGACAGTTCCGCCTCTACCTTCGTCACTTCGCGGATCGCGCCGGCGACCAGATCGGATAGAGCGCCCGGCTGGGTCAGGAATGGCTCTCCGCTGATCCTGGCTTCCACCGTGCCGCCCTCTGCCGCGGCGATGGCGGTGATGCGTTCCACCAATTCCGCGCCGCTATGTTCATTGTTGAAGCGGATCGAGATGCGCGCCTGGGCGGCGGCGGGGATGACGTTGGTCGTGGGGTTGCCGACGTCGAGATTGGTGACCTCTATATTGCTCGCCTGAAACCAGTCATTGCCTTCGTCCAGCACGATGGCGTCGATCGCGGAGAGGATGCGGATCAGGCGCGGGATCGGATTGTCGGCCAGATGCGGATAGGCGACATGGCCCTGCACGCCGCCGACATTGATCCACATGTTGACCGAGCCGCGCCGTCCGATCTTCACGACGTCCCCCAGCCGTTGGGAGGAGGTCGGCTCGCCCACCAGGCAGAGGTCGGGGCGCAGGCCGTGGGCGGCCATGCGGTCCATCAGCGCCAGCGTGCCGTAGACTGCGGCGCCTTCCTCGTCGCCGGTGATGATCAGGCTGATCGTGCCGGGCAGGTCTTCTGGCAGGTCGTGCAGCGCCGCGACATAGGCGGCGATGGCGCCCTTCATGTCCACGGCGCCGCGGCCGTAGAGCAATTCCCCGCGCCTTTCCGGCACGAACGGATCGCTGGCCCAGCCATTGCCGGGCGGCACCACGTCCAGATGGCCGGCGAAGGCGAAATGGGGGCCGGGGCCAGTCGTCCGCCAGGCAAGGAGATTTTCCACCGGGCCGTCGGGCGCCTCGCCCGTGACGAAGCGGTCGATGGTGAAGCCCAGCGGTTTCAGCATCGCTTCCAGCACCGCGAAGACCTCTCCCGTGGCGGGGGTGATGGAGGGGGCGGCGATCAGCCTTTCGGTGATGCTGATCGGATCGGCTTCGGTGCTGGTCTTGGTCATCGGCTTGCGTTAGCGAAAGCGGGGAGCCTTTGCCAGCGGGAGGACGTGCCGTGCCCGAGATCGACCTTGCCGCCATTGCCTGTTCCCGCAAGGATGGGAGACGCTTTTGAGCCTTGATCGTCGCGCTTTGATGGCCGTGCTGGGCGCGGCGATGGTGGCTCCCGGCGCTGTGGCGGCGGTTTCGGCGGGGGTGGTGAAGCCGCCTCGGCTGCGGCCCGGCGATGTGGTCGGGCTGATCGAGCCGGCGGGTTTCACCGATGACGCCTTCGACCTTGATCTGGTCAAGGAGACGGTCGTGGCCATGGGGCTTGTTCCCAAGCCTGCGAGGCATCTGCTTCAGCGCCATGGCTATCTGGCGGGGACGGATGCGGATCGGGCGGCGGATGTCAACGCGATGTTCGGTGATCCGGCGGTGCGCGGGGTGTTCGCGACGCGCGGCGGGTGGGGGTGCGCGCGGGTGCTGCCCTATCTGGATTTCAGGACGATCCGGGTCAATCCCAAGCTGTTGATCGGCTTTTCCGATATCACCGCGCTGCATCTGGCCTTTGCGGCGCGGGCGGGGTTCGTCACCATCCATGGGCCCAATGCGGGGAGCAGCTGGCCGCGCTTTTCCTGGGATGCCTTTCGGGCCGTGGCTTTTGACGGGGCCACGCCTTTGCTGGTCAATCCGGAGGGGCGTGAGGATCGGTTGGTGCAGCGGGACTGGCGTATCCGGACCTTTCGGGGCGGGAAGGCCAGCGGGCGGTTGCTGGGCGGGAACCTGACCGTCCTGTCGACGCTGATGGGAACGCCGTGGGTTCCGGATTTCGACGGCGCGATCCTGTTCATCGAGGATGTGAGCGAGCAGCCCTATCGGATCGATCGGATGCTGACGCAATTGTCGCTGGCCGGGGTGTTGGGCAAGGTGGCGGGAGTGGTGTTCGGGCAGTGCACCGACTGTGGGCCGGATGGGGCTTCCTATGGCGGGTTTACGCTTTCGGAGGTGTTGCGGCAGCATCTTGGGGCGCTGGGAGTGCCGGCTTTCCAGGGCGCGCTGTTCGGGCATGTCGCCAGCCAGTTCAGCCTGCCGGTCGGATGCCGGGCGGAGATCGACGCCGATGCCGGGACCATCCGGTTGCTGGAGGCGGCCGTTCGATAGGATCGGGGTGACATAGGTGACACTGTAAAAGGCGCAGGGGAATGCGGTTTTCCGGGGATTTTCCTATTTCAAAGAGCCGGGAGCGGGATAGCGCGGATCGAGGGTTGTAGGACAGGGGAAAATGGATGTGGGGGGCTGTCTGGGTGGATTCCAGCCATTACAGCTTCGTCATCCCGGACTTGATC
>NZ_JALDYQ010000079.1:0-22083 GCF_032153725.1 Sphingobium sp. | reverse complement strand
CCCGCCCCCGCCCCTGGGGTAAACTTACTGGCTCACCGTGGCGATATTGCCCGAACCGGACTGGATCACCGAGGAGATGTTATAGTCCGTGCCCTGCGTCACATTGGCGCTGTTGCCGATGCCCGTCTGCGATACCAGCGAGACATTATGGTCGCCGGTCTGCGTCACATTGGCGATCAGGCTGGTGCCGGTCTGATAGATGCCGGACTGGTTGGCATCGCCCACGACGCTGAGCCCGGCATAATTGCCAAGGCCGCCCTGTTCGATGACCGAACCATTGCCGATGCCCTGCTGCCCGACGAGGGCGAGGTTGTTTTCCCCGACCTGTTGTACCGAAGAGGCGTTGCTGAAGCCAACCTGCGTGACATAGGCCTGCTGGTCGAGGCCGCCTTGCACGATGGCGGAGCCGTTCTGGTCGCCGATCTGGGTCACGCCGACGACGCTGAACTGGGCATCCAGATCGAGTGCGCTGGACTGCGCGACGCTGGAAAGATTGTCGTCGCCCTGCTGCTTCACATTCACGGTCGCGGTATAGCCCAGCTGGCCGACCTGCGACTGGTTGCGGTCGCCGTCCTGATCGACATTGACGATGGCCAGCGCCGCCAGCTCCTGCGTGTTCGCCAGATTGTCGTCACCCTTCTGGTCGACATTGACGAGCACGCCCGCGCCGGCCTGACCGGCGGTCGCGCTGTTGCGGTCGCCATCCTGGCTGATGTTGACGAAGCCGCCGACCGTCAACTGGCCGACATTGGCGGTGTTGCGATTGCCGTCCTGATCCACCGCCACGGCCGAAGCCGCCGCGATTTCCGTCACGTCGGAGATATTGTCGTTGCCGTCCTGATCGACATCCACGGTCGAGGCGGCCGAGGTCTGGCGCACGGTCGACGCGTTCCGGTCGCCGGTCTGCTTCACATCGACGCTGCTGCTGCCGAGCGCGGTCTGCGCGACGGTCGAGAAGTTGGCGCCGCCGGTCTGCCTGACCTTCACATCGCCGTTGACGCCGTCCTGCACCACATAGGACTGGTTGCCCGCGCCGAGCTGGAAGACGTCGGCGTCATTGCCGGTGCCATATTGGTCGACCGACGAAGTGCTGCCATTGCCCGCCGATCCGGGGCCGGACTGCTGATAGACGGTGGCGTTGTTGCCGGCGCCGAACTGGTTGATGTTGGAGCCGTTATCCTCGCCATATTGGGTCGAGCTGGCGGTCGAGCCGTCAGCAGCGGCGGTCTGGACGACGAAGCTGTAGCCGCCCTCGCCATTCTGGTTGATCGTCGCGGTGGCATTGTCGGCGTCCTGCGTGATCGAACCGGTCTGCACGCGGTTCGCCGCGCCGGGGGCGGGGCGGTTGGCGTTGAGCTGGATGATCGTCGCCTGCGAAGCCGCGCCCGACTGGATGGCATAGGCGCTGTTGCCCTCGCCGTCCTGCGTCACGTCGGCGCGCGATGCACCGGTCTGGGTCACGAAGGCCGCGTTGGTCGGATTGTTGCTGGTCGGCGCGTCGATGCCGCTGTCCTGGTCGACATGGGCGATGGCGCCATTGGCCGACTGGCTGATGCCGGTCAGATTGTCCGCCCCCGCCTGAACGACGGTCGCGCTGTTGTTGGCGTTGCTCTGGACGATCTGGGAGTCAGAGCTGATCGCGGCGGTCTGGGTGACGTTGGCGGTCTGCGCGGAACCCGACTGGGTCACGCCGCTGGTGGAGGTATCGGCATAAGCGGCGGTGGCAAGAGCCATGGCCGACACCGCGCCGAGAAGAAGCATTTTCATGGATCTTGCCCCTGAAAAGAGGTCCGGACCTCAGCAAGAGGCCCGGACGGGGATGAGCTTATTGTGCGACGGTGGCGAAGTTGCCGCTGCCGCTCTGGTCGACGAGCGAGACGTTGCCGTCGGTCGTCTGGCTGACATTGGCAGTGTTGGTGGCGCCGCCCTGCAGGATGGTCGACGCGTTCAGGTCGCCATTCTGATAGGTGACGGCGCTGTTGTCGCTGCCATATTGGTTGACGAATGCGGTGTTGCCAATGCCGTCCTGATCCAGATCGGAATAGCTGCTGTAGCCGCTCTGCAGGACAGTGCCGTGGTTGCCCGAACCCGACTGGTCGACATCCGACCAGCTGCCGATGTTGATCTGCTCGACATAGGCGACCTGCGCGGTACCGGCCTGCGAAACGGTCGACGCGTTGCCGAAGCTGTTGTCGGTGCCATATTGGGTCTGACCCTGGACGATCGATGCGGAGCTGCCGTTGCCGGTCTGCTCGACCGACGAATATTGCGAGTCGTCCTTCTGGGCCACCGAGGCGGCATTGCCGTTACCCGACTGGTTGATCAGCGACGTGTTGTCGAGGATCAGGGTCTGGGCGTTCTGGTCCACCGACGCGCTGTTGTTGCTGCCCGACTGGGTGATGGTCGAGTTGTTGAGCGGTGGCTGGCTCAGGTTGCTGCCGTCGTCGGTCTGGTTGACCGAAGCGATGTTGCTGTTGCCCGACTGGGTGATGGTCGAAGTGCTTCCGTCGACACCGCTCTGCGTCGTGTAGGCCTGGTTGTTGTTGCCGCCCTGGATGGTGTAGGACAGGTTGTCCGCGCCGCTCTGGCTGACGCTGGCGGTGTTGAAGCCGCCGCTCTGGTTGACGTCGGCCAGCTGGTTGATGCCGATCTGCGAGATCGAGCTGCTGTTTTCATAGCCGGTCTGCGACACGGTTGCTTCATGGCTGCCGTCGCCGCCCTGATAGATGGACGAGCTGTTTTCATAGGTGGTATCGGTCACGCCCACGCCCTGCGTGACGGTCGCGACGTTGGTGCTGCTGTCCTGCTGGATGGTGGACGACTGGCCGTCATCCTTCTGCGTGACGGTTGCGGCATTGCCGTTGCCCGCCTGCAGAACGGTCGACGCGTTCTGGGTGTAGGGGGGGTAGTTGAAGGGGGTGTTCGACGTCTGCGTGACGGTTGCGGCGTTGTTGTTGCCCGACTGCTGGACGTTGGAGGTCTGGATCGGCGCTGTGCCGATGCCGTCGTCGCTCTGCTTGATGGTGGCGTTGTTGCCCGTGCCCGACTGGTTGATCGTGGATGCGCCACCGGCGGCGGCCGCGACCTGATCGACATTGGCGGTGTTGCCGTTGTTGCTCTGCGTAATCGAGCTGGTCGAGCTGTTCGCATGCGCAACGGTGGTCAGCGCGAATGCCGACACCGCCGTCAAAAGAATCTTCTTCATCCCACATTCTCCCAAAAAGGGCGTGAAAGCCCCCTGTTACGGCCGGTAGGGTCCGGCTGCGCTGCCCGGCCTCAGGCGCAGCCGGCGGAAGTCATGGGATCGTGAAGGGATTTCCCGGACGCGCATCTTGCCCGGCCGGGGCGGATTGCCTCGGCCTGCGCTTCTGTGCCACAATGTGGCCGTGGGTTCCTTTACTCACGATCCGGACTGGTTTTCCGCAAACCATGTCCGACCTGGTCCGTCAGCGTCTTGACGCCAATCTCTGCCGCTGGCGGACCAGCCCAATCTGCTAATTCATTTCCTCATCCCTTTTACATGCCCATCGGCGGCCGGACGATCTTCGTTTGCAGCTGCGGCGCCGCGGCGGCATGTCGCGGCGCGACCTGACAGGCGCCCGTGACGTTCGACCCATCCGCCCGGCGGGGCAGCACGACATCCTTCGCCTTGATCGAATCCCGCTCCGCCACATAATCGCGCAGCAGGTCCGCGCTGTAATCCTCGGTCGTGCCGAAGCACCACAGATCCTGAAGCGCGCCCTCTGCGATCAGGGCATAGACGGCCTTTTCCACCGCCTGCTGCACCGCCAGCTGGTCCGGTTCGTTGAAGGTGACGCCCGCTTCCAGTTCAAGCAGGTCCTTGAACCCGACATAGCGGAAGGCATTGGCCCCCAGCGCGACCGATGCGATCGACTTGCGGACATTGACCGACGTCAGCACCTCGCCCGTCTTCACGCTGACCGCGCGCAGATAGAGCGTCACGGTATCCTCGCGATATTGCGAGCTGCCGCCGATCCCCAGAAAGCGCGCGCCAGCCCCGCCGGTCTTGATATTGCTGTCATAGCCGATGATCCCGCCTTCCAGCAGCAGCCCGGCGAACAGCAGCGGCGGCAAAGCCTGCGGATTGACCTGCTTTTCCCCCAGATAGGAGGCGCGCATTTCCCGGATCACCGCGCGTTCGCGCAGCACATTGTCCAGCCGCTCGCGCTCTATCACCTGGAAGAACTGGCGGTTGCCCGCGTCCTGCAACGCCTTCACCAATATGGAGGTCGCGCCCTGCGTCACCGCGCGGGACAGGGTCTGCACATTGTCGGTCGGCTTGAACTGGCCGGTCTGGTCGGTGAAGCCATAGACCGCCACCGCGACCTTCCTGCCGCTGCCGGGCAGCATGGCAAGGCGGTTCTGGATCTGCGAAGGCCGGGCCATGACCGGCTGCTGCCAGATCACCGGATTGGCCGTCGCGCAGCCGCCAAGGGCCGTCGCGGCCGCCAGCAGGGGCAGGCATTGAAGCAGCGAAGTCAGGCGCATCAACCGGCCCCCTGCAGGATCGGCACCACGATTTCGCTGACCGAACCCGATGCCAGATCGCTGATCGTCAGCGTCACGGAATCGACGCCGCGCACGAAGCTGATCTCCTGATCCCCGAACTTGATGAGGCCGCTTTCCTGCGCATCCTCACCGAAAATCACGTCGGTGATCTGCGATGCCAGCGAAGAAAGCAGGCGGCTCTGCAATGTTCGCAAGAATTGCGCGGCGGGATCGGAACTCGTCGTCGCCGTGGGATCCTTATATTTGTTGATGGCGTTCGCCACGCCCAGCAGATGGGCGGAATTGAACGGATTGCCGCCAAAGGACGGATTGTTCGGCGTGTAGACCAGATCGGATGCCATGGCGGCATTCCAGCTTGCGGGGGCAAAAAGCATCACCGCCGCCATGATGGCGACGCCCCCTTTTCTTGCCGTTGACATTGACCCTCCGTAATTCAGCCAATCAAATTGCGATGCGACCCGCGAAAGATGGCTCCGTCAGGATAGGAAATTCCTGTTTCAAGGTCTGATTGACCTGGATCAGGAATTTGGATTTCCGCCTGTGAGGAGGTTCCTGCTTTAACCTTTTGTTAATTTCGTTACGAGCGGCTTATTACGTCTGGCATATATCGATTCGCATCACCAAAATTGGTGAGAGAGGTCTATTAACTGCTTATTAACCATTATTGTCTCGATGGCGGCCATTCCGGGGGGACGGAATGTCCGAAAACGGGACAATCCAGAAAGCCACGGTCAACGGCATTGGGGGATGACGTGCTGAACGAAGCAGCGATATTGGAAGGTGCGGCTTTGAGCTGGCTGGATGCCGGATCGACCGCGCGTTTGATCCTGGATCGGGGCTTTGCCATCCTCTGGGCCAACAAGGCCGCCCGCCGGATGCTTCAGGCCCGGCGCGGGATCGAGGACCGTGACGGCATATTGACGCTCGGCCCGAATGCGGGTCCCGGCATGCTGGCGGCAGAGGCGGCCAAGCTGCGCGGAGAGGAGGTGTGGATTCAGTCCCACGCGCTGGAAGGGGATAAGGGCGCTGTCATCGTCATCCGCCTGTTGCCCGGCAATCGTCCGGGCGAGACGCTCTACGGACTGGAACTGCGCTGGCGGGACGAAGCTGATCACATCCACTATGCCGGTTATCGCGCCTATTTCGGCGTGACCCAGGCGGAAGACCGGGTCTTGCGGCAACTGTTGAAGGGACTGACGGCGGAAAAATGCGCCGCCAATCTGGACATCAGCGTGGACACCGTGCGCAGCCATATCAGGCAGCTCTACAGCAAGATGAACATCTCCTCCCGCGAGGCGCTGTTCCATGTGATGATGCCGTTCCGGGTGCAGTAGCGAAGCCGCCTGATCCAGTCGGCATGCTTCGGCGGCGCTGCTCATGACGGGGCGGCGCTTGGGGTTGTAACGCTCGGGCTGATGCGTCGGCCGCATTGCGACACCGCAAGGTCGCGATCGAGGCGAGCGGCATGACGCCCGCGGCGAAGGCCCTGGTCCAGATCGGCTCGGTCGGGAACAGAAAGGACAGGAAACCGAGCCCCCCAGCATCAGCGCGACCGCATCGGTCAGGATCATGCGGATGCGCCGGCCAGCGGTTGCAGCATGGATTGTTTCTTCAGGCGCGCGCGACAAGGCCGGAGGTGGCGGGGAAATGCCATGCCTCGACCCCGCCGGTGGACAGCAGCCTTTGCCAATGGCCCTGCGGTGTCCAGGTCACGGGTTTGTCGCTGAGATTGAAGACGCAGAGCAGGCGTTCGCCATCATGGGTGCGCTCAAACGCCAGCAGTTCCTCCGGCGTCTCCAGAAAATCGATCATCCCGACGCGCAGGGGGGGCGCCTCATTGCGCAGCGCCAGCACCTTGCGGGTCCAGTGCAGCAGCGAATCCGCCTGCGCTTCCTGCACATCGACGGCGAGTGCGCGATGGGCTTCCCCGATCGGCAGCCACGGCTTCGCCTCCGAAAAACCAAGATAGGCCGCGTCCGACACCCACGGCATGGGCGTGCGCGCGCCGTCGCGGGAAAGGGTCAGCGGCCAGTTGGCGATCGCCTCCGGGTCTTGCAGATCCTCGAACGCGATCTCAACCTGCGGCAGGCCCAGTTCCTCGCCATAATAGAGGAAGATATTGCCGCGCAGGCAGGCCAGCAGCAGCATCTTCATCCGGCAATAGGCATCCGGCTCCGCCCCCTTGGCCCAGCGCGATACGGCGCGGGGCGCATCATGATTTTCGAACGCCCAGCTCGGCCAGCCCGTTCCGGTTTCAGCGGGCCATTTGGCCAGCGCGGTCCTGAGGAACTCGGCGGTCAGTTTCGGCGCATAGAGAAAGTCGAAGCCATAGGCAGTATTCAGCCGATGATTGCCCCGGGTGAAGGTTTTCATTTCCGCATCGCTATCCGCCCCACCTACTTCGGCCACGGTGAAGCGGTCATCATATTCGTCGAACACTTGCCGGACTTTTTCGAGGAACAGTTTTATGTCCGGGTGGCTCTGGCTATATTTCTTGATCTGGAAGTCGAAGGGACGCGTGCGCACCTTGCCGTCGTCCGGCGCGGGCGGATTGTCGCGCAACTTCGGGTCGTGCATCGAATGGTTGATCGCATCGATGCGGAAGCCGTCCACGCCCCGGTCCAGCCAGAAACGGATGATGTCGAACACGCTGGACTGCACCTCCGCGTGATGCAGGTGCAATTGCGGCTGTTCGCGCAGAAACTGGTGCATATAATATTGGCCGCGCCGCGCGTCCCACGTCCAGGCCGGGCCGCCGAACACCGACTGCCAGTTGTTGGGCGGGGAGCCGTCCGGCCTGGGATCGGCCCAGACATACCAGTCCGCCTTGGGATTGTCGCGGCTGGAGCGGCTTTCGATGAACCATGGATGCTCTTCGGACGTATGCGCCCAGACCTGATCGACTATGATGCGCAGGCCGAGTTCATGGGCCTTCGCCACCAATTCGTCGAAATCTTCCAGCGTGCCAAAGATCGGATCGACGTCGCAATAATCCGACACGTCATAGCCGAAATCGCGCATCGGGCTTTTGAAGAAGGGCGACAGCCAGATCGCATCCACGCCCAGCGACGCCACATAGGGCAGATGGCCGGTGATGCCCTTCAGGTCGCCAATGCCGTCGCCATTGGAATCGGCAAAGCTGCGCGGATAGATCTGGTAGATGGCGGCGCCGCGCCACCAGGGCAGGGGGGTGTCGGTCATTGGGAAGGGGCACTCCGTACAGCACAGACGCTGTAGCCAAGGGGAAGGAAGGGAAACGGCAAGGCTGCCGGACGCCGAGGCGCGGGGCGCGCAATCGGTTCCGGCGAGGGTGGAAAACTGGTCGGCCACGCATGCTCTTTCCTCCCCTTGCCTTCTGGCTTGATTGCAGCGGCTTTCATAGGGGTCTTGATCGGTTCCCACCCACCGGGCCAAGCAGCCGGCATACATATTCAGAACGCCTATCTTCCCCCAGCTTCAGGGTCACTGGCAAATATAGGATTCTAGTGTGGTTTATGGATTTGAAATACGCTCCGAGCCTGGTGGATTGATTTTGACATTTGCATCCTGCCGTCCGGATAGCACCGTCGCAAATGTCAGAATCGGACCACTAGCCGCTATAATGATGCGTATTTCAAATCCACCACACTAGGGTCGGATGAACAGGCCAGGGAGGGCATATGCACCCAATGCAGTTGTTCGAATTGATGATCGTGATGCTGCTGGCGATCATCGTCCTGCATTATGCCGCGAACCGGCTGGGCCTTCCCCCGGCGGTGGCGTTGCTGGCGGGCGGCGGCATTTTCGCCTTCCTGCCGGGCCTGCCGGTGATTGCGCTCGATCCGCAACTGGTGTTGGTGATCTTCCTGCCGCCGCTGTTGATGGACGGCGCATGGTTCATCGCGCTGCGGCACCTGCGGCGGCATATGTTCGGCATTGCCGCGCTGGCGGTCGGCGCGGTGATCTTCACAACGGCGGTCGTGGCGGCCGTCGCGCACTGGCTGGTGCCGGGTCTGCCCTGGGCGGCCTGCGCGGCCCTGGGTGCGATCGTTTCGCCGCCCGACGCCGTGTCCGCCCGCGCGGTGTTGCAGCGGGTCCATTTGCCTCGCCGCCTCTCCATATTGCTGGAGGGGGAAAGCCTGTTCAACGACGCCAGCGGGCTCGTCCTCTTCCGCTTTGCCATAGCGGCAGGCGTCACCGGCGCCTTCAGCATGGTCGATGCCTTGCAGAGCTTCGCCATGCTGGCGGCGGGCGGGGCGATGATCGGTGCCGTCATCGGCGCGCTATGGGTGCTGACGGTCAAGCGCCTGGACGACAAATATCTGATGATCGCCTCCTCGCTGCTGGCGCCATGGGCATCCTATCTGCTGGCGGAATCCATCCATGCCTCCGGCGTGATCGCGACGGTCACGACGGGCCTTATCTGCGGCTGGTACCAGCATGTCGTCTTCCCGGCGATGGTGCGCATGAATGGCACGGCATTCTGGGCAGTGATGATCTTCCTGATGGAAGCGTTCGTCTTCCTCCTCATCGGATCGTCGCTGCGCGGCGTGATCGAGCGTGTCGGCGGTATTGGCGTGGTGCTGGACGAAATGACGCTGCCGATCCTGGCAATCCTCGCCGCGCTCACCGTGGCGCGTTTCCTCTGGGTATTCGGGTCGGACGCCGTGATCGCCGGGCTAAGGACGATGGGCATCTGCGGTTACAGGCCGCTTGGCCCCCGATCGGCTACCGTGCTGGGCTGGGCCGGGATGCGTGGTGTGGTGACGCTGGCGGTGGCGCTCAGCGTGCCGGAGGGTTTTCCGGGCCGCGATTTCATCCTGACCACGGCCTTCGCGGTCATCATCGGCACCGTCCTGCTGCAAGGGACCACGCTGGGCGCGGTGATCCGCATGGTGAAGCTGGTCGAACCGGAATGCGACCGCCCCCGCATGACCATGAGCGAGGCCGAAGCCGCCATGGCGCAGGCGCAGGTCCGCATCGTGGAGGTCGACGCCTATGATGCGGACGGCACGCTGCTCCATCCGCGCCTGCTGGAACGCTATCAGCGTCATGCCCAGCTTTCGGCCAATTATGCGGGGCAGGAAGCGGAACATGCGCATATCCTGCACGCCCATTTCAATCTGGTGCTGAAGGCGATCGCCGCCGGCCGGGCGGAACTGCTGCGCCTCCACCGCACCGGCGAGATTGACGAACATGTGTTGCAGGAACTGGAGCGCGACCTTGATCTGGAGGAATTGAGCGCTTTGTCGGCAAAAGCGTGACCGGCACATGACGAACCGGCCCACGCCCCGCAAACGCCACGCCGTCCCCGCCGCATCACGGCTGATCCGGGCGGCCGAGGCCCTGTTTGCCGATCGCGGCATCGACGCCGTCTCGATGCGTGAGATCGCGACGGCTGCCCAATGCGGCGACACCAATGCCGTCACTTATCATTTCGGATCGAAGGACGGGTTGCTGGCCGCGATCTTCGCCGCCCGCGCCGAACAGATGGACGGCACGCGCGGCGCCATGCTGGAAAGGCTGGAGGGACAGGGGCGGCTCGATGATCCGATGGCGCTGCTCGGCATATTGTTCCTGCCGCAGCTTGCTCTGGTCGATGAGCATGGGCGGCATCCCTATGCGGCCTTCATGCTGCATTTCGCGACGCGATATTGGTCGCTGACGTCCAGACTGTTCGCGCAGGTCAGCGACAGGGCGCCGAACCTGCTGCGGCTGATGGAGCATCTGACCGCGTTGGCGGGGCATGTGCATCCCGACATCGCCCGCAATCGCATCCTTTTGTGCAACATGATGCTGCAATGCGTACTGGTCCGTTGGGATCATGCCGCGGCGGAGGATCGCCCGGTGCCCCTTGAGCAGCATGTGCGCGACGTGATGATGACGGCGCGGGCGAACCTGCTCGCGCCCTCGGGGGAGGGGGAAGACGTGCCGGTGTCGGTGGAGGATTGGTTCAATATCTGATTTGATGCGCTGCGTGCTCCTGCGAAGGCAGGAGCCCAGTCCAGATGGCGGAACTGGGTTCCTGCCTTCGCAGGAACACGGTGCGCGGAGGGCTTACTTCACCGTCACCTCAACCCTCTCCAGCGTCCCGTTGAACCGGCTCCCCGCGCTGTCATAAGCCGCCGGATCGACCGGGCTGATCAGGTCCATCCCGACATCGAGATCCTCGGTATGCGAAACCACCTGCGCGAAGGTGCGTTCGACCCGTCCCTGCGCCACCGCCTTGCCGTCGAGGGTCAGCGTGACATGGGCCCCGCTGGTCGGCACTTGCTGGTCCATCGCGAAGGTCAACCCGATCGCATGCGCCCCCGCCGCCGCCACGGAAGGCGCCACGATCCGCGTCATATGGGCGGGCGTCAGATTATAGGTGAACGCAATCCGCCCCCGGTCGAAGAACAGGCTGTACCCGCCGAAACGTCCGCCCTGCGCCACGATCACGCCCTTAGCCCCCTCCGCCGGAACGCCGATCTTCGCCGTCATATCAAAGGATCGCCCGACCAAAGCGGGCGCGGCGCTTTCCGGAACATGGCTGACAGGCGCGGTATAGACGAAACGCGTCCGCCCCTCATTGGGATCGGGCCGCCCCTTCTGCCCGCCCTCGCTGCCATGGATCGGCAGCATGTTCGACAGCGAAGCCTCCGCCCAGAACAACTCCTTCAGCGCCTCCAGCTTCCGGGGATTGGCGGCGGCAACATCATGCGCCTCGCTGAAGTCGCTGCGGACGTCGTAAAGCTGCCATGTCCGGTCATCCAGCGCCACGGGCCTAGGCGGCGTCCGTTCCCAGGGCGTCACCATCGGCGCGGTCGCGGCGACCCAGCCATCCTTGTAGATGCTCAGATTCTGCGCCATCGCCGACACCTGCATGGTGCGGTGGGATGGCGCGTCCTTGGCCCGGAAACTATAGGCCATGCTGACCCCGGTGATCGGCTGCTGCGGCACGCCGTCCAAAATCTCCGGCGCCTTCACCCCCGCCGCTTCCAGCACGGTCGGCATGATGTCGCTGACATGATGGAACTGGCTGCGCAGACCCCCGGCATCCCTGATATGCCCCGGCCATGCCATCACCATGCCATTGCGCGTGCCCCCGAAATGCGATCCATAGCGCTTCGCCCAGGGAAAGGGTGCGTTCATCGCCCAGCCCCAGCCGCCGGGCATCAGATTATAGGCGTTCTTCGTCCCGATATCCTCGATATGAGCGAGCGCATAAGCCGGGTCTTCCTTGACCCCGCTCAGCGCCGACTGTTCGAACAGCTTGCCGTCGAAACTGCCCTCCGCGCTCGCGCCATTGTCGCCCTGAATGTAGATGATGAGGGTGTTGTCCAACTCGCCATTGTCGCGCAGCTTCTGGATCACCCGCCCGATCTGGTCGTCGGCATAGGCCAGCGAGGCGGCATAAGCCTCCATATAACGCGCATAGAGCCGCTTCTGGTCGGGCGTCAGACTGTCCCAGCGCGGCAGCGTTTCGGGATGTGGCGCATCGTCGGTCCCCGCCGGAATGACCCCCAGCTTCTTCTGCCGCGCCACCGTCTCCGCGCGCAACGCATCCCATCCCGCATCGAACTTCCCCCGGAATTTCGCCAGCCAGTCGGCGGGCGGCATGTTGGGCGCATGGGCGGTGCCGGTGGCATAATAAAGCAGGAACGGCTTGTCGGGCGCGGCGGCATGCTGGCTGTCGATCCACGCCATGGCATGATCGGCCAGGTCCCGCTCCAGATGATAGGCCGGGTCGGCGGGCGGGGAGACAGGAGTGATATTCTCGACCAGATTGGGTTCCGCCATGCTGCTGTCGGCGCCCAGGAAACCGTAAAAATATTCAAATCCCAATCCCGTCGGCCAGCGGTCGAACGGCCCGGCGCGGCTCATTTCCCATTCGGGCGTGATATGCCCCTTGCCGATCATCGCGGTGTTATAGCCATTTTCCTTCAGGATCTGCGCCATCGTCCCCGCGCTCTTGGGAATGACGCTGTTATAGCCGTCATAGCCGGTGGCCCAATTGGCGACATAGCCCATGCCCACCGCCTGCGGATTGCGCCCCGTCAGCAGCGACGCCCGCGTGGGAGAGCAGATGGCGGTGGTGTTGAACTGGTTGTAACGCAGCCCGACCTTCGCCAGCGCGTCGAAGGTCGGCGTCGGCACCGGCCCGCCGAACGTGCTGCTCGACCCGAAGCCAACATCGTCGGTCATGATCAGCAGGATGTTGGGCGCGCCCTTTGCCGCGCGCACCGGCTGTGGCCAGACGGGTGGGGAGGATTCGGCGGGCGTGCGGCCATAGACCTTCTGCGCTGGCGCATCCTGCGCGGCGGCGGGCAGGGTGGTGGCGGGCAGGGCGGTGAACGCCAGCAGGGGCAGGGCGGCCAGCCATTTCCGGACAAGCGATGAGCGAATGGAGGACATGAACACTCCTGCCGTAATATTTTATCCTATGGTGCAGATTTCATATTAACGCAGTTGATTGAAGTCAAGCGGTATGGCTAGCCTCCACCCCTTGTCCCGGCGGCTGCGGCGCCCCATATTGGCCGGCAGCATCTTTGCTGAGCGAGGCGAGCCATGGAAAAGCGGCTACTCCAGATCGAGAAAGCCTGGGAACAGGCGCTCGGAGATATTTTCCAACCCTATGTCGACCTGAAACGCGAACCCACGGCCAGGGCCATGGACGCCTTTCGCGCGGTGCTCGGGTCCAGCGACAATGACATACGCCGCCACATCGCCAGGACGGCGGCGCGGCAGGGATCGACTTTCCTGAGCCGCTATCTGGTCGAGGAAGACTGGCGCCGGCCAAATCCCTGATTATCGCGCCGCGATCGCTTTCGGTTGCGGCAAGGGCGGCGCGCCCGTCCCCAAAGTGGCGAGATATCTGATCACCGCCGCCCGTTCCTCCGGCTTGCGCAATCCGGCGAAACTCATCTTCGTTCCCGGCACGTCCCGCGCCGGCGAAGCGAGGAAGGCGAACAGCTTTTCATAATCCCAATTGCCCTTGCGCGCCTGCATGGCGGGCGAATAGGCAAAGCCCGCATGGCTCGCCACTGGCCGCCCCACGACACCCCACAGATTCGGCCCGATGCGATTGGGTCCTCCCTGCGTGAAGTCATGGCAGCTCGCGCATAGCTGAACCTTCTGCTTGCCTGCACCCGCATCCGCGCTGGCGAGCAGCGCGCCAAGATCGGGCGCCGCTACCGCCGCCGCGCCACTCCCGCCCGCCACGGGCACCGGCGCCTTCCCCCGCATATCCTGGTGATAGGCGATCACCCGATTGCCTTCGCCCGTTTCCGAAAAGCTGGCGGGCCAGTCGCGCTGGATCGACGCCATGTCGACGCGCGGCGGCATGTCGTCCATCGGCTTATAGGCCAGTTCCCCCGGCCTGACCCGCGTATAGAGCTTGTCGCTGAACCAGCCGAGGCCCAGCGCCGTCACCGCTGCCCCCGCCACGCAAAGCCCCACCGCCATTTCGCGCATCCGGCCCATGGCTCAACCCCCTCCGCCCATGAAGATCGCGCGGGTCCAGAAGGCGTAATTCGCCTCGATCGTCATGATCCGCACCAGCACCAGCAGCAACAGCGGCGGCACCATGATCGCATAGATCAGCGACAGCCGCTCCCAGGCCATATGCATGAAGATCGACACGATCAGCCCGGCCTTCAGCAGCATGAACGTCACGATCAGCGTCCAGCGCACGATTCCCTGCACATGCATGTAATCGACCAGATAGGACATGGCGCTGAGCAGGAACAGCAGGCCCCAGACCTTCAGATACAGGCTGATCGGATGCTGCTGGCCTTCATGGGCGGCACTGGAGGCAATGGGCGGATGGTCCTGCATGGCTGGCCTCACCAAAGGTAGAAAAAGGCGAAGATGAACACCCAGACGAGATCGACGAAGTGCCAGTACAGCCCGGCAATCTCGACCGCGCTATAATCCCCCGTCCTGTCATAATGGCCGCGCGCGACCTTGGACGCGATGATCAGCAGCAATATGACGCCGCAGGTCACATGCAGCCCGTGAAAGCCGGTGATCATGAAGAAGGTGGCGCCGAATTGCGGCGCGCCCATCGGATTGCTCCATGGGCGCACGCCTTCCTCGAAGATCAGCTTGGTCCATTCGAAGGCCTGCATCGACACGAAGGTCGCGCCGAACAGCGCCGTCAGCAGCATCAGCATCGCCGTTTTCCGCCGGTCGCGGCGATATCCGAAATTGACCGCCATCGCCATGGTGCCGCTGGAACTGATCAGCACGAAGGTCATGATCGCGATCAGGATCAGCGGAATGTCCTGCCCGCCGATGGTCAGCGCGAACACCTCCGCCGTATTGGGCCAGGGCAGCACGGCGGAAGAGCGTACCGTCATGTAGCCGGTCAGGAAGCAGGAGAAGATGAAGGTATCGCTCAGCAGGAAGATCCACATCATCGCCTTGCCCCAATGGGTATGGCGAAACACTTCCTGATCGGCGGACCAGTCGGCGGCGATCTCCCGCAGGGCGGGGGCGATGACTTCCCTGTCCGATGAAGTTTGAGCCAATATCGTTTGAGCCATGGCGACAGATCCTCAGGTGGACAGCAGCAAAGCGGCAAGCAACAACCAGATGATCAACAGGAAATGCCAGTAGACGGCGCACAGGGCGATATTGCGCATGTTCGCCGCCGCCAGCGCGCGGCCGGCGGCAACCAGCCCGCCGACGATGTGAAGCCCATGCAGCGCCGTCAGCAGATAGAAAAAGGCATTGGCCGGATTGGACGACAGATAATAGCCCGCTGCCTGATAATGCTTCCACAGCAGCACCTGCCCGATGAGGAACAGCACGCCCAACGCTGATCCCGCCAGCGCCGCGCGGACCAACCGCTCGCGACGCGCCAGCTCCCAGGCAATGCTGCTCGCCACCAGCACCAGCGTGTTGATCCAGAGCAGCGGCGGATCGGGCATGGGCTTCCAGTCGTGGACATGATCCACGCCGCCATGCAGCCCCATGCGCATCAGATAGGCCGCCACCAGCAGCGAGAACATCACCGCAGCCACGCCGAAATAGGCGACCATCCCGACCGTCCCCGCCGACGGCCGCTCGCGTTCAACCGGCGGCGGCCCCGGCTCCCAGCTTTTTTCCGTGAGGCGCGCGAGGATGGTCATGCGCCCAATTCCGTTGAGCCCAATTCCGTTCTGGGCTCCGTCTGCGGAATATAGTCCCGCGCGGCCCCCGGCACGCTATAATCATAGGCCCAGCGATGGACGACCGGCAGATGCGGTCCCCAATTGCCATGCGCGGGCGGCGTATCGGGCGTCAGCCATTCCAGGCTGGCCGCGCCCCAGGGATTGGGATCGGCCCGCGGCCCCCGGAACAGGCTCCAGATCATGTTGAAGAAGAACAGCCCCTGCGCGCAGAAGACGACCAGCGCCGCAATGCTGATCCATTCATTGGCGAGGTGCACGGACGGCGGAATGAAATCGGTCTGTCCCAAGGCATAATAACGGCGCGGCACGCCCAATATGCCCAGATAATGCATCGGCAGGAAAATCGCATAGACGCCAAGGAAGGTGATCCAGAAATGGAGCTTCCCCAAAGTCTCGTTCCACATCCGTCCGAAGATCTTGGGATACCAGTGGTATATCGCGCCGAAGATCACCAGCACCGGCGACACCCCCATCACCATATGGAAATGCGCCACGACGAAGAAAGTGTCGGACAGCGGCACGTCGACACTGACATTGCCCAGGAACAGCCCCGACAGCCCGCCATGAATGAAGGTGAAGATGAAGGCGATGGCGAACAGCATCGGCACGCGCAGATGAATATTGCCGCGCCACAATGTCAGCAGCCAGTTATAGACTTTGATCGCGGTCGGAATGGCGATGATCAGCGTCGACGTGGCGAAGAAGAACCCGAAATAGGGATTCATGCCGCTCACATACATATGATGCGCCCAGACGAGGAAACTGAGCGCGCCGATGATGACGATCGCCCACACCATCATCCGGTATCCGAAGATATTGCGCCGCGCATGAACGCTGATCAGGTCGGACACGATGCCGAAGGCGGGCAGGGCGACGATATAGACTTCGGGATGGCCGAAGAACCAGAAGAGATGCTGGAACAGCAACGGACTGCCGCCCTGCGTCGGGGTGATCGCTCCCATGGACTGCATGGTCGGCATGAAAAAGCTGGTGCCTGCCAGATGATCGAACAGCATCATGATCGCCGCGACGAACAGCGCCGGGAAGGCCAGCAACCCCATCACCGAAGCGGTGAATATCCCCCACACCGACAAGGGCATCCGCATCAGCGTCATGCCCTTGGTCCGCGCCTGAAGAACGGTCGTCACATAATTCAGCCCGCCCATGGTGAAGGCCGCAACGAAGATGGCAAGGCTGACCAGCATGGTGACGATGCCCCATTGATGCCCCGGCGTCCCCTCGCTGATCGCCTGTGGCGGATAGAGCGTCCATCCCGCCCCGGTAGGCCCCCCCGGCACGAAAAACCCCGTCACCAGCACGATCACGGACAGCAGATAGAACCAGTAACTCAGCATGTTGACGAAAGGGAACACCATGTCCCGCGCCCCGATCATCAGTGGAATGAGGTAATTGCCAAATCCCCCCAGCAGCAACGCCGTCAGCAGATAGACGACCATGATCATGCCGTGCATCGACACGAATTGCAGGTAATTGTCCGGCTGGATCGCCGGAAAAGCGCCCGGAAATCCCAGTTGCAACCGCATCAGCGCCGACAACACCAGCGCCACCAGCCCGATGCCGATCGCGGTGCAGCTATATTGGATGGCGATGACCTTGTGATCCTGGCTCCAGACATATTTGGTGACCCAGCTGTGGGGATGATGCAGCGGGCGCAGGTCGTCAGCCAAAGTGGTAGCCATCAGCGAATGCTCCAGGAGGCGGGAACGATGCAGGCATTGGCCTTGATCAGCAGGATCGACATGGCCGCGGGCGGCGTCTCGGCCAGAATCTGCGCGAAACTGGTCTGCTGCGCCTGCCATTGCGCAAAGGCCCCGGCGGTTTCCACGACCACCTTGCCGCGCATTTCATGATGCCCGGTGCCGCATAGCTCGGCGCAGAGGATGTCGAAGGTCCCGGCCTTGGTCGGCGTCATCCAGAAATAGGTGACGATGCCCGGCACCAGATCCATCTTGGCGCGGAACTCGGGCACATAGAAATCGTGCAGCACATCCTTCGACCGCAGCACGACCTTCACCGGTTTTCCAATGGGAAGGTGGAGGTCGCCGCTTTCCACCACTATGTCGTCACGCCCAAAAGGGTCGAGCGGATCCAGCCCCAGGCCATTGTCCGGCGTCACATATTTGACCCCCGCCGCGCCCAGCACCCCGTCAGGACCCGGATAGCGGAAGGACCATTGCCATTGCTGGCCGACCGCCTCGATCACGGTGGCCTCTTTGGGCACCGACACATATTTGCCCCAGGCCGCCAGCCCCGGCGCCAGCATCCCGGCAATGCCGATCGCGGTCCAGACTGTCAGCTGTTTTTCGAGCGAGGCGTTTTCCGGCTCATAATGCGCGCGATGGCCGGGCCGGTTGCGATATTTGACCAACGCCCAGGCCAGAAACAGGTTCAGCCCGACAAAAGCCACCGCGCATATCCACAGCGTCACGTCGAGCGCGGAATCGATCGATCCCCAATTGGAAGCGATGGGCGTGCGCCACCACGGACTGAACAGATGAAAGGCGACCGACCCGACCACAAGCATGGCGATGGCTACCGCAACCGGCACAAGCCCTCTCCCCACATAGGACGCTCGCTGCCGTTTCGGCATTTTCGAGTCGCCTCGGTAATAACCGTCAGCACAACCTATAGAAAAAATGCCTTTGGGGGAAGCGGTTGAGAAAAGGGGAGAGTCGGGGGTTGCGGGGCGAAATGGCGGGATGCGGATATTCCCTCCCTTCGCCACCCCGGCTTCGATCCGCGGAGGCGCGTCCGGCTTCGGGAAGCGGAACTCCGGGTCAAGACCGGAGTGGCGGCAGGACGACAGGTCGATCCTTATAAAGGCCTGCGGTCGGGAATTTTTACTACGCTATATCTATTGCCGTCATTGCTGATGATTTTCTTTTTATTCATATTAAATCGATTTTTGTGAAAATTTTTTGAAAAATGGAAATATATTTTCCAATCAATTAATATATATCGTTGGTTATATACTGTCGGCCTACCCAATTTTTGTTAGAAAAAAATATTTTGTTAACCGACAATATTTAAAATCCCGCCTGTCATTCGGCTTGATGCCCGGTACGCAGGAAAGGGAAGTTGATGTTCGGCAGGTCGATGGGGCGATTGCTGCGGGACAGGGCGGGCAATGTCCTGATGATGGCCGCTGCCTCCATGCCAATACTGGTCGGCGCGGCGGGGCTGGCGACCGATACGGTGCAATGGACCCTGTGGAAACGCCAGGTCCAGCGTCAGGCGGATAGCGCCGCGATCGCCGGGGCCTATGCCGTGGCGCAGGGCTTCAGCGCATCGGACAGCGCGACCGCGGACATCAGCCGCCTGTCGCTGATCACCCTGTCGCAGACGCCGACGATCGAAAATGCGCCGACCACCGGTTCCTATGCCGGCAATAGCAAGGCGGTGCGGGTGGTGCTGCAAACCTCGGCGGAGCTGCCCTTTTCCAAATTGCTGGGCGTGACGGCGCCGGTCATCTCCGGCGAAGCGACCGCTGCCGTGGTGGGCAGCGGCGATTATTGCGTCGTCTCGCTCGAAAAGACGAGCACGGTCGGCATCACCATGCAGGGCAATGCCACGGTCAGTCTTGGCTGTGGCATGGCCACCAATTCGCGGGCATCGAACGCCGTCACGGCAGGCGGCAGCAGCACGATCACGGCGACCCCGGTGGCGGCGGTGGGCGGGCTCACGTCCAGTTCCAACTATGTCTCGCCGACCACGTTGCTGCCCTACAGCATAGCGGTGCAGGACCCCTATGCGTCATTGCCTACGCCCACGGCGTCGGATTTGACGGGCTGCACCAACGTCAATGTCCAGCCCAATAATAGCAAGTCCATCACCGCCGGCTGCTATAAGAATTTCGACATCAAGGGCACGCTCACCATGGCGCCCGGCACCTATTTCATCGACAGCGCCACCTTCGACGTGGGGTCGCAGGCGGTCATCAACGGCACCGGCGTCACCATCGTCCTGACCAGCAGCAACGCGTCCAGCAACCCCAGTTCCATCTCGACGGTCAACATCAACGGCGGCGCGACGCTCAACCTGTCGGCGCCGACCAGCGGCACCTATTCCGGCGTCCTCTTCTACCAGGATCGGCGCGCGCTGGATTCGGGAACCAACCTGATCAACGGCAATGCCAGCTCTTCCCTGCAAGGCGCCTTCTATTTTCCGGGGCAGGCGATGTCGTTCAGCGGCACGTCGGGCATGACCACCAACTGCGTGAAGATGGTCAGCAAACGCGTCACCTTCATCGGCAACAGCAGCATCGTCAATCAATGCGACAATACGGGCGTCGGGAAAATCACCGCAACGCTGGTGAGGCTGGTGGGATGATGAAGCGGCTTTTCGCTGATCCAGCCGGCAACAGCACGGTCGAACTGGCGATCATCATGCCGGTTCTGGTGCTGCTGACCTGCCTGGCGGGGGATGTCGCCATGGCCTTCAAGGCGAAGATCGCGCTCCAGCGCGCGGCCGAACGCGCGGCGCAGATGGCGACCGCGGGCGGCTACAACAGCACGGCCTATCAGAATCTCGCCGCCGATGCTGCCTCCGCAGCCGGTGTTTCGACCAATAATGTCACCGTCACGCCGACGCTGATCTGCGACAGTACGGCGCAAACCACGCCCGACTATTGCACCTCGACCCAGCAGCAGAAGCGCTATGTCGCGATCACCATTTCAGGGACCTATACGCCGATGTTCGCCAAACTCGCGCCAAACAGCAACTGGTCGTCCCAGGGGATCGCAATCACCGGCTCTGCATCGGTACGCCTGCAATGATGCGCCTGATACGTGATCAGCGCGGGGCGGCGGCGATCGAATTCGTCCTTGCCGTACCGCCTTTCATCATGTTGCTGATGGGCGCGTTGCAACTCGGCATCATCGCCTGCGCGCGCACCGGCCTGCAACATGCGGTGGATGAAGGGGCGCGCTACGCCAGCATCTATCCCACGCCTTCCGACACCGCCATCATCGCCAAGGTGAAGAGCCGCGAATTCGGTCTGGACCCGGCCTATACCAACGACCCGACCGTCGTGACCGGGACTCAATATGGCGTGCCCTATAAGGAAATCACGATGACCTATTCACGGTCGTTGAATTTCATCGTCTATCAGACCCCTGCCATATCCATCAGCTATACCCGCCGCTCTTATTAGGCTCTCAACTGGCCTCACATAATGGACGGACTGTCGCAGCCCTCTTCTGCCGGGCAAGGCGACTCTGCAGGGGGAGCCGTCCCGCTTTCCCCTGCACAGATTGCTCGCCCGATTCATGAAACTGCCGCGCTTTTTCTCCTCGTCCGCCTGCGACATGGCGATCGACCTTGGGACCGTGAATACGGTCATCTATGTGCGTGATCGCGGCATCGTCCTCAACGAACCCTCGGTCATCGCGATCGAGACGCGCGACGGCATCCGCAAGGTCAAGGTGGTCGGCAACGAAGCCAAGCTGATGATGGGCAAGACGCCCAACGGCATCCAGGCGATCCGCCCGTTGCGCGACGGCGTGATCGCGGACATCGACGTTGCCGAACAGATGATCAAGCATTTCATCGACAAGGCGCTGAACGGCCACAGCCGCCTCGGCCGCCGTCATGAGGTGGTGATCTGCGTGCCCACCGGCTCGACCATGGTGGAACGCCGCGCCCTGCGTGACGCGGCCTCCAATGCGGGCGCCTATAGGGTCCAGCTGATCGAGGAACCGATGGCCGCCGCGATCGGCGCCGACCTGCCCGTCACCGAGCCGCGCGGCGCCATGGTGGTCGACATTGGCGGCGGCACGACCGAAGTGGCGGTGCTGTCCCTGCGCGGCATCGCCTATAGCAATTCGGCGCGTGTCGGCGGCGACCGGCTGGACGACGCCATCGCCTCCCACATCCGCCGCACCCACAACCTCATGATCGGCGAGGCCACGTCGGAACGGGTGAAATGCGCGCTGGGCGCCGCCACCCCGCCCGAAGGTGAAGGCCGCCGCATGATCGTGAAGGGCAGGGACCTGGTGAACGGTCGCCCGGCGGAAATGACGATCAGCGAGGCGGAGATCGTCGATGCCCTGTCGGAGCCGGTCGGCCAGATCAAGATGGCCGTGATGACCGCGCTGGAACAGACCGCGCCGGAACTGTCGGCGGATATCATCGAGGAGGGGATTACGCTCACCGGAGGCGGCGCGCTGCTCCAGCGGCTGGATGAAGCGCTGTCCGATGCGACCGGCCTGCCGGTGACGGTGGCCGACAAGCCGCTGATCTGCGTCGCGATGGGCGCAGGCCGTGCACTGGAAGACCACGCCTATGACGGCGTGTTGACCGTTTCCTGATATCGTAAAGTCGAAGATGAATGACCGGTTGGGGTGGAAGGCGGTCATTACAGCTTCGTCATCCCGGACTTGATCCGGGATCCCGC
>NZ_JALDYQ010000142.1:0-4497 GCF_032153725.1 Sphingobium sp. | reverse complement strand
TATCGGCGCGACGGGCGAGCTGCGCGATGACGCCGGCCACTTCCGCGCGGCGTACACGCCCACGGAGGGCGACTGGATCCTGGTGCGGCCAGACGGCTACGTCGGCGCGATCATCGGCGCCCAACGAGTGAGCGAACTGGAAGACTATCTCGTCCGGGTCTGCGTTTAGCTACCCGCGCCCTTGGACCCAGTCTTTCCCAGCATGTCGCGCAACTTCGCCGCAAGCGCTTCAATCGCGAATGGCTTCGTCATCATTTCCATGCCGGACTCAAGAAAGCCCGCCCGCACGGCCGCGTTTTCCGCATAGCCGGTGATGAACAGGATCTTCAGCCCCGGGCGCGACTGGCGCGCGATTTCCGCGAGTTGGCGGCCGTTCATGCCTGGCAGGCCGACGTCGGTCACCAACAAGTCGATGCGCTTATTCGATTCAAGGATGGGAATCGCGGTCGGGGCATCCACCGCTTCGATCACGCCGTAGCCAAGTTCGTCCAGGACCTCAGTGACGATCATGCGAACGGATGCGTCATCCTCGACGACCATGACCAGCTCGCCGGCGCCGAGCGGTGTCGCCTCCCCTGCCGAACTCGCCGCATCATCCGTGGCGCCGTGACGTCGCGGCAGGAAAAGCTTCACCGTCGTGCCCTTGCCAAGCTCGCTCTCAATCCGGACATGCCCACCGGATTGGCGGGCGAAACCGTAGATCATCGACAGGCCCAGTCCGGTCCCTTGCCCCATGGGCTTCGTCGTGAAGAAGGGCTCGAACGCCCGCTCGACAGTGCTCGCCGACATGCCCGTACCGGTGTCGGTGACCGACAGGACCACGTAATCACCCGGCTGCAAACCGGCGAACTCGCTGACGTAACGCTCGTCGAGCTGGCTGTTGATGGTCTCAACCAGCAGCTTGCCACCTTCGGGCATCGCGTCGCGCGCATTGATACTCAGGTTGAGCAGCGCGCTCTCAAGTTGATTGGCATCGGTATACGCTGGCCAGACGCCGTCATCCAGGCGCACTTCCAGCGCGACCTGTTCGCCCAGCGTCCGGTGCAGCAGATCTTCCATGCTCGCAACCAGCATGTTCACATCGGTCGGCTTCAGGTCCAGCGACTGGCGGCGGCCGAACGCGAGCAGACGTGAGGTCAGCGCGGCGGCCCGCTGCGCTGACGTATTCGCCATTTCCATGTAGCGATCGACCCGGTCCATGCGGCCAAGCGCAATGTGGCGCTGGACCAGGTTGAGTCCGCCGATGACGCCGGTCAACATGTTGTTGAAGTCATGCGCGATGCCGCCGGTAAGCTGCCCCACCGCCTCCATTTTCTGGGCTTGCCGCAGCGCTTCTTCAGCGCGCATCAATTCCGCTGTACGCGCGGCCACGCGCTGCTCAAGCGTGTCGTTGAGCGTTCGCAGCGCGGCGATCGCACGATCCCGCTCCGCCTGGATACTACGGCGTTCCTCCACGTCGATGACGACGCCGGGAAAGCTGAGAGGCGTTCCGTCCGGCCCATGATCGACATGTCCGTTAGCTTCGATCCAGTAGTAGCGCCCATTGGCACGGCGGACCCTGTACTGGTACGCATATGCCCCGCCACGACGGATGACGTCACGGATCGCGTCGGCCAGACCCGCCTGGTCGTCCGGGTGTACGGTCTTTACGATCTGCGCCAGCGGAATGCCCTTGTGGCCGAGCCCCGGATCGAGCCCGAACGCATTGGCGAAGCCCTCGTCGACCGTGAACTGATCGGTAGGCAGGTCCCAATGCCACGTGCCGATGATCGCGCCAGCCGCCAGGGCAAGTTGCACGCGCTCCGCGTTTTCGCGGGCATTGGCTTCGCTGACACGCAGACGGTCCTGCGCCTGGCGGCGTGCGGTGACATCGTTGAAGAAGATGGCGATCTGACGGTCAGCGGGATCGCCGACCCGCACGGCCCGGACATCGAACCAGCGCTTGAACGCCTCTGCGTAGCTCTCGAAGTTGGCCGGCTCGCCGGTGCTGGCGATATGGCCATAGGTGTCGAACCAGAACTGCTCCAGGTCGGGCGCGAATTCGGTGACCCGTTTCCCACGAAGGTCCACGCCAGCCTGCCGCTCGAAAGCAGGGTTGACCTCGACGAAGCGATAGTTGATGGGCTTGTCGTTTTCGTCGTACTCGACCTGAACGATGGCGAACGCCGCATCGATGGTTTGCACTATCGTCTGGAAGCGATCCTGGGCCTGCTTCAGTTCGGACCGGCTGATTTCCAGTTCGCGCACCAGGTCGCGCGAAGCGGCCAGGTCTGCTTCCACCTTGGCGATCTGGCGCTCGTTTGCAAGGCGCAGCGCTTCCTCGGCCTGTCTCCGTTCGATGACCAGACCCGCGGAGCGAGCAACGAAATTGATCAGTTCGATGTCGTTGTCGCCCGGCTGGCGCGGACTCTGATAGTAGAGCGCGAAGGTGCCGAGCAGTTTGCCCGCGCTCGATCTTACCGGCGTGGACCAGCATGCTCGCAGTCCGTAAGAAAGGGCAATGTCACGGTAGTTAGCCCACAAGGGATCGGTCGCGATATCCGAGACGTAGACCGGTTCGCCACTGAACGCAACGGTGCCGCACGACCCCACGCCTGGCCCGACGCTGAGGCCATCCAGCGCTTCGTTGTAGCTTCGCGGCAGGCTCGGCGCGGCGCCGTGTCTGAGCCGCAGCCCTTCTTCGTCGAGGATGAGTATGGATGCGAGAACCTTGGTGACCGACAGGTCCTCCACGGCGAGCGTGATTGCTTCGAGCGTTTGATGCAGTTCGGTACCGCCCATCGCAAGTTCGAGGATGCGGGCTTGTGCCCGCGCCAAATCGGCGACGCGGTCTTTGCTCGAAATGACGGTCAATCGAAACTCCGTGAAAAGCGGGCCCGGAACGGGGCTGAGCGATTCTAGCGTAAGCCGTTGTGGTTGCTGGCAGCGGCCAGCGGACAGCGGACAAGGGCCAGCGCAGCGTGGCTAGCGGCAGATGCGTATGCGCGGAGACCATGAGTCAGCGATCGAACATGAGCCCGGCCAGGGTATGGCGCTTGCGGCAGCTTGGTCGCCATTTACCTCAGAGGGAGATCTCGATGACTGAAGAGCAACACAAGGAAAACCAGAAGCCGTCGGCAGGCGCCGGCGCGCACGAGAAGAAAGCCGACGAGAAGATCCAGAGCCGCAGCGCCGACCCCGGCCAGAGCAGCTATGGTGGCTTCAGCGGGGAAGATCCGCGCCGGCAGGCCCAGGACCTGGGCAAGGACGCGAAGGACGCCAAGGACCAGCCCAAGCGTTAACCCAACGCCGCGTGAAATCAATGCGGCAAGAAAACCAACCACTTGAAGGTGGTTGGTTTTTCACGGCATCTGGCGGAAGGAGTGTCCGCCATAGAATTAGCGGGTGCATCTCGCCAGTTAACCGATAGCGCTACGCCATTCGCAGGGGTGATGCCCCAATCACCCTGGGAGCGCATAGTCCCCTTCACCGGCTACGGTCACCCGTTGCAGCGTTAAGCCTTTTGTTTCCTGGACGAGCTTGCGGACCTATAGCCCTACCGGCTGCCCCACGGGGGCTTTTTTCGTACGTTCATTCATGACGGAACTGCATCAACTTAAGATAATGAGCTCCCTCGTGGACGGCCACTTCCGGCCACGAGCCGACGCTCGGTCGTATGCTTTCGGATATGTCAGAGCAGGGACAATCGTCACGGAGCGCTATCGATGGACCGGAGCACAGAACTGGATGCGTATTTTGAGAGGATCGAAATTGGTCAATACTCTGGCCGATATCAGAATGAGCTGAACCTGCTCACCAGGGATAAGGCTCGGAAAACTACCGAGCTGTTCAGCGAACATCCAACAATTGAAGCGCTCGGAGGCTTTGTTCTGGACGATCCTGAGACCAGTGATCACCATGTTTTTGCGACGAAATCGCCGATCGCTGGGCAAATCCTTTATCTCAGCCATGACGGTGAGACGCGGGTCGTGTTTGAGTCTCTTACGCGGGTCGTCGCCGCGGTAGAACGGGCGTTGGAGGAGAGATGCCTCCTGACTGATCTGCATCCAGTTCTCTCTCCCTTGTGCCAAGACCAGCCCGGGTTGGTCAACTTCATCGGGACGCTCTGCAAGGATGACGAAGGTGAGGACGTTGCGGTTCAATTGATCCCCAGCCTTGATCTCTACGATTATGCGTTGCTGAATCGCATTGCAGTCGCCGACAATTTTTTCCTGGCGGAGGCAATAGCAATCGAGATCAGAAAGCGGCCGAGACCGGACTTGCTGCGCATCGCCGAGCAGTGCTGCGCTCATCCCCACGCTCAGGTGGCAAAAGCGGGAGCTGCTGCAGTGGCTGCGATCCGCAGAGTCTGACCAACAACTGCTTTTAACCCTCCCATCCATCTGCTCGACTGGCCGCTTTGGGTCGTGCATTCAACGGGCTATTGCCCTGCCGAGCAGCGAACACGGCCAAGGCAGCTCCAGGCACGTGAACATCATTCCACATCTTCTGTACTTC
>NZ_JALDYQ010000012.1:0-78825 GCF_032153725.1 Sphingobium sp. | reverse complement strand
CTAACCGACGCCTTGTTCGCGGAAGAGGGGGGTGAGGCAGGCGGCCGGGATGGCGCGGCGCAGATTGTCGAGGAGGTGCCCGATCCCGACGTCCATCTTGCCAAGGAAATGGCTGCCCGCATCCTGTTCGGGGAGGGAAATGACGAGCATGATGCAGCCCGCCGGGCCGCCGATCGTGACCAGCCCGAGCCCGCCAGGGAGTCCCCTCGTCATGCGGCGGACCGGGCGCTTGCAGACCGTGCCGATCCGGCATCGGCTCAGCCTGCCGATCGCGGAGGGAAAGGGAGCAGCCAGCCGTCCCCGCGCACGCCGGTGGAGGATCAGTCGCTGTTCGAGATGCGGCAGGATTTTTCAGGCGGCAAGGATCTGGGCGACAGCGCGGATTGGGGGATCTGATCCATGCTGTCGATCGCCTCTGTCCGCTCGGCATCGGGCGCCGCCAGCTATTTTGCGCAGGACAATTATTACACCGTCGAGGGCTCGTCCGAACTCAGCCTCTGGGCAGGGGAAGGCGCCCGTGATCTGGGTCTGACGGGTGAGGTCGGCAAGGAGGGCTTCGAGGCGATCCTCAAGGGGGAATTGCCCTCGGGCGAACAGGTCGGCCAGGTCGAGAACCGGCGCGCCGGCTATGACCTCACCTTCTCCATGCCCAAGTCCGCCTCGGTCATGGCCTATGTCGCGGGCGACCGCCGCATTCTCGCCGCCAATATGTCCGCGGTGAAGGCGACCATGGCCTGGGTCGAGAAGAATTTGGCGGAAGGCCGCAAGGACCAGGAGGGGCGCAAGGTTCCGATCCCGACCGGCAATCTCGTCTTTGCCCTGTTCGAACATGATACCAGCCGTGCGTTTGATCCGCAGGGACATATCCACGCCGTCATCGCGAACCTCACCAAAATGCTCGACGGCAAATGGAAGGCGCTCCATGCCGACAGGATCTGGAGCAACAACAGCGTGATCGGCGCGATCTACCATGCCTATCTGCGTGGCGAGATCGAGAAGCTCGGCTACGGCGTTGACCTGAAGGGAAAGCACGGCACCTTCGAGATCGCCGGCGTCCCGCAACCCGTGATCGACGCGTTCAGCCAGCGGCGGCAGGACATATTGGAGAAGGCCACGGAACTGGGCCTCAAATCGCCCGAGGCGCTGCGCGAAATTACCACGCGCACCCGTGATCCCAAGCTCAATGTCGAGGATCGCGCGGCCCTGCTTCAGGGCTGGAAGGACAAGGCGCAAGGCCTGGGCTTTAATGGCCTGGAATTGCGGGAGGCAGCACAGCTCCGGGCTTCGGGCAATGAAGCGGCCGGCCGTCTGGAAACCGGCTATCGCGCCATTCGCGATGCGGTTGGCGCAGCATGGCATGCGGTGGGCGCATTGCTGTCCCACGATGACCCGCTTGTCGATCGCCGCATCGCCCGCATCGTACAAAGTCCGGCGGCGGGCCGCGCCCAGCTGGCGGTCGCCTCGGCGGTGCGGATTCACGGCGAGCGCGAAGCCGCGTTTGAGCAGCATAAGCTTGCCAAGACCGCGCTCGACCTCGGGCTGAAGGGGGTGACCATCGAGCATGTCGAACGGCGGATCGGGCAGCTCGTCGACAAGGGCCTGTTGCTCCGCGGCGTGGAGCGCGCCGCCCCCATGCTGACCACGCGGGAGGCGCTCGCCACCGAGGAGAAGATCCTGGGCCTGGTGGAAGAGGGCAAGGGGCAGGCACTGCCCATGCTCGACCCTGCAGGGGCGCCGCAGCGCCTGCAGCAGGCGAGCAGTCATCCGCTCAACCCTGGTCAGCTGGGCTCGGCCACGCTGATCGTCAGTTCGGCCGATCGGACGATCTCGATCCAGGGCGTCGCGGGCGCCGGCAAATCGACAATGCTCTCGGCTGTCGCGCGGGTGGCGGACGGCGAGGGCCGCAAGATTCTCGGCCTCGCCTTTCAGAACAAGATGGTCGCCGACATGAAGGAAGGCGCGGGCATCGAGGCACAGACGATCGCCTCCTTTGTCCTTGCGCATGAACGCTTCGTGGCACAGCGCGAGGGCCCCGCCTATGCGGCGGCCCGCGACCGGTTGGAGGGCGCCATGCTGGTGGTGGACGAGACCTCGATGGTGTCGTCCCGCGACATGCTGAGCCTGCAACAGATTGTCGCGGCGCTGGGGATCGAGCAGCTGGTCCTGGTTGGTGATCGCCAGCAACTGTCCTCGATCGATGCCGGCAAGGCCTTCGCCATGATCCAGGCGGGCGGCGGCACCATGGCGCGCATGGACCAGAATATCCGCCAGCGCACCGATGAACTGCGCGCGGTCGCGGCGCTGGCCAATATCGGCAAGGCCAGCCAGGCCATGAAAGTGCTCGGCGACAAAGTGGTCGAAAGCGCTGCACCGGCGGAGGACGCCGCCGATCGCTGGCTTGGCTTATCGCCACAGGAGCGCGCCGCGACGGCGGTGTTCGCCTCGGGACGAGAAACTCGGCAGGCGATCAACGAGCGCATTCAGGCGGGCCTGTCGGCCGAGGGCACCCTCAAGGGCGCAGGTATCCAGCTCACCATCTTCGAGCGCGTCAACACGACCCGCGAGGAACTGCGCTATGCCGCCAATTACCGTGCCGGCCAGGTGCTGGAAGTCGGGCGGGGCGGGGCCCGCGATGTTGGCCTCAAGGCCGGACGCTATGATGTCCTCAAGGTGCATGCGAACGGCAGGGTCGATCTTGCCGATGGCCGTCGCAAGATCCGGTTCGATCCCGCCCGCCTGTCCCCCACCGAGCAGCGCGATCGGTTGCAGCTCTCCGAAAAAAAGGGTGTGCATCTCCGAGAAGGCGACACGATCCGCTGGACGGCGACTGACAAGCCCCGCGACCTGTTGAACGCAGCCATTGCGCGCATAACCCAAGTGGACGCCACTGGCGTCACCGTCAATCTCGGGCAGGACAAACAGCTGACCCTGGCGGTGGGCGATCCGATGCTCTCGCGCCTTGACCTTGCCTACAGCCTCAACATGCACATGGCCCAGGGGATCACGACCGACAAGGCGATCACGGTCATGGCGAGCCATGAGCGCAACCTCTCGAACCAGCGCCTGTTCAATGTCGGCGTTACGCGCGTGCGCGACGAACTCACCATGATCGTCGACGACAAGGAGAAGCTGGCGCGCCAGCTCGATCATAATCCGGGGAACAAGACCTCCGCGCTGGAGACCCTGGGGCGCCTTGCGATTGACGGGCCGCGGTCAAGCGGACCTGCCCGGTTCGACCCCGGTCCTGTTGAGGGTGTGACCGCCGGCGCAGCGTCCCATCCCGCAGACATCCCCGCCGATCTCCCGCCGCTGCCGGATAATAGCGGCAAGCCTGCCGATCCCAAGGCTCGGCCGGGTCAGCCAGCGCAAAGTCCGGACCGCGCCGACATCCTGCCGCCGCTACCCGAGCGCAGCCTGGGTCTCGATCTGTGACCCTCATTTTTCACCAAGGAGCATCGTCATGAAATATGCATTTCCCACACTCGCTGCCCTGTACCTCGCCACGTCCCCGCTCGCAGCGCAGAAGCTCGGCAAGGGCGGCACTGGTGTCGATGAGAGTGCCAGCCTGCCGCAATGCGCGCAGCCTCTGGGCACGGTGGCGCTCGTGGAAGACAAGGTCCCGACGCTCGATGATCAACTGCCGCCCGGCATGCGCGCCCTGGTTCAGATGGCGGAACGGCAAAATGGCGGGAGCACCGCCCGGGTGGATCCGCTGCCGCTGTTGAAGCTGCTGGCGGCGCGATCCCATTGCTTCCTGGTGGTCGAGCGCGGCGGGGCCTTCGACGCCCTGCAGCGCGAGCGTGCGCTGGCGGCCGGTGGGGCGGTGGAAAACGGCAAGGCCCTTGGTGGCGCCACATTGAAGGCGGCCGACTATCTCCTCTCCGCCCAGCTCCTTTATTCCGATGCCAATAGCCGGGGCGGCGGTGGCGCCGTGGGCGGAGCCTTTGGCTCGGCGGTCGGCCTCAAGATGAAGACATTGGAAAGTCAAGTCATGCTCTCCCTCGTCGAGGTGAAGACCGGCTTGCAACGCGCGGTCGCGACCGGATCCGCGCGCAAGCGTGACGTCACCATCGTCGGGGGTGGGCTGCTTCTCGAACTGGGCGTCGGAGCACTTGGGGGAGCCTACAGCTCGACCGATATCGGCAAGATCAGTTCGCTCGCGATGCTCGACGCTTTTCGCAAGCTTGCCGACGAGGCGCGCCTCCAGCTTCCGCCGACCGCAACCCCTCACGATCATTGAGAGTGGAGGGGGAGTGAGAGAGATGTTTTCGCGAGGACAAGGAGCAGAGCCAGGATGGATATGCAACATGAACTGTTTGAACCCGCAGCGTCTGTGCTCCCTTGCGCGAGCGAGGAGGACAGCAGTCCCTCACTGACCAGCCTCGCCGTGCCTTGCGGATGGCGCAATATCCGCAACGAACCATGCCAGCGCCTTGGCTGGCGGCCCATGCAGATCGATGGTGTGCCCCTGTTCGCCCATGGCCAGATGCTGCTCCAGTGCGAATGGCGTTGCTGGTCTCCGACAAGCGTTGATTGCGACATGGCGAGCGAAACCAACGATTTTGGTGGGTCAGCCGCTGACGGGTGGCCCCGTCGATCTCTCTAACCAGTTGATTTCCGGGCACGAGCATGGTTGAAACAAGAGAGAAACAAAGCTGTGGGTCGCTATGATGGAAGACGTCATCCACTGGGATATATTCGCGGCCGCTGGTCCGGTCCATTGCCATCCAATATTGGATGACCTCGACTTCACCATTCTGCAAAATGGTTGCGAAAAACATTACGGTATCCGGTTCGCAGAGTCCTTGGGTTTTGATTATGGCGTCAAGGGCATCATTGCCCGCCGGGATTTCACCTTCATCCGAAACCTGTCCAACGCCTATAAGGCATTCCTGACATTACACGCGTTGGGCTATTACCATTGTATTTGTCGCATGCGGGATCTGGGCGTCACGCGCTATGATTTTCTCTACCGCAATTTCGACCGTCGGACCTTCATGCTGTATCTGGATCCGGCCCGCAGGAGCCACTTGCTCAGCGCATATGCGCGAAGGAACAGATCGGAAGTGGCCGATCTGATCGGCGCGGAGCAGGATCGTCCGGAGACCATGCAGGAAACGCTGGAGCGCATCTGCATCCTTGAACATGGCGCGAACCAATATGCGCGCGCCATCGCTGACGCACTGGATGCCCCAGCTTTGCGGAGCGTGATCGACAGAGCCGAAGGACCGGCCCTGCGCTATGTCATGGATATTTGCCTGGAAGGGCGCAAAGCCGTGCTGAACAGCGAGATTGAGTTTGTGGAACGCTATCTCGCCGGCCCTGCTGACATATCCGTGCCTGGCGACCCAGACGGGATTTTTGATCGGGCCGGTTTCGAATTAGGCAAGGTCGACTGGGCTTTGGTCGATGCCATGATGCTGGAATGGCACTTCTTCTGACGACGACAAGCCAATAATGGCCATTGAGTGACCCATGTGTCACTTTACCCGCGTTGAAAAAGTGACACGCAGTTTTGATAGAAGAAGGACCGCTGAACCGTCGTTCGGCGGCCCCTCACGGCTTAGCCGTTGACCTGATCTTTGAGCGCCTTGCCAGGCGTGAAGGTCAGTTTCTTCGATGCGGCGATCTGGATGGTCGCGCCGGTCGAGGGATTGCGGCCTTCACGGGCTGGGCTGTCCTTCACCTTGAACTTCCCGAAGCCGTTCAGCGACACTTCCTGCCCCTTGGCAGCCGCATCAGCGATCGAACCGAAAACGGCGTCGACATATTTACGGGCATCGGCCTTGGTTAGGCCATGGTCGGCAGCCAGGGCTTCGGCGAGATCGGTGTTGTTCATTGGGCATTCTCCCGTTGGTGATGCGCAGGGCATAAGCTGGAACATGGCTGGCTGGAAGACGGAATTTGCCCGGAAACAGCCGGTCTGGCCGGGTAAAGTGACACATGGGTTTTATCTGGAGCCGGCGCAGAAAAGGGGATTCACAGCGACTCATCATCTGCTAGATTCCTGATATGTTCTATCAGGCTGACCTTTTTGAGCAACCCCTGCCTTCGGCGAAGAAGCCCACGCGGTCTGCGGCGGCGCCAGCGAGTGCAACGCAGCCGGAATTGGTTGATCGTATCGCTGCCGTCACGCGCCGGCCGCGATACGCGCTCCTCGTGCTGGAATTGATCGCTCGGGAAGCGGGACCCAATGGCAGCCTCGGACCGTATGTCAGGACCGAGACGGGTAGGGTGCCCGTGCGCGACTGGCTCTGTCAGGCATTGGCGCCGCTAGCGAAGCGTGATTGTCGGCGCATCGCTATGGTCGAGGCCGTGCGCGGTGAAGTTCTGGGCTTGGCGCAGGACGGCGCTGATCCGGCCGAGCTGGAGCGCGCATGCGAGGCGCAGATTCAGCAGCGCATCATTCGTTCCGGCCGGACCAGCGTCAGCCGCGCGGTGTCGGATCTGGTTAAGGCAGGCCTATTGCGCCGGCATTATCAGGGTTACCGCGTCGATCATGCCAATCGCGGCGCGCAGCGAGAAGCGGTTTACACGATCACCGCCGAGGTAAAGCGGACGCTTCGGCGCCATTAAAGAGGTCATCCATAGCCGCAGGTAGGGCGACATGAGCATCCAAGCCAATTCCGTAAGCGCCTGAAAAATGGGCAGATGTTCGGACCGGTTAGAAAATGTTTGATAATAGTAATTATGTTAAATATCTGGATTTGATTGAGCTTACTTGTCGATTCCCGAAGATCGCGAGACTCTGACTGAATCGGTACCAATTTCCCTATGACCGCTAGACAGAAATTACCCTTAATCGGTAGATTCTTCCCTTAGATCGTTGGACTTGTTCCGCCGCCAGCTCCTTATTCGAGAGGGGGATTCGCGCTGCTATATTACTACTGAATGCCAGCTTTCGGCCATAGCGAATGCAGTTCTCGCTGTGAGTTCTACGGAAGCGTTGAGCAACAATGAGATCGGATTGAAACCGGTCCTGCTTCAGTACAGGGCTGTGACCCCAGCATTGTGACGTGCCCGCAACTGCGGTGGCCTTCTGCACTCCTGTACAATCCATGCCTATGCTGCAGCCATTGGCGGAAGCGACATTCCCCAATCGATGGCGTCGCCATCAAACCCCTCCTCTGCCTACTCCTCGCAGAACTCAAGCCTGAATTGTCCGCGGAACTCGACCTGTTCCTCACCGAACCAAAACCCACAGCCTGATTTCCGCCACTGCCTGCGCGCCTTCAAGATCAGCGCTGTGTGATCACCGGCGCTGGCCGGTTGATGAAGGATTTGAGCGCAAAGCTGCTCTGAATGTGCGCGACGTGCGGGATTTGCGTCAACACTTCCAGCAAGTCTCGGTAATGATCCAGGTCCCGTACCACCGCGCGCAACAGATAGTCCGCACCGCCCGACATCAGGAATCCACTCATGATTTCCGGCAATTCTGCCGCACGCGCCTCAAAAGCCTCCAGCGCGGCCCGGACCTGCTTATCCAGCGTTACAGAAACGAAGACCGAGATCGCTCCAGCCAGCTTCTTTTCGTCCAGCCGGGCGAAATAGCCGGTGATATAGCCCTGCTCCTCCAGCGCATGCACGCGGCGCACGGTCGGCGTCAGGCTTAGGCCGATATGGTCGGCCAGATCGCTCCACGTCGTCCGGCCATCGTCGCTTAACCGCTGCAATATCTTCTGATCGTGCGAATCGAGCATAGATCGTCCCCGAAATGGCTTATGGCGAATTTGTAGTATATTTCACTATCAATCTCCATGATATTAGCGATATATTCTACAATCTGTTGCGTTCCGGCTCATCATTGGCAAGCACCCTTTTCCTCTTCCCGATAGACCAGGTCATCGAGGGAGAAGAGTGATGAAGCATGATCGGATCGTCAGCCTGGAGGCGATCTACAACGCAGAAACCGGCCCGGCCTTCATGACCGGGATACAGGCTCTCGTGCGTCTTCCCCTTATGCAGCGCCGCCTGGACCGGCACCGGGGGCTTAACACCGCAGGGCTGATTTCCGGCTATCGCGGCTCGCCGGTGGGAGCCTACGACCAGCAGCTCTGGAAAGCGCAGAAATATCTCGACGCTCATGACGTGGTCTTTCAGCCCGGCCTGAACGAAGACCTCGCCGCGACCGCCCTGTGGGGCGCGCAAATGCACAAGGCCTTCGGCCCATCCCGCGCCGACGGCGTGTTCGGCATCTGGTATGGCAAGGGCAATGGCGTCGATCGTACCGGGGACGCCTTCCGCAACGCCAATATGCTGGGCACATCGCCGCTGGGCGGGGTGCTGGCCATCGGCGGCGACGATCACAGCGCCCAATCCTCCATGTTCCCGCACCAGACCGACGGCATTTTCCAGTCGGTCCATATGCCCGTCCTCCAGCCCGCGAATGTCTCGGAAATTCTGACGCTGGGCATGGCAGGCATCGCTCTGTCACGCTTTTCCGGCGTCTGGGTCGCCATGAAGACCATCGCAGAAGTCGTGGAAAGCGCGGCGAGCTTCGACCTGCCCGCCCCCTTCCCCGTTTATGTCTCGCCCGCCCATCTGGTGCCCGCGCATGGCCTCAACTGGGATCCGTCGATCAACTGGCCCGCCGAACGTGCCGAATATGAAAGGCGCATGATCGAGGAGCGGATTCCCGCCGCTATTGGCTGGGCTGCCGCCAATCGCATCGACCGGCCGGTCTTTACCCCTTCCCGCACCCGCATAGCGATCGTCACGGTCGGCAAGGCGCATCAGGATTTGATGCAGGCGCTGGGCAACCTTGGTATCGGCGAGGATGAGGCGAACGCGCTGGGCCTGTCCATCTACAAGGTCGCGATGAGCTGGCCCCTTGCCACGGAACCGCTGCTCGCCTTCGCGGAGGGTGCGGAAGATATTTTCGTGGTGGAGGAAAAAGGCCCGACCGTTGAGGGGCAGATCAAGTCCGCGCTGTTCAACCGGGACGTGCCGCGCATCCGCGTCACCGGCAAGACCGATGTCGAAGGAAAACCGCTGTTGCCGATCGTCGGGGAATTCGACCCGCTGATGGTGGCGCGGGCGCTGGTGGCGCGTGTCCCTTACGAAGGCGTGATCGATCTGGCTGCTCGCCTGAACATGCTCGACAAGGCTGGCCAGCGGGGCGAAGTCATCCCCTTCCCTGCGCGCAAGCCCTTCTTCTGTTCGGGTTGTCCGCACAACAGTTCGACGAAGACGCCGGACGGGTCGATTTCCGGCGGCGGCATCGGTTGCCATGTCATGGCGCTGTCTCAACCAAAACTGAAGACGCCGACCTTCAGCCAGATGGGCGGCGAAGGCTTGCAATGGGTTGGCGCGGCGCCCTTTTCGCAGACGGAGCATATTTTCCAGAATCTGGGCGACGGCACCTATCAGCATAGCGGCCTGCTGGCGATCCGTGCGGCGGTGGCGGCGGGAACCAACGTCACCTACAAGATCCTCTATAATGATGCCGTCGCCATGACCGGCGGCCAGCCAGCCGAAGGCGCGCTGGCGCCGGAGCGGGTGCTGGCGCAATTGCTAGCCGAAGGCGTGGGCGCGATCCATCTGGTCAGCGACATGCCGGAAAACTGGCAGGCGGCCCGCCTGCCCACCGGCGTCACGCTGCACCATCGCGACGCCATGGACGCGCTGCAACGCGAACTGCGCACGGTGCCAGGCGTAACCGCCATCCTCTACGAACAGACCTGCGCGGCGGAGAAGCGCCGCCGCCGCAAGCGCAATGCCTTCCCCGATCCCGACCGCCGCGTGTTCATCAACGATCGTGTATGCGAAGGCTGCGGCGATTGTTCGGTCCAGTCCAACTGCATCTCGATCGAGCCGGTACAGACCCATTTCGGCGGTAAGCGCAGGATCAACCAGTCCGCCTGCAACAAGGATTTTTCCTGCATCAAGGGCTTCTGCCCCAGTTTCGTCGAGATCGAGGGCGCGAAACTGCGCAAACCTTCCCCCGACCGCATCCGCGCCATGGAGGGGGAGCGTTTCGCCAGCCTGCCGAAACCGACGGTCCCGGCGCTGGATGACGTCTACAATATCTATGTCGCGGGCATCGGCGGGCTGGGCGTGCTGACCACCGGCGCGCTGCTGGGCACCGCGGCGCATCTGTCGGGCCTGAACGCGACCGTGCTCGACTTCACCGGCCTTGCGCAGAAGAACGGCGCCGTCGTCAGCCAGGTCCGCATCGCACCGAAGGATAAAGACATCCACGCGGTACGGATCGGGGCGGGCGAAACCGACCTGTTGCTGGGCACCGACGCGCTGGTCGCCGCCAGTGCTGACTCCCTGCGGAAATTCGCCAAGGGCCGGGGGGCTATCGTCCTCAATGGAGACGAGACGCCGACCGCCGACATCGTCAGCGATCGCGATTTCGCGCTGCCTACACCGCGCATTGTCGAGACATTGCTGGCACGCGCGGGCGACAAGGGTTTCCTGCTGAGCGCCACTCGCATCGCTGAAGGGCTGTTCGGCAACAATGTCGCGGCCAACACGATGATCGTCGGCTATGCTTGGCAAAAGGGCCTGTTGCCGCTGACGGGCAGCGCCTTCGAAGCGGCGATCGATGCGAACGGCGCAGCGGTGGACCTCAACAAACGTGCCTTTGCCTGGGGGCGGCTCGCCGCCGTCGACTTGCCTGCCGTCGAACAGATTGCTGGCATCGCCAAAAGCGCGCTGATCGTTCCGGAAACGCTGACGGAGCTGATCGCGCGCCGGACAGCCGAGTTGAGCGCCTATCAGAATGATGGCTATGCGGCGCTCTATGCGGCGATGGTCGATCGGGCGCAACGCGCCGCGGCACCGCTGGGCGGCAAGGGCGATGAATTTGTGCGGGCGGTCGCAACGCAGGGCTACCGGTTGATGGCCTATAAGGATGAATATGAGGTCGCCCGCCTCTATGGCGCGCAGGCTTTCCGTGATGCGCTGGACACCCAGTTTTCGGATAGCGGCCGGATTGGCGTCTATCTGGCGCCGCCGCTGCTTTCCCGCATCGATCCGGCAACGGGGCGGCCAAAGAAGCGCAAGTTCGGTCCATGGATTTTCACGGCGTTCCGCCTGCTCGCCGGGCTGAAGGGACTGCGTGGCACATGGGCCGATCCCTTTGGTTACACGGTAGAGCGGCGGAACGAACGGCGGCTGGCCAGCGAGTATCGCGACCTTGTCGAGACGCTGTGCGCCGGACTGGACGAAACGGGCATCGACCGCTCCCTCGCGCTCGCGGATTTGCCGGACATGATCCGCGGATATGGGCCGGTCAAGGAAGCCGCCATGGCCGCCTATGAAATTCGGCAGGCAGAACTGCGGGCGGCACCTGAGATGCCAAGGGAAGAAAAGGCGGCCTGAAGAACAGGGCGGGCAGCTTGCCAATAAAGGATCACAATATGACGCTGGCCTTCGAAATTCCCCATCCCAAACCGACTGAACCGCAGGAACGGGTTCTGACTGATCCGGGCTTTGGCAAGCATTTCACCGACCATATGATCACCATCCGCTGGTCGGTCGATGCCGGGTGGCATGATGCGCAACTGGGCCGCGGCGCCCATTCCAGATCGATCCGGCCGCCTCGGTGCTGCATTATGCCCAGGAAATCTTCGAAGGCATGAAGGCATATCGCGGGGCTGATGGACGCATTTTTTCTGTTTCGTCCGAGGGAAAATGCCCGCCGCTTCAACGAATCGGCGGCGCGCATGGCCATGCCCTCGCTGCCGGAGGAAATTTTCCTCTACGCCGTCCGGCGGCTTGCCCACGCCGATCAGCATTGGGTCGCGGAGGGCGCGGGAAGCCTCTATTTGCGCCCCTTCATGTTTGCGGACGATGCCTTTCTGGGAGTGCGGCCCGCATCCAGCTATATTTTCTGCATCATCGCCTGCCCAGCGGGCGCCTATTTCAAGGGTGGTGATCAGGCGATCCGCCTGTGGGTCACGCCCGACCATATCCGCGCCGCACCCGGCGGAACGGGCGCCGCCAAATGCGGCGGCAATTATGCCGGTAGCCTTGTCGCCCAACGACAGGCCATCGATCACGACTGCCATCAGGTCATCTTCCTCGATGCGGTTGGAGGACGCTGGGTGGAAGAATTGGGCGGCATGAACATCTTCTTCCTGTTCGACGATCGCACGATCATCACGCCGCCTCTGCGCGGTACCATCCTGCCTGGCATCACACGGGCCAGCCTGCTGACCATCGCCGCCGATATGGGCATGACGGTCAGCGAGCAGCCCTATTCCTTCCAGCAATGGCAGGCTGACGCGGCGAGCGGACACCTGCGCGAGGCATTTGCCTGCGGGACTGCGGCTGTCGTGGCCGGCATCGGCACCGTGGTTTCTCCATCCGGCCGGTTCCGGATCGGCGATGGCGGCACCGGTCCCGTCACCACGCTGCTGCGCGACACGCTGATCAATATGCAGCGCGGGAGAGCGCCAGATCCGCATCGCTGGCTGCACCCCCTGACCTGATCTTTCCTGCGAGGTTCCTCATGCCATCCGCCATTCCCCATCTGCCTGAAAACGCCATGGAGACAGGGCGCGGCGTCATATTCCCCTGGCTGTGCGACTCCATGGGACATCTGGCCATCCAACATTTATGGGCTTTTACGACAGCGCCTTCTTCCATCTGCTCGCAGCTCTGGGCCGATCCATAGCGATGACTGCACCTGGAAGATCGGCTGGGCCGATGTGCGGTATGAAGTCGATTATCGGGCCGAGCTATGCGCGGGCGATCGATCGTGCTCCATTCGATCGTTATCGCGCTGGGCAATAGCTCCGTCACGCACGAGACCTATATGACCCGGCTGTCGGATCAGGCGCTGTGCAGCACGGTGGTCTCGAAGACCGTGCGCTTCGACCTGACCGCGCGATCGTCAACGCTTATTGAGCAAGGCATCCGCGCGAAGGCCAAAACGCTGTTCCCGCTTGATTAGAGCGATTTCCAAGCGGTCGGAATCGATCGCTGGTTGAGAAATCGCGGTAAAACAAAGGAATTAGAGCGGTGATCTGATGCAATCAGATCCGAAACCGCTCTAGCAGGCCGCTGAAAGAGCCGGACTTATGAGATTTTTCGGGGCATTTCAGCGGTGCTGCAATAGCGGTGGAGTTTCAAACTGGCGTTTTGCCAGCGTCGTTGATCGACAAGCGGGGTGTTGGATGGCTATCATGTGGGCTTGGCGATGAGTTTGGGAAGTCGTACCAAGTTTTAGGCGATCATGCGGAAGGTGAAGGCGGCCTCTGCCCTGGCGAGGCCCCTGACTTTGAGCCTGGCGATGCCGCCGACGGTCATGACCCAGCCAAAGGCCTCCTCGATCCGTTTGCGGATGCGCAGGCTGGCGACATAGCCAGGCGGGTCGTGCGGCGGTCGATCAGCGTCTTGCGCACCTTGCCCAGTTTGCTGACGGTACCATTGATGGCGATGTGCGGCGTGATTTCGCGCTCGCGCAGGGCGGTGACGAAGCTGGCGGAATCGAACAACCTGTCACCGGCCAGGGTGACGCGCCTCCCCGGCTTGCGGGTTCGCTCGATCATGACGAGGGCGGCCTCGCGCCCGGCCGTGCCGGTGGCGTGGGTCACGCTCATTTCGACGATCGGGCATGACGGTTCTCCATCAGCGCATGGCCCAGATAGATCCTCAAGCCGGATGTACACCCGCTTCGCGGCCAGGCTTGGGCAGGACCGCGCTGCGGTGAAGCAGTGCTTGCGGACCAGATGTTCGAGGGCATCACGGGAGAGTGGATCGCCACGGATGGAAGGGAACAACGGAAGCGCATCTTCACCGCGCCGCTCCTTCAGCCAGATTTGCAAAGCCTTGGCGGTATCGCTGCGAAGCGGCGTGCAGCGTTCCTTCCGGCCTTTGCCCAGGCAGCGGATGTGTGCGCCGGTTCCAAGGACGACATCCCTGCAACGCAGACCGGTCAGCTCCGATACCCGCAGGCCCGTCTGCAGGGCGACCAGCAACAGGATGTGATCACGCCGATCGGTCCAGGTCGATTGATCCGGCGCCGCGAGCAATGCTGCAATCTCGGAGCCATCGAGGAACGTCACGCTTCGTTTCACATAGCGCTTGTCCGGCAGGGCAAGGATTCTCTGGCAGTGCAACAGCCACTCCGGTTCGCTCATGGCGACGTAGCGGAAGAAGGATCGGATATCCGGCTAGAAGCGACCGACCCGATCGCCGACAAGCAATCCACGGCATGAATGGATGGCATCGACAGCCGTGCCCTCCACGGATAGCATATGGGCAGCCATAATGTCGGCATTCCATTCGAAAGGATTGTCCGATGAAGTATGCATTCTTGAGCCATGTCGCAGCCACCATGCTGGTTGCCACAGCTTCGCTTACGAGCATGCCCTCGCCGGCCCAAATCCCCGGCCCGCAGCACATCGCTTTACAACAGTCTGGCGGCTACAGCATTCGTGTCGGTGACGTCCGGGTTACGTCGCTGACCGACGGCAGCGTTCCGCAGAACCTCTACACACTCCTGCGCCACACGACGCGGCAGAACATCGACAAGCTCCTCGCGCGCAACTTCCAGGCCAATCCCGTCGAGGCATCGATCAACGCGTTCCTGATGGAAATGCCAGGGCATCTCATCCTCGTCGACACCGGTTCGGGCGAACTGTTCGGCCCGGGCAAGGGCGGCAAGCTGATCGACAGCATGGCGGCCCTGGGCTTTCGGCCCGAGCAGATCACCGACATCCTTATTACCCATGCCCATTCGGACCACTCGGGCGGGCTGGTGAAGGGCGGACAGCGCGTGTTCGTGAACGCCACCGTGTACGTCGGCAAGCCTGACGTCGATTTCTTCTTTGATCGCGCGAACCAGGCGCGCACCGGTTATGACAAGAGTTATTTCGACATCGCGCAGAACACGCTGAAACCCTATCTGGATGCGGGCAAGCTCAAGACTTTCTCCGGCACGGAGCAAATTCTGCCGGGCATCAGCGCCACCGTCCATCCGGGGCATACCCCGGGAGCGGCTTTCTACACGCTGATCAGCAAGGGTGAACACGTCGTATTCATCGGCGATACCATCCACGTCGCGGCAGTGCAGTTTCCTGATCCGGATGTGACCATCGCCTATGACCAGGACGAGAAGCGCGCAGCGGCAGTGCGCAAGCATGCATTCGCCGAGTTTGCCGCACATGGCGATCTCATCGCTGTCCCACACCTGCCATTTCCCGGCATCGGTCATGTCCGCGCTGACGGCAAAGGGGGCTACGATTGGGTGCCGGTGACGTACACCAATCGCGATGGCAACTAAGAATATCCGTTCCAATCTTCGGACAAGATCACCGGCGGACGCCCCGGTGATTTTGTTCATGCATGTGTCGCCCTGCGCAACGCCTATGTAGTATCCCGTGGATCATCAGCCGGATCACGAGCGAGGCGGGCATGAATTCAATAGCGGGCATGGACATCGATTTGCTGGTGGCGCTCGACGCACTGCTACAGGACCGCAACGTCACGCACGCGGCGGTGCGATTGGGGATCAGCCAACCGGCGCTCTCGGCCCGATTGACCCGGCTGCGCGGCTTGCTCGGCGATCGTCTGTTCGTTCCGGCTCCCAATGGACGCGGCGTGGTTCCAACGCTTCGGGCAGAAGCGTTGATCCCGTTGGTTGCAGATGTGCTGCGGCAGATCGCCGCGATCATGGAGCCCGCGACCTTCGATCCGACGAGCAGCAGCCGCGTGTTCACGCTGGCGTTACAGGAAAATCCGGCGATCATGCTAGGTCCGGGCCTCGTGCAGCGCGTGCGCGCTGCCGCGCCCGGTCTGCGCCTGCGATTGGCAGTACCTGACCGCAAGCAGATCCCGACCCTGCTCGAAAGTGGTGACGTCGACATCTTCGTGGGTGGCGCGACTGAAGCGGACGATGCCTGGATTGGGCGGTCGCTGTTCGATGATGACTTTGCCACGGCCCAGCGCAAGGGCCATCCCCGCGGAACAGCGCCGATGGACCTGGAGGAATTTTGTAGTCACGCGCACCTCCTCGTCTCATCTGCAGGCGATCCGTTCGCCGGCGTCATCGACAGAGCCTTGGACGCGATCGGCCGCACCCGCCTCGTCGCGATGTCGGTTCAGAGCTACGCGGTGGCGCCCACGATTATCGCGGGAAGCGATCTGCTGTGCACGCTGCCCACACGCATGCTTCACCGTTTCGACACATCACTCGATCTCTTCGCGCCGCCAGTTTCGTTGAAGCCTGTCGCGATCAGCGCATATTGGCATCCCCGCCATCAGGAGGACCCAGGGCATCGCTGGCTGCGCGAGCAGCTTTTTGCCGCGGCCGGCACCGTTGAGCGGAGCTGAGTTCAGGATCGTTCAGGCCCTATGCCATCCATTGTACCGATGGCACCGATCAATGCTGGTCGGCTTCATTGATACCATTCCCGTATCCTAATGTGTTCAATCCTGGAAGGAGAATGGCATGCACAGGCAACGCTCGCTCCTGCTGGCAATTTCGATGCTGACAGCCGTCCCTACGGCTGCTTTTGGACAGGAAGTCGAAACCTCGTCTTCCCCGGCCATTCGGTCAGATAGCTTGGCATACGACTTGGTGCGCGATCTCACCACTAAGTTCGGCCCTCGTCCTGCCGGGTCGGCTGCGGAGGCAGCGGCGGCGAAGTGGGGAAGCGACAAGATGAGGGAATTCGGATTCCAGGCTGTCGCGATCGAACGCTTTCCCTTGCTGCGCTGGAGTCCGGGTGACACGCGGGTCGAACTGCTTGGCGACGTTGCCCAGCGACTTGTCGCGACCCCTCTGGGGGGACTGGAGGCAGGACCACCCGTCGAGGCCCCGGTGTCGCTGTTCACGAGCTACGACGCCTTCCTGAAAAGCGATCCGGCGGAAGTTCGCGGGCGCATTGTCGCCATTCTTGAACCAGTGCGCCGTGCGATCGACGGCGATGGTTACATTACCGTGGCTCCGGCGCGGGCTCGCGGCCCCGGCGAAGCACTGGCAAGAGGCGCGGTTGGCTTCGTCATCCGGTCGTTGGGAACCCATTACGATAACGTGGCGAACAGTGGGTCCAGCACGGTCCTGCCGCGCCCATTCCCCGCCTTTGCGCTTTCCCCGGCCGCGGCGGATCAAATTGAGCGCGCAGCCGCACTGGGTCCGGTCCGCATGCGCCTCGAATCCACGGCAGCGTGGGCGGGTGCTGGCACTTCGCAGAACGTCGTGGGTACGATCCCCGGGAGCGACCCCAACGCCGCGCCCATCATCATCGGCGCCCATATCGATAGCTGGGAACAGGGGACCGGCGCTATCGATGATGGTTTCGGGATTGCTACCGTCACGGCGGCGGCCACTCGCATCCTGCGATCGCGCAAGGCCCCGCGCCACACGATCCGGCTTGTCTGGTTCGGTGCCGAAGAGGTGAGCCAACCCGGTGCCATGCGTGACTTTGTCGGTGCCCGCGCTTTTACCGAGCGCCACACAGCCGACGTAAAGCGCGCCTTGGTCGTGGCGGAGAGCGACTGGGGCGGCGGCCGGGTGATGAGAGTTACGCTGCCGCCGACAACATCGCCTGAAGCAGTCGATAGGGTACGCCATAACTTGCGTTCGCTCGGCATTCCGGTTGACGTCGGGAGTCCAGGCTCAGGTGTCGCCGAGATCGGCGTGTTGGCTGCGGCCGGAGCGCCGCTCCTGAGGCTTCATCAGGACGCGACACAGCTCTTTGACGTGCATCATACACCCAATGACGTGCTGTCACGCGTCGATCCCGCGTCGCTGGAACAGAATGTGACCGCATGGGAACGGGTGATCTCGGCGGTGGCCGACGTCCGCTGATCGCGCGCTATCAATCCTTCTGCGAGTTTCCGGAGGCCTCATGTTTCGATACGTCCTGTTGGGCGGCTTGGCCGTCGCGCTCACCATGTCATTTGCTTTGATGGCGGAGGCCCGCAATGTGCTCCGCCATGATGGGATTGTCGATCCCGGCGAAGCCCGCATTCATCGACCGCTTGATGACGAAGACCGACTTGGCCCGGTCCGCCTCGATGATCGGCAGGCCGGCAATCGCGCTTTGCGGATCGTCGCGCGCCGACGAGTTCACCGTGTCGTTGGCGCCGATGATGACGGCGACGTCGGCCTGCGGCAGTTCGGGGTTGATGTCGTCCAGGTCGACCAGCTGCTCATAGGGCACATTGGCTTCGGCCAGCAACACATTCATATGACCCGGCATCCGGCCCGCGACGGGATGGATGGCGAAGCGCACATCGACGCCCCTCTTGGTCAGCGCCTAATAGAGTTCGCTCACCTTGTGCTGCGCCTGCGCCACGGCCATGCCATAGCCCGGAATGATCACGACATTGCTGGCATTTTCCAGCTGCATCGCGGCTTCCTCGGCGGAGGCGGAGCGGACCACGCGGTCGTGCTTGCCGCCCGCCGCACCCGCGACCACCGTTCCGAAACCGCCGAACATGACGTCGGCGAAGCTGCGGTTCATCGCCTTGCACATGATGACCGCCAGGATGAAGCCCGACGCCCCGTCCAGCGCGCCCGCCACGATCAGCAGCTTGTTGCCCAGCGCAAAGCCCATCGCAGACGCCGCCAGACCCGCATAGCTGTTGAGCAGCGCTCCCTTGAGCCGAGTTCCAATGCCGTCCGATCAAGCCGATCAAGAACTATTATGTGATTGATCTGCGACCAAATGAATGCGCCGCCCACATACAGGCAACCACGCACAATCGGATCGCGGCGATAGCGGCATCCGTCAATAATCCGATGAACAGCACCGGGCGGATAATCCATAAGATTGACCCGTTCGAGACAGGGACACCGTAAGTCGTCGTGTTGGATCAATGCTCAAAAGCGGAACCCATTTCTTGGGTAATTGCGTCGATGAGCTGCGAAAGTTCTGCGTCGCTGCTGACCTGCCTCAATGCTGGTAGCAGATCGGCAGAACACGCAATGTCGAGCAATACCGTCGGGCTATCACGGACGAAAGAGCACGGCACGCTAAATAACCATGCTAGCCGAACAACGACACTGGCATTTCGAGCCTGTGCTTCAGAGCCTGCATAAAGCTGGCGGCGTCCCATCCATCAACGACGCGATGATCGCAGCTGATCGAGATGTTCATGAGCTTGCGCTTCTCGATGCGCTCGCCGCCCATGCCGTCGGGCATGAACATCGGCCGCTCGACGATCTTGTTCGGGCCAATGATTGCAACGTCCGGTCGGTTGATGACCGGCGTCGTTGATATGCCGCCCAGAGCACCCAATGAAGTGATCGTCAGTGTTGAACCAGAAAGTTCGTCCGATTTGGCTTTGCCGGTGCGTGCGGCTTCAGCCAGTCGCACGACCTCGTTGGCCAGTTGCCACAGATTCTGGTCTTGCGCGTTGCGAATGACCGGAACCATCAAGCCGGCATTGGTCTGGGTCGCTATACCCATCTGCACACTGCCATATCGGGTCACGACGCCGGCCTCATCGTCAAAACGCGCATTGAGCATAGGGAAAACGGGCAACACATCACAAACAGCGGTGATGAGGAAGGGAAGGATCGTCAGCTTGGGGCGATCTCCCCTATTGACATTGAGCTGCCCGCGCATGACTTCCAACGCCGTGACATCAACCTCTTCAACATAAGTGAAATGCGGGATGTTCCGCTTGGAGGCCACCATATTGTCTGCAATGCGACGACGCAGTCCGATGACCTTGATCTGCTCGTCCTCCCGCCGCGCGCTGCTGCCAGCGGGGCGATAGCCCTGAGCGCTGTTATGGAGCAGGAAGGCATCGAGATCGCCATGGCGGATTCGTCCCTCTGCCGTTTTGACACGGGAGAGGTCAATTCCCAAACCCTTGGCGCGCGCACGAACAGCGGGAGATGCGAGCACCTGATCTCGTATAGTGACTGGAGTTTCTGCAACAGGTTCGGACTCCGGGTTATCGGCATCTGGTGCAGGCGCAGGCTCCGCCTCCGCTGGCACGCTCTCCGCAATCTCGGAAACAGGCTCAATGTTCGCCGCGACACTCCGGGTTTCAGTGGCAATGCTAGCGCTTCCCCCGTCTATCTCGATCACCACCAGTTCCGCACCGATAGCGATCTGATCGCCCGGATCGCCCGCCAGACGCGCTATCTTTCCCGACACTGGGCTTTCTATCTCGACAGTCGCCTTGTCGGTCATCATATCGACCAGCGGTTCATCTTCGGTCACAACATCGCCCACCGCGACATGCCAGGACACGATTTCCGCCTCAGCAATGCCCTCGCCAATATCGGGCAGTTTGAAGATATAATCGGCCATCAGATATTCACCACACGCTTAAGAGCTTCGCCAACGCGCTTTGGCCCCGGAAAATATTCCCATTCAAAGGCATGCGGATAGGGCGTATCCCACCCCGTCACCCGCTCGACCGGCGCTTCAAGCGCAAAGAAGCAATGCTCCTGCACCTGCGCCACCAGTTCGGCGCCAAAACCGCTGGTGCGTGTCGCTTCATGTACGATGACACACCGTCCGGTCTTCGCCACTGACGCCGTGATCGTCTCAAGATCGAGCGGAACCAGCGTGCGCAGGTCAATGATTTCGGCATCGATACCGGCTTCGGCAGCGGCGGCGAGCGCAACATGCACCATAGTGCCATAAGCAAGGACGGTCACTTCCTGCCCGTCGCGCACGATACGCGCCTTGCCGAGCGGAACCGTATAATGACCGGCTTGCACTTCGGCATCCGCATGCCCCGCCCAGCTCTTCACCGGCCGGTCATGATGCCCATCGAACGGGCCGTTATAAAGGCGCTTAGGTTCGAAGAAGAGGACCGGGTCATCATCTTCGATCGCCGCAATCAATAGCCCCTTGGCGTCATAAGGGTTGGACGGAATGACGGTCTTCAGGCCTGCAACATGGGTAAAGATGCCTTCGGGCGATTGGCTGTGCGTCTGGCCTCCAAAAATGCCGCCGCCATAGGGTGAACGTATGGTGATGGGCGACCACCATTCGCCACCCGTGCGATAGCGCATTCGTGCGGCCTCTGATATGATCTGATCCGTCGCCGGATAGATATAATCAGCGAACTGGATCTCGACGACCGGACGCTTGCCATAGGCACCCATGCCGACGGCCGCCGCGACAATTCCACCCTCGGAGATCGGCGCGTCGAACACGCGCTGCCGACCATAGCGCTGCTGCAGCCTGTCGGTGGCGCGGAATACACCCCCGAAAAATCCGACATCCTGCCCAAAGATCATGACATCAGGGTCATGGGCCAGAGCAACATCCATTGCGCTGTTGATCGCGTCGATCATGCTCATCGACGGCATCTTCACACTCCTGCCTGCTCACGCTGGGCAGCGAGATGTGGAGGCATGTCACGATAGACATCGTCAAACATGGTGGAGGCAGGCGGGCGGTCGCCGCTATGCAAGGTGCCATAGCTTTCTGACTCCTTGCCCACGGCGCGAACCTCGTCCTCCAGCGCCTTTTGTAGCGCCGCGTGCCGCTCGTCCGACCAATGGCCCGCAGCCACCAGATGCTGCTTCAGGCGCTCGATCGGATCGCCAAGCGGCCATATGCTTGCTTCGGTGGACGGACGATAGCGGGTCGGGTCGTCGGAGGTCGAATGCCCCTCGGCGCGATAGGTGAACAGCTCGATGAGGGTCGGCCCATTGCCGGAGCGGGCACGTTCGGCCGCCCAAGCCGTTACCGCATGGACAGCGAGGAAATCATTGCCGTCTACACGCAGCGAGGGGATACCGAACCCTAGGCCCCTCGCGGCAAAGGTCGCCGCATCGCCGCCAGCGATGCCCGAGAAAGAAGAGATCGCCCACTGGTTGTTGACGATGTTGAGAATGCAGGGCGCCTGATAGACACTGGCGAAGGTGAGCGCATAATGGAAATCGCCTTCGGCCGTGGCGCCTTCACCGATCCATGCCGCGGAGATACGTTCGTCGCCATCGGCAGCCGCAGCCATGGCCCAGCCGACGGCCTGACTATATTGCGTACCCAGATTGCCGGAGATCGAGAAAAATCCTGCCTCACGGCTCGAGTAGAAGACCGGCATCTGTCTGCCTTTCAGGCGGTCATGGCTATTGGAATAGACCTGGTTCATCATGTCGATCATCGGCCAGTCGCGCGCGATCAATATCCCCTGCTGGCGATAAGTCGGAAAACACATGTCATCGCGCTCCAGCGCCATGGTGGCTGCGACGGCCACGGCTTCCTCACCGGTTGACTTCATATAGAAGCTCGTCTTGCCCTGTCGCTGGACGCGAACCATGCGCGCGTCGTAGGCGCGGGTCAGCATCATTGCCCGCAGACCTTTGAGCAGCAGCTCAGGCGAGAGGTCCAGATTCCACTCGCCGCGTGGTATTCCGTCATCATCCAGCACGCGGATCAACCGAAAAGCAAAATCCCTGATCTCCGATGCATCGACCGTCACCGAGGGACGGCCAACGCTTCCCGCAGGCGGTACGCTGATATGGGCAAAATCAGGCTGCTCCCCGGGCCGGTGCGCAGGTTCGGGCACATAGAGCCCCTTGTAGTTCCTGATCATAATGTAACACCATCTATGGAATGGGTGGACAGGTGAGACAGGACCGCTTCCTCGACCAGAACTGAGCTGCGCATCTTTTCTACGATCAATTGCGCCATCGCGGGGTCGAGTTCGGGCACTTCCAGCACAATATCAATCCACCCGCCAAACAACTCGGCGATGATCCGGCTGAGCAGCAACGCCCGCAGCACGAGATGCTCCAACACTCGGGGCAGCACCTGCTCGTCAGCCACCGCCCTGATGTCGAAGCGCATGGCGCTCAAACCACCTCTGCCCTGGCGCTTGTGATGATTTGCTCCGCCATGGCGTCTGCCACAAGATGAGGGGGCTGGCCAGTTTGCGAGGAAAGAAGCAGCACTTCGCGTAGGCGATCGGGAATACGCGCTACACGCTCGCGAACTTCATCAGTAGTTTCGCGCAAGTATTCGGCGGCCACGTTTATGATACCGCCGGCGTTGACCAGATAATCCGGCGCGTAAGCAATACCCCGGCGCTGGAGTTCGAAGCCGTCCTCGAGGGTCGCGAGCTGGTTATTCGCGCCGCCGCAGATGAGCCGCGCCTTGATCTGCGGGATCGATCGTTCATTGATGACCGCACCCAGCGCGCAGGGGGCAAAAATATCGGCCTCCGCACCAACGATTTCGTCGGTATCCATGGCGACGGCACCCAACTCCTGTACCAGGTCATTGACGCGATCGCGGCTCACATCGGCGATGATAAGCTTCGCGCCTGCTTCGGCAAGCAGACGGCACATGCCCGTGCCGACATTGCCAACCCCCTGAACAGCAACCGTCAAACCCGCCACGTCAGATCCAAGCGACATGCGCGCGGCCTCACGCATCGAGAGGAACACACCCAGGGCGGTCCAAGGAGAAGGGTCGCCTCCCGCCATGCCCCGCGCGGTTACGAGACCCGCAACATAGGAAGTATGTTCGCGAACGGCCTTCATATCCCCAACGCTCGTGCCGACATCTTCTGCCGTAATATATTGGCCTCCCAGCGCTTCAACGGCTTCGCCAAGCACCCTGAAAAAGGCTTTCCGGTCAAAAGCACCCGACGGACGCCGCAAGACGGCTTTGCCACCGCCGAAAGGCAGGCCGGCCAGCGCATTTTTGTAGCTCATGCCACGCGCGAGGCGGATAGCATCGGCCGACATGTCTTGATCGCTGTCATAATGCCACAACCGGCAGCCCCCGGCAGCCGGCCCAAGCGCCGTTGAATGAATCGCGATGACACCGCGAACGCCGGACGCTTCGTCATCAATATAATGCAGCTGCTCCTGGAAATTGGCAGCTACGGCCGTGCCTGTCACCATATGCAATTCTCCTCTGCGATCACAAATATCATGATGAATGCCGAAAAAAATTGCCAATCGTGCGCTATTCTACGATTATGCAGAGATAATCATTCCATATCTGCGATCTTATGGAGAGAAAGATGCCAGATGATCTGGACGTACATGAACGGCGTATTCTCGCCATCCTGCAGAGCGATTCGTCGCGGTCAAATGCCGATATCGCCAACGAGATCGGGCTGTCTGAAGCCCCATGTTGGAGACGGATCCAAAGGCTGAAAAAAGAGGGCTTCATCAAGTCCCAAGTCAGCCTGCTCGACCGGGCCAAGCTTGGCTTCAACACGGAGATATTCGCCCTTGTCAAACTGACTGCAGTAGGCAGGTCCAATGTCGCCGAATTCGCCAAGGCAATAGGCGAATTCCCCGAAGTGCTAGAATGTTTCGTGATGATGGGCAGTTCGGATTTCATGCTGCGTATCGTCACGCGGGACATCAAAGCCTATGAGCGCTTCTTCTTCGACAAGCTCTCGCAGGTTTCTGGCGTTCAGGACATCAATTCACTTGTCACGCTTTCCGAAATCAAATCGACGACCCAACTCCCACTCGACACCTGAGAGCCATTCATTCCTCCCATGCACCCAGCAGGCGGGCAGCATTAGCTTTCACATCGTCCTCAAGCGCGACCGAGCGGCGCGCATTGAGGTCAAATCGCACTGTCGTGGCCTCAAGCGTACTGCAAAGAACATTATCGGAAACACGGTTCATATATGTTCGGTGCACGACGGAGCTGCGTCCAATTTTCACGACAGCGGATCGCAGGACAACGAGATCGCCGGGGCGCAATTCGTCAAGGTAGGCAACATCGTGACGGACATCGGCCCAGCCAATGCGCTGCCCGCCTTCTTCGCGCACAACCGGGCCGAGCATCGACAGTATATGGAACAGCGCATCGTCATAGAAGCGCATATAATTTTGCGTGGCGAGATGCCCCATGGCATCGCAAAGCCATGGATAGACAACCGCCCTGCCCGTTTCGCGTGCTATCGCGGGAGCTTCGTTCGCACTCATGGTAAGTTACTCAGTCCAGCCCGCCGGGGAAAGTCCGCAGCTCAGGGTCGATCTTGTCCCATGCGCGCGCTTCTCCGGTAAAAAGCGCCACGGAAGGACGGAATTGCGAGCGATCATCCAGACTGGATGCCGTTACCACGATCCCGTCGGGATGCAGGCTAAGTTTGGCGAACACCGCCGTACCGCATTCGGGGCAGAAATAGCGGGTCGAAGTACCCCCGCTATCCGCAATGTACGTCCAGTCGGATGCCTTGCCCTCAATGGTTGCGGCGACGCGCGGCAAAATCATGAAAGAACCATGACCAGTGCCTGAGAGCTTCTGGCAATTGTTGCAATGGCAGTGCAGGGCGATCACCGGCTGCGCGCCGATTGAATATCGCAACTGCCCACAGGTGCAGCCACCCGTTACGGGCAACGCCACGGGATCGTCGGCATATCTGCTCAGTGCCGATACATCCGTCACTGCCGCCCCCTCAGGCCGCGCGCCGTTCACGCAAGGCAGCCGTCGCTGCTTCATCGGCATTACCATCGCTGCCAATGGCCACGCGATAGACCTCCCCCGCGCGCGCAATGGAAACCAGCCCCTCACGGACGTCTTTGGCCACGGCTGCCGGATCGCGCTCAACCGGATTGCCATAGCCGCCACCGGCCGTCGAAATGGAGACCAGCTTCTCACCATCCTTCAGCGTGACCTGAGCGCAGGGATCAAGTTGCTCACGCGCCCCATCGGTGCGGATACGGTACTGGTCGCCCCGACCGCCAGCCATGCCGCCGCGCACGCCTTGTGCCGGATTAACCGAACCGTCGCTCACATAGCCAATATCCCATTGGCAATCGCGCGGGCCAAAGACCACCTCGATGGAAGACGCGCCTTTGTGACGGCCTGCGCCTTCGCTGTCGGTCTTGAGCATGCGGCTATAGACATAAAGCGGCTGGCGCAGCTCATCGATTTCGACGGAGTCGACATAGCAAAGCCCCGCATTGCCGACATGACCGATGGTTATCCATGCATCCGCTTTGGGCGCACCAGCGCCGCCGGACATGCCGAGGAACAGCTGATTGACGAAGGCTTGGCCCGTATCTGGATGTCTGCCCGAAATCACGCCGACGGCAGGCGGAATGACCGCACCGCATTCCGCAAGCCCGTGACCATCGCTGATCTCTGCAATGGCGGCCTGCGTCGCATTCGCCACGCGGTCCGCGACATTGGTTGTCGAAACGGACGTGCTGGTCGGATGGCGCGGAATGCCTACCACGCAATTTTCCCGCAGCTTCACCTCGATCCGCCGGAAGCTACCGGCGTTCTTGGGAACCGTATGATCTATTGCATTGAAGATCCCGACCATCGCGGCCGTGCGTGAGCAGGCTTCGGACAGGTTAAGGCCGCAGGGCAGGCAATCGGGATTGTCCGTCAGGTCAACCTCAACCTTCGCCTGATCCGGCATGACGCTGACCTTCGATTTCACTTCGATGCCCGTTTCAGGCGTGCCAGGGAAGGGGTCATGACAGCTCTTCCGTATGGCGCTGCCCGAAGGGAGAGACCGGATCGCGTCGATCATGCGGCGTTCGGAATAGTCGAACCAGTCGCTCTTGAAACGTTCCAGTAAGTCCCAGCCCTCCTCACCGGCAATGGCCCGAATTTCGCGCTCCCCGATCCGCGCGGCACCCGCCATCGCCAGAAAATCGCCCCACCACTGTTCCGGCACACGGATACGCATTTCGCACATGCGGCGGAAGTCGGCATTGGTTTCGTAATTGCTCTGCACCTTGACGGACGGGAAGATAAGCGCGCCTTCCTCATACACATCCTTGGCCGAACCATGATAGGTGGTCGGGATCGAATTGCCGATGTCCGCCTGATGCGCCTTCACGACGACGGTGAAGCGGTGCCCGCCCCGATCGTCCATCACCGGCACAAGCAGCGTCCAGTCGGCGGCGTGGCTGCACCCGTGATAGGGCGAGTTGTTGAGGAAAGCGTCCCCCGCCTTCAGATCGGGGTGAAATTCCTTCATGGTGCGCGCCATGATGTCGGGGCCGGAGAGTACATGGATTGGCAGGCCTTCGTTCGTGGCCAGCAACTCGCAATCCGCGGTGACGACGCAACAGGAAAAATCGCGCGCCACATTCAGAACGCCCGAACGCCCGGTACGCAGCAGTGTGTTCGCCATCTTGCGTGTCACGCCCTCGAAGCGATTGTTCAGAATGGCGAGTTTGACACCATCAAGGCTACTGCTGTCTTTTCCGGTCATCATTTGCCTCCAATTGCTATGGACAACCCGCCGCTGGCCCTGCGGGTTGCTACCGCGCCGGGGTCGATCACAACGGTTGTCAGTGCATTTTCGAGCAGCGCGGGTCCAGTAACGCCTTCGCCCGGTTCCATCGCGTCGAAACGGCAAACCGGTACATCGGTCCAGCCAGTGGCACTGAAATAGGCCTTGCGTGTGCGGTCATGCTTCTGGGCGCCAACCTCGCTCAGCTTGAGACCATCGGCGTCGCGCAGGGCGCAGGTGACGGTCGCGGTCCATCCGACAACTTCAATCGCCGAAGCCGGATCATCAAAGCCGAAAAGATCCTTATGCGCCGCGTGGAAGTCCGCGACGAAAGCGTCCACATCAGCGTCGCTTTCAAAAGACTCGCCGCGCACGGGCGCCTCAATCTCCCATACCTGGGTGTCGTAACGCGCCTCGGCTTTGTATCGGATTGCGGGCGGGCTGATGGCGCGGGACGAAGCCGCGAATTCTTCACAACGGCCACGCAGAGAAGCCAGGGTTTCATTGACCTTGTCACGATCGAAACGCGCCGTGCTGGCAAAGCAGGCCGCGTGATATTCCGCTTTCAGATCGGACATCAGGGCACCTGCGGCCGAAAGCGTTGCCCCCACGCTGGGGATAACAAGCGTCGAACAGCCCAATCTTTGAGCGATCCGTACGGAGTTAAGCCCGGCAGCGCCGCCGCCGCCGATCAATACCGCCTCGCGCGGGTCGATCCCCTGATTGACCGTGATGTCGACGATGGCCTGCACCATATTCTCGGTCGCAACGGCGAGAATGGCGTCGGCGGCCGCCGCAACGTCCATGCCCAAGGGTTCGGCCACATATTCCCTGATCGCAGCCTCCGCGCCTTCGCGGTCCAGACTCATGGTGCCGCCCAGAAAGAACTCCGGGTCCAGATGACCGAGGACCACGGACGCATCCGTCACGGTCGGCAGGGTTCCGCCCCGCCCATAGGCCACCGGCCCCGGCACCGCCCCGGCGCTTTGCGGGCCGACATGCAGCAAGCCGCCATTGTCCACCCATGCTATAGAGCCGCCACCAGCGCCCACACTCTTCACATCGACCCAGGGGAAGCCCAGCATCACGCCGCGATGCGGCTCACCGATCCATGTCTCGCGCGTCATCGGGATGAGGCCGCGGCGAATCAGGCTGACGTCGTAAGTCGTTCCGCCCGTATCAGCGACAATCGCGTTGTCATTGCCTTCGTCGGCCTGCGCGAACCAGCGGCCGGCAACCGGCGCCATCGACGGGCCTGAATTGACGATGTGGATTGGCGCACTGGCCGCGTCCCGCGCGTCGATCACGCCGGCATTGGACGTGATGACAAGCACGCGCCCCGCAAAACCGGCATCCGTCAGGCGCTCCTGAAGGCTGCTCATATAATGGCCCATGAGCGGTTTCAGCGACGCATCGACGGCTGCCGACGAAGCCCGGCGAAATTCGCGCAGAGATGGATTGAGGCGATGCGATAAGGTGTAAGGCACGCCGGGAAGATGCTTCTCCAGCAACTCGCCCACGCGCTCCTCATGCGCCGGATTGACGACCGACCAGAGAAGGCAGACGGCGACGGCCTCCACATCCTCCGCCTTCAACCTGCCTATCTGCCTAATAATCTCAGCCTCATCGAAGGGCGCGATTTCCTTGCCATCAAAACGGATGCGGCCCGGCACTTCAAAGGTCAGGGCGCGCGGAATATAAGGGTCGGGAAAAGGAACGGCGAAATTGAATGCTTCCGCGCGCCCGCCTTCGCGCAGTATCAGAATGTCGCGGTGCCCCTGCGTCGTAAGCAACGCCGTTCTGGCGGTACGCCCGGTGATGATCGCGTTGATCGCATGGGTCGTGCCATGAATGAACAGCGAGCCTTTCTCCAGCATCGCCGTGCGGTCAACGCCCATGGCATCGGCCGCCACCTGCAAGGCATCGAGCACGCCCTTGACCGGATCGGAAGGTGTGGTCGATGCCTTGAACATGCGGCAGACACCATCGTCATCTTCGACGATCAGGTCCGTAAAAGTGCCTCCGGTGTCGCAAGCAAAACGCATTTCAAACCTTTCCGATTAAAATCCTACCCGGTCGCCGCCTTTGAGCGACAGGCGTTCGCGCGCCTCGTCCGGCGTCGCGATTTCCAGGCCCAGCTCTTCCACGATGTGCCGGATCTTGGCGACCTGCTGCGCGTTGGATGTCGCCAGCTCGCCCTTTCCGATATACACGCTGTCTTCCAGGCCGACGCGCACGGAGCCGCCCATGATTGCCCCGACGGTCAGGAAGTGCATCTGCTGGCGACCGACGCCGAAGCAGGAAAATTCATAATCGTCACCGAACAGACGATCGGCGGTGTTCTTGAAATGGACGAGATTTTCGATGGTCGCGCCCATGCCGCCCATCACCCCGAAAATCCCCTGGATCAGGAAAGGCGGCTTGATGAGGCCCTTGTTTGCGAAATATTTGATGGCTTCGAGATGACTCAGGTCGAAACATTCAAACTCGAAGCGCGTGCCATAAGCCTGACCGACTTCGACCATGATGGTTTCGAGCATCTGGTATGTGTTGGCGTAAATTAGGTCCTTGGTCCCTGCAAGGTAGTCTTTCTCCCAGTCGAAGCGCCATTCCTTATACTTTTCCGCCAGCTCAAAGGCACAAAAGTTCATCGTGCCCATATTGAGGCTGCACACTTCCGGCCGGGCGCGATGCGCAGGGCGCAGGCGCTCTTCCAGAGTCATGCCAAGTCCACCGCCCGTCGTCACATTCAGCACCGCATTAGTGGACTGCTTGATGCGCGGCATGAACTGCATGAACAGGTCGGGATCCTGGACAGGACGTCCATTTTCCGGATTGCGTGCGTGGAGGTGAATGATAGCGGCGCCAGCCTCCGCCGCACCAATTGACGCCTCGGCAATCTCATCAGGCGTGATCGGCAGATGAGGAGACATGGTGGGCGTGTGCAAACCACCGGTGACGGCGCATGTGATGATGACCTTTTTACTCATGATTATGCATCATTCCTCATATTCAATATTGCCATCGACACCGATCATCTGCCCGGTGATCCGGACGCCGGATTCGGAGGCGAGAAAGACCGCCATCGCGGCGAGGTCGTCCGGCTCCACCATGGTCCGCAGCGACACGTAACGAAGCAGACTCTTCTCATAGTCTTCATGGGAAACGCCCAGTGCCTCGGCCTTGGCGGTTATAACGCGCTGAATGCGCTCGCCGCGAATGGCGCCGGGTAGAATGGCATTGACGCGAATACCGAAGGGACCAAGCTCCCGCGCCAGATTCATCGTCATGCTGAGCACCGCACCCTTGCTGACAACATAGGGCAGCCGCAGCGGCAGTCCGGTTTTGGCGCTGCCTGATGAAATGTTGAGGATAAGGCCGCGCCGCAGATTCTTCATGCCCCGTACAGCCCGGCGGGCGAACAGGAAGTGGCTGGTGAGATTGACTCGAAGCGACTGCTCCCAATCCGAAAGCGTCACATCTTCGAGCGCAGCCGTCGGGCCGGCAATGCCGACATTGTTTATGACGACATCAACAGGGCCAAGCCTGTCTTCCGCCATGGCAAAAAGGGCATCGATTTCAGCCTCCACGCTGACATCCATAACGCGCCCCAATATGTCCGGGCGCTCGCTGGTCAGCCGGGCAACCGCGCCCTTGTCCACATCGGCCACCGCGACCCTCGCGCCTGCATCAGCGAACTTTTCGGCTATGACACGCCCAGCGCCGGCCGCACCGCCACTGATGATGACATTCCTGCCTTTTACGATTTCGGAAGAGCTAATCACTCCTCACCCCATATATTGTGGAACTCGCCAAGAGCGGTGCCGGGGGCTGCGGGGCACATAACCCGCAGCCGGCCAGGCCGCTCAGATGCCGGCCGAAAGCCCCTCGTCCATCAGGACAGTTGAACCATGCATCGCCCGAGCCTTGTCGGACGCAAGGAAAAGCACCAGCCCAGCAATATCTGCCGGATCCGAGAAGGTTACCCTGCTCGGGGTCTTCTTTTCCATTTCCGCCAGATAGGATGCATATTCGGGATCCTGACGGATAGACGCGTTGATCGGCGTTGCCGTGTTGCCTGGCGCGACCGCATTGATGTTGATGCCCTTCGGCGCAAGCTCAAGCGCCAGCGAGCGCACCAACATCATCACACCTGCCTTGGTCGCACAATAGGCCGAATAGCCGCTCACGCCGACAAAAGCGGCAACAGATGAAATGCAGACAATCTTGCCGCCGCCATTGGCCGCCATTCCCGGCGCGACAGCATTGATGCAGTAGAATGTGGACTTAAGATTGGTGTCGATCATCTGATCGAACACATCAACGTCCGCTTCGCCAATTGCCGTGGGCAAAAAAATGCCCGCAGCAGTCACAAGAACGTCAATCTTCCCGCGCCGCCCTTCAATATTGCTTACAAGCTCGACGACTTGCGAAGGCTTGCGTACGTCAGCGACATGCGGGGTGCCCATTCCACCCTTTTCTACGATTTCGTCAATGACGGCCTGAGCTTTGGACATGTCGCTGCTGGCGACAACTTCGACATGAGCCCCTTCCGCCGCCAGCATGAGCGAGATCACCTTGCCGATCCCCGAACTGCCTCCGGTAACGAGCGCTGTTTTTCCCTGGAACATGATCTGTACCCTATTTTCCTTGAACGCCCATCTATCTCTGTGATCCCAGAAACGGATAATTGCAAGCTCAAAATGAACTGCCTGCTCAGATTTTCCAGACAGCCGCGTTTTCCTGCGCGAACTGGCGAAGGCTTTTGGGCATGCGCCCCGTGACCTTTTCAACGGCATCCGTGGTCCGGTCTTCGGCGCCATTGGCAATCGTTTGGTCCATCCCCGCCAATATCTGGGCATAGGCGGGCTCCAGGCCAAAGCCTTCCCACCTTTTGGCGAGCTGTTCGACGGTCAGTTTGATATGGTGAACGGCCTTGCCCCGCGCATCCCCGATGATGGCCCCAGCCTCACCATAGGTGAGCGCTTCAGGCCCGGTAAGAATATGATCCGTGTTATGTGCAGCCTCGTCAAGCAAGGCGCGGAGCCCCACTTCTGCAATATCATCTGCATCAATGAAGGGGATGCGCCCCTCGTCCGCAGCGGAATAGATGCCATCTTCCTCCCTGATGGTGGGAGCATGTTGGCCGACGGAGAAATTCTGCATGAACCAGGAGGGGCGAAGCACCGCCCATTCCGGCGCCTTCTGCTTCAGATAGGCATGCACGTTTCCCATGGCGGGACCGCCCTCTTCAATCGAGGAGGCACTCAATAGCACAAACCGTCGGACTCCCTGACCAAGCGCCTTGTCGATAAGGCGAACCATGGGCGTATGCACATCCGCTACGCCCACAGGCGCGACAAGATAGATCCTGTCCACCCCTTCAAGTACTTTTTCATCGGCCGAGCCGTCGCTCCAGTCGTAAGCGACGCCATCAGCCCCTTCTGGAGCGGCGCCCGACCGGGAAGCAACGCGAACACCCTTCCGTTCCTCGATGAGCCGCCTGACGAGACGGCCGCCGGTCTTGCCCGTGCCGCCCGTCACCAATATCGTGTTCCGAGCCATCGATCAGCCCTCCTTGCCAAATTCGAGAAGCTTTTCGACGCCACCCAGCGCCTCGATCGCGACCACCGGATTCCAATAGTCGCGATACATAGCAATGTTGTCGCCCTGGAATGTTATGACGCTGATATAGCGCTGGTTGTAGGGACGGCCCGTGGCGACCGCCGTCCCCTCCACTGAAAATTCCGCAATCATCACTTCGCCGCTGTGATGAAACTTTGGTCCATGTATCGCGGATAGGGAAAGATGGTCCGGATAATCCGCCAGATAATCGGCGATGGCCTGTTTGCCGTCAACCCGACCGGGATAGCCGGGCAGCGCGAATGGAAACTCCATCACCCCGTCCTCCGCAAACATGTCTATCCATGGTTGCACATCCTTCTGAGTCAGGGCGTGCAACGCACCTGACAAAAGCTCTTCGGCTTTCATATTATCCATGATTTAGTTCCCGATTATTTTGATGAGTCAGAAGCGATAGCTGACATAGGCTTGAACCTTACGCGGTTCGCCCGGCTGGCCCGCAGCGGAGAAAGCGTTGTACACCCCGAGGATGTATTTCTTCTTGGTGATATTGACCACGCGGATACCAGCCTCAAGCCCGGAGTCTTCATGCTCGATCGACAGGTTGGCGTTGAACAGCCAGCGCGCCTTTTGAGCCATGACATCATTGTTATCCGGCGAGTAGAACACCTTGGACTTGTAGGTCGCGTCGCCACGAAGATGCGCGTTGAGGCCGGAGCCAATTCCAATATTGAACTGGGCATAGGCGTTGCCCGCCCAACGCGGCGCATCGCTCAGCCGCAGGCCGTCCGGATCGGAACTGCCGCCAAAATTTCCAACGACCGCGAAACTTCCATCATAAGTGGCATCGAGGTAGGCAAGCGCGCCGCCCAGCTCAAGCCACGGCGACGGACGCAGATTCAGTTCCGCCTCAATACCTTTGATTTTTGCGCCGGGGGCGTTGTTGACGAGTTGCACGACATTGCCGTTACCCAGAAACACGAACTGGTTAACCTGCAGCCCCTTATAATCATAATAGAAGCCCGCCAGATTAAACGCTCCGCGAATGGACGGCAGGCGGAGTTTTAAGCCCGCCTCATAGGCCCACAGCTTTTCCGGACCATATTCGGCTGCGTCAGTCGAAGTCGGATCGATCAGCAGGTTGTAGCCGCCGCTCTTGAAACCGCGCGTAAGAGACGCGTAGATCAGCGTGTCGGGATTTGCCTGATATTCGATGCCGAATTTTGGCGTCCATGCCTGGCGGGTGTTCTTCCCGTTGAAAATATTGCCCGTGCCCACCGGCTGCTGGTCAAGATCGCCTGTCAGGCCGCCAGCCGCTCCCGGAGGATCGAAGAACTGGATACCATAGATGTTGGAAGCCGACTTTTTGTCGATAGTATATCGCAGACCGGCAGTCAGCTTGAACTGATCCGTCAGCGAATAGCTACCCTGGCCGAATGCGGCGAAGGATTTCGTAGTCGCATCAATCCCCTGCGTAAGCAACAGGCTTTCCGTCAGACTGGCATTGAAATAGCTGTTTGCACGTTCACGATATCCGAAAACGCCAAGGACATATTGCAGCCTCCCGGTACTCCCCGCGAGATTGAATTCCTGACTGACCTGATCCTGATCTTCAAAGAACTTGCGGGTATGAAAAATCGGAAAAATGGTGAAGTCGAGATCGGCCTCAAGGTTCATTTTCGATTTGCGGTAGGCCGTAATCGACGTGAGCGTCGTGTCGCCGCCCAGATCGACCGTCACCTTGGCGCTAGCTCCCCACTGCTCCAACAGGCTCCTGTCCGGCGAATCCTCCGCCGTTTCATAAAAGCCTGGCGTGAACCCGTCGGGAGCAACCACCGGCGACAAACGAACGGTGTAGCCGTTATAATATTCGTCGGCCTTGCTGTAGTCAGCACCCAGAACGATGGTCACTACGTCATTAGGCGTGAATTTCAACTTACCGCGCACACTGCCACGGTTCTCGTTCCAAAGATCATGGCTGCCAGGATTGAGATTTTTGATGTAGCCGTCGCGGGAGCTGTACCGACCCGAAATGCTGGCCGACAATTTATCTTCGATCAAGGCACCGGAAACGGTCGCCTCCGGACGAATGAGTGAATCCTCACCCAGGGTAAGCTTCACCTTGCCGGTCAACTCATTATCCGGATCGCGGGTGATGACGTTGATTGTGCCGCCAATGGCGTTGCGGCCATAGAGAGTCCCCTGCGGCCCGCGTAGCACTTCGACACGCTCGACATCGAGGAAGTCGACATTGGCGCCTGTCGTTCGGCCATAATAAACCCCATCGACCTGCAATGTCGTGCTGGGATCGCCGCCCGCAAATACATTGTTCGTACCAATGCCGCGAATGGAGGTGATCGACCACACGCCGTTGAACGTATAGGTGAATCCCGGTGTATAGGCCGCCAGATCGGCTAGAGCGGTCGCACCCCGCGCCTCGATCGCTTCTGCGGAAAATGCGGTCACCGCCAGCGGCACCTTCTGCAGGCTCTGCGCACCGGTCTTGGTCGCCGTGACGACGATATCCGTCACATCAGCAACATCCTCCGTCGCGTCCTGTGCCTGAACGTTTCCCGCGATCGCCAGCGCGGCCGATACGGCCAGAAGCGATACCATCCCCTTGTACGCCTTCATACTACCCTCCGATTCGTGACATATTTGGCCGCGATTCAACCTTATGGAACGACACCGTTCCGTCTCTTACAATATTTTCCAGTGGAACGCAACCGTATCGTCGTGTATTTACCGCGCCATGGGTGAGAGCGTCACATTAGAAAAGAAAGTCCGAGGCGCTGCCATGCTGCAGCCCGAAACGACAAAGGCCATTTGGCGATCTGCGATCATTGAACTGGCGCGAGTAGGCTATGCCCGCCTCTCAATGGAGATGATCGCAAAACGCGCCGGGGTCGGCAAGGCGGCGCTCTATCGCAGATGGTCCGGCAAGGAGGACATGATCATTGCCATGATACAGGAGATCGGGCTAGAGATCGTATCTGTCGATGATCAGGGCTCGCTGGAGAAGGACATACGACGGTATCTCAGTGATGCCGCACAGCTTCTCAGCCGCCCCCTCTCAACCCGCATTCTTCCGGATCTCTATGCCGAAATGAGCCGCGACACGCTGCTGTCAGCGGCCATCCGTTCCACCGTGCAACAGCGCAAGCGTGAAAGCGTGGCCCAGATCGTCGATAGGGCCGTCGAACGTGGCGAACTGCAACCAAAGATCAATCGTGAAACAGTGTTCGATTTACTGGCTGGCCCGATGTACTGGCGCATACTCGTGACCCGCCAACCGACCGGCGATGATTTCGTTGATGAACTGACCGTAGGGACAATGAATGCCTTAAAGGCCCTGTCACAACAAACACATCGGGCCATCGAGCCTTATGCCAAGCGGTCGCGCACAACCAGATAGGGCGCGGAACGGGCAACAATGCCATCGCCCGCCTCGAAGAACCGTATGCCCCCCTAAACGCCCTCTTATGTCGCGCCAAGCGCGAACGGATGTGCGCGACCATCCGTCCGCGTGCATATATATATGAGATCCCAGAATTCCATTGACAGAAGCAATCGCCATATATTACCATTTCTCAATTCAAACCTTTGGCAGAATATCTCTCTGACTTTTTAGCGGTATTACGAAAGAATGTCTTTTGAGATTCGGGACACCAAGCGGCGTGCGGACCATCCCGTTATGCCAGAAATATGGGGAGAAAGCTGAATGCGGGACGGAAAACTGAGAATTGGTCTCATCCTGGATGGCGTCGGTGGTTCCAACTGGAGCTGGCGGCGGCCCCATATCAATCCCCGCGCCAGCGTCGATATTCAGAATTATATCCGCGAAGCCAAGCGGGCAGAGGAAGCGAAGGCCGACTTCATCTTCATCGCCGACACCATCCACATCACGCCCGAATCCTCGCCCCATTTCCTTAACCGGCTGGAGCCGCTGACGCTGCTCGGCGCCGTCGCCGCGCATACATCCCGTATCGGCCTCGTTGCGACGATCACCACCTCCTATATGGAGCCGTTTCCGGTCGCCCGGCAGCTCGCATCGCTCGACCTTATCAGCGACGGCAGGGCCGGTTGGAACATCGTCACCTCTGGCCTCGAAGGCGCGGCGCGCAATCACAGCCATGAAAAGATGATGAACATAGAGGATCGCTATCGCAAGGCGACCGAACATGTAGAAGTGGTCAAGGGCCTCTGGGATTCGTGGGAAGACGATGCGTTCATCCGGGACAAGGTAAGCGGTGTTTTCTTCGACCGCTCCAAGCTTCATGCGCTCAATCACAAGGGCGAATTCTTCCTTGTCGATGGCCCCTTGAACATCGCCCGGTCGCGCCAGGGCCATCCCGTGCTGTTCCAGGCCGGGGCATCCGGTGGCGGGCGCGATCTGGCAGCGATGACCGGGGACGCGATCTTTGGTATTCCCAAGACGATTGAGGCCGCCAAGGAATATTATGATGATGTGCGGCAACGGGCGGCGGCCTATGGCCGGGATCCGGACAAGATCGTATTCATGGCCGCCATGGACGCGATCGTCGCCGAAACCGACGAGGAAGCGGAACGGAAATATCAGGAAGCATGCGAATTTGTGAGCTATGAAGAAGCTGTCAAATGGCTGGGCTTCTTCTTCAGTTCGTACGACTTCACTCAATATGATCCGGACGCGCCATTCCCGGACATTGGCGATGTCGGCAACCATTCCTACAGCAGCCTGAGCGACTATATCAAACGCATCGCCAGGGAAGAAAAGCTCACCCTGCGCCAGACCGCAAAGCGGTTCGCCATCCCCCGCACCGATTTCATCGGCAGCGCCGAGAAGGTCGCGGACGCGTGCGAGCGCTGGTTCCGGCAGGGTGCGGTCGCGGGCTTCATGGTGGGCAGTTCCGTGGGTAAGGTCGATGACTTCCTCGACATGGTGCTGCCGATCCTGCGGAAACGCGGACTATTCCGGGAAGACTATGAATATGAAACTTTCCGGGAGAATCTCGGCGTCAGCGCCGCCCTCAATCGCTACACGCTGGCGCGCGGGGCATAGCCCCTCCTCCGAATATCGCAGTCGACAGGAAGGTTTGAGATGAAGATTATCCGGCCCGATGACGTGGAGCCTACCGTCAATCCCAATGCGATGGAACATAAGGATGGAAGCCAGGTTCACCGCAGGATTCTCTCCTATCCCGATGGCGGCCCGTCCACCATCGATGTGGGATATAACCAGTCGAGCCGCGAGCTCGATATCGCCATCCCATACGCCTATAACAAGCATGAATATTGCTACAATATTCGCGGTTCCGTCCGTGCCGTCAACGATGGAGAAACGGTGGAAGCGGGCACGGGCATGTTCATGTGGCGGCCCGCCGGTGCGGCGACGTACCGCGTTTCGACAGCAGACAATTATAGCTCCATCTGCGCCTTCGGACCTGCCCGCACGGACGGGTGGAGCCATCGCCTTCCGCCCGAAGAGGTCGGAAAGTGGGACGGGGATCCGGCGGGAAAACCGCAACCGCAGTTCCGTTCCCTTGAGGATGTGGCGTCCAGCCCCTTTGCCGGCGCGCGCGCTTCCGGCACAATAATCCACCGGAAAATGTTCGATACACCACATATGGAGGTCAGCCACACGATCATGGAGGAAAGCGCCTCGCTCGAGATTGCAGCCCATGACCGCGAAGACGTGTATTGGCTTGAATCGGGCGCGGCATCCGTCACTTCGGGAGACATCAACCTCATGATGAACGCTGGCGAATTTCTTCATGTCAGGCCGGGCGAGAGCATCGAGGCATTGGCGGTTCGGGGCAGGAGCGTCCTGCTCCGCTGGTCTGCCCCGGCAGCAGCCTGACCTACAATAATTGCGTCGGCAGTTCCGTCGTATATTTAATCTGCTCCATCGCGAACGAGGAGCTGATGTCCGAAATGGACGGTATCTTTATGATGTTCTTGTAGATCCTGTCATAATCCTCAATGTCCTGCGCCACAACCTTGAGAAGATAGTCAACCTGGCCGCTTAAACGATAAAATTCAACCACCTCCGGCATTGATGAGCAATGCTCGGCGAAACGTTCCAGCCATTTCGAATCATGCTGGCCGCATCGGATGGCGACATACACAGTGACCCCCAGACCGATCTTATGCCGGTCGACGAGAGCCACACGGCGCAGAATGACTCCGGCATCCTGCATCCGGCGGACGCGAGTCCAGCAGGGCGTCGCGGAAAGGCCAACGCGCTCGGCAAGTTCGGATATTGAAATTGATGCGTCCTGCTGCAATTCCTTCAGTATCCGCCTGTCATGCGCGTCCAGAACAAAATTCTTCTCTTTAGCCATATATTGGAAACTCATTCTATAATATTAGGAAATAAAAGAAGTTTAGGTAATAAATTCGCGGAAACCTCAGCTATATGCTCCCCATTCAATGGGGAAGCCAAAAATGTTTCGGAAAATCTTTCTCGATCATCCAGCGTCGGTCTATGAGAGCTATTTCGATCATATGCGCAGCACGTTTGGTTTCAGTTGGACATTGGCATCCGCCGCGCTGGCCTGCTTCATTCATGGGTTACTTCCATTTCTTCATCAACAAACGGCAAGCAACAGGGTAAAGCGCCTGCACGATCGCATCGTCGTCCACCGCAAAAACCCGCGATGACCGCTCGCACCGACTTGGGCGCAGGCATTACCTTAACGCTGGCGCTCGCATCGCTCGCCACTGGCGGCCAGCGCCACGCCGGTGCTGCCGCCAGTCTTGATTGCACCTGTCCTCGGCATGGCGCTGCGATCACGCCTCAATTTACGGATCATCGCCACCGCCGGGTCGATTTCGCAACACGCTCTGCGCGGCGGTGTGGCGTTGCTGGGGCTAACGCTGCCGTTCGGTGGCTTGGTCGCCCTTGGGCCAGCGCCGCTGTTGTTGGGCATCGGCGCGATGCTTACCAGCCTGATCGCAGGATTCTGGATCGCACGGGCAGCAGGCCTGTCGTGTGAGGAAGCTCTGCTCAGTTCCGGCGCGGTCGGCATCTGCGGCGCATCGGCCGCCGCAGCGATCGGTTCGATCCTGCCGGCAGGCGCCGAACGGGAACGGCAGGTAAGCGTGATCATCGCCGGCGTGACGCCGTTCGGATCGGCGGCAATGCTGGTTCTTCCTCTCCTGATCCATCTCCTCGGCTTCGGCGATAGAATTGCGGGCCTGTTCCTGGGCGCCACCATCCATGACATGGCGCAGGTCGTGGCCGCTGGAGCCACTATATCCAGCGCCGCCACCAGGGTGGCCGTCCTTACAAAGATGATCCGCGTCGCTATGCTGCCGGTAGTGCTCATCGGTATGACGCTTTTCCTGCGCCTTACCTCCGCACGGCGAAGGGAGGCCGTAAAAGAAGGCGCAGCGACAGCCCTTCCCGGCTTCATCCTGCTCTTCCTGTTGTTTTCCGCGGCATCGTCCGTCATGGAAATTCCGCCACGATTGAGCAACGGGGCCATTCAGATCTCGTCCTTTCTTTTCCTAATGGCGATGGCTGGCGTGGGCGTGAGGTCCGACTTTCGTCAATGCTTCCGCAGCGCAGGCCGCTGTTACATGGCGATAGCCCTGCAAAGCGGACTGATTGCCCTATTCGCGCTGGTCGTGATCTACACCCATTTGGTGTAGGCGGGGTCCCACATCGTCCGGGCAGGGCTTGGCATATTTTCAGAACTAGCCCGCCGCCTCCCCCGCAGCAGGATCACAGCCGATATTTTTGCGATCCTAGAACAGTATTTATCTTAGAATCTGGTCGCCCCATCCACCCGATGGTCCATAAGCTATCGAAACTATGCATGAATTATAGAGGCGCGACGTTCGCCGCAAAACAGTGCCCCAATGTCCTGAAGATTCCATATCACCACAATCGGTATTTTTCCAAATTTTTCTCGTCGATAAGCGGCCTTTCGAGGAACATTTTTATCGATTGACACATTTGTTGGAACGTGTGAGGTTCTGCGATCTCATGAAATCAGACCTTGGACGTACCAGAAGAAAATCGGAGTCCAGCCAGAGATTTTGACGGGGCATCAGGTCATTTAAAAAGACGCTGTTGCAAGAGAACTTCGCAAATAACCTAATAAATACAGTGACATTTTAGTCCAGTAGTCGATGAGGTGGACGATTCCATAGCGAAGGGGGCATTTAGATGAAATTTGTTATAGAGCTTTCTGCGATCATGATTTCCACAACCCTGTCTGGCACCATGGCAATGGCCCAGGAAGCGCCGGCAAGCGATACTTTGGCTATCAAGGACATCGTGGTCACGGCCCAGCGCAAATCGGAAAACCTTCAGAAGGTTCCCATTTCAGTGCTCGCCGTTTCGGAAGAGCAGCTAGTGCAATCGGGCGTCGTATCGACTGCTGACCTGCCCCTGATCACGCCGGGCCTTGTCTATACGCGCGGTGTCGGCTTCGGCTATCCCTATCTGCGCGGTATCGGTTCCTCCGGCAACGGTCCCGGCCAGGAAAACTCGGTCGCGGTCTATGTAGACGGCGTCTACATCGCGACGAAGTTGTCGGGCGTAACCGACCTTACTAACATCGAGCGCGTTGAAGTGCTGAAAGGTCCACAGGGTACGCTGTTCGGCCGCAACGCAACGGGCGGCCTGATCCAGGTCATCACCAAGGATCCGCCCAAGCAGGCCAGCATGATGGTTCGCCTTGGCTATGACAATTACGACACCGTGACGGCCGCGGGCTATGTCGGCGTGCCGCTTTCGGACAATGTCGGCATGGACATCGCGATCAATTATCAGAACCAGGGCGAAGGCTGGGGCACCAATCTGACCACGGGTGAGGATGTCAATCTAGAGGACAAATTCTCTGCTCGATCGAAGATAGTGGCGCGACTCGGTGAGCTTACCAAGGTGACGCTGAGCGGCGATTATTCCTTCCGCGACAGCTCCATTGGCACCACCTATCGCTATCTTGACGGGGCGGTCGGAGTGGGAGGCTATGTGTTTCCCGCCAGCGGCGGAGACTATGACAATACCAGCGCCTATGACGTAGGTCTCAAGGGCAGGGCCAGCGGCTTGTCGCTGACGATTGACCATGACGCCGGTTTCGCCAATCTGATGAGCATCAGCGCTTGGCGGAAGAGCAAATATTTTTTGCTTGCGGACAATAACCTCGACGGCCAGCCAAGCGCAGCCGGCTCCGCCGACAACCGCGAGCAGCAGTTCAGTCAGGAATTTCAGATCTCCAGCCCATCGGGTCGCAGCCTTCAGTGGACCTTCGGTCTCTATGGCTTCTGGTATAAGGGCAATCAGAATCTGGCCCTGATCGGCAACAGCCGACCGCTCCAATTTCAGGTCAACGGCATACAGAAGGCGCAATCCTACGCCGTTTATGGACAGGCGACCCAGGAATTGTGGGAAGGCGGTCGCCTGACCGCCGGCCTGCGCCATACATGGGAACGCCGTACTCTGGAGGGCCGCTTCTCTTTCGCCCCGCCGATCACCAGGCAAATGGCCAGGTTCAACAAGCTGAGCTGGCGGCTGGCGCTGGATCAGGACATCGGGCCGGACGCGTTGGTTTATGCAAGCTATAATCGCGGCTTCAAGAGCGGCGCGTTCAACGCGGGATTTCTGCAATTGGTCCCCGTCAAGCCAGAGGTGCTCGATGCCTTTGAAGCGGGCATCAAATCCAGCCTGTTAGACCGGCGCCTTCGCCTGAACCTCGCCGCATATTATTACGACTTCAAGGACATTCAGCTGCAACAGTTCGTCAATGGTGTCGGCGGGCTACGCAATGCGGCCAAGGCCGAAATCTATGGTCTCGATGCCGATGCGGAACTGGTGGTAACAGATGGTCTTACCCTTTCGGGCAATCTTGCCTGGGCCAAAGGCACGTTCAAATCCTTTCCTGGCGCCAATATTGCGACGCCGAGAATCGATGTGAACGGCGTGCCGACCGGCGGAAACCAGATCGTGGTCGGCGACGTTTCGGGCAACGAAATTCCCAGGCTCCCTCGCATCACGGCGACAGCAGGTTTGAACTATATCGTACCGGTTCGCGGCGAAAAGCAATTGGAGTTCAATATCACCTACAGCTATAATGACGGCTATTACCCGGAACCGGACAATTATCTGCGCCAGAGTTCCTACTCGCTCATCAATGCGCGGGCCGACTTCCACTTCAACGAGAATCTTAAGCTTGGCGTGTGGGTTCGCAACCTGACAGACCAGCTCTACACGACCGCGCTCACGGCCCAGGCTGGAGGGGACAGTTACGCCCCCGCCGAGCCCAGGGTATATGGCATGACGCTGGAAACTAAATTCTGACAAACTCATTCCCGGAGGCAAACCCTCCGGGCAAATCATATCATCAGGTGTTTCCAGGAATGAAGCAGGTTCGTACGGGCATAAATTCTTCCATCGGCAAAACGGCCAGTTTCGTACTGGTCCTCTCCATTCTCAACACCATCAATTATATGGACCGGGCGCTGATGGCCATTTTGGCGCAACCGGTGAAAAAAGATCTCCAACTGACAGATGTCGAAATCGGATTGTTGAGCGGTTTTGCTTTCGCGCTTGTCTATTCGCTGCTCGCGCTCCCGCTTTCCCGGTTCATCGACAGGGGAAATCACAAGATCGTCATCGCCGTGTCCACCGGCGTCTGGTCGATCATGACCACGCTTGGCGGCTTTGCCCATAATTTCTGGACACTGGTCATCATGCGCGTCGGCGTGGCCATCGGTGAGGCCGGACTGCACCCGGCTAGCCATTCCCTAATAAGTCTGCGTCTTCCGCCATCAAGCCGTGGGCGCGCGCTTGCGGTTTTCGCCGTGGGCCTCCCCATCGGTGTCGCCTTGGGATCGATTTTCGGGGGATGGCTGACCGATAGTCATGGCTGGCGTGCCGCCTTTCTCGTCCTCGGGCCGGTCGGTCTGCTGATGCTTCCACTTATTTTGCTCTTCGTGCCCTCCACGAAATCTAACCTTGGCGTTCAGGGCGAAGGGCCGGCGCACAGCAACGCCGCAGACTTGCTGCCGGCTATCAGGACGTTATGGAAAGACCCGGTCTTCCGGTATCTTTTCATCGGTCAGGCGATCGTCTCAATGTTCGGCTTTGCGCTCACCACCTTTGTCGGCGCTTTCTTCATGCGCGTGCACGGCTGGACGGCATTGGAGGCGGGTTCCTTCATCGCGATCGCCAATGGCTTTGGCGGATCCGTCGGCTTGCTCGCGGGTGGCGCGATATTCGATCTCGGTATGAAGAAATGGCCCGCGCACGCCCTGTTTCCAGTGGCCGTGGCGCTGTTCATATCGGGCATATGCGCATCGCTAGGCTGGCTCTCCCCTTATGCACAAGTAAGCGCCGCATGCGGCGGCGTCGCAGCCTTCTTCTATCTTGTCGCGACCGTACCAACGGTCGCCATGGCGCAGACAATCGCTGCCCCCAATATGCGTGCCACCGCTTCCGCATTGATTACGCTGAGCGCCAGCCTGCTCGGCGCGACGGCGGGGCCGCTGCTGGCCGGGGCGATAAGCGATCTATTGACTCCCGGCTTTGGGCCACGAGCCATTGCCTGGGCCCTGTCGATCGTATCGGCAATGCAAATTGTAGGCGCCTTTTTCTATTGGCAGGCCAATCGCGAATATGCCGCGAGGCTGAAACAGCCGGAAATGCCTGGTCAGGTTACAGCGTAATATTCTTAACTCAAATCGGGGAAACCCCTCATGACCGAAGATCTGCGTTCGATACTTGCCCGCCCTTTCAGTATCAAGTTCAACGACGAACTGATGACGGGTGAGATCGTCGATGCCCTGGAACTGAAAGCTGCGACCCGGGCCCTGCGCCTGTTGCGCGAAGCGATCGGCTGGGAACGGATGTTCGAGATATTGCGGCCAATGATCGAGGAATCGGAAGAACGCTGGGCAGATCTTCTAAAACAGGCGGATGGCCGCTTTTCCGCACCGCCCAGTTATTTCGAGGTCAGTGGCCTCAGCGTTGACTATTTCCTGCCATGGGTGATGCGAAAGATCGAACTGGACGAATTCAACTGGTACATGCACCCTGAACATTTTGTCTGGTCGACGATCGACAAGGATTTCGGGCAATACAAGGCTGGGGACAAGTTAGTCGTAGAGCCATGGGGTTCCATCATGCACCATGGAGCGTTGAACGTCGTCCCGCCGGAAAGCATCGATACTCATGAAGCAATGGACGACAACTATCCGGTCAAATTTGCCGGGGTCAGTTATTTCCCCGATGGCTCCTTGAAAAAGACGGTCTTCTATCAATGGAAACCCACGGAGACGGGCTTCGTCATGAAGTGCGCAGGCGCCAGTCCCGCGGTTCTTCCCCATGATGTACGAGAGGGGCTAAAAGAACATCTTAAATTGGAGTGGTGCAAGGCCCTGCAACTTGCGCGGAGAGAGGCCGAGAACGAGCGATAGTACCGTTAGGCGAGAGGCAACCAGTATGACCACAAGAAGCGGCTGCAAAAACTGAAATCTCAAAATATTGAAGCACCGATCCTCAGGTCGTACAAAAAAGCTGCGTGTTGCACCGCAGGCATACTAATTTGTGGCACTTTTACTGCATCATCAGGAAGAGCATGCCTTGACTGGCGGGTCATGATATGCCTTCTGAGATCATGATAAAAACAGCAAAGATCAAGCGCCCCCCGGGCCGCGCACCCATACCGGCTCCCGATATTCAGGCCCTGTCATTTGATGGCAAGGAGCCTATCGAACGGCAGGTCTATATGACGCTCAGACGCGCACTGATTTCGGGAGCCATCCTTCCTGGATCCCGGATCAGCAGCCGGTCCATTGCCTCCTCCCTCGGCATTAGCACCATGCCGGTAAGGGAAGCATTGAAACGTCTGGAGTCTGACGGTGCGCTCAAAAGTTCCATGAAAAGCGCATTCATCGTTCCTTACCCGACCCCGAAAGAATTTGAAGAAATCCTGCAGATACGTCTGCAACTGGAAGTCATGCTGGCACGAGAAGCCGTCCCCCGGATTTCAGAGGCTCAAATAGATAAAGTCGAATGGCTGCAGGACCGAATGGCGCAATCCAAAAGCTGGCGGCAGGTTCTGAACTACAATCAGCAGATGCACTTTACGATCTATGACGCTGCGGACATGCCCTATGCACTCGCAATAGTAGAAAACATTTGGGTACGAAGCGGCCCAATCCTCCAGATAATGTATGACAGCCAGGGCAGCGTCTCCTCCTTCGAACACCATTATGAGATCATAGAAGGTTTGCGCAAAAGGGATCCGGACATGGTTGAGAAAGCTGTCGTGCTTGATCTTGCCGAAGCCGCTGAAGTCATTAGAGCCAAGTTGCCGGAAGAAGGCAAGGCGGGGTAGAGGGTCGGCGACGTCATAAAGGGGGCATCCTCGCGCGCCCTATCCCGCTGTCCCTGCCTACGTGTTGTATTTCGGGAGGTTGGCGGGAAGGAGCTGGTGTAGAACGAGGCATGGCCTGGTTGAGGAGTCGCCGTTCATGCTGATCAAGCTGCACCGCAATGCGGTTACCACACCCCGCCAACGGGCTTACATTCTCAAATGATAGTGGCCCCGCCGTCGATAGCCAGAGTCTGGCCAGTAATATGCCCGCCGGCATCGGACACCATCAGCAAAGCCGCGCCCTTCAGATCGTCTGGTCCGCCAAACTTCTTCATGGGGATAAGGTCGAGCAGCCTTTCCCCGGATGTCTCCATCAATCCTGCTGTCATCTTGGACGAGAAATGCCCTGGCGCGAGCGCATTTACCCGGACGCCCCGGTCAGCCCATTCGGCAGCCAGAGCACGCGTAAGATTGATCACGCCGCCCTTGCTGGCATTATAAGCAGCGGTTCCAGGTAAATCCGGATGATGAGCCGCCAACCCTTCAATCGAAGCGATATTCAGGATCGCCCCTTTCCGCCGCGGCAGCATGTCTTCTCTCGCCGCTCGCCGGGTGAGACGGAACAGCGCGGTGAGGTTGAGATTGATAACCTTGTCCCATGCATCCATCGGATGGTCTTCCGCCGGGGTTCCCCAGGTGGCGCCGGCATTGTTGACAAGTATATCGATCGGCCCAAGCCTGTCATGCGTGGCTGAACATATCAGATCGGCTGCGGCGGGATCGTTGCCCAGGTCAGCGGCAACCGTTTCCGCGCGGATACCTCTGTCCGCCAGCATCTGGGCGGCCCCGTCCAGATCCTTCTGCTTGCGTGACACCAACATGAGTTTTGCGCCGAATTCGCCCAGCGCCTCCGCGATCTGCAGCCCCAGGCCTCGCGATCCGCCGGTAATCACCACGACCCGGCCATGAAGATCGAACAACTCCGTCAGCCTAGTCATTCGCCCTGCTTCCCATAATAGTCGCGATAGCGCGCGCGCAGCGGCTTCTTGTCGATCTTTCCGGTCGCGCCGAGCGGAATATCGTCAACGAAAAGTATCGCATCGGGCACCGCCCAGCGCGCAAGCCTGTTCGACAGCAGCTCACGGATCTCTTCTTCGGTGACATCGGAGTTTACGCTTCGCTTTAGCAACAGCAGCGGCCGCTCATTCCATTTCGGATGCAGCACCCCTATGGCTGCGGCGAGTTCGACCCCCGGATGGTTCATCGCATTGATCTCGATGTCCACCGAACTGATCCATTCCCCTCCAGACTTGATGACATCCTTCGCCCGGTCGGTGATGCGCATATAGCCGTGCGCGTCGATCGTTCCGACGTCGCCCGTGTCGAAGAAGCCGTCAGCATCGAGCGCTGGTGCATCCGATCGGTAATAACGCCCAACAACCGAATGTCCGCGAATCTGGATGGCACCGACGCTCTTGCCGTCACGCGGCAGTTCCTTGCCCTGTTCATCGACGATGCGGAGATCCACGCCAATCATCGAACGCCCCTGGGCCAGGCGATAAGGGATCTGTTCATCATGAGACAGCGCCTGGACCTCCGGCGTTGGCCTGCCGGATGTCCCTACCGGAGAGAGTTCCGTCATACCCCAGACGTGCTGCACCTCAACGCAATATTGATCGAATGCGCGAATGATCGCTTCCGAACATGCGGCGCCGCCAACAAACACGCGTTTCAGCTTGCCCGGCCGCTTGCCCGTATCCTTGAGATAGGCGAGGAGCGAGAGCCACACAGTCGGCACTCCGGCCGTAACCGTCACGCCCTCCCGCTCAATGAGATCGTGCAGAGAGGCTCCGTCAAGCCGCGAACCCGGAAGGACCAGCTTGGCCCCGACGGCCGCAGCCGCGAAGATCAGGCCCCAGCCGTTCGCGTGGAACATAGGAACAACAGGCATGACGATATCGCCTGCCCCCAGGTTGAACGAGTCCGGCTGAAGGATCATCATCGTGTGGAGATAGTTGGATCGATGGGTATAGAGGACGCCCTTGGGCGCGCCGGTGGTGCCCGATGTATAGCACAGGCCCGACCCGCTATTCTCGTCGAACCGGCCCCATGGATAATCCTCGCCATGACCGTTCAGAAACCGTTCCCAGCCTCCTCCGCCATCGCCATCCAGTACCACAACCCGCTCGATCACCGGACATTGGGACCGCAACCTGTCAACAAGCGGAAGAAACTGGCGGTCGATGAATATCAGCCGGTCGGCGGCATGGTTGATGATGTAGCTCAGTTGCTCATCCGAGAACCGGGGGTTGAGGGTATGACAGATCGCACCCATGCCCATGATGCCGAACCAGGCGGCCACATGCCGCACGCCATTCATGGCAAGCGTGCCTATGCGATCACCCGGCATGATCCCGTGCGCGGCAAGAGCATGGCTGAGGCGGGACGCATCCCTGCGGACGCCTTCCCAACTCATGTGGGTGATAGCACCCTCATGATTCCGCGAGGCTATTGGAACATCCGCATGCCACCGGGCCGCATGGTCGATAAACCTGTCCACGGTCAGCGGCCATGATTGCATCACCCCGACCGGGGGATATGCCTCAACCTCCAGCATTGATCCTCTCCGTTATTTTTGTCAGGTTCTCGCAAGCGAGCGTTCCAGCATGTTGTATTCGTGCTCTGACTGCAACGCGCCGGTTTGCGGAACCTGCTCGCCCGTCCGATCCATGATCCGATCGATATTCTCAAGCACCCGCTCCGGCGCGGCATGGCCGGTTCCGGCGAAATAACCTTCGGTCAACGTGACATAGGCAGACTCGAACGAACCGGCCCCTGCGCACATGATCATACGGCTCGGCGCGTCTTCGCTCACCAGCGCGAGAACACCTGGAGAGACGACATCCGGCGTTAGCATCTCCATCACTTCCTGCGAGAAAATATCCTCGGTCATGCGGGTCGCCGCTGACGGGGCTACACAGTTGACACGGATATCATATTTCTGCCCTTCAAGATGCAGCGTGTTCATCAGACCTACAACCGCCATCTTGGCCGCTCCATAGGCCGATTGTCCAAAATTGCCGTAGAGGCCGGACGATGAGGTCGTCATGACAATGCGCCCGTAATTCTGGTTACGCATCTGCTCCCAGACGGCCTTGGTGCAATGCACCGAGCCCCAGAAATGGACATCGACGACCGCCCGGAAGTCTTCGAGCGTCATGTTGGCAAAGGTGCGGTCCCGCAGGATGCCGGCATTGTTGATCAGAATGTCGACCCGCCCCCAGGCTGCCATCGCTTCGGCCACCATCTCTTCGACTTGGGCGTAATCGGTCACGCTGGCGGCATTGGCGATCGCCTCGCCTCCCTTGGCGCGAATTTCTTCCACAACAGCGGCCGCAGCCGCAATCGAGTGGCCATCGCCCGTGCGCGCCCCGCCCAGGTCATTGACGACGACTTTTGCGCCTCGCTCCGCCAGCAACAGAGCATGGGCGCGGCCCAAGCCGCCCCCTGCCCCTGTGACGATGGCAACCCGGTTTTTGAAATCCATTGTCATTCCATTATCCTTCAGCATCTTTCCCAAATGACGGAGATGCCTTGCCCTCCGCCTATACACATGGTGGCAAGCCCAAGCCTGCCGCCGGTCCGTTGCAGTTCGTGCACAAGCTTGGTCGTGATGATGACGCCCGTCGCGCCCACAGGATGTCCCAATGAAATGCCGCTGCCATTGGGATTGACCCTGGCAGGATCGAAGCCAAGCTCCCTGCTGACGGCGATTGCCTGGGCAGCGAAGGCTTCGTTGGCCTCGATGACGTCAAGCTCATCGATCGACACCGCAGCCTTCGCGACCGCCGATTTGGTCGAGGGAACGGGCCCTATTCCCATATAAGCCGGATCGACGCCCGCATGACCATAGCTCACAAGGCGCGCAAGGGGCTTCAATCCGTGTGTTGTGACCGCAGCGGCACTGGCAAGGACAACTGCGGCGGCACCGTCATTGATGCCCGACGCATTGCCTGCCGTTACGGTGCCGTCCTCGGTCTTGAAGATGGGTTTCAGGCGTGCGAGATCTTCCAGCGTTGTCTCCCCCCGGATATGCTCGTCGGTGACGAACTGCTCGATTCCGCGCCGCCCCCTTACCTCAACAGGAACGATCTGTTCTCTGAAGTGGCCCGCCGTCAGGGCCAGGGCTGCGCGGCGCTGGCTCTCGTGAGCCAATGCGTCCTGATCTTCGCGGGAAATCTTGTGGCGGGCGGCGAGGTTTTCCGCAGTGACGCCCATCGGCATGCGGCCAAAGGGATCGCGCAGACTGCCCTCCAGAGTATCGACCAGCGTGGAATTACCCATTTTGCGGCCCCAGCGCATATCGGGGGCGTGGAAGGGAGCGCGGCTCATCACTTCCGCCCCGCCAGCCACGGCAATGTCGCAATCACCCAGCAGGATTGACTGAGCGGCGGAGACGATTGCCTGCAGTCCCGACCCGCACAGACGGTTGACGGTCAAAGCCGGTATTTGATGCGGCAGCCCGCCGTTTACGCCCGCAACGCGTGCCAGATAATTGTCTTCCGGTGCCGTCTGGATGACCTGGCCGAACACCACATGGCCGATGCTGTCCGGAGCAACGTCGGCCCTCCCGACAGCCTCCCTGACCACCAGTGCGCCAAGCTCGCACGGGGTCGCGCCGCGGAGCGATCCGCCGAACGTGCCGATGGCCGTCCTGACGGCGGAAACCATAAAAACTTCGTTCATATCTTTTCCTTCAATATTCATCTGCCGCAGCGGTCAGCGCAACCGCGCAGACGCCTCGCAACGGTGCGAGCCAGGCTTCGATCAGCGGGAGTTCAGTTATGAAGAAAAGCGCGCATGCGCGCCTCTTGCCCCGGAGATAGGCGCTGTCCTGTCCACCACCGGCCAGAAGCTGATCCAGCAGCAGCCAGGCGACGACAACATGGCCCATCGCATCGAGAAACGGACTGGCGTTGAACAACATCCGCCTCCGCTCAAGCCCCCGTGCATCTTCGATTATTGCCTCGATCCGCGACCACGCCTCGAGCAGAAGCGGGGCAAGGGAAGCGATCTCCCCATAAGCCGCAGCCCGCGCGGCCGTCTCTGCGATCCGGGACTTGAGTGCAGTCAGCGCGACGCCGTTCCCGCGCAATAGCTTGCGGTCGAGCAGGTCAATCGCCTGTATGCCGTTCGTGCCCTCGTGAATAGGATTTAAGCGATTGTCCCGCCAGAGAAGCTCGACGTCGAAATCCCGCGTATAGCCATAGCCGCCATGAATCTGGATCGCGAGATCATTGGCCCTCAACGTCCAGACGGAACTCCAACTCTTCACGATGGGGGTGAGCAGGCCAAGCAGGTGCTCTTCACCCTGGTCGGCGAGGCGCGCGGCATAGAGGGTGAGCGCCAGCGCGCCCTCTGTATAATATTTCTGCTGCGTCAGCATCCGCTGCACGTCTGGATGATCAATGATCGCTACATTGCCGGAATTCTGGCCGCCCTCAGCGCCTTTGCCTTGCACCCGGTCGCCCGCATAAGTGAGAGACTGGCGGAAGGCGCGGTAGCCAACCGCCGCCGCTCCCAGGCTGACACCAATGCGCGCCTCATTCATCATCTGGAACATCTGGCGCAACCCGTCGCCTTCCGCGCCGATACGCCAGCCAACCGCGCCGGCCGAGCCATGCGGTTCCACCGCGCCCTCTCCGAAATTCAAAGCGCAGTTGGGAATGCCGCGGTAGCCCAATTTGTGGTTGAGCCCGGCGACGATAACGTCATTTTCTGTTCCGTCCGGGAGAATACGAGGCACCACGAACAGGGAAATGCCCGCAGTCCCGGGCTTTACCACACCCTCCGGCCCGACAGCCTTTGCCAGTACCAGGTGAACAATATTCTCGCTGGCGTCCTGCTCGCCGCCGGAAATCCACATCTTGTGGCCGAACAGACGATAGCGGCAACCCAACGCATCCTCGCCTTCCGGTACGGCCTGGGTCGTGATGTCGGCCAGACTCGAACCCGCATTGGGTTCGGAAAGGCACATGGTGCCAAGCCAGCGCCCTTCAATTTCCGGCCGTGCGAAGAATTCCACCTGCTCCGGCATGCCGAACGCAGCCAGAACCCGAGCATTCGCCGCAGTCAGCATGATGTAGGCCGCAGTCGATAGATTGGCGGCACCAAACAAGAGATAGGAGGCCGAGCTCATCGTCTGCGACAACCCCATGCCGCCGATGGCGGGCGCAAAGCTGGCGCCGAACAACCCCAGCTCGGCATAGGATGCGATCGCTCGCTTTGACTCTTCCAGCACACGCACGCGGCCGTCGATCAGCTGTGGTTCCTGCGTGTCTCCCATCCGGTAATGCGGCGCGAACACGTCTCCCGCCAGACGCTCCGACAGATCGAGCACGGCGCTGCCGGTTTCCCGATCATCCTCACCCAGCCAATCGAAAACGAGGAAGTCTATCTCCCGCCTCAAGTCGGCAAGATAACTCATGCCCCGTCCCCCCGCGATCCATTGAGGGACGCCAAGCTCTCGCCCATTTCAGCAAGCCGCTCCAGCAGGGGCGCTGGCGCCCATGCCCAGCCATGACGGCCTGCTTCAAATTCGCGGATTCGGGCGAGGATGCTGGAAAGACCGAGCTGATCGACATGGAACATCGGGCCGCCACGCTCACGCGGGAAGCCATAGCCGTTCAGCCAGACCATATCGACATCGAGTGGACGCGCGGCGATTCCTTCCTCCACGATTTTCGCGCCTTCGTTCACCAGCGCCAAAATGCAGCGATCGACGATCTCCTCGTCGCCGATGGCACGCCGTTCAATGCCGGCTTCCCTGGAAAACTGCATGATGACCTCGTTCACATCCTGCGAGACCACGGCCTTGCCGCCACCGCGATAATCATAGAATCCCGCGCCGGTCTTCTGGCCAAGGCGGCCTTGCTCGGTGATGATGTCGGGTATGCGGGAATAGGGCCTGTCGGGGTGCTCGGTCATGCGGCGCTGACGGATCTTGTAGCCGATGTCCTGCCCCGCAAGGTCCATCACGCGGAGCGGTCCCATGGCCATGCCAAAGCGTTCCAGCGCGGCATCGACCTGTTCCGGGTAGGCGCCTTCCTCAAGGAGGAAATAGGCCTGGCGCAGCATCTCCTCAAACATGCGGTTTCCGATAAAGCCGTCGCATACGCCCGACACGACGGGAACCTTGCCCAGCTTTTTCGCGAAGCTCAGCGCGGTGGCGACGCAATCCGGGTGTGTCGCCCTGCCGCGTATCACCTCCAGAAGGCGCATGATGTGCGCAGGGCTAAAGAAATGAAGGCCGATAACGCGCTCAGGTTCGCGAACGGCGGTGGCGAGTTCGTCCAGATCAAGCGTCGAGGTGTTGCTGGCAATGATGCAGTCGGACTTGACCGTCGCCTCCAGTCTCGCAAGCACTTCCTTCTTGACCGCCATATCCTCGAACACCGCCTCGATAACGAGATCGGCTTCGGCGACCACTTCAAGACTTTCGCCGAACACCAGACGTGCCTTGCGGGAGGACGCTTCCTCCTGTTTCAGCCGCCCCTTCTCGACATCCCTGTCGATCAAGCCTTCGATGTGAGCTCGTGCGCGCTTACATGTCTTCGGGTCGTTGTCAGCAAGGGCCACTGAATATCCGGCATTGAGGGCTGCCAGGGCGATACCGGCGCCCATGGTGCCCGCGCCCACGATGCCGACCGTGCCGACCTCTCGGGGCGCTACGTCCTCCAGCCCCGGTATCCGCGCGACGGAACGCTCGGAGAAGAAGGCATAGCGCAGGGCTCGGGATTCGAGGGACAGCATCAATCGATCGAACAGATTGGCTTCGACCTTCAGGCCCTCCGCGATCGGCAGACGGACAGCCGTTTCCACACAAGTCGCGATGTCGCGGGCCGCACCGCTCCGCGACAATAGGCGCGCATGCGCATCGCAAATCCGCGCGATCTCTTCTCCGACAGCCCTCTCCCGCTTCGGACGAACCGGAACACCCGCGGAATGGAGGGCGTGGGCAGCCCGCTGAAGATCCTCCGCGCTGTCAACAACCCGGTCCACGAGGCCGATATCTCCTGCATCACGGCCGGAGATGAATTTCCCGCTCAACATCATGTCAAGGGCACGCCCGGCACCGATGAGGCGCGGCAACCGTTGCGTGCCGCCCCCGCCGGGGAGAAGGCCAAGCGTAATCTCCGGCAGGCCAAGCCGCGCATTGCTTACGCAGATACGCGCGTGGCAGGCCAGCGCCAGTTCCAGCCCGCCGCCCAGAGCTTCCCCCGTGATCAATGCGATGACAGGCTTGCTCGCGCCGTTCACCGTCTCATAGAGTCGGCGGGCCTCCGCCATGCGCTCAACCGGCAAGTCGAAGTCGGCGATGTCCGCACCGGCGCAAAAGCGCCCGGCGGCGCCCTCAATCGTGATAAACGCAACATCAGGGTCGGCGGAAGCCGCTATTACCGCATCAACCAATGCAGCGGCTGTCCCATTGGAGATGGAAAGCGCGTTTGCGGGCGGATTGGCGATGGCAAGACGGGCGACGCCCGCCTCAACAGACGCAAGGACGGTCATGGATAACTCCTGAGCGCGATTTACGGATGGATTATCCAGCCTTGGTGCTGCCGCCCAAAACGCCCGCCACCCAGTCGAAAACATATTGCGAATGCATGATCATATTGTCGACACCGCAATGCTCGGTGCTGCCTTCTGACACGGTGAAAATCTTGTATTCGACAGCCGGACTGTTCACCGCCTCGGCAACCGTCCGGTCGGCGTGCCAAAGCGGCACTTGCCGGTCGTTCTCGCCATGCACGACGAGCAGCGGCACCTTTATCTTGTCCACGACGCCGTTGAGATCGCGTTCGGCAAAGGCGCGCCAGGCCGCCTCCAGGTCCGTTTTGCCGGTCACCACCTTCATATGGTCGTCGAGATCCGACAGGCCCGCCGTTACCGACATCTCGCCACCGTCAAAGCGACCCATATAATCGTCGGCATTGTAGAAAGCGCCCACGCACGCAACGCATTTAAGGCGTTTCTCAAACGCCGCCGCACGCGGAGCGTCATATCCACCGTTGCTGATCCCCGCGACGCCGATCCGGTTGCCGTCGATCTCCGGACGTGCGGCCAGATAATCGAACCACAGGCCTGCGACTTTTTCCGAGTTCACCTGCTTGTGAATTTGGTGCAGGCGCATCGCCTCGCCGGTACCTTCCTGATCTATGAAAAGAACCGCGACGCCCCTTTTGGCAGCGTCCTCAGCGTAAAAGGCGTAGTGCATCTCTTTGATGCTGTCGAAGCCATTGAAGAAGATGACGGCCGGGTGCGGCCCTGCCCCTTCCGGCAGGCTGAGAATGCCAGCCAGTTCCTTGCCGTCACCGTAGGAAATGGTGACGCGCTCGGCGCGATCGCCCCGGAGATTCAGCGCCTCATAGAAACGCTTCTGCGCCTTATGATAGGCATAGAGCTTGCGCCGATCCTGCCATGGCATGTTCCGCTCGGCCATCAGAAAGTAATTGGCGGCACGGAAATAATAACTTCCCGCCGAATAAAGCCAACCCCGCTCCTTCATCTCGTCGCCAAGGCGCTCCAGTCGCTGCCCGACGGTCGACCAGCTTTGATACCATGCCTCTGCCGCCACCGTATGGGAAACCCCGGAAACCAAATTGGATAGCGGCCTACATATATCCGCTATTTCCGACATTTCAGCACCCATGGCGATGGAACATGCCACAGTAAGACTCCAAGGATAATTGGTCGGAAAATATTCAAACATATGCTGACCTCCGTCCCGCCTCTCCGGGGGAATATAATTGTTTAGAAGTTGAAGTTGAAGTTGAATGATGCCAACGCACGGCGCGGCGCACCCAGGCTGCAGCCGACGCAATTGCCCGACGCGTCAGGCGCGGCAAATATGGCATAGTTTAACTCGTCATAATATTTCGCCTTCGGAAGATTTTCCACCCGCAGGCCTAGATCCATTTCTGGCACGTCAATCAGCAGCTCATTACGCTTGCGCGCCGTAACGACGATGTCGCCCACCCGCACCGAATCTTCGGCCGCTGGCACCTGGGATCCTTCTTCGACTTGAGCCCGCGCCTGCACGGGCCATGAAGCACACAACGCCCCGAGCGAAGCGAACAACATACCGTTTGACACTCGCACAGGCCACTCTCCATTCATTTGTGCGATCTCACATTAGTGTCTTGACCACTTTTTGTCAACACATCGCGTCGCATCATATATGCCAAAGAATCTCCTATAAATTGCTGCATTACACTGCCTTGTCGAGATGGCCTTGCGCCGCTTCCAAAGCTCTCGCTTGCACTAAGGCGTTTTTTCTGAAATCACAGTTCTCGAAAAGGCGCATGTGAAGGAGCTATGAGGATGGCAACCGGAACGCGGGAAAGCAACACACGCGACACACGCCCGGTCGTTTCCGATGACTGGTCGTGGCGCAGCACTGCATATGCCTGGTGGGTCGTCTTCGTCCTTGCGCTCGCACTCACCCTATCGCTGATGGACCGGATGATCATGGCACTGATGATCACGCCAATTCAGCGCGATCTGGGGCTTGGCGACACCGAAGTCAGCTTGCTTCACGGCCTGGCTTTCACGATCCTTTACGTGTTCGCCGGTTTCCCGCTGGGGCGCCTGGCAGACCGAGGGAGCCGACGCACCCTGACGGGAGTGAGCGTCGCGGCCTGGAGCGCGATGACGGCACTGTGCGGAGCGGCCAACAACTTTGTTCAGCTGTTTCTAGCGAGAATGGGCGTGGGTGTCGGCGAAGCGGGCCTGTCGCCTGCCGCCATATCGATGGTAAGCGACTATTTCCCGAAAGAGGAGCGCGCGCGGCCGCTGGCCTTCCTGACGATCGGAACAACGGCGGGTGCCGGCATCGCCCTGATGGTCGGGGGCAGCATCGTAGAGATCATCGGAAGCTCAGGCGACGTTAACCTCCCGCTTCTGGGTCAGCTGCGCGCGTGGAAGGCCGTCTTCGTCATGCTGGGCCTTGCTGGCATTGCTTTTGGCGCAATCTTCCTGACCGTTCGGGAACCTCCCCGCCGGGAACGGCTTTCGCCCGACGGCCTGCCCACTCCGTTGGAGGTGGCGAGACTGGTGGGCCGGCGCGCGGCCTTTTTCGTGCCGCAATTCTTCGGACCCGCTCTGACACTGCTGGTGCTCATAGGGTTTCACAGCTGGATGCCAACCATGCTGCTGAGGAAGTTCGGCTGGGCCGTGGCTGACGCGGGATATGCCTATGGAGCATTGATCGCGATTGGAGGCATTACCGGAGTGCTGCTTGCCGGCTCCATCAGCGTGCGGCTCAACGGGCGAGGCGTAAAGAAGACGGAACTGAGCCTTGCATTATGGTCAGTGGTCGGCGCCCTGCCGTTTCTCGTGGCAGCACCGCTTATGCCGAATGGCATTGCCGCACTTCTGGTTGCGTTTCCCGGCATAGCGCTCCTGAGCATCCCTCCCGCGCTGGCGCCCGCGATATTGCAGAGCGTAACGCCCAACGAGATGCGGGGTCAGGTTTTTGCCATCCATCTCTTCGTCATGTCCCTCTTTGGCTATGCGGCGGGACCGCTCGTCGTCGCCATCATCACGGAATCGATTCTGGGCGATCCGCAGTCGCTGAATGTCTCGCTCTCGATCATCGCAGGCGTGGCGTTACCCCTGGCGGCGCTGAGCAGCCTGATGGCGCGCCACAAGGCAAGCATGTGAAAAGAAAACAAAAGGATCTGGGACAATGAGCAGCATTTTTCCTAAAAATCTCATCGAACTGTCGTTGCTATTCTCTTTCTCGCCCATGGTTTTTCACGGCTCTGCCTTGGCCAATGAGCCTGCCAGCACCAAGCCTGAAAAGCCGACAGTCAAATTCTACATGCCTGAGGATGTCGGACCCATGACGCGGGAGGACTCCAGCTCCCTCAAGAACGGCATGTCGGTTCATCGCCGTGTCATTAGCAAACCCAAGGACGGATCCGTCCTTATGGACGTAGGGTATAATAGTTTCAAAGCCGGCGCTGGGTCGGACAAACCCTATGCCTATTCCAAAGATGAGCTCTGTTATGTTGCTTCAGGCGAAATCTACGCACAGAGCGAAGGCAAGGAAGTGTTTGCCAGGGCGGGCGATTTCATGTGGCGTCCTGCCGGAGCCGCGACTCATCAAACAAAGGTCCTGAAAGACGCCGTCACGATCTGTGCGTTCGCACCGGCGCGCGATGATGAGTGGAGTCACCGTCTGCCTCAGTCGGAAATAGGCAAATGGGACGGAGACCCGGAAAAAAAGCCGCATGTCATCTTCCGCAACTACAAGGATGTACAACCCATGACCCGGCCGGGCAGCCCGGATTATAGTGACGGCCGTGTCGTTCATCGCCGCATTTTCACCAAGCAAAGGGATGGAGCGGTCTACATCGATGCCAGCCACAATTTCTATAAGGAGGGCAAGGAAACGGGCCCCTATTCATACACCCATGACGAAGTCTGCTGGCTGGAATCCGGCGAGATCGAAGTCACAAACGATGGCGTCACTCATATAGTCCGGACCAATGAATTCATGTGGCGTCCGGCGGGAGCCAAAACCAACCATGCAAAGATCCTGAAGGATTCTGTTTCGATATGTTTCTTTGCGCCAGCCCGTGACGACGAATGGAGTCATATCGTATCAGCCGCATCCGGTGGTGAATAATATCATGTGAGGTGCCGGATCGCCTCGGCAAACATATTGGCGATCCGGTCGATCTGATCGCACGTGACAATCGGCGCCACAATGTCGCCCGTCACACGGAAAAGCAGGCCCCGCTCGAAATAGTGGGCGAACAGATCAAATGCTCGCGCGCCTGCAGCTCCCGGGTGCGGTTCCAGTTCAATGCCGGCGACGAGCCCGATTGTACGGATATCGATGATATTAGGTAGCCCGGCGCGCCCATGCATGACGCCTTCCCAATAGGGGTCGAGTTCAGCGCCGCGCGTGAACAGCTCTTCCCTTTGATAAATATCAAGCGCCGCTAATCCAGCCGCACAGGCAACGGGGCGGCCTGAATAGGTATTCCATAAAAAATTCTATCTGCGATTCCGGCCCCTGGACGATCGCCGAATGGACATTCTCGCTTACAAACACCGCTCCCATGGGAACGGCTCCATTTGTAATACCCTTGGCTGTCGTGAGGATATCGGGCGGAACGCCGAAATAATGGCGGCGAAAGGCGCTTCCAGACGGCCGAAACCGGTGATGACCTCGTCAAAAACGAGAAGAATGCCGTGGCGATCGCAGATCGCCCGCAATCGCTCCAGATAACCTTTGGGCGGCAACAACACGCCCGCCGAGCCAGTAACCGGCTCGATAATGACCGCCGCAATGGTCTCGGCGCCATGGAGCGGAACCAGCCGCTCAAGGTCATCGGCCAATTCGGCGCAGTATAGGGGCAGGCCTTTGCTGAAGGAGTTTCGTACAAGATCATGCGTGTGGCGCAAATGAGCGCAGCCTGGTAATTCCAGAAACATACGGCGGTTGTTGACGATCTCGCCAACAGAGAGGCCACCAAAGCCTACACCATGATAGCCGCGCTCGCGGCCGATCAGACGGGTTCGGGCACCTTGACCAACCGCGCGCTGATAGGCCAACGCAAATCTTGAGAGCTGCGTCCCCGGACTCCGACCCGGAATTCGTGAAGAAAATATGGTTAAGCCGCGCTGCCTCGCCTCCAGGCGCACAAGCCGCAAGACGATTGGCGAATTCGAAGGCGATCGGATGCCCATCTGAAAGATGGCTTAATCCAATGTCCGCAGTTGCTGTTCGACTGCTTTGGCAATCTCCCCGGCATTCACGTACCAAAGACCGGCCATTCCGTCGAGTACAGGCCGACCGTCTGAACGTGTATAATACAAGCTCTCCGCGGCAGCGAGAAGATGCGGAGCGGCCTTGAACTGCCGATTGGCCGTGAACGGCATCCAATAGGTATGAAGAGTGGGCTCTTGAACCAGCGGCCGGTGAGGCATGGGAAGTTCCCGCAACAGTCGCATTCAAAACGACGGCTGCCTGAATGCAGACTCATTCCGTGCACTGAAAGAATTGCTCTGGCCGCCCGACGAGCGGCCAGATTGTAGATTCACTTGTTTCAGAAATTGGCGCGCACGGTAACGCCCCAGGTCGTTGGCGGTCCGAAATGGCTTTGATAGGAAGGCTCACCGTTCAGAAAATCATTGACGGGAAGCACGAACAGGCCAAATCTGGATGTCCCCAGCCGGACACGTTCGTTCGTCAGATTTTTGCCCCAGAGCTGAATTTCCCATTGTTTGTTGGGGAAAGTGTAGCTTATCGATGCATTGACAATACCGTCATATTTCGTGCCCTGAAGAGGGTCGTTTTCCGGTGTTGTGTAAGCCAAGCTTTTGTAGGTATAGTCACCTGAAAACTTTATCTCAGAGCCACCAGCTGTTTCCAGCGTGTAGCTCGCTCCAAAAGACAAGGAATGTTTAGGAGTAAAAATGGTGGTATTGCCGCCGAAATCCTCACCTTCCAGAACCAGTTCCTTATATTTGCCTTTCTGGTAGGCGTAGTTCAACCAGAGATCGAGACCACGCGCGGGAAGCGCGACCATTTCAATCTCGACGCCCTTGTTGGTTGATGAACCGGAGTTTCCGACGATCGTTTGTCCGGTGCCGTTGAAGAAACGGACCTGCAGATCGGTATAATCGACATAATAGCCCGCAATGTTGACCTGCAAGCGATTGTCGAAGAATCGGGTTTTGAGCCCCAGTTCATAGTTCCAGGCATATTCCGGATCGAACGGCACCTCTGCGCTCGCAGGCAACTCAAACCCGGAGGCAAAGCCGCCGCTTTTGAACCCGCGAGAAACGGTTGCATAGCCGAATATGCCATCCGCAAGATCCGCATCGATCGTGAATTTGGGCGTCACTGCGGACCAATGTTTGCTCACCGCGACGTCATACACTTCTCCACACTGAAGGCCCGGCAGAATACAGACGGTGTTTCCGTATTTCTTCTCCCAGGTGTAGCGGGCGCCGGCCGTCAAACGTATGGCATCGGCGACATGGTAAGTGCCTTGCAGAAATGCGGCATAGGATTTGGTCTTGATCCGCTGGCCCAATATTTCGGGAAATGGAATTCCTGCAACTGTATCCAGAAAAGATCCCGGCGGTCCCTCCAGATGGAGGCTCTCAATCCGTGCGTAATCATTGAAGAAATAATATATGCCGGCAATATAATCCAGATCGCCGATTTTGTTCGAAAGACGCAGTTCTTGCGAGAATTGCTTGATGTCTGCGTCAATATCAGTGAAGTGAACTGCGGGAAATGGCGTTCCGTCGGCATCGGTGGCCGTGTTGTGCTGGCTCTCGCGATAGGCGGTTACGGATACGATCTCGCCTTGATCCAGCTTGTAGCTTATCCGTGCATTTGCGCCCCACATCGTCCTGTCATACCCACCGTCCAGGTCTTGGCTCACCCTGCCCGGCTCAGTTATGGTTCCGACGACCGGAAGTGCGGGACCGAGATAGATGCGCGAAATTCCGTATGATTTATCCCGGGAATAGTCACCACCAACCAGGACTTCGATACGATCACCCGGTGTCCACCGCAACTTGGCGCGGCCGCTGACCTGATCATCCTGATCCAGGCGCTTACCAGTGAAGGTGTTAAACGTATAGCCGTCCGAACTGCGCGAGCTGAAGGAAATCAAGCCGGACAGTTCATCTTCGACCAGTGGACCGCTCAAGCTGCCGCGAACATCGAAACGATTGAATCGGCCTAGTGTGACTTCGGTCTTGGCGACAACCTCATCGCCGGGGTTCCGTGTGATGATGTTCAACGCACCCCCGACGACATTCTTGCCGAATATGGTGCCCTGGGGCCCACGCAGGATTTCTATCCGCTCAAGATCGAAAAGGTCGAAATCGAACGTCGATGGGTTTCCCATATACACGTCGTCAATGAAAACACCGACAGCCTGATCCGCGCCAGCGGAATCTTCAACGGACCCTGCGCCACGGATTGCTATCGTCGTTTGCGTCTTGATGGGCTGACTCATGCTGAAACCAGGGATGCGCGCGCCAACCTGACCAAAGTCCACAATGCGGTCATTTTCAAGAGCACCGGCACCTAGCACACTAACGGCCAGAGCCGTTTTCTGCAGCGATTGCTCTCGCTTCTGAGCGGTAACGATGATGTCTCCGAGACCAAATTGGGCGCTGTCGTTGTTCGATTCCTGCGCCATAGCTTCTCCACTCAGCAGAGATGCCGCCATTAACGCCACGACTGCGGACTTGGCCGAAAAAACGCGTTTTGCATGTCCGCCGAGCAATCGGAAGACCGCTCCTTCCCTTCTGGAATTTAGGATTTCCCCTTCGAAGCTCCCTGAAAAGATTGGCATTGTTTCTCTCCCTCTTGGCGAGTTTACAGGTGTCAGAGGTGTGCGGGCATTGGTTGAAAGACACGTCTTTCCCTTCCCATCTAACAGCGGGGAGCATTCAAGCACCCCACCCCTCTTATTCTCTGAGATCACTGATCTATAAACGGATGTATCGCCGATTAGGGATTTGTGCAAGAGCTGCTTTGACACGGAAATTTGGCAGATCATCCGAAATAAATGGCGATCAATGAGAACTTTTACCCAGGAAGTCAGTGTTGGAGGCGGCCAGACCCCATATAAATCGGCCAGGGAAAAATGACGGCTTGACAGGATTATGTGCGATCACACATTGAGCGATACTCATGTTTGCCTGAACACTACGCAACCGAATGATGAAAGTAGGGACCGATGGGAGGGAGAGATAGACCATGATGGAATATTTCCCGGGCGTGTATTGGCCCAATCTACTCTTTAACAACGCGATGGCCTCCGGCGCGACTGCCGGCGACATGGATGACGCATGCCGATCCGCTCAAGCCGTGATGCGGTCAGGAAAGAGCGAAAATGACAAGGAATTCAAGGAAGCCCTGATTTCAGGATTTACGACTGTCGCGGACAAGTTGGACAGGCTGATCGCTGACGATCTACGAATGAAGCGCGCTATCAGCGCTGGAGACAAATCGTTCAGGCTTACCGCCATCCTCAACTGCCTCGAACTGTTGATGGACGATTTCTACGACCCGAGAAAACTGACTGTCTTTGACAGGCAGAGGGCGGCCTTCAAGCGTGCGCTCCAGCTTTCTGGTGGTGAACACCGGCGATCCAGGTTCATTCAGGTGCCCTTCGAGGGGATGAAGCTGGACGCCCTTTTCACGCCGGCCGATCGCGAGGGGCCCGCCCCTGTGGTGATCCATCTCAATGGTACACACAGCACAATCGAATGGCAGTATCTTATCGGCATTGTACAAAACCTCGCGACGAGAGGAATTGCGTCCCTGAGCATAGATCATCCAGGATCAGGCACAGCGCGTTATCATCATGGATTAAAATACCGCCCAGACTCCGAATATTACACCGGTGCCATCATCGATCATATCAGCACTCTTCCAGAGGTCGATCCAACCCGCATCGGCGTTTGCGGAAGCAGCTTTGGTGGCTATTTCGCCCCGCGCGCGGCAGCGCGGGAAAGCCGTATCGGCGCGTGCGTCGTCTGGGGGGCGACCTATAAATTCCCGACCCATCGCTATTTCCCCAACGGCAAGCCAAAAAATGGGACCCCTTTACCCTCCGCCTATGATGAAGAGCGGGCGCGGCAGCAGCGCTGGTCGCATGGCGCAAAGGACAATATTGACCTCTATGACAAGATGGAGAGCTACAATATTTCGGGCGACATTGGAAAGATCAAGGTGCCCTTGTTAATCGTGCACGGCAAAAATGACCCGCAATCGCCAGTAGCCATGGCAAAGCGAATGTTCGTCGAAGCGAGTGGCAGTCCGCGCGCCGAACTCATGATTATTGGGCCAGAAATTGGAGGAGACATGCACTGCAATGTCGATAATCCGCGAACCACCACAAACGCTATCAGCGACTGGCTGAGCGAAGTGTTCGAAGTCAGGCGGGCCTGATGGCCTTCATATTTGACATTTGCGGGAGGTAGCGATGGTCGATGTTTCGCGGCGGCATTTCACCAAGGTTGGACTTGCTCTTTCAGCAGGCTTGGCTGCAACCATGACGGGCATATCGTCCCTGGCGACGGCCCAATCTTCTGACCAGAACGCTGTTCATCCGACGATAGACCGCTGCGCGCGACGCTTGCTCGACATCTGGTTCAGCAAACCGGCAGACTCTGCGTCTGTGATCGATGGAATATTCACTGAGCTGGACAAGGTCGTACCGGTCGGGAGCGTCTGGATGTTTCATACTGATCAGGCAATGCTCATAGGTGTGCGTCCCGAGACGCCGACTGCGGGAGTTCAGACCGGACTCGAGCCTCGTCCGCTATCCAATGGCCAGCGACTTGCCCTCCTGCTGGGCTATCCAAAGCTCGACCAATCGGCCAACTCGTCGTTACAGAAATTCAGCATTGCTGATAACATCCATATGCGGGTGATGGCTGGAGAGGGAGCTTCCAACTGGAGGGTGGTCATGGCACTGCCAGACCGAATGCCCGACATGCCGCCTGCTACTCTTGGATATTGGAATATTCCTGACGGATGGACCTTCAAGAGCATGCCGTAAACATGACACGCTTGCAGGTCAGGAAAATCGCCCGGTGCGCGGCGGAGAACAAATTCAAGCTTGATATCGAAGAGACGACACAATGACCAAGCGCACCTCCGATACGGCAATCTCACCACTTTTCCTCGAACGCTGGTCGCCGCGGGCTTTTGACGGTTCTGCCATGCCGCGCGAGGATATGCGCACGATCCTCGATGCAGCCCACTGGGCACCGTCTTGCTTTAATTATCAGCCGTGGCGGTTCGTCTACGCCCATCGCGACGATGAAGCTTGGGACAGGTTCATCAATCTGCTTATCCCTTTCAATCAATCATGGGCAAAAAACGCTTCGGTGCTGGTGTTCATCTTTTCAGAGACAATCATGGGCAGCCCTGAAAAGCCCTCTCACAGCCACAGTTTCGATGCTGGGGCCGCATGGGCGCAAATGGGTCTGCAAGCACTAATGCTGGGATATCATAGCCACGGCATGGTCGGCATTGAGTTTGACCGCATTCCTTTGGAACTCAACATGCCCGAAGGTTTCCGCATCGAAGCCGCGGTCGCCATCGGCCGGATCGCGGACGCGACCGACCTCCCTGAAAAGCTGCGCGAACGCGAAAAGCCGAGCGGTCGGAAACCGATTGAAGAAATCGCCTTTTTACATTGCTTTCCGCACAATTAATTGGGCGTCAGGTTGAGCAGGCTGGAACGCTTGAAGATTTCAAGCACCAGCGGGTCATATTCTGCGGCTCGCACCGTTACATAGAATTCAATGGGCCGGGGATCCTCGGCTCTTGCGATCCTCACCAGCGAACCGTCGGTCATCTGCTGGATGACCATCGGCTTCGGAAAAAAAATGCCATACCTCCTGCCGCTGTGACAATAGCGATCATCGAACGGACATTGTTGCACAGATTAAGCGACCTATAGGGCATGTCGGCAGCGGCAATCGCATTCCGCATCGCCTGATAGAGTGGCGAATGACTCGCAAGCGACCAGACCTCGATCGTATTCGCTTGCTACCAAGGCTATACCGGTGCCAAGGCAGCCGATGCCGCCGCCGGCCATGGCATCCAACTCGAGGTCGTCAAATTGCCCGAAGCAAAGCGCGGCTTCGTTCTCCTGCCGCGTCGATGGGTGGTCGAACGATCGTCCGCATGGCCCGCAAAATTTCGCAGGCTGGTCAAGGACTACGAACGATACGCCCACACCCTCGCAGGATTACACGTCGTCGCTTTCGCTTGCCTCATGATAAAGCAAGTCGCAGCTCTCGCCGCGGGTTCATAACAGTCTCTAGTCCCCGAAGGCCGTTCACACCATCAACTTTCCTTGGCGTTTGCGGGCTGAGCGGAGGCGCCTATTCCACGGACACTCCGCTCACGCGCCTGCTGATGCTGGACAGGTCGATCGCCGTTTCGTTCTTCAGCCGCTCCATCGAGAAGGTAGAACTGACATCGGCCAGTTCCGGCACGGTGGCGATCAGCCGACGATAGACCCGATCATAATGGGCGATGTCGGCGATCACGATCTTCAGCAGATAATCGACGTCGCCGGTCATGCGGTGGCATTCGACGATCTCCGGGATCATCAGGATACCCTTAGCGAAACTGTCCAGCCAATCTTTGCTGTGCCGGTTAGTACGGATTGAGACGAAGCAGGTCATTCCAAGCCCCAGACGTGCCGTATCAATGATGGCGGCGCGACGCTGGATGATGCCCAGATCCTCCAGACGCTTGATCCGGCGCCAGCAGGGATTGGCTGATAGCCCCACTTCCTCGCCAATCTGCTGCATCGATAAGGACGCGTCGCGCTGAAGCACGTTCAGGATGCGAACGTCTATAGAATCAATTTTGATATCTGTGTTCATATATGGGATATAATAATCCATATATCCATAAATGTCATACGAATTGGGATAATTTTCGGCAATATTAAAACTAATATGCTCTTCACATTCTAGGGAGGCATATATGTCGGTCAACCCATTCACCGATCATCCAGGCGCCATCGGCGAAACCTATTTCGAACATATGCGGGCGGCGGCCGGTTTCGGTATCCGCATGGTGGCGGGTGGGATCGCTTGCCTGTGTCACGGCTTGTTTCCCTTCCTGTTCACCACCACCGGCAGTGACCAGATCCAGCTGCTTCATCGGCGCATGGTCACCCATCGGGTTGGAGAGCATGACAATGTCCAGCTGACGCACCGTCAGGCGAGATGAGTCTGTTGACGGTCCGATCGTCGCTGCCGGGCCTGATCCTGTGCGCAATGATCTCCCTCGGCGCGTTGCTGCTTGAACATGTCGAGTTGATGGTCACCGGCCATCGCTGGCTTGAAGGACTTGTCCTCGCGATCCTGCTGGGCACCGCATTGCGCACGATTTGGACACCGCCACAACGCTTCGACACGGGCATCCAATGTGCGGCCAAGACGATACTGGAACTGGCCGTGGCACTGATGGGCGCGACGATCAGCTTGGGTACGATCCTCGCCGCTGGCCTGCCCCTGATGGCGGGCATCGTCGCGACCGTGTTCGGCGCGATCGCTGCCAGTTTCCTGCTTGGCCGCGTGTTCGGCCTGCCGTCGCGCATTGCCATGCTGGTCGCGTGCGGCAATGCCATTTGCGGCAACTCTGCGATCGCCGCTGTCGCACCGACCATCGACGCGGACAGCAAGGACGTGGCCACCGCCATCGCCTTTACCGCTGTATTGGGTGTGGTGGTGGTCCTGGTATTGCCCGCGATCTCAGGAGAGCTGCAACTCAGTCCGCTGGCCGGTGGGGCGCTGGCTGGGTTAACCGTCTACGCCGTACCGCAGGTGCTGGCGGCCGCCGGATCGATGGGACCCGCGGCGTTGCAGATCGGCACCGTCGTGAAGCTTGTCCGCGTATTGATGCTGGGACCGGTCGTGACCTGTCTATCGTTGTTCGCCGCCCGTCGCGCCAACCGACAAGGCGTGCCCGACAGCCGCCGCGCCGGCATCACCCATTTTCTGCCACCCTTCATCATTGCCTTCCTGTTGTTGGCGTTACTGCGTTCGCTGGGCGCTTTACCCGATATGCTGGTGGCGCCGGCCGGCAGCGCCAGCGGTATGCTGACAGTGCTGGCCATGGCAGGACTGGGACTGGGGGTGGATTTGCGCAGCGTCTGGGCGGCGGGTCCGCGCGTTATCTGCGTCGTCGTCCTTTCGCTCATCGCACTGGGCGTGATGGCTCTGTCGGTGCTGCGCTTCGTCGGCCTAGCCTGATCGATTTCACCGATCGTCGATTTTTTTGGAGAATTGATGTGCCCCCCGTCGAGTGGCCCAAGGACTGTGATAGTCTGGACCACGAATGACCCTGTCCCAGTTCTGCCACCGGCCAGAACGAGAGATCCGGCGCTTCATCGGCCGGGGTTAACCCCGGCCGATGAAGCAAATTCGGCAGGCGTCATGAACCCCAGGGATGTGTGAGGTCGGGTCTCGTTGAAGTCCCTTCGCCACGCCTCGATCTTGCTCCTGGCGTCGTCCAAAGACAAGAACCAGTGTGTGTTCAGGCATTCATCCCGCAACCGACCATTGAAGCTTTCGACAAAGGCGTTGTCGGTGGGCTTTCCAGGCCTGCTGAAGTCCAGCGTGACACGGTTGATGTAGGCCCAGTGATCGAGCGCCCGGGAGATAAATTCCGGGCCATTGTCCACCCTGATCTTGGCGGGCGGCCCGCCGCGCTCGAATAGCAGGCGATCCATGACGTCGACCACCTGCTCACCCTTGATCCCCTGATCGACGTGGATCGCCAGGCACTCGCGGGTGTAGGCATCGACGACGGTCAAGGCACGGAACCGCTTGCCGTCGAAAAGGGCATCAGACACGAAGTCCATCGCCCAGATCTCGTTCCTGCTCGAGGGTAGCGGCCGTTCCACCCGCCGCGCCGCCATGACGTGCCGGCGGGGGCGTTTTGCCCGCAAATTCAGGCCTTCCAGGCGATAAGGCGATGCACGCGCTTTACGTTTACCGGCCATGTGCCGCATGACCTGATATTCTTCAGTAATGCCGTTGCCGCCGTGCATATCGCGAGCGGCGCGCGCGATATCGAGGGCTTTGCCGACATTGTTGCGTTTAACGATGGAAACCATTTCCGGCGCGAAGCGGCCCTCGTCCATCAGCCGACCCACGCGCAGCGAGGCCTGCAGCCCCAGCGCAATGTCCGTCACCATATCGGCGAGCTTCTTCTGGTAAAGCTGGTTGGCGGCAAGCGGACGGCCAAATTGCTTGCGGTCGAGCCCATAGGCGCGCGCTGCTTCGAAGCAATATTCCGCAGCTCCCAGCGCACCCCATGAAATGCCGTAACGCGCACGATTGAGACAGCCGAACGGCCCTTTCAGCCCCTCCACATTGGGCAGGAGGGCATCCTCGCCAACTTCAATATCGTCCAGATTGACCATGCCGGAGATCGAGGCGCGCAGGCTCAGCTTGCCCCCGATCTTGGGCGCGGACAGACCCTTGACTCCCTTTTCGACCGCGAACCCGCGAATGGCCCCGTCATGGGCATCCGACTTGGCCCAGATGACGAACACATCCGCGATCGGAGAATTCGAAATCCAGGTCTTGTTTCCGTTCAAACGGTACCCGCCATCTGTCTTCATCGCCCGAGTGCGCATCCCGCCCGGATCGGAACCGGCATCCGGTTCGGTAAGGCCGAAGCAGCCGATCCATTCACCCGATGCCAATTTCGGCAGATAGCGCCGTTTCTGCTCTTCCGATCCGTAAGCGTGGATCGGATACATCACGAAACTCGACTACACTGACATCATGGAACGATAGCCGGAATCGACCCGTTCGACTTCGCGCGCGACAAGGCCATAAAGGAATCCCCGGTATCGATGGAATGTCGCGTTACCGAAGTGATCCGGCCCAAGGATCTTGATGGCAACATAACCGCGACGAGGCTGGTGATGGGTCAGGTCGTCGGCGTGCACATCCGGAGGGATCTGTTGCGCGACGGGATCTATGATACGGCTGCCGCCCGACCCATTCTGCGCGGCGGCGGGCTCGGCGACTATTTCGAGATATTGCGCGAAGGCCATTTCTTCATGCCCCGTCCCCCGGCTGACTGACACGACTCTCCGCCGGTCGAACCGTTCAGGAGGCCGGCTCGTCCTCCAGCTCCGCCAGCTTGCGCAATTCCTGCCGCGCCAGAACAGCGCCGGCATCGACCTTCACCGGCACCGCCTGGTGATGCTGGCGGCCGCACCAGAGGAAGAAGCAGCGCAGGTCGGCGACGATCAACGATGATAGGAAGGCCAAACAGTCCCCCGCCACCGCCCACGACATTGCCAGGGGCATCAATGCGCAGATAGGGCAGGGTCGCGGTGAATTGGAACCGGCCGGTCGCGATACGCAAACTCGTGGGAATGGACGTGGTTTCGACCTTTTTCGCTGTGCCAAAAGGTCCCGTCCTGATATTCGATCCCCGTCGAAAGCTCGGCGCCCGCGCCCATCGGTGACCGGGTCACGCTCGATTGCTCTCCGATTTGGTCCGCCGCCCCTGCAGGCGAGACGATCGCCACAGTTGCGATTGCGGCCGATAGGACATGACGCACGACTTGTTCCCCACGCTTGATGCTTCCGTTGGGAAACGGTCGGCGCGGGCGGTTTAATCCATACCGCCTTCTCAAATTCAGCTTCTCAGCTGGCAGCGAACGAAAAATCGCAGCAAGCGAAGCGGAAACACTCCGATCGGAGCTTGAAAGCAGGCGGCCCGCCGCGCCCGTGGTTGCAGTTATAGCGAAGCGGCATTCTCGGCGACTTCCAACGCAGCGCGTTCATGATGCCGGCGATGTCCTTGCCGGCCGCGAACAGGTTGTTGGGGATTCCGATGCGGTGAACGGACAAAGAAGACCGCATCCGGTGCCCCATATCCATTCCGGCTGACGGACTGACTTTGCTGCAGGCGCATCATTTTCTGACGCCTTTCAGCATCCGCGCCGCCGCGTTGGCGGAGGGCGCCAGTTTGCGGCCATAACGGAGCGCGGTCGCGGTGGAGGTCCAGCGTAACGCCTGCGCAATCGGTCCCGCATCCTCACCGCTGGCGAACAGGTCCTGGGTCAGGCCCACCCGCAGCGAATGGGTGCTGAGCGCGTCGACCGCCTCGGCCAGATCGGTGCCCATCAGATCGACCAAGCCCTGATCGGCCGCAGCCAGCGCGGTACGCTTGATGATCAGCCGCACGGCGGCAGGGGTCAGCGCGTCCTCCCCGATCGTGTAGGTCGCGGTCGCCGCGCGCGCCGGCTGCGCCGCCATGCGGTCGCGGTCGACCTGGGCATGATAGGCGAGATCACTGATGGCAAGCTCGCGGCGCGCCGCACGAGCCTTGGTCCGCACCACCGCCACCCGGCGGAACAGCACGCCGCCCCTGATCGCGGCCACATTGACCCACAAGGCCACGCGCCGCATCGTATCGGGCGAAAGCCACACAAAAGCCCCCCGCCCTTCCTGGTCGGTCTTCGAGCGCGCCAGCTCGAGCAGGCCGGAGCCGTCCTCTTGAGGCTCGATCCGGTCGAGGTCCACCGCCGCCAGCTCGGAGACGCGCAGACCCGCGTCATAGCCCAGCGACAACAGCGCCGAATCGCGCAGCCCCACGACATCACCGCCGCAGGCTTCGAGCAGGACCGACAACGTGAATCCCTTGACCGCGTCGCGTCCGATGCCCTCGCCAAAACGCAACGGGCCGGCCTGACGCTGCCGCACCCCCACCCGCCGCCGGTGCCCGCGCAGCGCATCACGCACCACCGATCCACGAAGCAGGCTGGTAAGCCCGAGCAGTTGGTGCGCCACCGCGAGCGAGGACAGGCGCCGCGACACGGTCGCAGGCTTGAGCCGACGCGCCTCGCAATATTCGAGATAGGCCACGAGCCGCGCTTCGCTGGCGGGCAGGCCGATCCCGCCCTGTTTCTCCGAGAAGCGCGCATAGCAGTCGCAATCGACCGCGAGCGCCTTGATGCTGGCGGGGGCCCGTGCCTCGAGGCTCTTGCGGAAGGCGAGCGCGTCCAGCGCGGCGCCCTCCCCCGCGAGTTCCTGGAGCAAGGCGACGAGCTGGGCCTCGCGATCCTGCGCGGAACCAGATTGGCGCCGGGGCAGTTTGGCCTCGCCCGGCGCCAGCACCGTCACGATCTCCCCGGACACCGCGGCCGTGCCCGCGGACAGACGCTGAGCGCGCGGAGTGGGAGACAAGGCGGATTTGGCGCGCATGTCAGTTCGACAAAACCGGCGGACCGGAAAATCTAGAGATATCAATCGTCATCCTGCTACAATACCTCCGGACTCTCGCCCGCCCACCCCATTTCTGATACAAAACCGGCGGACCCGGCAACACGAGTCCCTGGCACGATCGGGGGTAGGCCATGGCCGAAACGGGCACAGCTCTTACGAGAGCGGATTCTACAGCCTGGAGTACAGCTTGCAACCGCGAGCCTGCTATTCGTGCGCTCACCAACCTGCCCAAGATCACGCGCGCAGCGATGTCAAAGGCGAGCGCTGACCTGGGCCTCAGCAGAACGCGCATCTTCGAACTTGTCGCGCGCTACCGCGAAGCGCCAGTGACCAGCTCCTTGCTTGACCGGCCTGAAGGGTTTCCCAAGGGGCGGTCTCGCCTGGCGCCGGAGGCAGACCAGCTCGTTGCCACCAGTATCGAACAATTCTTCTTGCGCCGTCCGAAACCTACGCTCGCGCAATTGGTGCGCGATATCCGGCATGCTTGTCATGAGCACGGTCTACGTGCACCCACGCGCAGGACCATCGAAGCTCGCGTTGCCGCGATCAAGCGGGAGCGCCTCACCAGAGCGCGGGATGGGGCAAAGGCCGCTGCTGACCGCTATCGGCCCGTGACCCGATCCTACATTGCGGACTACCCGTTGCAGGTGGTCCAGATGGACCACACGCTCGCCGACATCATCATCGTCGACGAGCATTTCCGCAAGCCGCTCGGCCGGCCGACCTTGACCCTGCAGATCGATATCGCAACGCGGGTCATCCCGGGCTTCTACATCTCGCTCGAAAGCCCGTCGGCGACGTCCGTCGGCATGGCGATCCGTCATGCGGTCCTGCCGAAGATGGCCTGGCTAGAGGATCGGGGTATCCAACTCGATTATCCCGTATCCGGTATCCCCGATACGCTCCATCTCGATAATGCCCGGGAGTTCCATTCGCGGGCGCTTGAGCGCGGCTGCCAGCAACATGGCATTGCGCTCAAATACCGACCCAGGCGCACGCCGCACTATGGCGGCCACATCGAGCGGCTGATCGGGACCGCGGTCGGCGCTGTGCATCTCCTGCCGGGAACGACCTTCGCCAATGTTGTGGCCAAAGGAGACTACGACGCGGAAGGGCGGGCGTGCATGACGCTGCGCGACTTTGAGCGTTGGTTCACGCTCGAGGTTGGCGTTTATCACGGCTCGATCCACAGCGCGCTTGGCGTGCCACCGCTCATGGCCTGGGCCGAGGGACTCGACAGGCGCTCCGAGCCGCTCCGCCATCCGGCTGATCCTTCTGACTTCCTCCTGGATTTTCTTCCCTTCGAGATGCGGAAGATCCGGCGCGAGGGCATCGAACTGTTCCATGCCTTCTACTGGCACGGCGGATTGACCCTCCCCGGAGTGGGCGGCGATCATAAGCTCCCGATCAAATACAATCCGCTCAATCTCTCGGCGGTCTATGTCGAGCTACCCAATGGCGGTCATCTGACCGTGCCGCTGCGCGATCGACGGCGGCCGCCAATCACGAAATTCGAGCACGATCTGGCGGTGAAAGCCCTGCGCGAGCGCGGGCGCCAGGCGGTGGATGAGCAGTCGCTCTTCGACATGGTCTGCGAGCAGCGCCGCCTCGTTCTTGACGCGATCCACAAAACCAAGGCCGCCCGGAAATCCGCGCAGCGCGTTGTCTATGCCCTCGAAGTAGGTGTCCCGCCTTCCCAACAATTTCTGCCTTCGGCGCTGCCCCCATTGCCCGAGCCGGACGATACGGAGCCCATTGTCCCGTTCCAGATCGAGGAACGACTATGACTGACCTCTACGATCATTTGTTTCCTGCATATCGCGAGCAGGCGGGGTTATCCGATGAACAGCGTATCGACTGGCTGCGGCGGGATCGATGGGTTTCGCTTCCGCAAGCCGAAGCGGCGCTCGGCAGGCTTGAGGATCTGCTGACCTATCCGCAGCGTGGCCGCATGCCTTGCTTTCTCCTGTTCGGATCGACCGGGATGGGCAAGAGCGAAATCCTCAGCCGCTTCGCCGAACTGCACGCCACCAGTTACGACAAACGCGCCGGCCTCACGGCCATGCCGATCGTGATGGTGCAGATGCCGCCGCAGCCGACCGAGGAGGAATTCTACACCGAGCTTATGCGGGCGATGAACTATGCCGAATTCGACCATATCAGCCTGCGATCGCTACGCTCGCTCGCGCGACGGACCCTTGGCGAGTTCGGAACCAAGGTGCTTGTTCTCGACGAAATCGACAAGATGCTGGCGGGCTCGCCGCGCCAGCAGCGGATATTCCTCAACACGATCCGCTTTCTGACCAACGATCTGCGCATCCCGATCGTATGCGCGGGCACGGAGGATGCGCGCATCGCGATCCTCACCGATTCCAATCTTGCTGACCGCTTTGCAGCTTTCGAGCTTGCAGCATGGCGCAACGATCACGCCCTACGCCAGCTAATGGCGAGTTTCGCGGGTTTGCTCCCCTTGCGCCGTCCGTCCCGGCTCGATGACCACGAAGCCCGGCAACGCGTCATCGCGCTGACCGAGGGCGTGACAGGTCGGATATTCCGACTGATGGAAGCTGTCGCCATTGGGGCGATCCGAAACGGCCGCGAGATGATCGACGCCGACAGCTTCGACGACGACGAGCTATTGCTGCCGCTCCTGTCGATGCAAGTGATTGCCAGCTCCAAACGGGCGATGCGCCGGCGCGCGGCATGACCGCGCCCAATGGTCCGCTCGCTGACGAACTGCTCACGTCCTGGTATGCGCGCCAGCGTCGATCGCGGCGTGGACGAACGCTTTCGGCGCCCAAAGCCGTTCGAGATAGTAAGGGCGACTGGCGACACCCGGATATTCGTCCGACAAGGGCTTGGCTGAGAGCCACTGCGGATAGCCTGGACGTGTCGGCAAGTCACTTGTTCGAGCATAGCATTGGAAGGCAATACCCCGCCCTACCGCTCGATTTTCTCACCTGGCTGTATCAACCTCATCCGGCTGATTATGCCGAATACATTGCCACGCCGAGGCTGGACATCTCCTGGTGCAGCCGGTGCCTCGCAGAAGGTTTTGCCAATGGCGAGCCAGCCTATATCCGGCGCCAATGGGTGCTGGCCGCTTCAGGGTTCTGCCACCGGCACCACTGGCCACTGGAGGATCGTTGTAATGCCTGCGGTTCACTGGATTGGCGCTTTGCGGCGCCTGCCCGTGGTCCGCTACGAATGATCTGCAACGCATGCTGGCGACCGCTGGAGAGAGCCTCAGTGTCGACGCTCGACGCGGAAAAGGCGGCTCGGGTCTGCTGGGATCACGTCATTGCGTTCGAACAGCAGCTCATGGGCGCCATGGCAGGCAAAACGCCCGATCAGTTCCGCTTCAACTTCACATCGGCCAGCCAACTCCTCGAGCAGGTGCGAGACATTTGCAGCCTCCTAACCCGAGCCCCGCTGGGCCACGATTGTTGGGGATGCAGGACAAGGGCCATCGGGCTCAATGATATCGCTTGCGACGCGATGACGCCCGGCAGGCGGGGCGATCGATTTCTTTCCTACGACGCGCCGAGTCCGCTCGCAACCGCGTCGCCCCTCCTGCGCCGATGCCTTCTTGCTGCTGCATACGCAATCGTTGACCCTGATCCTGGGACGAGCGCTGCGCTGTTCGGTCCCGACGCACCGCTGGCAATCGACATCTTCGTCTCCGGGATGAATCGCGAGCTGCTTGACAGTTATCCCGCCGGAACACGACACTGGTCCCCCACGTTCATTCGGCAATTTGGGGCTGCAAAGCAGCGAAAAATGTCGCGATCGACCATCGTCAGGTATCAAATGAGCTTCGCCCTCAACGCAGCCTTTGCGTAAGCGGAGAGGTCATACCGCACGGCCCCCGTCAGCCCCCCGCTCAAGCGTCAATCAAATGCAACTTCTCGGCTTGCGTAATCACTCGCCTAGCGCACTCAGGCGGCAAGCGCGGCTCGCCTATGGCCGCCCCCAACCCGAGGCGCCTGTGGCGGTGCCAGTCCGGTGGTTTGATATCAGAGTCCGGAGGTTTGGTATCACCCTGACGCGCTACGTCGCAGGAAGCGCTGGAGTCCGGTGGTATTGGGAAACTGACACATGGCCGGGAGTATAGCAGCAAAAATGTCGATGTCACTATCGATAAGACCCCAATCTCGTGCAGATGTGCGGATGTTCCTTTCGGATCAACAGAATTTCTCAAGCCCCAGCAGCGGCTGGCAGCGAAGGGTTGAAGCGTTCACCTGATCGAAGCATCGAATGCATGATGACGGCGAGCTTGCGCGCAACGGCGACGGTGGCTCGCTTGAAGCCGACCTTCTCTATGAGGTTCAGTCCCCAAGAGCGTAACGCGTTCTCTGCCTTTGACCGTGTGAGAATGGCCACGGCGGCTTCATACAGTAGTCCACGCAGATGGGCGTCTCCGCGCCTGGAAATATGCCCGTCAAAATCTACTTCGCCTGATTGGTAGCGCTTGGTCGTGAGGCCGAGCCAAGCGCCTACCGATCGAGACTTCCTGAAATTGCCCGGATCCTCGACCGCTGCCACAAAGGAGGAAGCTGTGACGCTACCGACACCAGGAACTGCCATCAGCAGTTGGCATTGTTCATTGCGGCGCACGGAGACAACAAGTTGCTTGGTCAATTGTGCGATACGCGAACGCAGCATCTTCCAGGCATCGAGAAGCGGCAGAATAATCTGTTCAAGCCCTTCAACGCTGGGAGCCAAGTTGCGCACATGGTTTTCGAACACGTGGCCGCCGCCCTTGGGCACAATCAACCCGAACGTCTTCATGACGCCACGGAGCTGGTTCGACATCTGCGTCGTCATCTTGAGCATCTTCTTGCGCACCGCGTGCAGCGTGCGCATCAGCATACTATCGTATCCCTTGACTCGAACTTCGCGATAAAATCCTACCTCGCAGATATGTGCCAGGCCGTCCGCGTCGTTCTGGTCGGTCTTGTTGGGCGCCATATCGAGGGCGGCCTTCGCGTGGCGAGCATCGATGCAGATCGCCGGCAAGCCTTCAGCAATGAGCGCATGGAAGAACCACACCGAAAGCGGCCCTGTTTCAAATACGAGGCGCTGTACGTTCGGCGCACGCTTGCGGATAAGCGAAGCGATGATCATGGGATCAGATGCGCATTTGCCGCGCCAGATCCGCTTTCCGCCTTCGCGAACGGAGAGATAAGTCTCTTTCATCGAGACGTCCAAGCCGATAAACTGGTGCATGGTTGTCCTCCAATCGGTGTCAGGGCTCGGTCTCAAACGTGAGCCCCTATTTCCATCCTATCGGGGGACAACCAACGTACAAATGCCTCGCACTATGAGCTGGTCACCGACCCGGCGATTACTCTATGTACCAGATCGGCTATCTGAGCGCGGATCGCTGTGGATGGGTGGGCGGCAAGATCCGGCAAGATCAGGATGTGCGCGCGATCTTTCAACAGGCGACCAGGGATGGCGCGGTGATCCGCGTTCATCTCGATGGGCAGGACCCCACCCTGCCTCCGCCGCCACCAGAGCCGGTGGCACCCGAGCAGGGCGCGCCGCACTACGAGGGTGATCCGGATTCTGGATTTTGGCCCGACTTTATCCCGCCAGACGAATAGAGCGCGATCGCGTTCGACTGATCAGTGCTAATTGCCGCGATAAGGCTCGCAGGCGATTCCATCGCCATCGCGGTCAAGATGCGCGCCAAAGCCCGGTTGTCCGGCATAGATCGGGGCCGCGCCGGCGTTTCTCGCCGCTCGGCAGTTGGGATAAGACCAGCTTGTGTCGGATGGCTGTGCCGAGATCAGGCCTCTCGGCATTGCTGCTGCCAAATCCGCCCGCTTATGCCAAGCCACTGTGCCCAGAACGGACACGGTGACGATCGCGATAGCGCCGAACATATAATAGAGGGCCACGCCCACTTTCGACGCCGGCCGATGGGCGATCGGTCGCCTCCTCGGCTTGAACGGCACGACTGTTGACCGTCTTCGATACGGCATGCCCCCAACTCCCTCCGCGCCGAGTAGAGAACAAGGCATGGCCGTCGTCAATCCGGCACGCGGTGCCCTGCTCGCCGCACCCACCATCGCCCGCATAGTGAACGATGCCGTGCGATACTGCTATGTTCGCGCCTCCGGGACTCGCTGGAGACAGAACCATGGAACTTGGAACCGAACTCGCCATTCGCGCCGTCATTCGCGGCCTTTTCCACAGCGATGCAATCGACGCTCGTCAGGTGCGAGGGGTTATGAGCGCTTTGGCGGACGCAGCCGGCGCCGCGCTTGACCGACGAGAGGCTGACATTTCCAAAGCGCTGACCAAGCTCCGCAAGGGCATTCACGCCGATACGGCGGTTTCGCCGGCACCGAACGACGGCTAACGCCTCGTCCAATAGGCAGGCGCCATGAGTGCCTTTCCGCGCTCGCCACATCGCTTGCAGCGGAGGCGGTCAGCCGCTTCGGTCACAGAGCTGTCAACGCGGAACCGAACAAGTATCTGATTTGACGGAATATTGACGGTGCGGACACAGGCGCACTCGATCCGCATGTCGATCCGCGACTCCGCCCAATCCTGAAGGGTCGCAAATTTGATCGACTGCATCCATCCAGCGCTTCTACCGCCCGGATCGCGACACTCAACGTCGACTTGATGTCGGCAACAAGAATGAAATGCGCGTTGAAACAAGCTCCTGATATTGAACGCAAACCAGGAACGCTATATGCTCGCGACGGAGGTACAGCATGTACAAGGTCGATATGGATATGTACGCGCTAACGCAAGACAATCCCGACGGACCAGTCGTCCTTGTCGTCGATGATACGAGCCTCGACTATGCATTGCGGCACCAAGAAGCCGCGCCAGCAACGCTGGGCAACGTGATTGGCTTTGGAATGGCATTCGCGCTTTTGAGCGGATTTATCGTCTACATGGCGACCGCGATCTAGGGTCAGGACCCATTGATGTGATCGACGCGATGTGATTCAGGCTTCCTGAG
>NZ_JALDYQ010000141.1:0-4516 GCF_032153725.1 Sphingobium sp. | reverse complement strand
CGCATGGGAAGCTCCGGGCGCAAAGCAAAATTATACGCCTTCTGAGCTTATTTACTAGGTGTTTACCATTAAGAATAGCTATACGTGCTAGGAAAATTGGCATCGACGAGACACTTTAGCGATGAGCATGGCTTCGATGCGTCCCCGATATCCGGGCGTGCGCCCTTCCCGGCCTGACAGGGCGTATCCTGGACGGCTACTGCAGCCCGAGTATCTGGTGCGTCGCCAGGATGCCTGTCCACTTCCTGGTGTCTTCTTCCAGGAAGTCCCCCACCATCTCCGGGGTATTTGCCGCTGGGGGGACGTCGAACCCTAGCCGCGCGAGCTTGTCGCAGACGTCATTGCTCGAAAGCGCCGAATTGATGCCGTGCGTCAAGCGGTTCAGTGCATCCGCTGGAACGCCCTCGGGCGCCAGCACCGCGCACCAGCCGTGGGCCTGCGTGTTCGATTTGAGAATCGTGCCGACGGGGACGAATTCTCGCGAGAGGTCGTATTCGATGTGCTCGCGAATTGCTTCGTGCGGGGGTATTGGCCGTATCGCCAGGTACAGGGTGTAGCCATCGGGGCTGGATTTCGCGACCGAGTCGGCGCCGATATTGCCCGCCACGGCTGAACGGTTCTCGACGATGATCTTCTGGCCCAGTTGCTGCGAAATATGCAGCGCCAGTTCATGGGCGATGGCATCGGAGGTGTCGCCTGGAGGGAGGCCGACTACCAGGGTGATAGGGCGATCTGGATAAACGTTCACCATCTTCTCCTCAGAAGGGTCGACTATTGGATTCCACCGATTTGCCGCGCGTCGATGGTCGCAATCCACTTCTCAGCGTCGTCTTTTAGAAAGGTCTCAAGGTCGTCCGAAGTATTGTTGGAGAACGGCATCACAAAGCCGGCGCGCGCCAATCTGGTCCGGATGGCAGGTTTCACCAGCGCCCCATTGATGGCCTGATTCAATCTGGCGATAGCATGCGAAGGCGTTCCTGTTGGAGCCATGAGAGCGAACCAACCTTCAGCATCCGCATCCATGAATCCATACTCCGAGAGGCTGGGAACCGAGGACATCATGAAGACTCTCTTGCGTGAAAAAACTGTGATTGCACGGATATTTCCCGAATCGATATGGGTCAACACTGACGGCGCAGTGACGATGGAGAAATCGAGCCTGCCCGCGATGACATCGACGAGTGCCGGTGTGTCGCCGTTGTATGGAATATGGGTCCACGGCAAACGTGCCCGTTCGCGCAAGGTCTCGCACAACAAATGAGTCGTCGAACCCACTCCCCCCGACCCACATGTCAACATCTCGGGATACTCGTTCGCCAACGCAATGACGTCTTGCAGAGTCCTGGCGACTACGTGCTTGCCCATGATCAGGACATAAGGGACCCGGGCAACCATGCCCACCGGAGCGAAATCTCTGAAGAAGTCGTACTTGATATCTCGGTACATCCTCTTATGCAGGATCACGGGGCGCGCAGCCAGGAATAAGACATACCCGTCGCAGTTCATCCGCGCGACCGAAGCCGCCGCGACGTTGCCAGCAGCACCCGGCCGATTCTCGATGATGATCTTCTGCCCCAAGGTCTCCTCCATCAATGACGCCACATGACGTGCGATAAGGTCGGCGCCGTCGCCCAATGGCTGACCAACAATGAGCGTTATGGGACGTTTCGGATAGCCCTCGGGACACACGTCAGCAGGGATCGCGGGCATTGGCATCAGACCTTCAGCGGCAGCCAATAGCCCGAATCTTCTTCTGCCTTCGTCCATATCCGATCTCCCGTGCATTTGACGCAGAGACGCACCTCATCTCCAGCAACGATCACCGTACGCGACAGCTATCGCCTGAGTGAATCCACACGCACATAGGTTCCGCAGGGAACGCTCAACAACTTCCGTCGACTAATGCCGTCATGTGTTGCCAACACCCGCTACACAATGACCATGGAGACGTGCATGCAATTCGATGACCCCAGAGCACCTGCCACTCAATTGGCAAGCAACGTAGTGTCCTTGAGAAGCTATTCCTCACGCGCCCTGGACGCCTACCCCTCTCAACGAATCACTCTGGTGGTTGGCGGATCACCCGGTGCCGGCGTCGACATCATCGCCAGGCATATCGCCATGGAGCTCGAACACGAACTGGCGACCAAAGTGCAGGTCGAAAATCGCCCGGGCGATTCGGGCAACATCGCGGCGGAACATGTGGCGCGATGCCGGCCCGATGGCTACACGCTTTTCGTATCGGCCAGACCCAACGTGGCCTATGGCGCCTTGCAGGCAAACCCCCGCTACGATTTACGCCGTGAACTGCAACCCATAGGCTTGATGGCCTCGGCGCCCAGTGTCGTCATCGCCGGAAAGGATGCAATGATCACAAGCGCCAGGGAACTCGCCACGCGGGCGAAGGACTACCCCATGTCGATCCGCTGCGCCTCCGGCGGCGTAGGATCCACCGGCCATTTACTCTGCGAAGAGTTTCAGCAGGAAGCTAACGTGGAATTGATGCACGTTCCTTATATCTATGCGGACCAGGCTTTCTCCCACGCGATCGGCGGGTACGTCGACACGGTCTTCATCACGCTATCGGCGGCGCTGCCTTATCTGCGCGCGGATGCTGTGCAAGCGATCGCGGTGTCAGGCCAGGAACGGGCACCATCGGCACCAACCATCCCCACCTTTCACGAGCAGGGCTACGTCGACCTGCGCGGTAACGCCTGGTACGGCTTGATGGCGCCGATCGCGACCCGGCCAGAAATCGCGCAGCGCCTGAACACCTCGTTGAACCGCGTGCTGTCCAGACGCCAATTGCGCGAGCAACTGCATGGCCTCGGCTACATCCTTCCCTCAGGATTGAACAGCGCCGACGCGCTACGCCAGCTTATCGAAGAAGAAGCCGTGCATTGGGCGGAGGTCGGGACCGACCACTGGAGCCCTGCGCCGCGCCATTGACCAATGAACAATGACCAATGATCATTGACCATTGACCCGCCGGCGCGGCGGCAGCCTCAACGCTCGGTCACCCGCGCGCACAAATCCATCACCAAGCGGCTCAACGTTTTCTGATTACGCTCTATCCGCTGCGTCGGCGCCGCGATCACGATCGCATAGAGCTGTTCATTCAACCAGACATAATTGCCGATCGAAGAGACCTCCAGCTGGAACCCGCCGATCGACATGAACCAGCCACGTTTGACGCCCTCTTCCACCTGCTTGAGCAGCGCGGCGCCGCTCGTGATGGTATTCGGCGAGAAACGCTCGAACTCAAGTCGATTCACCAGCGCGACGCGTTCCGCTTTCGGCATGCCACCCAACAGGCTCTGCCCCGCCGCCCCGATATAAAGCGGACGGCGCTCTCCCGCCGTGCCCGCGAAACGCAGCGACTGCCGTCCTTGAACGATTTCAAGGTAATGCGCCATCAAGTCCTGGCGCCGTGCCAGGAACACCGATTCGCCCGTCGCGTCGCTGAGTTCTTCCAGCAAAGGCATCAGATCCTTTAGAAAGGGATCCTCCTCAACGATGGTCCGCATCTCATCGTAGAGCTTGCGCGTCGGGTAATAGTCCTTCGACTCATCCCGATTGGACAGATATCCATGCGCTTCCAGCGTGCGCAACAGCGCCTGGCAACTCGACTTCGGCATCTCCAATCGCTGGCTGATCGTCGCCAACGAAGCCGGCGCCTTGATGTCGGCGTACAGCTGAAAAATCTGCAGAACGCGCACCGCGCTCTTCACATCTGCGCTCACTAGGCCCTCAGTCTCTCCGTCAGTCACAGCCGCATTCTATGCGAAAGGATGGTTGCGCAATCACAATGACGGGCGTAGGATTTGTTCTGCCGGCTGAACACTACGTACACATATGTGTACGACAGCACTGAACGGATACAGCCGAACTTCCTGGGAACGAATGCGATGCCAGATAACCTGGATGAGGATTTACCCATCATTCCGCATCGGCCTCCTGCCGCAGACGGCGGGACCGCGACCGAAGCAGCGCTGGATCCAGACCAGCCCATCATCGATCCGCACCATCATTTCTCATCGCATTGGGGCGGCTATTTCGTCAAGGACCTGGCCGCCGACATGAAGGCCGGCCATGCCGTGACGGCAACGGTTTATATCCAATGCGGGCACGCTTACCGCACAAGCGGCCCCGAACATCTGAAGCCTGTCGGCGAGACAGAATACGTGGTGGCGCAGTGCGAATCGCTGGGCCAGGCCGCGCAGGGAATCGCCGCCGGCATCGTCGGTTTCGCGGACCTCAGGCTGGGGGCAGGCGTGGGGGAAGTACTCGCCGCGCACATCGACGCCGGCCGGGGGCGCTTCAAAGGCATCCGCCATTCCGGTGCGCGCCACCCCGCCTTCAAGCACGGCGTGCTGTCCCGCCCACCCGCGGGCTTATATGGCGACGCCGAGTTTCGCAAAGGCTATGCGAAGCTGGCCGAATACGGGCTCTCCTTCGACGCATGGGTCTACCACCCCCAGATCGATGAGGTGGTCTCCCTGGCGCGGGCATTTCC
>NZ_JALDYQ010000078.1:0-22262 GCF_032153725.1 Sphingobium sp. | reverse complement strand
CCAGGCGGGGGAAGTAAGCTGACCAGGCGGGGGCGCGAGGCTGACCATATGGGGGTGCTATCCTGACTTCCTGGAGGAGATGGCATGTCAGCTTGCTTGTGAAACCCCGCAGATCACGTCGGATGATGAGTTATAACTTTGTATTATAGCGATAATATCTCGTTCGTGTCCTGCATCTGGAGTTCGGAAGGCCGATTTGACCTGACCTTTTGGGGGTCGTCCGTATCTAGCCTGACCTGACTTGACGCCAGAGGTCAGGTCAGGCATTTCTCCGCCGAGATGGACAATTCCCCCTCCCCTCCCCCCGTAGATGAGCAGGTCGTCGCCACGAATCTTGCGATGCGCGTGGCTGCGGCACTGGCCAACCGCGATAATGACCAGTTTGCAAAGCCTGGCAAGCTCGTCGAGGTCAGGTTCATCAAGGGGCAGTCGCTCAGTCTGACTGCCTCGCGGCTGCTAGCGCTCATGATCCTTACTGCGGGCGGGGATGCCTGGCGCGACATCACGCACAGGATGCGCAAGGCGGATATCCGACGGGGACATAAGGGCAATGAGCGAATTGCCGACATGCTCGAAGAGTTGCACCGGACACTTTTCGCGGAGGATGACACCTCATGGCGTGGACGCAAGGCCACGCGGCGCTTCCCGTTGATACAGATGTCGCGCGAGGAAGTGGATGAGGAAGGTCATGAGGCCGGGTGGATCGAATGGGAATTCACGCCGGATGCGCGGCGTCTGATCCAGGAATCGGAAACATATGCGGTTCTTAACCGACAGGCCGTTCTCGGATTCCGCTCGACCTACGCGCTTCGCCTGTATGAAATGGGTGCTCTTCGCATTCACAGGCGGCAGTCGAGCTGGAAAGGAGATGTAACGGCGCTAAGAGCGGCGCTGGGCATCGATCCGGACGTTTATAAGGATTTCGCGCAACTTCGTCGCAAGGTGCTGCAAACAGCCAAGACGGAGATCGATCAGCTTGCTCATTTCACGGTCGACTGGAAAGAAGTCCGCAAGGGCAGGGCGGTTGCCGAAATCGAACTGCGTTTCCAGGCCAAGGAAGCGCCCGAGCAGATCAATACCGTCGATGAGCTCGAAAGACATTCGACCGGGCGCCGGGCTCGCCGGGAGGGGAGTGTTGAAACGATTGTTTCAGCCCATGCATCATTGGAAGAGAAATCGCACCCATCGACAAGACTGACGCCATCGAAGGAACCGGTGGTAGCCGATCCACTGGCAGGCTTCCCGACAGGCAGCCTTCAATACGCATCTTCTCCGGTCTTTCGGGACATTGCACGCCTGCATGGCGGGGGGTGGGATATTGACCTGATCGCTGCGTCCTATCGAGAGTTTATGGGCGACAGGCTTGTTAATCTGAGCGGCAACAAGCTGAAGCAGTCCTGGCAAGGTTTCTGCGAGAGTTACGTGTCGCGTCGGGGTCGACCTTGAAGAAATTGCACCGGTGCAATTTTCGGTTTGAAGCATATTCGCCCCCAATCGGTCAGGATGGTTGACCGTCTGATCCATCTCTGACGATGCCTGACCCTCAAACCTTCAAATTGATGCCTCTTTTGCCAGATATTTTGAAGGGAGGGGCACCGCGCCGATAATTGTGAATCGGTTGCCCTGTTGTGTCGGATATGGCTCCATGCGGAACGTGGACTACGCTCAGACACATGGATTTCAGGGTGATGGGCGGCGTCTGGGGGACTAAATTGCACCGGTGCAATTTAACGCCTCGCCCCCAATCGGTCAGGATGGCATTCCAACGTTTCATCAAATCTGTTCCCCGTATCATCTTGCGAAATTCGGCCTGCTATTGACAGAAAATCGCAAGCTGGGGCATGTCCGTCCCGAATTCAAAAAAGGGACCAATCCATGGCGAGCCAACCGGCTGAGGAAATTGATTCGAGCTTCGCCGCCGTTTCAGATCTGGCAGCGCGCTCGAATTCGGTGCTGGAGCGGCTGAGGGATAATGCGCTGGCTGCGCGATCGAGTGAACGGCGCGAACCGACCTTCACCATCGGCCGGGCGGCGGAGCTGATCGGCCGGACTACCCAGGCCATTCGGGAAGCTGAGAAAGATGGACGGTTGCCGGAACCGCCAAGAACGGAAACGGGCAGGCGCGTCGGCTATACTCTCGCGCAACTCAACGACATGCGCGGCCTGTTCGGAACAAGGCCCTGGCGGACGCCGGATGATCCGTGCGCCGTGGTTGCCGTGCAGAACTTCAAGGGGGGCGTTGGCAAGTCCACCGTTTCCGTCCATCTGGCTCAATATCTCGCGATCCAGGGCTATCGCGTCGCACTGATTGACTGCGACAGTCAGGGCTCGGCGACGACGCTTTTCGGTTATGTGCCTGACCTCGATCTGACTGAGGACGACACTCTCTATCCATTCCTCCGCCACGATGACATCCAGTCTCTGGACTATGCGCTGCGGAAAACCCATTTCGACCAGCTCGAACTCATTCCCTCGAACCTTCGCTTGTTCCAATCGGAATATGAGCTTGCCGGCCGCATGGCACGTGGTCAATCAACGCTGCTCAACCGGCTGGCGGAAGGGATCAATTCGATCGCTGATCGTTTTGATGTGATCGTCATCGATCCGCCGCCAGCTCTCGGCGCGATCTCCCTTTCAGTCCTTCGCGCCGCCAATTCGCTCGTCGTGCCAGTTCCGCCCACCGTCATGGACTTTTCCTCAACAGCGGCATTTCTCAGCATGCTGGAGGAGACGATGGCGCAACTCCACGAAATGGGTTTCTCGACTGGCCTCAACTTCCTTCGCTTCGTTGCTTCGAAGGTTGATGAAGGCAAGTCCATGCAGAAAGAGCTGCTCAAACTCATGCGCTCGCTTTATGGCCACAGCATGGTGCGCACGCCCCTGAAGGACTCTGCTGAGATCGACAACGCGACGGCTCGTTTGATGAGCGTGTATGAACTTGACGGACCGCTCACGAGCCGGGCCGTGCGGGAGCGTTGCCTGACCTATCTGGACGGCGTCAATGCGGAGATCGAAATCGACATCCGTTCGACATGGCCGAGCCACGCAGCGCGCCTACGGCAGGAAGGGTATGCGTGAAAATTGCACCGGTGCAATTTCCGGGGAATAACGTTCAAAAATGGCGGAAAACCGCCAAAAAGGATGAACTGATGAGCGGCAAGAACAAGAGCTTTGCTGAGGGGTTGACAGCCGGGTTGCTGCCTGTGGTGGGTGAAACGCCGCGCCCGCGCAATCAGATGAACTCGATCTTGTCCGGGCGTTCGAACCGCATTGCCGAACTGGCATCCGGTGCGATTGTCCAGCGCACGCATGAACTGGTCGACCCTGCCCGCTGCCGCATGTGGGCAGGGCATAATCGCGATTATGCCCTGCTCGGCGAGGAACGGTGCGGGGATCTCATCGAAAGTTTCAAATCGCAGGGCCGACAGGAGGTGCCTGCCATCGTCCGTCGAATCCGCGGTGACGATAATCATGACTTCGAGGTGATATGCGGAGCGCGCCGGCACTGGACGGTCACCTGGCTGCGTGCGCATAATTACCCTGACTTCCGATTTCTCGTCGAACCGCGTGAACTGACGGATGAGGAGGCATTCCGGCTCGCCGATCTCGAAAACCGCGCTCGCGAGGATATCACGGATCTTGAACGGGCCCGCGATTACCTCAGCGCGCTCGAAGGCTATTATGAGGGCCATCAGGCGCGGATGGCGGAACGGCTGAATGTTTCTGCAAGCTGGCTGAGCCGGTATCTGGATCTGGCTCGCCTGCCTTCGGATCTCATGGCGGCATTCCCGGATGCTCACGCGTTGAAGATCAAGCATGTCACGATGTTGAAGCCGCTGCTGAAACCGGAAGACCGCAAAGCTCGGGTTTTTGCGCGAGCCGGGGAGATACGGAGCGAGTGGAGCGCGAACAGCATAACACCGTCGGTGCCTGATATCATTCGATCTCTGGCTGTGGCGGCAGATCCCCCCAGGAAGTCAGGTTCCCCCAAGAAGTCAGGAATGGCGGAAACGATCACGGGAAGCGATGAAAAGCCTCTGCTCAAAATCGACAAAAGAACAACCAAGGCCGTCACGCTGACACTTTTGCCCAAGGGTGGCGGGAGCCGCGAAGAAGCTGAGGCGGCTGTCATCGCTCTTGTCAGGGAGCTTTGGAGTTGATTTAAACTCCAGCGTAGATGTCCTTCGCACGTTTGGAAGTGCCCCAATCTTAATGCGGAGAATGAAGTTGTCGATTCTTCCCGCAGGTCAGGGGAGGGGCGTCACCCGATAGTGCGGGAAGCCCGTCCGAGGAAAGCGCAGGACGGGAACAAAACATGAAATACCTCAAAAATCCGCTCAGAAGCCCGTAGGACGCTTTCAATAGTCGCCCGCGCTTCTGCCCCTCGCCCAGGGCGTTTTGCTGCTCAGAGGGGCGCTGGAAAGAGCGTGTTTTCTGCTTCTTGCTCCCAGAAATCGGGCTCGAACGGATCGCGGCTGGGTCGACCCACGACAGGGGAGGGCGCGCTGACCGGAATCATATATCTGCGATAGCTCGCCTGACCGGTGCGTTCGAGCAACAATCCTTCGCCAACCGCAATGGTCAGCAGCTTGATCGCCCCCGCCGAGGTCAGTCCCAAGCGCTCGGCAACATGGGAGCTCGTGACAAACGGCCGCGCCATGGCGAACAGGAGGAGGTCCTTGAGCCGGCCCGGGCGCCTCCGCGCGGCGAGATGGGTAGAGGCTCGCTGCGCATAGCTGCGCAACCGCACCTCCCATTCGCAATGGGCCTGGGCACCTGCGCGAATGGCGTCGAGCCAGATCCGGTCGAGATTCGCTCCACGTGCGACCTTCCAGAGGCCGCCTACGTGGCGGAGGCCAAGCGCGATCAGTCCGCCCTGCGAACCGGACCAGCGCCCGGGTCCCCAGCGATCGCCGATCAACAGGCTTGCGACCAGGTCGCCGCGGCCGAGCGGAGCGTGCTGCCGCCACAGCGCCGCAATGCGTGCCGAATGGAGGAGGGGAGGGGAGGGCGGCAGGGCTCGGCACGCCTGGCACCAGCGGTCGATCGCTGCGATCCTGTCCCCGATGTCGCGGTCCGTCCACCGGTCGGTCCCAAGCCAGGCAAGCAGCGCGTTGGGATCGCCGCGCAGCGTGTCGAGCGGGACGGACACGCCGATCGCCGCTTTCCAATGGGTGAGATCATAAGCGGACGTCACCACTCGGCCGCGCCCATCGATCGACACCGCGTCCTCGGGCAGTTCCAGGGAGTCCGCTGCGGCCAGCGCCTGTCGTTCGGCCAGCGCCATGCGCGCTTTCCATGGCTGGCGGACAGGACTGAGGCGCAACCGCTCCTCGACGCGGACTAGGGCGGCCTGCGTTTCGGCATAGGTGAGGATTTGGTCCTGAAGGGGAGGGGAGGGAGCCATCTATCCTTGCCGGAACGCCCGAAAAGGGACGTTTCCTATCCTCCTGTCAGCTATGGCTGAAATGCCCTTTCTATCTGGACTAGACTATCCATTATTAAACGGAAAGGGCTATTCAGAAAGTCTGCGATGATCATAATGTTCCGGCCCACATTGAGGGGGTCAGGCGACAGGCCGGGAAACAGCGCGGTCACTCTTCATGAGGACTTAATCCTTCCTGTGCTGGATCAGGAAGAAAAGACCGCCACTAATCAGACATGTGCGGGAGAAACCGCCTGGCATTCGCATGCGGCGACGCGAATTCTCATGCCCTGTATGCGATATCAGACGGTAGATGAATGACTCTGCCCGCTTGGAGATCAGACCCTATGCAGAGAAGCGATAGAATGGGAGAGTGCGTCATGGGTTCAGCCGAGGCTATCGATCCTGGCGTTGTCGCCTTCTTGCGCGCAGGCACGCGTGGCATGTTGATCAACGGCGAGTGGTCCAGCGCGTCATCGGGCAAGAGTTTCCCGGTCGGTAATCCCAGCAGCGAGGAAGTGCTTGCCCATGTGGCGGAGGGGGATTCGACCGACATCGATGCCGCGGTCGCAGCAGCCCGCCGTGCCGCCGACGATGGCCGCTGGTCTGATCTGCCGCCTTCGGCGCGCTCGCGGATGCTGAACCGCTGCGCCGACCTGATCGAACGCGACAGCGAGATGCTCGCGCAGCTTGAGACGTTGAACAACGGCATGACGATTCACGTCACCCGCGGCCTCGTCCAATATGCGATAGACCTTTTTCGCTATTATGCGGGCTGGCCCACCAAGATTCATGGCGCGACCAATCCCGGCGACCCGGCCGTGCTCAACTACACGCTTCGCGAACCGCTTGGCGTTGTTGGCGCAATCCTGCCATGGAACGGGTCGATCGGCGCTTCGGCGATGAAAATCGCACCCGCTTTGGCCTGTGGCAACTGCGTCGTCGTGAAGCCGGCCGAGCAGGCGCCGCTGACCGTGTTGCGTCTGGGCGAACTGCTGCTGGAGGCGGGCCTTCCCGATGGAGTGGTCAATATCGTGACCGGATTCGGCCCGGCCGCCGGCGAGGCGCTGACCCGCCATCCTGACGTCGACGCGATTGCCTTCACCGGATCGACGAATACCGGCAAGAAGATCCTTGCTGCCTCCACCGACACGTTGAAGCGAACCATTCTCGAACTCGGCGGCAAAACCCCAAATATCATCTTCCCCGATTGTGATATCGAGACGGCGGTTCAAGCGGCGCTATTGGGTTTTACCTATATGAACGGACAAGGCTGCGCTTTGGGCACGCGCATCTTCGTTCAACGCGACATCCATGACCAGTTCGTTGCTGCGCTTGGCCAGGCAGTCCGCGCCATGAAGGTGGGCAATCCGCTCGATCCGGCAACGGCCGTCGGACCCCTTGGCTTCCGAGCGCAATTCGACCGCGTCACCGATTATCTTGCCATCGGGCGAAGGGATGGAGCGACAGTGGCCTTTGAGGCGGCGCGGCCATCGGGCAAGGGCTTCTACGTGCCGCCGACCGTGTTCACCGGCGTGACGAACGACATGCGGATCGCGCGAGAGGAGATTTTCGGCCCGGTGGCGGCGGTGATCCCGTTCACGGACGAAGAGGATGCGGTCTTTCAGGGGAATGACAGCCTTTACGGCCTGGCTGCCGCTGTTTGGACCCGCGATCTCGGTCGCGCCCATCGAATGGCGCGCGCTCTGAAGGCGGGGACCATCTGGGTCAACACCATGGCCTGGCTCGATGTTTCCTGCCCGTTCGGCGGATATAAGCAGTCTGGTCTGGGCGTAGAACTTGGCCCCAACTCGATCGATGCCTATATGCAGACAAAAGCGGTCTTCGTGAAGCTTTGAGGCAGATGAGATCGATGGCGGACTGCTGCGCACCATAGCCGGATGCCGAAGAGGCGTGGCGCGGTCCTGTCTTCGTCCCTCTGCGATCTTCCCGAACGGCCGGGTTCGTCACTCATCACGGTCTGGATCGAACTATTTCAAGGCCTTGATGCAGTTATCTTTTCTGCGGTTCGGCCAGACCGCAAACGGCCGCTGCCATCGCCCGTGCCGCCGGTCATGCTTGCAACCCGCCGCATCATGACGAAAAACTATGGGCAATGGAAGAGGATGGAAAATGCACGATCTTAAAGAGCTGGTCGCACGGGTTGAGGAGCAGGAGCGGACGATCCGTACGCTGGCTGACCGCCAGGCGATTCTGGATTGCAGCCTTCGCTTCTGTCGCGGAATCAACCGGCTGGATCGCGCGCTGCTGCGTTCGGCGTTCCACGAAGATGCGATCGATGATCATGGCTTCTTTCTCGGCGGGGTCGAGGAATTCCTTGCCTGGATCGAGTCGCTCTATGCGAAATTGCGCGTGACCCAGCATTTCGTGACCAACCAGACGGTCGAGCTGGATGGCGACGTCGCTCATGCGGAGCAATATTGGTTCGTCGCCAATGTCCCCGGCGATGGCAACCAGACGATCCTGCGCGGCGGCCGCTATGTCGATCGTTACGAGCGGCGCGGGGAAAAGTGGGCGCTTGCCGAGCGCGCGTGCCTGATCGAATGGAACATGGCCAACGAAACCCTTGCATTCGACGAAGCGTCGGCGGCGCAGCTTGCCGAAGTCGGCACGATCGCGCGTGACCGTTCCGATCTTTCCTACCAGCGTCCGTTGCGCGTTCGTCGCCCCGGCCCCGCTGCCTGACCCTCCTGCTGACACGAGAGAACATGCCTCTTCGCCATATCCTCACCCCGATCCAGATCGGGCGCGTCGAAATCCCCAACCGGGTGGTGCGCACCGCTCATGGCACGGACATCGGCAACTTCCACGTCGATGAAAACCTGATCGCCTATCATGCCGCGAGGGCCAAGGGCGGCGTGGGGCTTTCGATCCTGGAAACGCTGTCGGCGCACCCGCAATCGAGCCCGGGTCATCTGGACAAGCGGGACCCGGACCTTATTCCGGGTTATCGCCGGCTGATGAAGGCGGTCGATCCTTATGGCATGCGGGTTCTGCAACAGATCTGGCATGGCGGCCACAATGCCCATACGCATGATGGAAGCCCGCCCTGGTCCTCCTCGGACCGTCCCGGCGTGTGGGACGGCATCGGCGCGATCCCCATGACCCAGTCGATGATCGACACGGTTGTCGAGGGCTTTGCCGACATCGCGGGCATCGTGGAAGAGGGAGGGCTCACGGGGGTCGAGGTGCATGGCGCCCACGGCTATCTGTTGCAGCAATTCCTGTCGCCGCTGCACAACAAGCGAACCGATGATTATGGCGGTTCGCTGGAAAACCGCATGCGTCTGATCCTGGAGGTGATGCGGGCGGTGCGTGGCCGGGTGTCGCGCGACTTCATCGTTGGCATCCGCCTCAGCCCTGAAATGATGAAGGGCGGAACGACCGTCGAAGACTGCATCGCCGTGCTGGAACGCCTGCAGGACGAAGATCTCATCGACTATGTCAGCCTGTCGATGGGCAATTACTACATGATGCACAAGATCATCGGCGCGATGCATGAACCGGTGGGATATGAGCTGCCGCAAAGCTCGATCATTGGCGCCAACGCGAAGGTGCCCCGGATTGTCAGCGGTCGCTTCCGCACCCTGGAGGAGGCCGATCAGGTCATTTCGCGCGGCGAAGCCGATCTGGTCGGCATGACGCGCGCACACATCGCGGACCCCGACATTGTCCGCAAGACACGCGAGGGGCGGCCGGATGAAGTGCGGCCTTGCATCGCCTGCAACCAGGGGTGTCTGGGGGGTAAAGCCGAGATCGGCCATCTTGGCTGCACCATCAACGTCGCCGTGGGCGAGGAACTGACTCTGGCCGAGGATCTGATTCAGCGGGCGGAAACGCCGCTCCGCGTGCTGGTCGTCGGCGGTGGTCCGGCGGGACTCGAGGCGGCGCGCGTCGCGGCATTGGGCGGGCATTCCGTCGTGCTCGCCGAAGCGGGGCCCGATCTGGGCGGCGCCATGGTCGTGGCGCGGCTGTGCCCCAGACGCCAGACGATCGGCGACGTCATCGACTGGCTGACCAGCGAGGTTTATCGCCTCGGGGTGGAAGTGCGCCTCAGCACTTATATGGACGCTGACGACATAGCGGCCGAGGGCGCTGACAAGGTGATTCTGGCCACGGGATCGCTGCCGCGGCTGGACGGTTTCCAGCTCTATGCGCCCGATGACGTTCCATCGGGCCTCAATCAGCCCCACGTCGTCACCAGCTGGGACGTCCTGACTCGCGCCGTCCGGATTCCGGAGGGAGGCGACGCCGTGGTGTTCGACTCGATAGGCCATTATGAGGCGATCGGTGTCGCTGAATATCTGATCGACCAGGGATGCAGGGTGACGTTCGTGACCGGCCATCACGCGATCGCCCCAAAGATGGAAGTCAGCTTCACGATCGATCCGGCGTTGGAACGGCTCGCCAAAACAGGCCGCTTCCGCCTGCTCACGCGCAGCCGCCTCGTCGCGATTCAGCCGGACAAGGTTGAGGTGGCGCCGATCTACGCCCCTCAACAGGTAGAGGAAATCGCTGCCGGCTTGGTCGTGCTGGTCACTCAGAACCAGTCGAACAGGGAATTGCACGAGGAACTTCAATCCCGTGGCATCACCGCGCCCCTTGTTGGCGACGCGCTCAGCCCCCGCTTTCTGCGCATCGCCATACGCGAGGGGCATCTCGCGGCTCGCGGACTGTAGCGACCGCGTTCCCCGGCGACAGAGGGGGTCGCGCCGCCCCTTCTGCCGCCTTGGGGAGCTACCGAGGAATCAGTGCATTGCGCCGGCCTCCACGGCGCGATCGGGGCGCGGGGCCAACCAGATGATGGTAGCCGCCACGGCGAAGGTGATGGCCGAAAGCAGGAAGACATGATCGATCGACAGCGCATAGCTTTCCTGCACCACCGTCTGCTCGATGACCGCGCGTATCTGTTCGAGCGAGAAGCCGCTGTTCGTCAGGGTTTGACTGGTTGCGTCACTGTTCAGTTTCGAGACGATCTCGCTCCTCGCGACCACGGCGCCATCCGCGAACATGGTGGTTGAGATCGATGTTCCCACCGCGCCCGCCATGGTTCGCAGGAAGCTCATGATCCCTGCGGCCGAGGCCGTTTCCTCCGGCTTGACCGCGCCCAGCCCGATCGTGGTCAGCGGCACGATGAAGAAGGGCAGGCCGACGCCCTGCAATAATTGGGGCAGGGAAAGCGTCCAGAAATCCGCATTGCTGGCCCATTGGACGCGCAGCAGGGATGTGATCCCCATCCACAATATGCCGAAGAAGACGAGCGCGCGCGGATCGAACCTTGTGGACAGGCTGACGACCAGAGGCGACACCAGCACCGCACCGACCCCGGAAAAGGCCGTGACATAGCCAGCATAGGTGGCCGTATAACCCAAATTCTGCTGGAGCCATTGCGGGATCAGCACCGCTGCCACGAAGAACACGGCGAAGGCGAAGGACAGGCTGGTCACCGACACGGTGAAGCCCCGGTGCCGGAAGACGCGGAGATCGACGATAGGTTGTTTCGCCGTCACCTCCCACGCCACGAACAGCGCCAGGCCGATGGCGGCGATGACGGCCAATGTGACGATCATGCCGTCGTTGAACCAGTCATGCTCCCGGCCCAGGTCGAGCATCAGCTGAAACGCGCCGACCCAGAGGATCAGCAGCATCAGGCCCACCTTGTCCACGCTCAACCGTTCGATCCGCGTCTCGGCGGACTTGAGCAGCCTCAGCGCGCCATAGGCGCAGACCGCGGCCACGGGCACGTTGATGAAGAAGATCCAGTTCCACGACCAGCCGTCGCTGATCGTACCGCCCAATATCGGTCCGATGATGGGGGCAACGACGGTGGTGGTGGCCCACAGGCTCATGGCCTGACCATGTTGCCGCTTGGGAAAGACGCGCAGCATCAGCGTCTGGCTGAGCGGCATGAGCGGGCCGCCGCACAGGCCCTGGCCGATCCGGCAGACGACCAGCATGGCCAGGCTGTTGGACAGGCCGCACAGGAACGAGAAGAGGCCGAAACCGATCATCCCCCAGGTGAAGGTCCGGACCGCCCCGAAGCGTCCCGTCAGCCAGCCGGTCAACGGCACGCAGATCGCTTCGGCAACGGCATAGGAAGTGATGACCCAAGTTCCCTGGGTCGAGGAAATGCCAAGCGCACCGGCGATGTGCGTGACCGACACATTGGCGATGGTAGTGTCCAGCACCACCATGAAGTTGGTGAGCGCCAGCACCATCCCGGCAAGCAGCAGGGCAGGGCCGGTGAGCGGCTTGATGTCGTCGGTCATGGCGGCTTTACCCCACGCTGGACGTGTCGACCGTGGCGGTCATGGACAGACCGACGCGCAAGGGGTGTGCCGCCAGCTCGCCGGGTTCGAGGGCGATGCGAACGGGCAGGCGCTGCACCACCTTGATCCAGTTGCCGGTCGCGTTCTGCGCCGGGATCAGGGCGAAGGCGGAGCCGGTGCCGCCCGAAAAGCCAATGACCCGGCCATGATATGCAGCACTGCCGCCATAGAGGTCGGAGGTCAGCGTGACCCGCTGTCCCGGCCGCACCTTCGCCAGCTGGCTTTCCTTGAAATTGGCGTCGACATAAAGGCTTTGGACCGGAACGATGCGCATGACCGTCGCGCCCGGCGCGACCCGCTGGCCGACCTGCACGGCGCGGCTGGCGATCACCCCGTCGACGGGCGCGCGGATGACGGTCCGTTCCAGGTCGAGCCGGGCCTGCCGCACCCTTGCCGCGGCCGCCAGCACGTCGGGCGCTGTGTCGGCGGTGGCGCCCCGGATGAGCGCATCGTTGGCCGCGAGATTGCCGGCAGCGGCGCCCTGTTGGGACGTCGCCTGAACCACCGCCGCGCGCGCCTGTTCGACCGAGGCACGGGCGCTGGCCAGCGAATTGGTCGCTATGGTCAGTTCGTCGCCCGATACCGCGCCATTGGCGACCAGTTTCTGCCGCCGGTCATAATCGACCCGGGCCTTGTCGAAGGCGGCCTGCGCGGCGGCGAGCTGGGCGCGGGTGCTCGCGATATCGGCATTGCGCGCGCGCATCTGGGCCGTCAGCGCGTCGCTCGTGGCGAAGGCCTGGCCATATTGACGCCGCGCCTTGGCAAGATCGGCCTCCGCCGTGGCCAGCGTGATCCGCGCGTCGCTGTCGTCGAGGCGGACGATGATCTCCCCGCGCCTGACCGGCTGGGTATCGGACTTGAGCACTTCGGTCACCTGTCCCGCCACCATCGGCGTGACCTGTGCGGTGTCGGCGCCGACATAGGCATTGTCGGTTTCGACGTGATGGCTGCCGATGAAAGCGTACCAGCCGCCATAGCCGGCCGCCGCCAGCAGGACGGTGGCGGCGATCCCGGTCAGCAGTTTCGTGCGGAGTCCGTTCTGGGCCGGTGGCTGCGCGGTGTCATCCGCCGGGGCGATGTCCAGCTGTTCTGCCTTGTCGTGGAAACGATCTTTGAAATCGGCTTCAGCCATGGGTTTCTTCCTTGCTGGGGGTGTTGGCGGACGCGGCGGTGGGGGCGGAAAAGCCGCCGCCCAATGCCCGGACGAGGGCGACGTCGAGGGTGAAGGCGCGCGCCTTGAGATCGGCGACGGCGCGTTCGGCCTGGAGCACGCTTTCCTGGGCGGAGAGCACGTCGAGATAACGGGACAGGCCGCCTTCATAACGTTGCCTTGCGATCGACCAGGCGGCTTGGGAATCGCGCAGCGACTGGCTGGATTGGGCCAGCCTGATGTCCAGGGCGCGCCGGCTCGCCACCGCATCGGCCACGGCCTGATAGGCGTCCGTCACGGTGCGGTCGTAATTGGCCACGGCCTCCGTATAGCTGGCACGGGCACTGCGATATTGGCCGCGCAGCTCGCCACCGTGGAAGAGCGGCAGGCTGATTGCCGGGCCGGCATTGCCCACGGTCGATCCGCTCTTGAACAGATTGTCGAGGCCCAGCGACTGGACGCCGAACGCCGCGCTGAGATTGACCGAAGGGTAGAAGGAGACGCGCGCGACCTTGATCCGGCTGGCCGCCGCCTCCACCCTGACCCGGGCGGCGACGATGTCGGGGCGGCGGCCGATCAGGTCGGTGGTGGCATCGGCCGGAATCCCTCGCGTGGCCAAGGACACGGTCGGCGGGCCGATCTCCAGCCCCCGGTCCGGCCCCTTGCCCAGCAGGGCGGCCAGGCGATTGCGGGTGAGGGCGATCTGCTCGTCGGTCGCGGCCAGGTCCGCGCGGGCGGATGGGACCGCGGATTGCGCCTGTTTCAATTCCGCCTGCGTGTCGAGGCCCGTCGCCACGCGGTCTGCGGTCAGCCGGGTGGTCTGCTCGCGGACATCAAGCGCGCGTTCCTGAACCGCGCGCGCTGCGAACAGCTTCGCCAGATCGGCATAGGCATCGGCAATATTGGTGGAAAGGGTCAGGATCGTTTGCTCGCAATCCAGCTGCGCTGCCTCGACGTCCGAGCGGGCGGCGGCATAGGCCGCCTTGTTCTTGCCCCACAGGTCGAGGTCGAAGCCAAGGCTGGCCTTCAGGCTGCCGGTGTCGTTCCAGCCTTGCGGCACGAAAGCGGGAGGAATGCCTTCATTATAGCTCTGCTTCGAAACCGGAGCGCTGGCGGTGGCGTCGAGCGTGGGCAAGTGCGCGGCATTGGCCTGTTCGGCATAGGCGGCGGCCTTGCCGACGCGGGCGATCGCTGCGGAAAGGTTTGGCGAACCGGCAAGAGCCTCATCGATCAGGGTGTTGAGTTGCGGGTCGCCATAATCCTTCCACCAATCGAATCCGGGCCATGCGCCCGGCGCGTCGGACGACAGGCTCCTGTCGGCGGCGAAAGAGGAGGGAGGGGCCATTTGCGGCGCTGGACCAAGATCGGGCACCGCCGCGCAACCGCCCAGAGCGAGCAGGACAGCGGCCATCGCTGTTGTGGGGACGATATGTTTCCGGGGCATCTGAAGAATCATCTTGAGCCTCATAACTAAACTGTACAGTTCACTATGAGACGGGACTTGTCTCGTCAAGCGAAAAGTGTACATGTTGGTTCAGATAAGAGTGCGGAGAAGATGGATGCGAGTGAGGACGGCCGACCGGCGCGCGGCGATCATCGAAACGGCGATGGAGGTGTTTCGCGAAGTCGGTTACGAGCGGGCAAGCATGGCGGCGATCTCGGCCCGGGTCGGGGGATCGAAGGCGACGCTTTACGGATATTTCAAATCGAAAGAGGAACTGTTCGCCGCAGCCATGATATCGGTCATGGAAGGGCAGGCGCAGGATGCGATCGCTCTGCTCGATGCGGCCAATCCGGATGTCGTGCAGGTTCTGACCGATTTCGGCCTGGCCTATCTGGCGCTGCTCACATCCTCCGAAACGGTGTCGCTGGTGCGGATAGCCGTCGCGGAAGGGGCCAATTCAGACCTGGGCGCGCGGCTCTATGCCCTGGGGCCGGAGCGTAGCTGGAAGGATATTGCGAGCTATCTCGCGCAATTGCAGGATCGAAAATTCATCCGGCAGGCCGATCCGCATGTCGCTGCGGCACATCTCAAGGGCCTGCTCGAAGCGGGGACGATCGAGCCGCTGCTGTTCGGCGCGGACGCCTGGTTTCGTCCGATCGATGCGGTCACGCGCGCTGTCCAGGTCTTCCTGATGGCCTATGGTCTGCACGGCCATTGACGCGCGCGTCATGAAACCGGATTGGAGTGGCTGCGTCCGATGCTGGGGCATCTTCCATGTCACGATGCCAGCGATTGTCCGGGTTTTCATTTCACGGCAGAAGTGGAAAAGCTGATCTGCCGATGATCATGGCCGGCCTTTCCCCCAACTAGGACGGTGTCGTGGACCGCCGCTTTTTCATTTTCCATAAACCTCAAAACCCTATGGCGCGAAACTGCACCGATGGCGGGGGCGTTTCCATTTGCGACGCAGCAAGGCGTAGGACGCGGTTCGGGGAGAGGCGGAGAAGCATGTATGAAATTATGTCGCAGCCAGGGGAAGGGCTGGTTCGGGTCGCGTTCACAGGATTTCCCGAGGAGGTCGGGACCGATCCGCTCAGGCGCGACCTTGCCGATCATATCCGCTTGGCCAAAGCAGGCGGCGCCTCCTTCGATCTGCTGCTTGATTTGCGCCGCGCCTCGATATTGCCGCAGTCGCAGATTGGCGGCGCGACGGGCATCCTGGACGAGCTTGCCAGCCAGGGACTGCGGCGTGTCGCCGTTCTGGTCGGGAGCATGTTGATGAAGTTGCAGGTCCGCCGGATCATGGCCGCCTCGACCGCCGAAATCTTCGGTGACGAAGAAGAGGCGCTTATCTGGCTGGCGTCTCAGTCTCGTATTTGAGCGGTTGATGATTGACTGGCCTGCTGCCGGTTTGGCGGACACCGAGATAGGCTCAATTAGGCTACACCAGCTTCGCGTTCGAAATCCATGGGGCTGAGATAGCCGAGCGTCGAGTGGCGTCGGGTTGGGTTGCAGAAGCATTCGCCATAGTCGAACATATCGGCCTTCGCCTGGGCTCTCGTCCGGCAGACCTTCTTCCCGATCCGCTGGGGCGCGGTTCCAGGAAGGGAATGACTCTTGTCATCGCCCGGAAAACATGGGCATGGATGGCTATCACCGCGTAATGAAAGCCATGCTGGTCGACGTCGCGAATGATTTCGAACTCGATAGGCACCTCATGGATCAGCGTCGCACCTCGGACAAGTGGCGCACGCGCCGTGCCCGTTCCCCTGATAAGGGGAAGGAGGTGGCGCCCAAGTCCGCGGGACTTGCGGCATCGACAGTTTTGCCACCGCTTGACGGACAAGGTTCGGCTGAAGAATGCCAGCCCCGAAAAGCCGAACCTCCTGTTGAGGTGGTGGACATCGCGGAAATTCCGGGCGGGGGCTTGCTGCATCTTCTCAAATGCGGCGAGGATTTTTCCATCCAGTTTGGCAGCGATGAACTCATGGGGAGCCGCAATCATGTCTCCGAACAGGCGTTGGCGACGCTGACCTGCCAGCGTCTGGCACGCAACGACGGACATGTGCTCGTCGGTGGGCTGGGCATGGGATTTACGTTAGGCGCCGTGCTTGCGAGCTGGGCGCCGACATCCTCGGTAGTTGTTGCTGAACTGGTGCCCCGCATCGTGACCTGGGCGCAAGGACATCTGGCGCATCTTTTTGGCACCAACTTGTCCGATCCTCGCGTTTCGCTCCAGCTTGCTGACGTGCATGACGTCATTTCGGAGAAGGCCAACCGTTTCGATGCCATTCTTTTGGATGTCGACAACGGTCCCGATGGCTTCATGACGCCGGCCAATGACCGCCTTTACTGCGATTGGGGACTGCGCTCCGCTTATGCGGCCCTGCGCCCCAAAGGGGTGTTGGCAATATGGTCGGCCTATTCCGATCCGGAATTTGTTGAGAGGCTTGAGAAGGCTGGCTTTGCCGTTGAGGAAACCAAGCTGCCTGCATCCGCTGACTGTGCCGATGATTGGCACAGTATATGGCTCGCTTCCAAACCGGGTGCGGAGGTCGCTGCTGCTTTCTGATCCTGGCCGATTTCCTGTTGCCATTGACTAAGCCGGGAACCTAGCCCATCTTAGGAGCGCTATCGTCGCCTGCGACGGAATTTTGCGCCTGCGGGCGCGCTTTCCTTTCTCTCGCTACCAGCTCCGCCTGTGGTTTTGCAGGCGGGTAATCTGTTTTCGTGAAGGGAAACACTTATGCCTATCGGCACCGTCAAATTTTTCAATGCAGACAAAGGCTATGGCTTCATCGCTCCTGAAGATGGCGGCGACGACAGCTTCGTGCATATCAGCGCGGTTGAACGCGCAGGCATGGTGACGCTGCACAAGGATCAGCGACTGAGCTACGAGATCGAAACCGATCGTCGTGGCAAGCAGTCTGCGGTGAATCTGGAAGCCGTCTGAATCAAGCATTTTCAAGATCAGCCGAGAGGGGATGGATGGATGGCATATTGGCCTTTGACCGTCCCTCCATCGCTTGGAGCGGGCATTCACCCATAAAGAGCGGCACCGATCGGACATCGTGTTTCGATCGGATCTCTTGGCGATCTGCAAATCCCTTAGAGCATCGTGCGCAAAAGTGGGAACCGGTTTTGCGCCTGAAACGATGCGAAACAAAAAAACCGGAGCGCGCGTCCTGCGTCTGATTTAACGCAGCGCGCCCCAATGGCGCGCACTTCGTGCGCCAGGAATATCATGCACATCAAAAATCTCGGAAATTTTATCACAAAGCTCATACAATCCCTGCCCTACCTGAAGTCGTTGCCACGGACCGCAGTGCTGTCTCGGCAAGATTTACGGAAGATCGTCGCTGAAATGGTCGGCTGAGATTGAGCCACGATTTCCCGGAAGCGTTCCATCTGTGAATAGCCGTTTTCAGGAAGGATTTCGGCATTTCCCGCCTGTTGGTCCGGCAGGCCAAACGCCAGGGACGCGTATCTCGCGCTGCCTTTCTGACACTGTGACAGGCGCAGCGTCGTCCTGCCCGCCCTCTCCTCCAGGCGCTTGTTCGCATTGCCCTTGGACGATTCTTTCCCGATAAGGCCATATGACAGATTCATTACAGGGTGCCACGGCCGCGCTGGACCGAATTCAGCAGAATTTTCTGGCTAATGCCGAGCGGAAGCTCCTCACCTGGTTGTGTGGTCGAATGCCAGCATGGGTGACGCCGGATTTGCTGACCCTATGGGGTGTGATCGGCGCGCTCATGACCTTCACGGGATATGTGGCGAGTAATTTGGGCTCCGCATGGCTTCTCCTCGCGATTGCGGGCTATGTCGTGCAATGGTTCGGTGACTCGATGGACGGCAGCCTGGCGCGCTATCGCCATATAGAGCGGCCCTCCTATGGCTATTTCATTGATCATAGCTGCGACGGACTGGTGGTGCTGCTGATCCTGGCGGGAATGGGATTGAGTCCGTTCGTGACGATGGACGTCGCCATGGTCGCGCTTGCCGGCTATTTGCTGCTGTCGATCCATGCCTATCTCTCTGCCCGCGTGCTTGGAGAATTCAAGCTTTCCTATCTTTCCGCCGGGCCGACCGAGCTTCGGCTGATGTTGATCGCCTTGACCGTCATGATGATGGAACTCGGTTTCGGGCCGGGCCTGTTCGGGACATGGTCGGGCTTCGATATTTTCGTGGGAACAGTAGGCGCCATCCTCATCATTCTGTTTATAGCGCAGACGCTTGTGACCGGACGGCGCCTGGCCCGGCAGGAGGAAAGCCGTCGATAAGGGCCTTCGTCTCGGCGGGCAGGGCCTCGGCGCCTGAATCAGGATTGAACGGCGCCCGGGCCTCGCTTGCTGGCAAGGGCGGGTAGGGGAGCGGCGGAATCGATGGATGTCGGTGCCTCGCCTATGGCGGGGATCGTGATCCGTGGTGGCGTGCCCCAGTCCGCGGTCATGGAAAGCTTGAGGGCTTCCACGGCGGCGCCTCCGATGCGCTGTTCCAGCTCGCGGACGATACCGGTGATGATATGGCCGCACAGTTCCGCGCGCTCCGAAAAGGCTGCGCTGAACATCACGATCTGCGCCTTGCCGTGATTGGGATCGGGCCGCGTCACGATCCAGCCCCGTTCCGCGAAGGCCTTGAGGATCTGGCTGATCGCCTGGCGGCTGACGCCCAGGTTCCGGGCGATGTCCGCCGGGCGTTGCCGGCCAGCGGCGATGTTGACGATGACGAACGACTCCACGCGCGTAGTACGGGCGTAGCCCGCTGCTTCCAGGCTGTTCTGGAAGGCCTCGTCGAACCAATTCACCGCGTTCATCAGGCCGACAAAAATGCTCTCGTCGGCCGCCTGTCCTTCTTTCATCTTTTCTTTCCCGCAAAGGCGTTGAATTGCTGGTTCCACAAAGGCTGACCCGCGGTTGATCGCGGCACTGATTTCATGCGCTTCTGGTCCAGTCTATAGGACAAATCGCACCGCCCGGCTGCTTGTCGCCGGGCAAGTCCGCAACCCACCTTGCGGCAGACACACGTATGCCGTTGCACTCCGATGACCGTTTCGACGCGAGCCAGCGAACAGGCGCCTCCATGATCTCGGGACCATGATCGGGCCGGATCACCGTGCCGTCATCCAACAGGATTGGCGCCGGCTTCACGAAGGCGCCAGGCCCCAGGATATTGGCGGTCACGCCGGTTCCTTCAATTTGGGTCGCCAGCACGGCGGTCTGCGCATCCAGTGCGGCCTTGGCGGACCCGTATGGCCAGAAGCGCAGCATCGTATCCACGCTGGTGGAAATGTTGATGATGCGCCCCCAACCGGCTTCGAGCATGCCCGGCACGAAGGCTGAAATGAAGGCGTGCGGAGCCACGCAGTCTATCTCAAGAAAATTCCGATAGAAATCGACGCCAAGTGTCCATTGCTTCGGCTCCCCATCGGTCAGGAAGTTGGGCCAGAAGGTTTCCGGGGTGACGGCCGCGTTGTTCACGAGGATGTCGACGCGGCCGAAGCGGTCCAAGGCAGCCTGCACGAGCCGCTGGCGATCCTCATCCTTCGAAATGTCCCCCTCCAGCGCGAGTATCCTGTCGGCCGCGCCGCTTTCCTCAACGAACTGCGGCAGGAAAGAGCCGTACATTGCGGTCGCGACCACATGTGCGCCATCGCGCAGCAAGCCCGTTGCCATGGCCTTGCCCAGGTTGCGGTCCGCGCCCGTAACAAATGCAACTTTTCCCTCCAGACTAGAGGATGTCATTGGCTAAGCCTTTCTCAATGATTGGATCGGCGGGTCCCTGTCCCGCCATGCTCAATAGTCCAGGATCACGGCCGGAGCCTGGCCGGGATTTTCGTCGAGCAGGCGATATGCCTCGGCCGCTCGCTCAAAGGGCAGGCGCTGCGATATCAAATTGGCCGGATCAATCCCCTGCACGATGTCGAGAGCGGTTTCGAACCTGCGCGCGTCCGTCCATCGTGCCAGCTCATCGCCGCCGACGCTGCCCACGAACACGCTCTTGATGGTGAGGGCGCGCAGGTGGAATTCGGGAGAGAGCGAGAGGTTGACGGGGCGGGTCCCGTACCAGGCCGGCACGACCACGCTTCCGCGCTCGCCGGTATGGGTGATCGCGGTCTGGAGGGCAGGCGGCGCGCCGCTGGTTTCGATGAAGGTATCGACCCCGCGACCTTGGCTCAGCTCTGCGACAACCGCCGCAACTTCCGACGGGTCGACAACCGCGTCAGCGCCAATCCACGCCGACCGCGCGCGCCGCTCGGCTGCCGGGTCGATGAGGATGAGCTTTCCCGCGCTCTTCCGCACAAGATGTGCCGTCAGACTGCCGATGATGCCAAGGCCGGACAAGGCAACCACCTCGCCCACGCGGATCGGAGCCTCATGGACCGTCCGCAGAGCGACGGTGCACATGTTCATGAAGCCGGCGCGCACTGTGTCGATGTCGCTGGGCAGCTTCACGCCGAAGACGGCCGGCATGGTGAAGACGTCCTGATGGGGATGCGCGGCAAAGACGAGGTCGCCGGGTTCGAACCCGGACCCTTCGCCTGCGGCTTCCACCCTGCCCACGACCTGATAGCCGAACTTGATCGGGAAGGGCAGCGTCCCGGCCATGGTCGGGAGTGGAACGGAAGGCAGATTTCCTTCGCCGCGATAGACATTCATTTCGCTGCCCGGGCTCACCATCGAATGGATGGCGCGGACGCGGATTTCGCCGGCGCCAGGCGCCTTCGCCTCCTCGTCCCGTAGCGCCGCGTGCCTGGGTCCCTCGAACCAGAGGGCGCGCGCATTCAAACTGTTCGACATGGCGGTAACATTTCCTCTCTCTTCGGCGCGCACCGGGCGGGCCTTATTTCAATTGTCCTGCCGGATGATGTGCTGCGCGATCTTCTCGGCAGCCATCATGGTCGCAAGATTGGGACCCGCCGACATGACGGTCGGAAAGATCGACGCGTCCGCGATCCGAAGGCCTTCGACGCCGATCACCCTGCCGCGATTATCGACCACGGCTTCGGGGTCCTCCGTCGAACCCAGTCGGCAGGTGCCGACCGGATGCGCCGTGAGCGTCATCGCGCGGACAAGACTTGCAAGCCCGCCGTCGTCCGAGGGAAGCTGCGCCACCGGAGTGGTCATGCGCCGCAGGACAGCGGATGCCAACAGGTCGGAGATGCCAAGGCCAATGCCGCCAAGTCTGCTCAGCCTGCGTCCCTCGGGCGTATCGCTCAGATAGGTAAATACCGTCGGCGTGTAATTCATCAGGAATGCGGCGTTGATCAGCGGCTTCAACCGTTGCGACCCCATCAGCGACAGGCCGAAACGGATAGCCTCCACCATCCTGTCCAGGTCGCGACTGTCCTGGAAAAGATTGAAACGGATATGGGGGCGGCCCGTCGGATCCTCGTTCGCCACGACATCCCCTCGCGAAAAGGGCTTGTTGAGGATGAACATGAAATCCGCGATCTGCCTTCCCAACGGATCGTCGACATGGGGGGAGGTCACCCGCTCCCACAGGTTCAGGATCATGTCGGTCGGCGGGCAGTCTGGAACCTTGGAGGAATAGCGCGCTACGACGACACACGGCGGTTCGCTCGTGTTTCTGGGCCGTCCCTTGCTGCGGACATGGGCGTTGAGGCTCGCCATCGGATGATAACTGAGGTTGCGCCCGACGCCGCGACGGTCGGCGATGGCGGGCACGTTCAGGTTGCGCAGCACTTCCCCGGGTCCGATGCCCGAACGTTGCAGCAAGGCGGGTGAATGGATGGCACCGCAAGCGAGGATGACCTCACTCGCACCGATCCTGTGCGAGCCCGACCCCGTCTGGACGGAGACGCCGGTGATCCGATTGCCGTCGAGCAGAAGCCTTTCCACCTCGACCCCGGTGAGGATCGTGAGATTCGGT
>NZ_JALDYQ010000077.1:0-22332 GCF_032153725.1 Sphingobium sp. | reverse complement strand
AGCTTGCCCAACCCCTCGCCGTCAATCCCGGCATTGTTCGACGCGATGGTCAGGTCCTTGACGCCCGAATCCCGGATCGCGTCGATCAGACGTTCCGGAACGCCGCACAGGCCGAAGCCGCCCGCGCACAATTGCATCCCGTCAAAGAGAAGACCCTCCAACGCAGCCGCAGCATCAGGGTAGAGTTTGTTCACCATCACCTGCCTCCTCTTCCGAACTTGTTGAACGGAATAGGAGGAAGGCGAGAGCCGGTCAATTTGCTGCGGACGCGAAAATTCCGCCATGTGCTCCTGCGAAGGCAGGAGCCCAGTCCCGCCCTCACCTCATCAGCACAACATCGGGACTGGACCCCTGCCTTCGCAGGAGTACGGCAACCCTAGATCAGCCCGGCCAGCGGGCTCGACGGATCGGCATACATGCGCTTGCCCATGCGCCCGGCGCGATAGGCCATGCGCCCGGCCTCAACCCCCGCCTTCATCGCGGCGGCCATCAGCACCGGGTCCTTCGCCTCGGCAATCGCCGTGTTCATGAGAACCCCGGCACAACCCAATTCCATCGCCACGGCCGCTTCGGAAGCCGTGCCCACGCCCGCATCGACCAGCACCGGTAGCTTCGTGCCCTCGACGATCAGGCGGATCGTCACCTTGTTCTGGATGCCCAGGCCCGATCCGATCGGCGCGCCCAGCGGCATGATCGCGACCGCGCCCGCATCCTCCAGCCGCTTGGCCGCGATCGGATCGTCGACGCAATAGACCATCGGCTTGAAGCCTTCCTTGGCCAGCACCTCGGTCGCGCGCAGCGTCTCCACCATGTCGGGATAGAGCGTCCGCGCCTCCCCCAGCACCTCCAGCTTGACGAGGTCCCAGCCGCCCGCCTCGCGCGCCAGACGCAGCGTCCGGATCGCCTCCTCGCCGGTGAAGCAGCCCGCCGTATTGGGCAGGTAAGTGATCTTCTTCGGATCGATGAAATCCGTCAGCATCGGCGCCTTGGGGTCCGACACGTTGACGCGGCGGACGGCGACGGTGACGATCTCCGCCCCCGAAGCCGCGACCGCCGCCGCATTCTGCTCGAAATTCCTGTACTTGCCGGTGCCCACGATCAGCCGCGAGCGGAAAGTCCTGTCCGCCACCGTCCAGCTATCTTCGTCCACCGCCGACACATCGCCCCCGCCGACAAAATGCACGATTTCCAGTTCATCGCCATCCTCGACCAGCACATCCGCCAGGGTCGATCGCGGCACCACCTCCAGATTGCGCTCCACCGCCACCTTTTCCGGCACGAAGCCCAGCTCGCTCGCCAGTTCCGCCAGCGTCATGCCGCCCCGTACGCGGCGATGCTCACCGTTGATATGGATGGAGATGGTTCCGTCGACGCTCAATGCTCTGTCCTGTCAAACAAGGTGTCTCGACTTGGCGCGACACGAAGGGCTAAAGATCAGCGCGCATATAGGGGCGTCCATGCCCCGCCCGCAACCATAAGGGGATCGCCATGGCCGAAACGCGCAAAATCTATGTCCTGAACGGCCCCAATCTCAACATGCTGGGCACGCGCGAGCCGGAAATCTATGGTTACGACACGCTGGACGACATTGCCGAACGCATGGAGGATGCGGCGGGCCGCGCCCATGTCGAGATCGATTTCCGCCAGTCCAACCATGAAGGCCATCTGATCGACTGGTTGCAGGAGGCGCATTTCGAGGGCGCCCATGCCGTGCTGCTCAATCCCGGCGGCCTCACCCACACCTCCGTCGCGCTGCATGACGCGATCAAGGGCATCACCGTCCCGGTGATCGAAATCCACCTCTCCAACCCCCACAAGCGCGAGGAATTCCGCCACAAAAGCTATGTCGGCATGGCGGCCAGGGGAACCATCGCGGGCTTTGGCGCGATGTCCTACATGCTGGCGCTGGAAGCAGCGCTGGAACTGTAACTCATCGCTCAAAAGTTGCGCTTCGCCCGAAATGCGCATAGGCGCGACCGTCAGAACCGAAATTTCACCGTCCAGGGACAGACAATGAACGACAAGGAAAAGGGCGCTATGCAGGTGGACGTACAGCTGGTGCGCGATCTCGCCGCGCTGCTCGATGACACCAACCTGACGGAAATCGAAGTCGAGGACGGCGACCGCAAGATCCGCGTCGCGCGCAAGGTCAGCAACGGCGCGCCCGTCGCCTATGCCCCCGCGCCCCTCGCCGCCGCTCCGGTGGCCGTCGCTGCCCCGGCCGAAGCCGCCGCGCCCGCCGCTGCCACCAATGCCATCCGCTCGCCCATCGTCGGCACCGCCTATCTGTCGGCCGAGCCGGGCGCCACGCCCTTCGCCGCCGTCGGCTCGACCGTGAAGGCCGGCGACACCGTGCTGATCGTCGAAGCCATGAAGGTCATGAACGCCATCACCGCGCCCCATGCCGGCACGGTCAAGGCCGTTCTGGTCGATAACGGCCAGCCGGTCGAATATGACCAGCCGCTGATCGTCATCGAATAAGGCGCGCCCATGGCCATCGAAAAGCTGCTGATCGCGAACCGGGGCGAAATCGCGCTCCGCATCCACCGCGCCTGCCATGAAATGGGCATCAAGACGGTGGCGGTCCATTCGACCGCCGACGCCGACGCCATGCATGTGCGCCTTGCCGACGAAGCGATCTGCATCGGCCCGCCCGCGGCCAAGGACAGCTATCTCAACATCGCCGCGATCATTTCCGCCGCCGAAATCTCCGGCGCCGACGCGATCCATCCCGGCTATGGCTTCCTGTCGGAAAACGCCCAGTTCGCCGAAATCGTGGAGGCGCATAACCTCGCCTTCGTCGGCCCGAAGCCCGAACATATCCGCATCATGGGCGACAAGGTCGAGGCAAAGCGCACCGCAGGCGCGCTCGGCCTGCCGCTGGTTCCCGGCTCCGACGGCGCGCTCTCCAGCGTCGAGGAAGCGAAGGAAGTGGCCGCGAAGATCGGCTATCCCGTGCTCATCAAAGCGGCATCGGGCGGCGGCGGCCGCGGCATGAAGGTCGTGCCGTCCGAAGACCTGCTCGAAACCTCGATGAAGCAGGCAGGTAGCGAAGCCAAGGCGGCGTTCGGCGACGACACGGTCTATATGGAAAAATATCTGGGCAACCCCCGGCATATCGAATTCCAGGTGTTCGGTGACGGCAACGGCAACGCGATCCATCTGGGTGAGCGCGACTGCTCGCTCCAGCGCCGCCACCAGAAGGTGCTGGAGGAAGCCCCCTCCCCCGTCCTCTCCGCCGCCGAGCGCGACCGGATGGGCGAAGTGGTGCGCAAGGCGATGGCCGACATGGGCTATCGCGGCGCCGGCACGATCGAATTCCTGTGGGAAGACGGCGAATTCTACTTCATCGAGATGAACACCCGTTTGCAGGTGGAGCATCCGGTGACGGAGATGATCACCGGCCTCGACCTCGTCCGCGAACAGATCCGCGTGGCCGAAGGCAAGCCGCTCTCGGTCGAGCAGCAGGACCTGCGCTTCACCGGCCACGCGATCGAATGCCGCATCAATGCGGAGGACCCCAGGACCTTCGCGCCGTCGCCGGGCACCGTCACCAGCTATCACGTTCCGGGCGGCATGCACGTCCGCGTCGATAGCGGCCTCTATCAGGGCTACCGGGTGCCGCCCTATTATGACAGCATGATCGGCAAGCTGATCGTCTATGGCCGCACCCGCGAAGGCTGCATCATGCGCCTGAAGCGCGCGCTGGAGGAATATGTGATCGAGGGCATGAAGACCACGATCCCGCTCCACCAGAAACTGCTGACCGACCCCGATTTCCTCAACGGCGACTATACGATCAAGTGGCTGGAGGAATGGCTGGCGAAGGACGAGCCGGCGTGAAGGCGACCATCTGGCACAACCCCCGCTGCTCGAAATCGCGGGCCGCGCTGGCGATCCTCGAAGCCGCGCCGGGGGTTGAGGTCGAGGTGGTGGACTATCTCAAGACCCCGCCGAGCCGCACCGAAATCGAAACGGTGCTGGCGAAAGCGGGCGTCCGCCCTTCCGAAGCCGTTCGCAAGGGCGAGGGCGTGGTCAAGGAAATCGGCCTCGACATGAAGGACGACAAGGCCGTCCTCGATGCGATGGTGGAACACCCGATCCTGATCGAACGCGCCATCGTGATCACGGACAAGGGCGCGGTGATCGCCCGCCCGCCGGAGCGGGTGAGCGAAGTTCTTTAGCCCCCCCGCCTCCCTCGTCACCCCGGGCTTGACCCGGGGGTCCCGCTTCTTCTTGAAAAACTCGCCCCGATGGATCGCGAAATAAAAGGCGGCTGGCTCTACATCATGTCCAACCGCTACCGCGGCACGCTCTATATCGGCGTAACTTCGGACCTGGCCTCCCGCATCTACCAGCACCGCTCCGGCACCGGCTCCGACTTCTGTGCAAGATACGGCCTCAACCGCCTCGTCTGGGCCGAACGCGGAGAGGACATCGCGACCTGCATCGAACACGAAAAACGCCTCAAACGCTGGCGCCGGGAATGGAAATTCGACCTCATCGAGCTCGCCAACCCCGACTGGCAAGACTTGTCCGACTTGCTCACGTGATCGATAGCGGGACCCCGGATCAAGTCCGGGGTGACGAGGGAGGACTGTCGGGAAGGGGTGGGAAGTGGAAAGTCGGGTTCTAAGAATGATAAGCAGGCGACCGGACATTAGCTCGTGAGAGCGGCTAGCCATCCATTCTCTGTCAAATCAGGCTGGTCGCTTGAAAACGTTGGATCAAAGCCCTGCTGCCACGGGAAAATACCATCTCTGTCGGGCCACACGATCTGAAGACACGGAAACTCATTTCCACCGTAAAACCACTGGCTCCAACCAAGGTATTCCGGGTAGAAGCGCTTCGCCACGGGGAAGGAATAAGCCGGTAAATTAGCAAATGCTTTATCTGTCGCTTTGCCTTTAGGCAGCGCCTCTCCTGCCTTTGCTCCACGAAACAGACCCCAAAACACATCATGAACGATTTCTCGTTTCATGCCGAACATGATCAGTTCAGGCTGACCAGTGTTAACCCAAAACCCGCTAGTGAAGGAAAAACTCGGGCCTTCAGCATCGCCAAAGACTGCCGTGTCAAACCAGCCGTGCTCCCGAATCTTTTCCACGAAGTCGCGTTCGGACTCATCAAGCATCCCGGCAGGTGCATCTAGAGCGGTTCGCATGGTTGTCAGCTAACCCACCGGGCAATGTGTCCGCAATCGGGAAGAATGATCATGACAGGGAATTACCGAAGCTGGTCGAAACCCGCCATATCCTTTACCGTCACCCCGGACTTGATCCGGGGTCCCGCTACCTGCGACTAGGAGCGAAGGAGAAAAAGCGCGCCCCGAACGCAACGCCCCAAAACTTCCGCTGTCCTACACCCCCATCCCAGCGCTACACCACCCCCGCTCTTTGAACCGTCCAAACCCGCGCTTTCCCGCGCCTCTGTCGTGTCACCTATGTCACCCAAATCCAACAGCCCACAACCCCACTGGAGCCACCCCGCATAACCCGCTATCCCCTGCTCCCATGCCCCAGAATCATCTCTACCTCGTCGACGGCAGCGGTTATATCTTCCGCGCCTATCACCAGCTTCCGCCGCTCACCAACAAGCATGGCCAGCCCGTCGGCGCGGTCTATGGCTACACCACCATGCTCTGGAAGCTGGCCGATGAGTTAGGCAAAACCGAAGGCCCGACCCATCTCGCGGTGGTGCTGGACAAGGGCAGCCACACCTTCCGCAACGACATGTACGACCAGTATAAGGCGAACCGCCCGCCCGCGCCGGAAGACCTGGTCCCGCAATTCCCGATGATCCGCGACGCCACCCGCGCCTTTTCCCTCCCCTGCATCGAGGAAGCGGGTTTCGAGGCCGACGACATCATCGCCAGCTACACGAAAGCCGCCGTCGCGGCGGGCTGGCACGTCACCATCGTCAGCTCCGACAAGGACCTGATGCAGCTCATCCAGCCCGGCGTCGACATGTACGACACGATGAAGAATGAGCGGCGCGGACCCGAGCATGTCATGGCCAAGTTCGGCGTCCAGCCGGAGCAACTCGGCGACGTCCTCGCGCTGATGGGCGACAGCGTGGATAACGTCCCCGGCATCCCCGGCATCGGCCCCAAGACCGCCGCCAAGCTCATCACCGAATATGGCAATCTGGAAGCCGCGCTCGAAGCCGCGCCGTCGATGAAAAAATCGAAGATGCAGGAAAACCTCATCGCCCATGCGGACATGGCGCGCCTATCGCGCCGCCTGGTGGCGCTGCACGATGCAATGGACCTGCCCGAACCGCTGGACAACCTGACGCTCAAGGGCATCCCCCACGAACCGCTCCAGAACTTCCTGGAGCATCACGGCTTCAAGTCGCTGTTGACCCGCCTCGGCGCGCCCACCGCTGCCGTCGCCGTGGCAACCGCAGCCGCCGCCGTCAGCCAGGCCACGCCCCCCGCCGCCCCGGTCCATGAGGAAGAACCGCCGATCGACCGCAGCCTCTACGAGACGGTGGTGACGGAGGAAGCGCTGGACCGCTGGATCGCCGCCGCCCATGCGGAAGGGCTGGTCGCCGTCGACACCGAGACGGACATGCTCGACTGCGTATCCTGCGCGCTGGTGGGCGTCAGCCTCGCCGTCGGCCCCAATGCCGCCTGCTACATCCCGGTCGGCCATGGCGGCAAGGACATGTTCGCGGAGAAGCCGGAGCAGCTTCCCCTCGCCCTCGTCCTCGCGAAATTGAAGCCGTTGCTCGAAGACGACAGCGTCCTCAAAATCGGCCAGAACCTCAAATATGACCTGACCGTCCTCCGTCGCCACGGCATCGAAATCGCTCCCTATGACGACACCATCGTCATGAGCTTCGACCTCGACGCCGGGCAAAGCCTCGCCGGTCACGGCATGGACGAAGCGGCCAAGACCCACCTCAACCACATATGCATCAGCTTCAAGGATGTGTGCGGCACGGGCAAGAGCCAGATCAGCTTCGCCGAAGTCCCGCTCGACAAGGCGACCGAATATGCCGCGGAGGACGCGGACGTCACGCTGCGCCTGTGGAAACTGTTCAAGACCCGCATCGCCAATGAAGGCGCCAGCCGCGTCTACGAACTGGTCGACCGCCCGCTCGTCCCGGTCATCGCCCGAATGGAGCATGAAGGCATCAAGGTCGACCGCGAAGCCCTCTCCCGCCTCTCCGCCGAGTTCACCGCCGGCATCGCTGGGCTTGAAACCGAAATCCACACCCTCGCCGGCCAGCCCTTCGCCATCGGCTCGACCCAGCAACTCGGCGCGATCCTGTTCGACAAAATGGGTTATAAGGGCGGCAAGAAGGGCAAGTCCGGCGCCTATTCCACCGACGTCACCATCCTTGAACAGCTGAAGGCCCAGGGCGCGGAAATCGCGGGCAAGGTGCTGGACTGGCGCCAGCTTTCGAAGCTCAAATCCACCTATACCGACGCGCTTCAGGCCCAGATCAACAAGGATACGAGCCGCGTCCACACCAGCTACAGCCTGTCCGGCGCGCAGACCGGCCGCCTGTCCTCGACCGACCCCAATCTCCAGAACATCCCGATCCGCACCGAAGTCGGCCGCCAGATCCGCCACGCCTTCGTCGCGGAGCCGGGCAATGTCATCCTCGCGGCGGACTATAGCCAGATCGAACTGCGCCTTGCCGCCCATATGGCCGACGTCCCGGCACTGAAAGAGGCCTTCGCGAACGGCGAGGACATCCACGCCGCCACCGCGCAACAGCTTTTCGGAGAGGTCAACCGCGACACCCGCGGCCGGGCCAAGACGATCAACTTCGCGATCCTCTACGGCATTTCGCGCTGGGGCCTCGCCGGGCGTCTGGAGATCAGCGCCGACGAAGCGCAGGACATGATTTCCCGCTATTACGAGCGCTTCCCCGGCATCAGCCTCTACATCACCGACACCATCGAGAAGGCGCGGGAAAGAGGTTACACCGAAACCCTGTTCGGCCGCAAAACCTGGTTCCCGCGCATCAAGGCCTCGGTCCAGCACGAGCGCCAGGGCGCCGAACGCGCCGCCATCAACGCGCCGATTCAGGGCACCAGCGCCGACATCATCAAGCGCGCCATGGTCCGCATGGGACCGGCTCTGGCGGCGGAGGGGCTGAACAAGGTCAAGATGCTGCTGCAAGTGCATGACGAACTGGTCTTCGAACTGCCGCACGGCGATATAGAGCAGGCCAGCGCCGTCATCCGCCGCGTGATGGAAGGCGCCGCCGAACCGATCGTAAAGCTGAGCGTCCCGCTAGGGGTAGAGATCGGCCACGGCCCGAGTTGGGGCGCAGCGCACTAAATCTTCCTTAAACGTGCTCCTGCGAAGGCAGGAGCCCAGTTCAAACGCCAGGACTGTGCTCCTGCCTTCGCAGGAGCACAGTGCACTAAAAATCAACTCCGCGCATACCGATCCTCATAACGGACGATATCGTCCTCGCCCAGATACGTCCCCGTCTGCACCTCGATGAACACCACCGGAATCCGTCCCGGATTCTCCACCCGATGTTTCGCCCCGGCCGGCACATAAAGCGACTGGTTCTCCGTCAGCAACGTCACATCCTCGCCCACCGTCACTTTGGCCGTCCCCTCGACGACGATCCAATGTTCCGACCGATGGAAATGGCTCTGCAAACTCAGTGACTGCCCCGGCTGCACGGTGATCCGCTTCACCTGAAAGCGCTCCCCCGCCAGCAGCCCTTCGACCCAGCCCCAGGGACGGTGATCCTTGGGAAAACTCTCCGCCTGCGCGGCGCCCTTGAGCTTGAGCGCCTCCACCGCCAGCTTCACATCCTGCGATCGCGCCTTGTCCGCGATCAGCACCGCATCGTTCATCGCCACGGCGATGATATTCTCCAGCCCGATGCCGACCAGTTCCATGCCCTGGCTGTCCGACCGCAGCAGCGTATCGCGGCAATCGATCGCCGTCGCCCCGCCGCTCACCGTCACGCCCTCCGCATCCGGCCCGGCATGGCTCCACACCGCATCCCAGCCGCCAAGGTCCGACCAGCCCGAATCGAACGGCACCACCGACAGATTGTGGGCCCGCTCCATGATCGCATAATCGATGGAAATATCCTGCGCCTGCCCCCAGGGCTCCGCCGCCAGCCGCAGGAAGCCGAGGTCGCCCTCGGCCTGCTCCACCGCCGCGCCGACGGTCGGCAGCAATTCGGGCGCATGCCGCTCGAACGCCGCGATCAAATCCTTCGCCGCAAACAAGAAGATGCCCGCATTCCAGAGATGATCCCCTCTCGCCAGCATCTCCGCCGCGCGCTCCGCATCGGGTTTCTCGACAAAGCGCGCCAGCTTGATCGGTTCGCCCGAGCCATCCGGCTTTGCCACGACCTGCAAATAGCCATAGCCCGTTTCCGGCCGCGTCGGCTGGATGCCGAAGGTCACCAGATCACCCGCCCGCGCCGCGCCCAGCCCACGGCCGACCGCCGCCCGGAAAGCTTCGACATCCGGCACCACCTGATCCGAAGGCGCCACCAGCATCACCGCATCGGGATCATTCGCCGCCAGATGCAGCGCCGCCGCCAATATCGCGGGCGCCGTGTTGCGCACCGAAGGTTCGATCATGATTGCCTCCGCATCCGCGCCTTCCTCAGCCAGTTGCTCGGCCACGATGAAACGAAAAGCCGCGTTGGTCAGCACCACCGGCCGTCCAAAGGCAAAACCCTCACCCGCGCCCGAAAGCCGCTGCACCACCGAGCGGAACAAGGTCTGCTCCCCCAGCAGGGGCACGAACTGCTTGGGATAGGATTTGCGCGACAGCGGCCACAGTCGCGTCCCCGATCCCCCCGCCAAAATCACCGGCGTCACGCTAGCGCTCAATTTCGACATGCAACCTGCTTACAATGAAAGGCAAACCAGTCCCGATGGACCATGATTTCCCTCCATATCGCCATTCCGTGAAAGCGCCTACGACGCAGGTATAAAAAAAGCGGCCCATGATCGGGGCCGCTTTCCTTCAGTCGAACAGCTCTTCCAGAAAGCTCTTCTTTCGCTTCTTGGGGGTGTATCGCCCGTCGTCGTGATGGTCCCGATCCGGCCGATAGCCGGGCTGGGGTGCCGGGGCTGGCCCCGCCGACCGCTCGATGATCTTGTCCAGTTCACCCCGGTCCAGCCATACGCCCCGGCATTGCGGGCAATAGTCGATCTCGACCCCCTGCCGGTCCGTCATGGACAGGCCCACATGACAGACCGGGCAGAGCATCGCGGAAACCGCCGCCTGATCGCGCATCGGTTACTCCCGCTCGCCGGTCAGGCTGAGCAGCATCTGGAACAGGTTGACGAAGTTCAGATAAAGCGACAGCGCGCCCATGACCTGCATCTTCTGCGCCACCTCATGGCCGGCATAGGCGAAATATTCCGACTTGATGCGCTGCACGTCCCAGGCGGTGAGGCCGGTGAAGACCACCACGCCGATGATCGAGATCACCATCGCCATGGCCGACGAGCCGATGAAGATATTGATGAGGCTCGCGACCAATATGCCGATCAGGCCCATCACCAGGAACGACCCGAATTTCGACAGATCACGTCCGGTCGTATAGCCCCACAGCGCCATGGCGAGGAACATCACGGCGGCGGAGAAGAAAGCCTGCGCGATCGATCCGCCGGTGAAGACGAGGAAGATGCTGGCCAGCGATACGCCCATCACGCCCGAAAAAGCGTAGAAGGCCATGCGCGCGCCCGCCGTCGTCATCTTCTCGATGCGGAAGCTGAAGAAGAACACAAAGGCCAGCGGCGCGAAGATCGCCACCCATTTGAGCGGCGTGCCGAAAATCGCGGCGGCCAGCACCGGCGTATTGCCGATGAAAGCAGCGACCAGCCCGGTGATGACCAGACCGATGCCCATATTGCGGAAAACGCCCAGCATGTGCGCGCGCAGCCCGGCATCGGTCTGCGCCGTCTGGCTCGCACCATAGCCCGGCATAGGAACGCGATTGTTCACGGCGTTGTTACTCCATCCAAAAGTTACGGATCGAGTGGCCCGGCGCGGTCTTCGTGAGGCTTAAAGGGGGGACAAACGCTCACGAACCTGCACCGAGCACACTCGATGCGGTCCGACATCACGGCAAGGATCAAGTCACACCAATCCTTGCCGCCAGAGGGGCCCGGCCCGCACAAGCAATATCGGTCGTCCAACGCCCCAATGCAAGGGAAGTGCAGGGGACAGGGCGATCAGCAACAATTTGTTACAAATGCCAAGGCCAGTTGACGCCTCGATCCAACCGCCGCATGGCTGCGCCCATGAGCGACCAGTTCACCCCCGCCCAGCAGCATGCCGACGCGCCCTTGCGCCTGTTCAACAGCCTGACCCGCGCGGTCGAACCCTTCACGCCGATCGCCCCCGGTCATGCGCGCGTCTACAGCTGCGGCCCGACGGTCTATAATTACGCCCATCTCGGAAACCTGCGCGCCTATGTCTTCACCGACACGCTGCGCCGCACGCTGCTGTGGAAGGGCCTTGATGTCACCCATATCATCAACATCACCGATGTCGGCCACCTGACCAGCGACGCCGACGCAGGCGACGACAAGATGGAGGCCGCCGCCCGCGCGCAGGCAAGAAGCATCTGGGACATCGCGGCGCACTACACGCAGGCGTTCAAGCAGAATATCGCCGACCTCAACATCACCCCGCCCAGCGAATGGACGGTCGCCACGGACTATGTGCCGCAGATGATCGCCTTCGCGGAGAAGATCGCGCCGGCCCATTGCTACGAACTCGACACCGGCCTCTATTTCGACAGCAGCACCGTGCCCGACTATGGCGCGCTGGCGGGCGGCCGCGATGACGCGGCGCATGCCCGCATCGATCCCGTCGCGGGCAAGCGCAATCCGTCCGACTTCGCTATCTGGCGCAAATCCCCGCCCGGCGAGGAGCGCCAGATGGAATGGGACTCCCCCTGGGGCAAGGGCGCGCCGGGCTGGCACCTCGAATGTTCGGTGATGAGCGAGGCGCAGCTCGGCCATCCCTTCGATATCCACACCGGCGGCATCGACCATCGCGAGATCCATCACCCGAACGAGATTGCGCAAAATCAGGCATTCCACGCCTGCTGCGGTGAACCGGATGCCGCCACCGTGGGCTTCACCGGCGCGCAATGGTGGATGCACAATAATTTCCTCGTCGACCGTCAGGGCAAGATGAGCAAGTCGAAGGGCGGCTTCACCACCCTCTTCTCGCTGATCGACGCGGGCGTGCATCCGCTCGCCTATCGCCTGCTGTGCCTGGGCGCCCATTATCGCAGCGAACTGGAATTCGGCGCGGAGAGCGTCAGCGCCGCCCTGACCCGCCTGAAGCGCCTCGTCATGGGGGTGGAGAATCTCAAATCCCGTGCCGAGGGCGTGACGTGGCAGTCGCCGCGCCTGGAATATCTCCGCGCCAATCTCCACCCCAAGCTCGCGCCGCTGCTCGAACAGTTCGACGCCGCGATCAGCGACGACCTGATGACGCCGCGCGCCCTTCCGCTGCTGGAAGAGACGATCGGACTCAAGAAGGTGCCAGTGGACGAGAAGCTCTGCCTGCTTGCGGCGTTCGATCAGGCGCTGGGCCTTAACCTGCTGACGATCAGCCGCGCCGACCTGCGCGTCCAGCCGCAGGACGCGCAGATCACTCCGCAAGAGATCGAAGCCGAACTCGACCGCCGCCAGACCGCCCGCGCCGAAAAGGACTTCGCCCTGTCCGACGAAATCCGTGACGCCCTGATCGCGCGCGGGGTGGAGGTGATGGACGGCGACCCGCTCCGCTGGGACTGGCGCCTGGCGCTGGGCTGAAGGCTTGCCGCGCTCCGGCATGGACGGGAGCGCGGCAATTTTTGGCAGCGGGCCTTATCCTTTGCTCCGCTGGAAAACGCCCCTGATCTAAGGCAGGATGTGTGCGGGACAGGCCGGTCCGTTTGGACAGGTCGCCCCGATATGGGCAGATTCCGCACATGCTAAGATACGCAATCGCAGCGATCATCGCGCTTGGCGGCACCACGGCACTTCCGGTTGCCGCACCTGCTCAAACCTATATGTTCGAGACGGGCACCACCCTGCTCGCCAAATGCCGCAACAAGGCGCCCGAATATGCCCTTGCCTGCACGGCCTATATCGTCGGCGCGGTCGACGGCATCAAGAAGGACGTCTTCATCGGCCGCGCCCGGCCCAGTTGCTGGCCCGCGCAGCTCGACGCCAACAAGGTGCGCGACATCGTCATCGCCTATCTGACCCGTTACCCCGACCAGCGGAACGCGCCCGCTTCGGTCCTCGTCAGCGTCGCGCTCAACGAACATTATCCTTGTCAGAAATGACGGCAATCATGCCGGTCGGACCCTGCATCGGGCGAACCGCCCCACCGGCGCTATAAACTTGCGTTAGGTACTGGTTCCGCGTAGGTGCGGCCCCTATTTTATGGATTTTGGGAGACTCAAAGTGGCGGCGAAGTGGACGCCGGAAAGCTGGCGGGAGCATGAGGGCATTCAGATGCCCGTCTATCGGGATGCACAGGCGCTGGCCGCCGTGGAGGCACAGCTCAGCCAGTTTCCCCCGCTCGTCTTTGCCGGCGAAGCGCGCAACCTGAAGCACGATCTCGCCAAGGTCGCGGCCGGCGAAGCCTTTCTGCTGCAAGGCGGCGACTGCGCCGAAAGCTTCGCGGAGTTCCACCCGAACAATATCCGCGACACCTTCCGCGTGCTGCTGCAAATGGCGGTGGTGCTGACCTACGCGTCGAAGCTGCCGGTCGTGAAGGTCGGCCGCATGGCGGGCCAGTTCGCCAAGCCCCGTTCGGCCGATACCGAGACGATCGGCGGCGTGGAACTGCCCAGCTATCGCGGCGACAATGTCAACGACATCGCCTTCACGGCGCAGGCGCGCGAACCCGATGCCCAGCGCATGATCCGCGCCTATAACCAGTCGGCGGCGACGCTGAATCTGGTGCGCGCCTTCTCGACCGGCGGCTATGCCAGCCTGGATCGCGTGCATGGCTGGATGCTGGATTTCATGGGCCGCAGCCCCTGGGCCGCGAAGTTCGAGGCGATGGCGGACCAGATCGGCCAGGCGCTCGACTTCATGCGCGCCTGCGGCCTGTCGCCGGAAACCGTGCCCCAGCTTGGCGGAACCAGCTTCTACACCAGCCATGAGGCGCTCCTGCTCCCCTATGAGCAGGCGCTGACCCGGCAGGATTCGCTGACCGGCGACTGGTACGATACCTCCGCGCACATGCTCTGGATCGGCGACCGCACGCGGTTCGAAGGATCGGCCCATGTCGAATATCTGCGCGGCATCGGCAATCCGATCGGCATGAAATGCGGCCCTTCGCTGGAGCCGGACGCGCTGATCCGCCTGCTCGACATATTGAACCCCACGCGCGAGGCGGGCCGGATCACGCTGATCACCCGCTATGGCCATGACAGGATCGAGGCGGGCCTGCCCAAGCTGGTCCGCGCGGTGCTGCGCGAAGGCCATCCGGTGGTCTGGTCCTGCGACCCGATGCACGGCAATGTCGTCAAGGCGGCCAATGGCTACAAGACCCGTCCGTTCGAGCGCATCCTGGCCGAAGTGCGCGGCTTCTTCGCGGTCCATCGCGCGGAAGGCAGCTTCGGCGGCGGCATCCATGCCGAAATGACCGGCCAGAATGTGACGGAGTGCACCGGCGGCGCCATCGCCATTACCGACGATGGGTTGGCGGACCGCTACCACACCCATTGCGACCCGCGCCTCAACGCGGCGCAGAGCCTGGAACTCGCTTTCCTGCTCGCGGAAATGCTGAACGAGGAATTGAAGGAACGGCGCGCCGCCGCCTGAAATAGCGCACAGCGTGTTCCTGCAAAGGCAGGAACCCAGTTCAGACGTTTGGACTGGGCTCCTGCATGCGCAGGAGCACGAAAGCGCTTTGGTTACCGAGCAATCAGCAGAAATCTTGGTTCACTCACGATTGTTGAGCGCAATATTCCGCCGCCCTCGGCCTAAACCCTCGACCTGTTCAACGGGACAAGGGACCCATAATGACCGCAGCACCGGCCGTCGAAACCCGCAGCTTCCGCGATCTGCGCGCCTTTGCGGCAAGCGCGACGATTCCCGCCGAAACCCATGGCGACCCCTATCTCGCCAGCCGCGCGGCGCTCGACCTGCCTGCGGGTCCCGTCTCGATCCACCTCGTCGTGCTCCCCCAGGGCCGGGGCCGCGTCGAAGCCCTGCCGGACGATGAGTTCCTCATCCTCCTCGACGGCGCGCTCACCCTCGAAGGCGCCGAGGGCACCACCCAGCTCGCCGCCAACCAGAGCGCGGTCAGCGTCAAGGGCACCGGCTTCACCTGGTCCTCGCGCGACGGCGCGCGCCTCATCGCCATGCGCCGCATCGGCAGCCCGGACGCGGCCCCCGCCATCATCCCGATCGACGAAAGCGCCGCGCTCGAACCTTCGGGCGCGCCGCTGGCCGAACTGCTGGTCGGCCCGACGCCCAGCTGCCGCAACTTCACCGACTATCGCTCGACCGACACCGAATTCGTCTGCGGCACATGGGATTCGACGCCCTATCACCGCCTTTCCATGGCCTATCGCCATTATGAACTGATGCACCTGCTGGATGGCAGCGTCACCTTCGTCGATGGCGCAGGCCGGACAGGCACGTTCGGCAAGGGCGACATCTTCCTGGTCGAACAGGGCGCGCATTGCAGCTGGGATAGCCGCGAGCATGTGAAGAAAGTCTACGCCATCTATCGTCCCGCCTGACGGGCATCCCCCGACGGACCGCGCCAGTCCCGATCCCCTTCCTCGCGCGGTCCGTCACACGGACGTAACATTGCCATGATTGGGCGCTTGCTTTCGCAGGGGCACAAGATAGCCTCCGCGCATGGCAAAGGAACCACAAGTGGCGACCATCGCCGTTTACAGCCTGAAAGGCGGGGTGGGCAAAACCACCTTCGCGATCAACCTCGCCTGGGCGTCGGCCAGCGTCTCGAAGCGCCGCACCCTGCTGTGGGATCTTGATCCCCAGGCGGCGGCGAGCTGGCTGATCTCCACCGATGGCGAAAGCCGGGATGCCGCGCAGGCCATCTTCAGCAAGGATGTCGAAATCCGCAAGCTGATCCAGCCTTCGACCGTGCCGGGCCTTGACCTGATCGCCGCCGACACTTCGCTGCGCAGCCTCGACCATCTGTTCCGCGAGATGGACAAGAAGAAACGCCTCGCCCGGCTGATCGAAAGCCTGGGCAAGGATTATGACCGCATCATCCTCGATTGCCCGCCCGGCCTTACCGAAACCAGCGAGCAGGTACTGCGCGCGGCGAACATGATCGTGATTCCGGTCATTCCTTCCCCGCTCGCCCAGCGCGCCATGGGCGAGGTTGCCCGCTATCTGGTCCAGCGCGGCGGCAACCACCCGCCGATCATGCCCGTCTATTCGATGGTGGATCGCCGCCGCGCCCTGCATCGCACGGCGCTGGAGGGACAGCCCGGCTGGGCGGCCATCCCCATGGCCAGCGCCGTCGAGCAGATGGCGGTGCGCCGCAAGCCACTCGGCGCCTTCGCGGCCTCCTCGCCACCGGCTCAGGCCTTTGCCGGGCTATGGACGACGATCGAGCGTCAGGTGCAGCGTTAGGACGAATCGGAGCATATTCTATGCCCGGGCGCGCAGCTGATCCGCCGGAAACAGCGCCGCCGCCTCCGATGCGGGCATGGGCCGTCCGAAATAGAAGCCCTGCACCTTGCGGCATCCCAGCCGCCGCACCATCGCCAGCTCCGCTTCGGTTTCGACCCCCTCGGCAGTGGTCGCCATGCCCAGACTCTCCGCCAGCGTCACCACGGCGCGGATGATAGCTAGGCTTTCCGCCTTGTTGTTCGACGCGCCGACCACGAAGCTGCGGTCGATCTTGATCGTATCGAACCGCGTGCGGCTCAGATAACCGAGCGAGGAATAGCCCGTCCCGAAGTCGTCAAGCGACAGCTGAACGCCAAGGCCACGCAGCTGGTCCAAAATCCTGAGAGCGCCAGTCGCCGCATTCACGAACACGCTTTCAGTGACTTCCAGCTCCAGCCGCCGCGGGTCCAGCCCGCTCTGCGCCAGCGCCGACACGACCGCGCCGACGAAGCTGGGATGCGCCAGTTGTTCGGCCGAGACATTGACCGCGATCCGTACCGGATCGGGCCAACGTGCCGCCTCCAGACAGGCGGTTCGCAGCACCCATTCGCCGATCGGCCCGATCAGTCGCGCCTCTTCCGCCACGGGAACGAATTTGGCCGGCGAAATCGGCCCCATTTCCGGATGGGTCCAGCGCACCAGCGCCTCGAACCCGACCACTCCGCCCGATTCGGCTTCCACCACCGGCTGGAACAGCACATGAAGCTGATTCTTCTCCAATGCGTCGCGCAGCGCCAGCTCCAGTTGGCGCCGTTCCTCCGCCTGTGCGTGAAGCTGTGGCTCATAGGCGCAATGCACCCCGCCACCGTCGCTTTTCGCGCGATAAAGGGCAAGGTCGGCGCTGCGGATCAGCGCTTCGGGCTCGCTGCCATCCTGCGGACACAATGCCGAGCCCACCGAAGCACCGACATAAAGCGTATGTTCGTCCACCTGATAAGGGGAGGAAAGGCCGCTGATGATCGTGGCCGCCAGCCTGTCGATGGCGCGATTTTCCCGCATCTGGGGGATGACGATGGCGAATTCGTCACCGCCGATGCGCCCGCAAAATTCGTTGCCCGAACAGATGTGGCGCAAACGCCGGGCCACCTGGGTCAGCAGCTTGTCACCGATCTGATGGCCCAGCGTGTCGTTGACCGCCTTGAACCGGTCGAGGTCTATCATCAGGAAAGCGCAGCCGGACACCCGCGCGCCGCTGCCCATTGCTCCGCTGCCCAGAGCCCCACTGCCCAGAGCCTTATCCAGCACATCGCGCAGATGCGCGCGGTTGGGCAGGCTCGTCAGCGGGTCGAAACGCGCGAGCTGCGCGATCCGGTCGGCGGATTCCCGCTGCTTGGTGATATCCGATCCGACGCCCAGAAAGCCAAGGAACGCGCCCGCCTCATCATAACGCGGCGACGCGGACAGTTCCCACCATTGCACGCCACCCGCCAGTTCCATCGGCAGGACGATATTGCTGAAACTCTCCCGCCGCTTCAGATGATCGGCCAGATCATGCAGTTCCGTCGGAAACAGCCCGCTTTCCCAGGCGCTGCCTGCCAGCAGCTGCACCAGCAGCACACCTTCCACCTCAGCCGACGCGCGGCCCAGCATTTCGGCAAGGCGCGGCGACACACCGCTCAACCGGCGCGCGGGATCGGTCTGCCACAGCCAGTCCGACGCGCCATGTTCATATTCGCGCAGCAGCAGGCTGACGACTTCGCTCTTCTCCTCCAGCTGCGCGCTGGCGCTATGCTGGCGGGCGAAGGTCCGCGCATAGATGCAACATCCCACCAGCAGCGACAGCGCATAGCTGGTGGCCAGCGCCAGCAACGGCACCTGATTGCGCGTATCGAACATGGCGGACAGTCCGACGATGCAGGGCAGCAGAAATCCGGTCGCGGCCAGCGGCGTCGCGGCATAGCTGATCGCGCCGCAGACCATGATGCAACTGATCAGCGTCCAGTGGGCCACCAGCTGCGCCGCGCCATGGCCCGCAGGCAGCCACATCATGCACGCTGTCCAGATCAGCCCCTGAAGGAGGCCGGTAAGACCCTGAACCCGCAGGTCGGCCGTGCTGACCGCCACGGCATTCCGCCGCCGCCACCCCTGAAAGGCACTGGCCGCCATGGAAATGACAAGCGCAATGCTCCACAGCATCAGTCGCGGCGCCGTGCCATGATGCCCGAAAACCTGCCATAGGAAGATAAGGCCAAAGACGTTCATCGCCTGCCGCAGCAGCGCGACCTGATCGGCCGATCGCAATTGCGCCGCCCGGACCCGTTCGGCCCCATCGCCCGCCACGGCGACAAGGCCCATCATGGCCCGAAGCGATATCCGCTCCTGAGATGCCTGTTCAGATGATGGCCCTTGCCCGCGTTTCACTCCACCGGATTATCAGCAACCGGTTATCAATCCGTAACGCTGGAGGCGAAAGGCAGCAGAAAAAGCGCGCCCTGGAGTCATTCGGGTTCAGATTGAACCGGAATGACCCTAATTATTCTTTGTTATCCGTGATGTTCGAGCCTCCAGATGATGCCATCTGGCTCGAAATGACTTCAGCGAAAGGATCAGGCTGCGATGTCGTAAGGGCGGATTTCCCCGGTGAGGTATAGATTGCGCGCCTTGGACCGGCTCAATTTGCCCGAACTGGTGCGCGGCAGGGTGCGCGGCGGCACCAGTTCCACGACGCAGTTCATGCCGGTGATCGCCCGCACCCGCTCGCGAATCTGGTCGCGCAGCCGCGTGCGCTCGTCATTGTCGGAGGTGCGGCAATGCACCAGCACGGCGGGCGCTTCCTCGCCGCCCGGCGTGGTGATCGCGAAGGCGGCAATGTCGCCCTGCTTGAAGCCGGGAAGCTGCTCCACCGCCCATTCAATATCCTGCGGCCAGTGATTCTTGCCGTTGATGATGATCATGTCCTTGGCGCGGCCAACAATGTAGAGATAGCCGTCGCTCAGATATCCCATGTCGCCAGTGTCGAGCCAGCCGTCCGCCATGCAGGCGTCGGTCGCCTCCTGATCGCGGAAATAGCCGACCATCAGGCTCGGGCCCGTGGTCCACACCTTGCCGATCTGACGCTCGTTCAGCCTGGCCCCATCCTCGTCGCGGATTTCAACGATCATGTCGCGCGCGGGCTTGCCGCAATTGACGATCGAGCGGAAGCGCTGCGGGCGGCCCTCGGTCGCATCGCCGCCCGACAGGTCGGTTTCCTCGACCAGTTCGACGATGATGCCCTCGCCCGGCGGCATGATGGTGACGGCCAGCGTCGCTTCGGCCAGACCATAGCTCGGCAGGAAGGCTCTGGGGCTGAACCCTGCGTCGCCAAAGGCATCGACGAAGCTCTGCATGACGTCGGGGCGGATCATGTCCGCGCCATTGCCCGCGAGCCGCCAGCGCGACAGGTCGAACCGATCGGCCGCCTTGGTCTGGCTCGACATGCGGCGCGCGCAGATATCATAGCCGAAGGTCGGCGAATAGCTGATCGACGTGCCTTCGTTGCGGCTGATCAGGTCCAGCCATGCCAGCGGACGGCGGGCGAAGTCCTCGGTCTTCATATAATCGGTCGACACCTGGTTGGCGACGACCGACAGGAAACAGCCGACCAGCCCCATGTCATGATACCAGGGCAGCCAGCTGATGCAGCGGTCGCTGTCCTGTACCTGCATGCCATGGCTGTGCGCGGCGAGGTTGCTGAGCAGCGCATGATGCGTCACCGCGACGCCATGGGGGAAGCGGGTCGATCCGCTCGAATATTGCAGATAGGCGATTTCCTCGCCCCTGGCCCGCGGCAGTTCAGCGGGGATCACGTCCCGCGCGATGAAATCCTCGAAAGCGATGCTCTCGACATTTTTCTGACGGCCGGACTCGCCCGCCATCTCCTCCAGTTCCCTGGGGAAGAGGAACAGCATCGGGTCGCAGCTGTCCAGCTGAACGTTCAGCTGGTCGATATAGCTTTCCTTGCCGCCGAAGCTGGTCGGCAGCGGCAGCGGCACCGGCCAGGCGCCCGCATAAATGATGCCGAAGAACAGCATCGCGAAATCCACGCCCGTCTCCGCCACCAGAGCCACGCGATCCTCCGGCTTCACCCCATGGGCAATCAGCCGGTGAGCGCAGGCCAGGGCATCCTCCCGCAGCTCGCTGAACGGATAGGGCCGCGCCAGATTCCCGCGCGCATCATGGAAATTCAGGCCACGCCGCCCGGCCGCAGCATAGTCCAGCGCTTCGCCCAGCGTCTCGAAATCCGAGAAGCGGCGGGGCAGATCGTCGGTGGTCGGCGTTGGTGCCATCATGCTTTGCGAACCCGTCATATTGGTGTCACCCAATGTCATAAATGTCATAATCCGGCGCGCCGCTAACAGCTTTCGCGCGACTTTGCACCGGATAGTTACTGTCCAGCGTCGGCTTTTACTCCCAAAGGGGCGGTAAAATTCCGGCCCGACTGTGGCATAATCAAGGCGCCAAAGGCATAAGCGCCGCATGAAGCATCGCCATGGCCGATAAACGCAGCCCTCCCCCGCTCGATGAAGAGGCCCTGCGCGAGCTTGCGCTGCGCTATGTCGGCCGTTTCGCGACCAGCCGCGCCAAGCTGCTCGCCTATCTCGGTCGCAAGATCAAGGAACGCGGCTGGGGCGGCGAAGACCCCGCCGATCCGCAAGCGCTGGTCGATCGCCTGAGCGAGTTGCGCTATGTCGACGACGCCAGCTACGCGGTGATGAAAAGCGCATCGCTCAGCCGCCGGGGCTATGGCCCCCGCCGCGTCGCCGAAAGCCTGCGCGCCGACGGCATCACCGAAGCCGATCGCGAGGAAGCCGACAGCCAGACCGCGTCCGAAAGCTGGCAAGCCGCCGACCGCTTCGCCCGGCGCAAGCGCATCGGCCCCTATGCGCAGCAGCGCCCCGATCCGAAACAGCGCGAAAAATGGATCGCCGCCTTTTTGCGGGCGGGGCACAGCTATGCGACGGCTCGCCGCTGGACCGATGCCGCGCCGGGAGAGATGCCGGAAGCGGAGGAATGAGCCTGCCCCACAATGATAACGTGCTCCTGCGAAGGCAGGAGCACGCTGTTTTCAAACCGTGAAGCTGTGATATCCCAACCCCATGAATCCCTTCCCTCTGTTCATCCTTGCCCTTCTCACAGCCTGCTCCCAAAGCGCGCCCAAGGCCGAAAACACCTCCGCCCCCATCACCGCCCAAACCGCGCCGCTCCTCCCTCTCACCATCCGCACCGCCAAGGGCAACCACCGCTTCACCGTCGAAATCGCCCTCACGGAAAAGCAACAGGAACAGGGCCTCATGTTCCGCAAGTCGCTCGCCCCCGACTCCGGCATGCTCTTCCCCATGTCCCCGCCCCGCACGGCCAGCTTCTGGATGAAGAACACGCTGATCCCGCTCGACATGCTGTTCATCCACACCGACGGCAGCATCGCCTTTCTGAAGGCCAGCGCGGCCCCCTATTCCCGCGAGCCGATCTCCGCCGGCGTCCCGGTCGCCGCCGTGCTGGAACTGCGCGGCGGCCGCGCGGCCGAACTCGGCATCAGGGAAGGCGACCGCGTCCACTGGGGCGATTGCAGCGCACCTTCCCGGCCAAACCCCCTCAATTTCTGTCCCGCGCCATAGAAGCGCCTTGCCAAGCGCCAGCCCCAGCGGCTAAGCGCTTCGCCCATGGGAATCCTTGGCAAGATATTCACCTGGTGGGATGGCGCGACCATCGGCACCTCGCTCTACACC
>NZ_JALDYQ010000076.1:0-22520 GCF_032153725.1 Sphingobium sp. | reverse complement strand
TTTGGGGGCCGTCGATGAATATCTGCGGCACGGTGGTTCCGCCATTGGCCCGGTCCAGCATTTCCTGGCGCTTCGGGCCGCCCATGGTGATGTCATATTCTTCGAACGTCACGCCCTTGCCGTCGAGCAGGGCCTTTGCCCGGGCGCAATAGCCGCACCAGGCCTTGGTATAGATTTCGACCTTCGCCATAATGTACTCCTTGACCGCCGAAATTGTGGCTCGGCGCCGGTTTGTCAATCAGCCGTGTCGGGCAGCACCCGCGCCCAGCACAGCAGATGAACGCTCGCCGCGCCGCCGCGTTTCAGCGTGCGGGCGCAGGCCGCTGCCGTCGCGCCGCTGGTGTGCACGTCATCGATCAGCAACACGGCGCGGCCCTGGAGGCCATGGTTCGGCGCCAGCGTGAAGGCGCCGCGCACCGCCTTCGCCCGCAGCCGGGGGTTCATGCCGCGCAGGGGCTGGGTCCGGCGGGTGCGCAGCAAAGCGTGATTGTCGAGCGGCAGGCCGGTCAACCGCGCCAGATGCCGGGCGATCAGCGCCGCCTGGTTGAAGCCGCGCCACCATAACCGCCAGCGATGCAGCGGCACGGGCACGATCAGCGCATGATCCACCGCCGGAACCTGCCGCGCCATCTGCTTCGCGATCAATCGCGCCAAGCCGATGCGCCGCCCATATTTGAGCCGCAGCGCCACCGCCCGCGCCACGTCGCCATAGGCCAGCACCGCCTGCGCGCTGTCGAACGGCGGCGGATCGGCCAGGCAGGCGCCGCATTCCGACCCGGCGCCGCGATCATAGTCGAACGGCACGCCGCAGCGGGCGCAGCAGGGGCGCCCAAGGAACCGCATCCCGCTCCAGCAACTGAGGCAGAAGGCGTCATCCGCATCCACGATCACGCCGCAGCCGGGGCAACGCGGCGGCAGGGCATAATCGACCAGAGGGCGCAGCAGGGGCTTGAGAAGCGGCGAAAGGGACATCATCTCCCTTGTTCCCGCTCCTTCGCCGATGCACAAGGCCCGCCATGAGCAACCCGGACATCTTCGACCGTGCCTTGCGCGCCAAAAGGCGCGACCGGATGATGGCGCGGTTCGCCGAGCATGACTTTCTCTATCGGGCGATGCTGGACGAACTGTTAGACCGGCTGGGCGACGTGCAGCGGGATTTTCAAGAAGTGCTGGTCATCGGCTGTCCCGACGGCAGCGCGAAGGCCGCGCTGGAGGCGATGGGCAAGCGCGTCGTCTGCGCCGATCCGGGCTTCGTGGCGGCGAAGGCGCAGGGCGGGGTGCAGGCGGATGAAGACGCCCTGCCCTTCGCGGACGAGAGTTTCGATCTGGTGATCGCCTGCGGCACGCTCGACAGCGTCAACGATCTGCCCGGCGCCCTGATCCTGATGCGGCGGCTGTTGCGGCCGGATGGACTGTTGCTGGCGGCCTTTACCGGCGCGGGCTCGCTGCCTCGGCTGCGGGCGGCGCTGATGGCGGGCGAAGGGGACCGGCCGGGGCAGCATATCCATCCGCAGGTCGATGTGCGATCGGCGGGGGACCTGCTTTCGCGGGCGGGTTTCACCATGCCCGTGGCGGACGGCGATGTGCTGACCGTGCGCTATGGCGACATGCTGCGGCTGATGCATGACCTGCGCGGCATGGGAGCGACCAATGTGCTGGCGTCGCGGCCGCCAGCCCTGCGGCGGGATGCACTGGTCGGCGGGGCCGAACATTTCGCGGCGGCGGCGGACGCGGATGGCCGGACGGCGGAGCAGATGGCGATCGTGTATCTGAGCGGGTGGAAGGCCGATCCAAGCCAGGCGAAACCTGCGCGGCGGGGGAGCGCGACCATGTCTTTGGCCGAGGCTTTGAAACCGAAGCGGTGAGCCATGCCAGGGTGACAAAGGTGACACGACAGCGGCACGGAAAAGCGCGGTTTTTGCCGATATTTCCTATTTCAAAGAGCCGGGTCGGCCCTAGCGTGAACGGGGTGCTGTAGGACAGCGGAAAAATGATGCCGTTGGTCATTTGTGGACATTGAGCGCGAGGTGCTCCTGCGCAGGCAGGAGCCCAGCTCGGATGTTGCTGTGACGAAGTGAGGGCGGGACTGGGTTCTCACGAGCCACTCGTCTCGTTCGAATGCCTGCGCAGGAACACGGTGCGTATTAAGGAATGCTCAGCTAAGCCGACCGTCCACCTTCCACCCTAAACCGCCAAAGGCCCTTATGCCGCCAGCCGCAGGAACGGCACCGGCTCGGTCGAGCGGAGGACGATCGGCCTGCCTTCCGAGGCTTCGAACAGTTCGCCATCAAGGATGACGCTGCTATGGTCGCCTTCGATGCGGATCACATCGCCCTGTTCCAGATGAATGCCCTGCATCTGCGACTTGCCCACGCGCCTGGTCATGCTCGCCCAGACGAGACGCAGCAGCGCGGGCAGATTCTGGTCGACCGCCATCAGCTTCATATTGCCGCGCCGGCTGTCGCCCGGTTGCACGCCCAGCAGCAGCCGTTCCAGCGTCGTCACGATCAGCACCGCGAACTTGCCCGCCAGCTGTCCTTCGCGGATCAGCGAGATGCGCACCGGATGGCTGGATTGTGGCAGAAATCGGGCGCGGACGCCGAACAGCAGCGACACGATCACCGCCAGCGCCGTCAGGAAATGGCTGAGGCCGTTGGAAAGGCCCAGCGGATAGATCTGGTTGCGGCAATAGAGCATGTAATCGGCCAGACCCGCCCCGCCCAGGAACATGCCCAATACAGGCCGGCTTTCCGCCTGGCCGTCCGACAGCGCGATCAGCTCGCGCGCCACGACATGATCGTCGACGCCCGCCTTGGCGATCTGGACGATCTTTTCCAACGCCTTGATCGGATCGCCATGAATGCCGAGGTCGAGCGCGATCAGGTTGGTCTTGCCATTGGGCAGCACCGCGATCGGCGGCACCCGCCCCTTGAAATGCTCGCCCTGATAGAGTTCGGTCAGCGCCGCCTGCACCGTGCCGTCGCCGCCGTTGATGACGATGACGACCGGATCGACGCGCGCGATGGTCTGGAGCGCCCGTCCGATCTGGTCGACATGTTCCACCTCATAATGGAAGATGTCCGGATTGCTGGCGCAATAGCTGCGCACGCGCGGAAGCGTCTGCCGGTTGCCCGTGGATTTGGGATTGGACAAGAGGGCGACGCGGACCATGGCGGATCACATATATTTGAGGTTGATGGTGATTTTCGTCACGCCCGGCCCGGCATAGAAGGCGGCCTTGTCGACCCCCGGCTTGCCCAGGTTGAAGATGCTGATCGCCGGATTGTTGGAAAATCCGCCGCCATCGCGCGAAATGTCGGTCTTGCCATTGCCGTCGCGATCATGACGCACGGCGATGCCATATTTCCCCGGTTGCGGCACCGGCATGCAGAAGCGCATCGCGCCATTGCTGGCCCTTACCGGCACGTCGATGCGACCCAGCCATTCCCCCCTGGCCAGCCAGGCCGCCCTGGTCGCGGGATAGGATTGCACGCGCACCGTACCGGTCGAGGCGGAAAAACCGTGCACGTCGACCAGCACCGCCGGGCCTTTCGCCCCGGCCGAGCACCGTTCCAGCTCGTTGCTGATTTCCATGCCATGGGCGATTGCCGGGGCGGCGGCGAACAATGCCCCCACCGGCATCAGGCCCAATGCAAATTTGAACATGACCATCCAACTCCGTGAAGCTATAGCCGCCCGTTGAAACCGGACGGCGAGCCCCTGTTCGCCCCGCAAAACTACCTGACTCGCATATGGGCAGGGTTTGCGGCCAAATCATGGTGATGGGACGACCACATAGAGAAATGCTGACAGCCACCGACAGATATCTCGCCCGCCTGATCGCCTTGCCCATGCTGGGAACGCTGGTGATCTCGGCCATGCTGCTGGTGCTCGACAAGATGCTGAGCCTGTTCGACTTCGTCGCGGCGGAGGGCGGGCCGGTCAGCGTCGTGTGGCGCATGCTGGCGAACATGATGCCCGAATATCTGTCGCTGGGCATTCCCATCGGCCTGATGCTGGGGATTTTGCTGGCTTTCCGGAAGCTTGCCATGTCGTCCGAACTGGACGTGATGCGCGCGGTGGGGCTGTCCTATGGCCGGCTGCTGCGCGTGCCCTATATGTTCGCCATCGCGCTGGCGCTGCTCAATTTCGGCATTGTCGGTTTCGTCCAGCCGCTGTCCCGCCATGCCTATGAGGCGTTGCGATTCGAGCTGCGGTCGGGCGCGCTGGGCGCCTCGATCAAGGTGGGCGAGTTCACCAATCTGGGCAAGCGCATGACCCTGCGGATCGAGCGCAGCCTGGACGAAGGCCGCAATCTGCAAGGGATTTTCGTCCGCGCCGTGGGCAAGGACGGCCAGACCGTGGCGGTGACGGCGGCGCAGGGCGAATTCCTGGCCACCGACGATCCCGACACCATCATCTTCCGCCTGCGCGACGGGGTGCTGGTCAATGACGCGCCCAAATATAAGTCGCCGCGAATCCTGTCCTTTTCCAGCCATGATTTGCCGATCGACCTGCCGCAGATCGAGAAATTCCGGGGACGCGACGTGGACCGGGAAAAGACCATCCCCGAACTCGTCGTGATGGGCCATGATCCCGCCACGCCCGACAAGCTGCGCAATGAGATTCGCGCCAATTTCCATTTCCGCATGGTGGAGGTGGCGATGATGATGCTGTTGCCGCTGGCCGCCCTCGCCTTTGCCATTCCGCCCAAGCGATCGACCTCGGCGCTTGGCGTGTTCCTGTCGATCGTGTTCATCGTGACCTATCATAAGATCAACGAATATGGGCAGGGCGTCGGGTCATTGGGCAAGATCGATCCGATCATCGCGCTGTGGGTGCCGTTCCTGCTGTTCGCGGGGCTGATCCTGTGGATGTACCACGTCATCGCGCACCGGCCCGGCGGCCAGCCGATCGCCGCGCTCGAATATGCCTTTGCCAAGGTCGCCAAGCAAATCCCCCGTTTACTGCGCCTGTTCAGATCCCGCCCTTCCCTGTCGGAAGCTTCGGAAGGAGCCGCCTGACCCATGCATCAGTTCAATTTCTTCCCGTCGCGCCAGCTCAGCTGGTACATGGCGCGGCTGTTCCTGACCCGGACCTTCGCGGTGCTGGCGATGCTGGTGGCGGTGCTCCAGACGCTCGACCTGCTGGGTGAATCGGGTGACATTCTGGCTTATGCGGGCAATGGCGACGCGCAGCTGTGGCATTATGTGGCGTTGCGCGCGCCGCAGATCATTGCCCGCTTCCTGCCCTTTTCGGTGCTGCTCGGCACGCTGATCATGCTCGCCAGCCTCAACCAGAATAGCGAGATCATCTCGATGAAGGCGGCGGGACTGTCGGCGCACCAGATATTGGCGCCGCTGATCGCGGCCGCCCTGGGCGTGGCCCTTATCAGCTATGCCTTCAACGAGCGGATCGTGGCGCGGTCGACCGCGCGGCTATCGGCCTGGCAGGCGGTGGAATATGGCCCCCTGCCCCCCGAAACCGGCATCAAGGCCAATCCCTGGGTGCGCGACGGCAATAATCTGGTGTCCGCGGCGATCGTTGCCGGGCGCGGGACGGGGGTGCAACTGCGCAAGGTCGAAATCTTCAACCGCCTCAACAATACGCTGACCACGATCATCCAGGCGCCCAGGGGCCATTATGACGTCGCCAGCAAAAGCTGGGTGCTGGAAGGCGCGCGCCAGTTCGACGTCGCGCGCGGGACGGAGCGGCAGGTGGGCACGGTCCGCTTCGGCCATGATATCCGCCCGGATCAGTTCACCCTGGCCAAGGTGGACCCCGACGCCCTGACTTTCGCCCAGTTGCAGGCGGCGATCGGCGATTTGCATGACGCCGGCCGGCCGACCGCGGAGCTGGAAGGGAGCCTGTGGCACAAGCTGTCGGGGCCGCTCTCTGCGCTGCTGATGCCGATATTGGGATCGGTGGCGGCCTTTGGACTGGCGCGATCGGGTCAGCTGTTCGTGCGCGCGGTGCTGGGGATGGCGCTGGGCTTCGCCTATTTCGTGGCGGACAATTTCTCGCTCGCCATGGGGAATCTAGGGGCCTATCCGCCCTTGCTCGCCGCCTGGGCGCCGTTTCTACTGTTCCTGCTGGTGGGCGAGACGGTGCTGTTCCGGACCGAGGAGTGAGAGGGCTCTTGCCGGTTTAGATAAGGTACTCCTGCGAAGGCAGGAGCACATTGCATTTTGACTTAACGTTTCACCATCGTGCTCCGCGCGATCTTCCCCACCAGCGGCCACATGCCGGGATAATTGCCCTGGTGATAGGGCGAATCCGGCGCCAACGTCGCGACCAGCCGGTGATGCGCTTCGCCGAGCGCATGATAGGGCACGCTCGGCAACAGATGGTGCAGAGCATGATAGCGCAACCCCACCGGCGCCCAGATCGCCGCGAAAGGCGACGGCGGCGGCACGTTCACCGAGTCCAGATATTGCGCGGTGACGGTCATCGCATCGCCCTCATTTTCCCAGAGATGGGCAACCAGCGTGCGCAACTGATTGATGACGGTCATGGCGGAATGCACCGCCATATAGGTGAGCAGAAGCTGCCAGCCAAAGGCGAAGATGCTGCCGATGAGGGCCAGCGCGAAAAGGCAGGCGCCCGTTTCCTGCCATGCCCATTGCCGGGCGAACTCTCCCTCCGGCGGGCGGCGGCGATAGGCGGGGTTGATCGACAGAGCCGAAAATTCCGCCACCACCTTTCGCCGCAGCGGCGGGAAGATCAGGCTGAGTGGCGTCAGCACGCCGAAGCGCAGGATGAGGCCCAATGGCGCCAGCGACGCCACCAGGATGAACAAAGGCAGCGACCAGGGCTTCATCAGCGCCAGCGGCAGATATTCCGGATCATTGACAGTGCCGTATCGGGTGCGGGCATGATGCTGGGTATGCACGTCCTCATACAGGAAGGAGGGGATCATCAGCGGAATGCCGACGATCAGGTTCCAGCCGAAGCGGAAGCCGGGCAGCGCGCCCTTGCGGATATGGGTCAGCTCATGGATGAAGCTGGCGGCGCGATAAAGCGCCAGCATCGCCACCAGACCGCATATCACCGCCAGCGCGCCATGATCGGTCAGCATCGCTCCGGCCAGCGCTGCATAGCCGACCAGCGCCGACGCCAGCATGTCGGGCCAGTAAATGGCGGGTTTCGCCGTCGACAGCTCGCGCGTCAGGTCCGCCGCCGCGCGCAGCATCGCCGCATCGTCGGGGATCGCGCTTTTCGTCCGCGACGCGGCTGCAATAAGGGGATCGTGCACAGTCATGCCGTGGTTCCTAAAGGGTAAATGCGCTGCAATTGGGGCAGCAACATGACGATTTCGTCATCTCCGGCCATCCGCTCATGTCCCGATTGACATTCGCCGAACAAGCGCCGAACTGCTCTGCCCAAACCTCTCCAGCGAAAGCTTCGCCGTGGCCAATACCGAACTGGTGATCACCCCCGTCACTTCCAAGGCCGACCGAAAGGCTTTCGTCGATCTGCCCTGGCGGCTCTACGCCAACGATCCCCATTGGGTGCCGCCGCTGAAGGATGAGGTGGTCAGCCTGATCACGCCGGGCAAAAACCCCTTTTTCGGCCATGCCGAGGCGCAATATTTCCTGGCCCGCCGGGGCGGCAAGGTGGTCGGCCGCGTGTCCGCGCATATCGATCATCTCGCCCTTGCCCAGCCCGCCGAACAGGGCATGGGGCCGGGGACCGGCAATTTCGGCCTGTTCGAGGCGGAAGACCCGCAGGTCGGCGCGGCGCTGATCGCGACGGCGGAAGGCTGGTTGCGGGCCAAGGGGATGACGCGGTCGCTCGGGCCGATCTCGCTGTCCATCTGGGAGGAGCCGGGCCTGCTGATCGAGGGCTTCGACCATAAGCCGACGGTGATGATGGGCCACGCCAGACCGGAATATCGGGCCATGGTCGAAGGGGCCGGCTATAATCCGGTCAAGCAGCTCAAAACCTATGAACTGGACATCACCAACCCATTTCCGCCGCTGATTCAGCGTATCATCCAGTCGGGCGAGAAGAATGAACGCATCCGCATCCGCAAGGTCGACAAGTCGAAATTCGACAGGGAGGCGGCGATCATCCTCAACATCCTGAACGATGCCTGGGGCAATAATTGGGGCTTCGTGCCGATCACCGACGAGGAAGTCGCGCATTTCGGCAAGCAGCTGAAGCCGATCGTCTTCAACGACCTCATCATGATCGCGGAGCTGGAGGGCGAGCCCGTGGCGTTCATGATGACCCTGCCGGACCTCAACGAAGCCATCGCGCCCCTGAACGGATCGCTTTTTCCCCTTGGCTGGGCGAAGCTGCTCTGGTGGCTGCGCAAGCCCAGGGTGCGCACCATGCGCGTGCCGCTGATGGGCGTGGTGCAGCGGCTGCAATCCTCGCGCATGGCGAGCCAGCTGGCCTTCATGATGATCGAATATATCCGCCGCGCCGCCATCGCCCATTATGGCGCGACGCGCGGCGAGATCGGCTGGGTGCTGGACGACAATCAGGGCATGAACGCCATTGCCGACGCCATCGATAGCAAGGTGAACAAGGTTTATCAGGTTTACGAGAAGGCTCTCTGACCCCTTCTTTCCCCCCTCCCTTCGGGGAGGGGAATGGTCAGGGCACCGCCACATCCACCGCGCCCGCCGCGACCTTCACCGTCACGGGCGTCTTCGCCAGCACCTCCCCATCGATCGAAATGCGCTGCGGCGGGATCGTCTCGATGCGGAAGGCCTTGCCGCGAAATTCCTCCGTATGCGCATCCCTGTCGCGCAGCTTGAAGAATTTCGCATACCAATCCCAGGCAAGCCGCGCATGGCTGCGCCCGACCACCGCCTGAACCACGATTTCGCCGCTATCCACATCGGCATGGTCGGACAGCTCCACCCCGCCATGATAGGGACCGTTCAGGATGCGCACCTCCGTCGACCACATCCGCCGCTCGCCCCTGCCGTCGTCCAGCACCAGCCGGAAAGCGCGAAAACCGATCGAGCATTTGACCGCCCACAGCAGATAGCCAACCCGGCCCAGATAGCGCTTCAACCTGTGCGGCACCGTCTTCCCGATCCTGGGCGACAGGCCGAGGGAGGCCGCATTCACGAAATAATCGTGATCGATCATGCCAAGGTCGATCCGCCGCCGCCGCCCCGTTGCGATGGTTGCGACCGCCCCTTCCAGATCGAGCGGCAGCCCCAGCGTCCGTGCGAAGCTGTTCGCGGTCCCCAGCGGCAGGATGGCGAAGACAATATTCCTGCCCACCAGTTCATCCACGGTCCCGGACAGCGAACCGTCACCGCCGCCGACGATCACCATCGGCGCGCCCCGCGCCACCGCTTCGCGCACCGTCGCCTGCAACCGGTCGGGTTCCTTCACCGCATGGGCGGCGATCAGGCGCAGGCCGGCCTGCTCCAGCAAGGCCCGGGCGTTCCTGAACAGCGCGGCCCCCCGGCGGGAATGGACATTGACGATCAGCACCGCCTCGCGCGGCAGGGAATTCATTGCCATGCCACAACAACTCGCGACCGCCTTTCGGGGTCCGAAACCATTTCGCACCCGCGCTCGTTCAGGGGAGATGGCCCGCATCGCCCATCTGTCCGACATCCATTTCGGCGCGCACGACCCGAAGATCGTCGCCGCGGCCGAAGCATGGCTGCAACAGCGTCAGCCGGACCTGGTGATCATCAGCGGCGATTTCACCCAGCGCGCCAGACGCGACCAGTTTCGGCAGGCCGCCGTCTGGCTCAACCGGCTGCGCGCCGCGGGCCTCAGGCTATTGGTCGTTCCCGGCAATCATGACGTGCCGCTCTACGATCTCGCCCGGCGCTTCGGGGCGCCGCTGCGCCGTTACAGGCGCTATATCAGCAATGATCTCTGCCCCTTTTTCCAGGATGATGAGGTTGCGATACTGGGCCTCAACACGGCGCGATCGCTGACGATCAAGGGTGGACGGATCAATCAGGACCAGATGCGCCTGCTGCGCGACCGTTTCGCGCGGGTGGCGCCCGGAAAGACGCGCATTCTGGTCACGCATCACCCCCTGTTCGCCATGCCGATCGGCAAGGGCCGCGAGTTGAGCGAAGCCGTCGGACGTCACGAAGATGCCGTGCGCGCGGCCTGCTCGGCCGGCATTCACATCGCCCTTGCCGGCCATTTCCACCGTACCTATGCGGAGGCCGCGCAGAAGATGGTCGCCCATTCGGGCGGCGCGCTCGTGATCCAGGCGGGCACTGCGACGTCCACCCGGCTGCGCAATGCCGAACCGCAGAGTTTCAACTGGCTGCACGTCCACCGCCATGATGAGGTGGAGTTGCAGGTGGTCGTCTGGGACGGCGCGGGATTCCAGCGCGGCCATCATGTCGCCTATTCGCAGCAGGACGGTCAGTGGCTGGGCCAGGATATGGTCGATCCGGCGGCCGGACCGGGGATCAGGGTAGCGGAAAAGGCGCGGGGTTGAGGGCCATCTCCCTTCCCGCAGGCGGGAGGGGAGGAGGAATGTCCGAAAACCCGCCTCATCCCTCTCCAAAAGCCGGTCCCGCCAGCGCCGCGCCATGATCGCGGATGGCGCTGGGCCATGCGCTGCATGCCGCTTCGAATCCGGCCCGATCCTTCGCGTAGAGCGCCCGCATCGCCGCTTCATACCCCGGCCGGTCGCCCGCCATCACGGTCAGGAAATGATAGGCCGCATCCATGGCAGCGCGCGGCGAGGGTTGCCGCGCAGCCTTGCGTGCCTCTTCGACCAGCCGCCGCAATGTCGGGGAAGCGCCGCCCGGTTGCGCCGCCAGCCAGTCCCAATGGCGGGGCAGCAGGGTCACTTCCCGAGCCTGAACGCCCATTTTCGGTCGCCCCCTCCCGCGCGGCGCCGCCGCCATCGGGCCGCGCAGGTCGATGTCCACCTGCTTCCCCGTGGCGTCGTCGAACAGCAGCAGGTTCTGCGCATCCCTGCCCATGGCACGAAGCGTGGCCCGCACCTCCTCCTCATCGCCGGTGGCGATCCAGAGGTCGTCCGCAAAGGCCGTCAACGTGCGTGTCATGCCGAAATCTCCTTCGGCACGGCATTTATTATCCGGGTGAAATTGAGTCAATATGATCCGGGTAAAATTATTCGGTCAGTTCCACCCAGGTCGGCGCGTGATCGCTCGCCTTCTCCCGGCCCCGGAAATCCTTGTCGACCTGCGCATCGATCAACCGGTCGGCGGCGGCGGGGCTGAGCAGCAGATGATCGATCCGGAAGCCCGCATCGCGCGGCCAGGCATTCATCTGATAGTCCCAATAGGTCCACACGCCCCCGGCAGGATGGCGGGAGGCAAGGGCGTCGGTCCAGCCATCACCGAGCAGGCGGCGATAGGCGGCACGGCTTTCCGGCTGCATCAGCGCGTCGTCGGCCATGGCCTTCACCGAATAGACGTCCCGATCGCGCGGGATGACATTATAGTCGCCCGCGAGAATGGCGGGCACTTCCTCCGCCCAGATTTCGGCCGCGCGCGTCCTCAGCCGCTTCATCCAGCGCAGCTTATAGTCGAATTTGGGGCCAGGCAGCGGATTGCCGTTGGGCAAGTAGATGCTGGCGACGCGCAGGCCCTTCACATCAGCTTCGATATAGCGGCTATGCTCATCCTCGGGTTCGCCCTCCAGGCCCCGCCGCACTTCCACCGGCGTCTCCCCGCGGGCGAGGATGGCGACGCCGTTGAACCCCTTCTGCCCATGCCAGATCGCCCCGTAGCCGACATCCTCGATATCCTTCACCGGAAAGGTTTCGTCGGACGTCTTGATTTCCTGAAGGCAGGCGATGTCGGGCCGAGTCTCGTCCAGCCACTCCAGCAGGCGCGGCAGGCGCGCCTTGATCCCGTTGATGTTGAAGGTGGCAATGCGCATGGAAGACATCTCCTCGCGCGCATCCCTAGAGAGAAGTACGGCCCTTCGACAAGATCAGTTCTGGGAGTGGGTGCCGATTAGAGCAAATTCCGATCCGATTGCATCGGCTCGAATGCTCTATGCCTTTTGTTTTTCCGTGTTTTCCGAGTCAGCAGGTGATTCCACCTGCTTCGAAAACGCTCTAAATCGAAAAGCTGGTGCCGCAACCGCAACCGGCGGTGGCGTTGGGATTGGTGACCTTGAACGCCTTGCCGCCCAGATCGGAAACGAAATCCACCGCCGATCCCCGCACCAGATCGATGCTGACGTCATCGACCACCAACGTCACGCCGTCGCGCTCCACGGTCACGTCATCGGCCCCCACCGATTCCGCCAGGCCGAAACGATATTGGAATCCCGAACAGCCTCCACCCTCCACGGTGAGGCGCAAAATCGCGGGCTTGCCCTGCTTGGCGGCAATGGCCGCGACGCGAGTGGCGGCGGAAGGGGTCAGATCGATATCAGCCATGGCGCCTAGATAAGAACAAGCAAAAGCCCCGGCAACCCATCGGCGCCGGGGCTTTGGAAAGAAAGGAACAAGCGCCGCTTATTCGTCCGCAGCCTTTTCCTGGGCCTTGGTCGGGCCACCCATGGCGACCGGGGGCCTGGTGTTCATCGCCACCAGATAGTCCGGCCCGGCGACGAAGGGGATCGGGTTGACCGCCTGGCCATCGACGCGCACTTCATAATGCAGATGGCTGCCGGTGGAACGACCGGTCGACCCCATCAGGCCGATCAGCTGGCCGCGATGGACATAGGCGTTGGGGGAAACCAGCAGCTTCGACATATGGCCGTAGCGCGTTTCCATGCCGCCGCCATGCGAGATCTGGACCAGATTGCCATAGCCGCTGGCCCAACCCGCGCGGCTGACGACGCCGTCGGCGGTCGCATAGATCCTGGTGCCCAGAGGTCCCGGAATATCAATGCCCTTGTGCATCCGGGCGCCGCCATTGAAGGGGTCGGAACGGACGCCGAAATTGGAGGTCATGGAGAGTTTTTCGACCGGACGTCCCGAGGGGATGTAGTTGGCCGACTTCGTCTCGCCATCGAGCCGCTGGAGGCTGGAGAAGAGGTTGGAAAAGCCGACATCGGCCGGTCCCAGCGCGCCGGTGTTGATTTCCGACGCCTCGCCATAAGGATCGTCTTCATCTGCCTTGGCCTGAGCGGGGACGGCGGCGCAGAGCGCCCCTGCCATGCCCATGGCACCAGCAAATTTAAGCACAGAACGGAACCATCGCGCAACGCGCGCATTTTCAGAATGAAGAACCAACATGCCGACCCCGACTATTGACCGGAGGCTATTGCCTCTCGGCTATCCCCACGTTTGACAAAAATGCGGCTGATGCCGCCACCCGCTGTCATCAGAAGGACATGTCGCGGCTTATTGTGCAAGCGGACTGTAAAATTCCCGCGTTAAACCGGCTTGCCGACGCGCCGAGTCGTTGAACGGAGGCTTCAGAGCCCCACGAAAGTGGCGTTTCACAAGGATTTGGTAATGATTTGCCGGGTCCACGCCCAATCGCTTCGTCGCGTGGCCGAACCATCTCGTCCCCGCCGCGACATGGCGGATCTCATCTGTCATGATGCGCTGCAATAGACGGGCGGAGACGGCATCCCCCGCGCCTTCGAACCGCTCCATGGTGGCGGGCGTGATGTCGAGCGCCCGCGCCTCCAGAACCATGGGCACGATGGCGAGACGGGCCAGGGCGTCATGCGCCGTCTCCGTCGCCGCCTGCCATAGCCCGTCATGCGCGGGCAGCGCGCCATAATGGCTGCCCAGCTGCCGCAGGCGACGGTCCAGCAGGGCGAAATGCATGGCCTCGTCGGCGCCGACGCGCATCCATTCATCGGTGAATTCGGGCGGAAATTCCGCGCCGAAACGACCGATCAGGTCGAAGGCGAGGTCGATCGCGACGAACTCGATATGGGCGAGCGCGTGCAGCATGGCGATCCGCGCCCGATCAGAGCCGATCCTGCCGCGCCGGGGCATCTGGCCGGGGGGCAGAAGCTCCGGCTTTTCCGGCCGCGCCGGGCGATCGGGCATACCCAAGTCGAAGCGATGCGCGAGACGGCCCAACCGCCAGTGGTGCGCCGCCGCCCGCGCCGCCATCAGCTTTGCGACGGGATCGGGCGTCGACAGCACATGGACGCAGGCCGCGCCCACACTGCCTTTGGAAGCGGGGGCGATGGAGGCGGACAGGCTCAAAGCGCTTGTCCGGCCTCCAGCACCTCGGCGGCGTGGCCCTTGACCTTCACCCTGGGCCAGACGCGCAGGATTTTGCCGTCCGCGCCGACCAGGAAGGTCGCCCGCTCGATGCCCATATATTTGCGGCCATAAAGCGACTTTTCGACCCAGGTGCCGAACGCCTCGCACATCTCACCCGGCTCGTCGGAGGCGAGCGTGACGGTCAGGCCATATTTATCGGCGAATTTCTTCAGCCTGGCAGGCTTGTCCCGGGAAATGCCGACCACAGGCACGCCCAGCGCCGCGAAATCAGCGGAGAGCCCGGTAAAATCCTTCGCCTCATTGGTGCAGCCGGGGGTATCCGCCTTGGGATAGAAATAAACGACCAGCGGCTTGCCCCGATAGCGCGCCAAGGTGAAGTCGGCGCCGTCCGCGTCCTTCAGCCCCACATCAGGCACGGCATCGCCCACATCCAGCATCATGTTTCCTCCGTAAAGGGCGCTGCCATTGCCGCCCATGCGTCGCTGACCCTTTGCCGGGCCCGCGCGTAGCTTTCAAGCAGCGCGTCCCAGCTTTCGACGCCGCAGGCGCGCGCCACCAGCGGGCGCGTCGCTTCCGGCGGCTCGGTCGATTTCGGCGATACGAGGCGGGAAACGACCAGAAAGCGGGTGATGAGGTCATGCGCGGCGACCAGTGCGGCCGGAAGATGCCCGGCCGCCACCAATTGCTCCAGCGCCGTGCGCAGATCGGGATCGAAGGCCATATTGTGGCGGAACTGGGTGACGTGGATCAGGAATTCCAGATCGACCAGACCACCCGGCACCATCTTCACGTCGAGATCGCCTGCGGGCGGCTTATGTTTGGCGATGTCCCCGCGCATCTTCACCGCATGGCGCGCCAGCTCGTCGAAATCGCGCGGCCGTTCCAGCGTTTCGATGAGGATCGCATGGAGCGCGGACCGTGCGCTGTCCGATCCGAACACCGGTCGCGCGCGGGTGAGCGCCAGATGCTCCCAGGTCCACGCCTCTTCCCGCTGATAGCGCGCGAAACTGTCCAGACTGACCGCCAGCAAGCCCTGCGCGCCGGAAGGGCGGAGGCGCGTGTCGACCTCATAAAGCGGCCCCGCCGCCGTATGGACTGACAGCGCATTGGTGATCCGTTGCCCCAGACGGTTGAAATATTGCGTCGCGCCCAACGGTTTGGGGCCGTCGGATTCGGTTTCGAAACTGCCGGTGAAGAGATAGACCAGGTCCAGGTCGGACGCATGGGTCAGCACCCCGCCGCCAAGCCGGCCCAGCGCCAATATCACCAGTTCCCCGCCCGGCACCCTGCCATGGGCGCGCTCGAACTCGGCCACGGTGGCGGCGGTCAGGGCCTCGATCGCGGCCTCCGCCACGCGCGAATAGCCCCTGCCCGCCTCCAGCGGATCGCCGCCGCGAATGATCTGCGCGCCCAGGGCGAAGCGGCGGTCGTTCACCCGCTGCCGCACGCGGTCGAGCAGGGCCTGATAATCCTCCCCCTCCTCCAGCCGCGCGAATTGCCCGGCCAATATCGCCACGGAGGGTGGCGCATCGAAGGCGGAGGTGTCGATGAGGCCGTCGAGCAATTCCGCCCGCCGCCCCAGCGCATCGGCCAAAGTCGGCGCGTGGCTCAGCAATTCCGCCAGCATTTCCGCCAGCCCCGGCCGCGCCGCCAGCAGCTTGAAGAAGTTGATCGCGCTCGGCAGCCGCCCGATCAGGTCGTCCAGCCGGTTGAGCGCCCGCGCCGGATCGGGCGCGGCCGCCAGCGTACGCATCAGGCCGGGCAGCAATTCCTCCAGCGCCTCCCGCGAAGCCCCGCTGCGCAACGCCCGGATCGTGCCCGAACGCCAGCGCGTGATCCGCGCCAACGGCGTTTCCGGGTCGGCAAAGCCCAGATCGGAGAGCTGAGCCTTCAGCCGCTCCTCATCATGCGACAGCGATTCCTCGGCCGCCGCCGGGGTCAGCCGGTCGTAATTGCTGCCGACCCACTGCACATGCGGGCGCAGCAGGTCGATCAGCGCGTCGCCGTCCTCCAGACCGTGGAGCCGCGCGACATTGTCCATCGCCTCCGGAGATTTGGGCAGTTCATGGGTCTGGCGATCCTCCACCATCTGCAACCGGTGCTCGATGGTCCGGAAGAGGACATAGGCCTCGTCCAGCTTCGCCGCGACGTCCGGTTCGAACACGCCAGCCGTCGCAAGGGCGCGCAGGGCTTCGCGGGTGTTGCCCGACCGCAGCGAGGGATCGCGGCCGCCATGGATCAGCTGGTGCACCTGCGCGAAGAATTCGACCTCCCTTATGCCGCCGCGCCCGCGTTTCAGATCATAGCCCGGACCGAAGGCCTGACCCTGCGAATAATGATCGCGGATGCGGCGGCTGATGTCGGTGATGGCGTCGATGGCCCCGAAATCCAGGCTCCGCCGCCAGACGAAGGGGCGGATCGCCTGCATGAAATAATCGCCCAGCGCGATGTCGCCCGCCGCCGGTCGCGCCCGGATGAACGCCGCCTGTTCCCAGCCCAGCGCGGTCGATTCATAATAGCCGATCGCCGCTTCCACCGGCAGGGCGATGGGCGTGGCTTCCGGCGAGGGACGGAGCCTCAGGTCCACGCGAAACACATAGCCGTCGCCATCGCGGGCATTCAGCAATTCGCTGACGCGCCGCCCGATCCGCACCGCGGCATCCGCCGGGTCCTCCCGCTCGCCATGGGGCAGGGTTTTGGGATCATAGAGCAGGATCGGGTCGATATCGGAGGAATAATTAAGTTCCCGGCTACCATGTTTGCCAAGCGCCAACACGACGAAACCCCGGTTTTCCGCATCGGGATAGCGCTCCGCCATGGTCGCGGCCAGCGCCTCCTCCAGCGCCTGGTCGGCAAAGTCGGACAGGGTGCGCGTAACCCGGTCGACGTCCCATGCCCCCGCCAGGTCCGCCGCCGCCGTCACCAGCGCCACCGCGCCGCGCCGGCGCCTCAAGGAGCGCGCCACGCTGTCATCGGCCGCCGCCACCCGTTGCGCGGCCGCCCAGGCTCCTTCGAAATCCCCGCTTTCCAACAGGCTGGCCACGTCCGGGAAGCGATCCATCTGCCTTGCCAGAAAAGGCGAATGCGCCCGCATCCGCGTCGCGACCGCCAAGCCGTCCGTCACCCAAGTCTTTCCCATAATGGAGCTGATATCGCGCGCGTTTGCGGTGAACGCCAGAAACTTTTACGCGCGTTGACAGTTATTTGAACATGGAAATGCAGCGCAAAACCCTAGGCCGATCGGCAAAGGTGCAGGAAGGAGCGATCCGTCGCGTCCTGACCATCGGCGTGCCGCAACCCTATGAGGGCGTCGGCAACGCGCTGCGCTCGACATTCCGCGCCGGTCGGGAATCGGTGCCGGACGAAATGCTGGATTTGCTGGCGAAGCTGGACAGGCGTTGAGATTCCCGCGGATGGCGGGGCCATGCGGCAGGTTCCCCCGCGAAAAAGGGAAACGCCGCAGCATTTTATTTACCGTCCGGATTTAAGGTAGCGCCCATTCATCCGGGAAGCACACCATGATCTACAAGGCTTTCGCCGCCGTGACGCTGATCGCAGCACCCATTATCGTGCTGACGGTCCAGAGTTTCGTGCCCCAGACGAACCAGCCAGCTGCATCGTCGATCCCACCGGCGCCATCAACCACGATTCCGGTCGTGGCGCCGGCGGTTCAGCCCGCTCCGCCACCTCCGGCGGTCAATGATCCCGTGGCAAGCGCGTCCTTCGGCCAGCCTGTGCCGGAAGCGGCCAAGCCCTTCCTGACGCCCGGCGCCGGCCTGCCCGATGCCGACACGGTGGAACAGGCCCCGTTGGCAGGCACGCTGCCGCCGCCGGACGGACCGGCCAGATAAGCGTCTCCTTCCTCACCCGCCCTTGAACGTATCGCACTGGGCCGGATCACCGCTGCCCAGCCCCTTGCGCAGCCATTCCATGCGCTGTTCGCTGGTGCCGTGGGTGAAGCTTTCCGGCACCGGCCGCCGTCCCGCCGCCTTTTGCAGCGTATCGTCCCCGATCGCCTGCGCCGCCTGCATGCCCTCCTCCAGATCGCCCTGCTCCATCAGGCCCGTGCGCTTCGCCCAGACGCCGGCATAGCAGTCCGCCTGCAACTCCACCCGCACCTGCAGGGCATTGCCCTCTTCCTCGCTGACGGCGCGCTGGCGCTGGTTCACCTGACCCAAAGTGCCCTCCAGATCCTGCACATGATGGCCCACCTCATGCGCGATCACATAGGCCTGGGCGAAATCGCCCGGCGCGCCGAAACGCTGGCGCAGCTCGGCGAAGAAATCGGTGTCGAGATAGACCTTCCTGTCATTGGGGCAATAGAAAGGCCCCATGGCGCTCTGCGCCGCGCCGCATCCCGATGAACCGCTCTGCGAATAAAAGGACAGGACCGTGGGCTGATATTGCTGGCCGGATTGCTGGAAGACCTGTCCCCACACGCGCTCGGTCGATCCCAGAACCTTCAGGGACCAATGCTGGATATCGTTCAGCTTCGATGCGTCGCGACTCACCGGGGCATCCTGCTGCACCGGACCGCCCCCGCCGCCGACCAGGCTCAGCGGATTGACGCCCATCACCGCCAGCACGATCAGCGCGACGACGATGCCGCCACAGCCGAAACGGCTGCCGATCAAGGGCAGCAGCATGCCGAGCCCCCCGCCCATGCCGCCGCCGAAACCGCCGCCGCGGCCGTCCTGCACTTCGAAATTCGTGCTTTCCCCTTCGTCGTCGAGCCGCATCTCGTCCCTCTCTTTCCTCGCCCTGCCTAATCCATTCCACCGCCAGTGGAAACGGTCGGCTCGCCCGACCGGTTGCGCGTCATGAACGGATTGTAACGAGACATTCAGTTGGAATGAGCGTCGAGACGTCTATATTGCACCGCGTCATGGCCGATACCGAACCCCAGCCGCGCCACCGCGCCCACTCCCCGCTGCCCCTTCCCCGCGAAGTCGCGCTTCTGTTGCAGGGCGGCGGCGCGCTCGGGTCGTTTCAGGCGGGCGTCTATCAGCGGCTGGACGAGCTGGGCGTGGACATCAGCTGGGTCGCGGGCATCTCCATCGGCGCGGTCAACGCGGCGATCATCGCGGGCAACCCGCCGCACCGGCGCCTCAGCCGTCTCAAGAAATTCTGGCTGACCGTGTCGGGCGGCATGCCCAATATCGTGCTGCCGGAAATCGACCATATCCGCGAAGCCGCCCATCTCATGGCGGCGGGCACGGTCGCGACCTTCGGCGTGCCGGGCATGTTCCGCCCGCGCCTGTGGCCCGCGCCGCTGATGCCCGAGGGGACGCCGGGCGCGATCAGCTTCTATGACAGCGCGCCGCTGAAAGATACGCTGGACGCCTGCGTCGACTGGAATCTGCTGAATGACGGGCCGGTCAGGCTGTCGGTGGGCGCGGTCGATGTGGAAACCGGCAATTTCGCCTATTGGGACACGCGCGGCCCCGGCGGCAACACCCGGATCGACGCGCGGCACATCATGGCATCGGGCGCCCTGCCCCCCGGCCTGCCCCCGGTGGAGATCGACGGGCGCTGGTATTGGGACGGCGGCATCGTGTCCAACACCCCGCTCGCCCATGTGCTGGACCATCAGACGGACGACATGCTGATCTTCCAGGTCGACCTGTTCCCCGCCGAAGGGCCGTTCCCGCGCCACTTGACCGACGTTTATTCCCGCACCAAGGACATTCAATATTCCAGCCGCACCCGCCAGGTGACCGACCAGTATCTGCGGCTGCGCAAGGAGCATAAGGCGATCCGCGCCCTGCTCGACAAGCTGCCGCCCGAATTGCAGGACGATGCCGACGCCCAGCGGCTGCGCCAGTTCCTGGACACCGGCTCCGTCAACATCGTCCACCTCATCTATCGCAGCCGCGCCTGGGAAAGCGGCGCGCGCGACTTCGAATTTTCCCGCGCCACCATGATCGACCATTGGAGCCAGGGCCGCGACGCCGTGGAAGAGGTGATGCACAAGGGCGACCTGATCGCCCGCAACATCGTGAACGGCAAAAGTTCCACCTTCGACCTCGACGCCCCCGACCATCTCAAGGAGAAGCAGGCATGACCCAGTCGCTGAACGGCAAGACGGCCCTCATCACCGGATCGACGTCCGGCATCGGCCTTGCCTATGCCCGGGCGCTGGCCGGCGAGGGCGCCCATGTCGTGATCAACGGTTTCGGCGATACAGAGGCGATCGAGAAGGAGCGCGTCGGACTGGAGGCGCTGAGCGGGACGAAGGCGCTTTACAGTGGTCATGACCTGACCAAGGTCGACCAGATCGAGGCGATGATGAAGGAAGCCGCCGACGCGTTCGGCGGCGTCGATATCCTCATCAACAATGCCGGGATGCAGCATGTCGCGCCGGTCGAGGATTTTCCGGTCGAGAAATGGGACCTGATCATCGCCCTGAACCTCAACAGCGCCTTTCATACGTCGCGCCTCGCCATTCCCTATATGAAGGAGAAGAAGTGGGGGCGGATCATTCAGACCGCTTCTGCGCATTCGCTGACCGCCTCTCCCTTCAAGAGCGCTTATGTGACCGCAAAACATGGCCTTGCGGGTTTCACCAAGACGCTGGCGCTGGAGCTGGCGACCTTCGGCATTACGGCGAACTGCATTTCGCCGGGCTATGTCTGGACGCCGCTGGTGGAAAATCAGATTCCCGACACGATGAAGGCGCGCGGGATGACGCGGGAGCAGGTGATGAACGATGTGCTGCTCGCGGGGCAGCCCACCAAGCAGTTCGTCACGGTCGAGCAGGTGGCTGCGATGGCGATGTACCTGTGCTGCGATGCCGCAGCCAACATCACCGGCGCGAATATGAGCATCGACGGCGGCTGGACGGCGCAATAGGGAATTCTCCCTTCCCGGAAGGGAGGGCAATTATTGGAAACACCCCCTTAAAACACCGACAAATTCCCCCTATGCTCCCGGCCAAATCCAGGGAGACAGATCGATGCGTCATGCGTTGACGGCCATCATGGCCGCCGCCAGCCTTATGTCCATTGCCCATGCCCAGACGGGGCCGGCGCCTTACGCCACGGCGTCCAACGAGATCGCGACCACCATCGCCGGGGACATGGACGGGCTGATGACGCTCTATCGCGACCTGCACGCCAATCCCGAACTGTCCGAACAGGAAACCGCCACCGCCGCCAAGCTCGCCCGCCGGCTCAGGGCGATGAAGTTCGCCGTCACCGAAAAGGTCGGCGGCACCGGCGTCGTGGCCGTGCTGAAAAACGGGTCCGGGCCGGTGTTGCTGATCCGCGCGGATATGGACGCCCTGCCCGTCACCGAGCAGACGGGCCTGGAATTTACCTCAAAGGTCAGGGCCAAGACCGCCGACGGCACCGAAACCGGCGTCATGCATGCCTGCGGCCATGACACGCATATGACCGCCTTCATCGAGACGGCGAAGCTCCTTTCCTCGCGCAAGGACGAATGGAAGGGCACGCTGGTCATGATCCTGCAACCCGCCGAGGAGGTCGGTCGCGGCGCGCGGCTGATGCTGGAGGATGGGCTCTATACCCGCTTCCCGCGCCCGACCCATGCGATCGCCTTCCACGATGCGGCCAATCTGGAGGCGGGCAGGATCGGCTATGCCCCCGGCTTCGCGCTCGCCAATGTCGACAGCATCGACCTGCTGGTGCGCGGCACGGGTGGCCATGGGGCTTATCCACAGACGACCCGCGATCCCATCGTCCTGGGTGCGCGGATCGTGACGGCGCTGCAAACGCTGGTCAGCCGGGAACAGGACCCGTTCGACCCCGCCGTGGTGACCGTGGGCAGCTTCGTGGGCGGCGCCAAGCATAATGTGATCCCCGACGAGGCGAAGATGCTGCTCACCGTGCGCAGCTATTCCGACGAAACCCGCGAAAAGCTGATTCGCGGGATCGAGCGCATCGCGCGGGGCGAAGCCATTGCGGCGGGCGTTCCCGACGACAGGATGCCGGTGATGTCGGTGAAGGATGAGTTCACGCCCTCGACCTATAATCCGCCGGTCTTCGCCAACCAGATGGCGGACGTGCTGAAGGCGCACTTCCCGCAAGGCACCGTCAGCGAGACGAAGCCGTCCATGGCCGGTGAAGATTTCGGCCGATATTACCGCGCCGACAAGAGCATCAACAGCTTCATCTTCTGGGTCGGCGGCGTGCCCGCCGAACAGATGACGAGAGCCGCGGCGGGCGAGATCAGCCTGCCGTCGCTCCACAGTCCGTTCTGGGCCCCGCAGGCCGACAAGGTGATCGCCACCGCAAGCGAAGCCATGACCGTGCTGGCGATGAACATTTTGAAGCGGGACTGAGGGGAAGCGGAATTGGGCTGCTTTGAGTGGATTCCAGCCATTACAGCTTCGTCATCCCGGACTTGATCCGGGATCCCGCTTTTCTTCTTGAGC
>NZ_JALDYQ010000075.1:0-22606 GCF_032153725.1 Sphingobium sp. | reverse complement strand
AGCTGGGGCGGGGGGGACGGCGGCTTTTCGGGCGGCGGCGGCAGCTTCGGCGGCGGCGGCGCGTCGGGGGACTGGTGATGCGACTGCATTTGAACGAGGCCGATCATGACCGCGTGACCGCTGCGGTAGCGGAGGCCGAGAAGCAAACCGACGGCGAAATCGTCACCATCGTCGCGCGCCGGTCGGACGCCTATCATGATGCGGGGTTGCATTGGGCGATCGGCGTGGTGTTCCTGGCCCTCTCGGCAGCCGCCGCCTTTCCGCAGAAGTTCCGCGCGCTCTGTTCATGGCTGCTGCAAAGCTGGGACCATGAGATCGAGGACTGGAAGCTGCTGACGGTGCTGCTCGGCCTGCTCATCCTCAAATTCCTGATCGTCCGCTATGCGCTGGCCTGGATGCCGCTGCGCATGGCCTTGACGCCAAAGGCGACCAAGGCGCGCCGCGTGCGTCGCCGCGCCATCACCCTGTTCCGCGCCGTCGCCCAGGGACGCACGCGTGGAAAGACCGGCGTGCTCATCTACCTCTCGCTGGACGAGCATCGCGCCGAGCTGGTCGCCGACGCCGCCATTAATGCGAAGGTCGCGCCCGAAATCTGGGGCGATGCCATGGCCGCGCTGATCGACGGCGTGCGCGACGGCCGCGCCGCCGAGGGCATGGCGCAAGCGGTGCGCCAGGTCGGCCTGGTGCTGGCCGAGCATTTTCCCGCGAGCGGCGACAATCCCAATGAACTACCCGACAGGTTGATCGAACTATGAGCGAACAGGACAGCGCCTCTCCCGAAGAAATCATGTGGGAGGGCCGCTTCATCACCGCCAAGCGGCGGGGGAAATGGGAATATGTCGGCCGCGCGCGCGGCATCCACGCCGCCGTCATACTGGCCATCGATGAAGCGGCCGATGGTCGCCATGTGCTGCTGGTCGACCAATATCGCGTGCCGCTCGGCCGCCGCTGCATCGAACTGCCGGCCGGACTGGTGGGCGACCATGACGAGGGCGAGGAAGCGACGCTCGCCGCCACCCGCGAGCTGGAGGAGGAAACCGGCTATCTGCCCGGCCGGATGGAAGCCCTGGGCGAATTTTTCAGCTCGCCCGGCATGGTGTCGGAAAGCTTCACGCTGTTCCGGGCCCATGACCTCGTCAAAACCGGCGAAGGCGGCGGCGTCGAGGGCGAGGATATCCGCGTCCACCGCGTGCCGCTGGCCATGATCCGGGAACGGATCGCCGAATGGCGGGCAGAAGGCTTTGCCGTCGACGTGAAGCTGCTGTTGCTGCTGGGCGCGGGGATTGTCGGTTAGGGGTGGAGAGCGGACGGTCGGCTTAGCCGCGCGTTCCTTGAAGCGCACCGTGTTCCTGCGCAGGCAGGAACCCAGTCCCGCCCTCACCTCATCACTGCAACGTCTGAACTGGGCTCCTGCCTGCGCAGGAGCACGGTGCGCTTAAAATGGTCGAAACCCGCCGCACCATTTTTCCCTGTCCTATTCCCCCGATGCGACGCTATCGCTCCCGATGCTCTTTGAACCGTAAAAAGCTGACAGGAAATTTGGGCAAAAGCTGAGCCTTTCCATATATCCATCGTGTCACCTATGTCACCCAATGGTTGGTTGGCGACAGTCCGTCATCAAACCCGCCGAAACGGAAACGGCGCCACCGTCCGCTCATAGCCATGCAAATCCAGCGCCCGCGTCACCGGCGGCAGGGCGCGGTCGGGGCAGCCGCGCCGCTCGCACAGATGGCAGGTCGGCCCCACCTCGGTCGTCGCGCCCTTTTCCACGTCGATCCCGTCGGCATGCACGATCCGAGCCCCATGCTTCGCCTCGCAGCCGAGCGCGATCACGGATCGTCCCCGCGCCCCGCCCTCTCGTGGCAGGCCGATGGTCAGGCTGACGAAGCGCCGCCCGTCCATCGTTTCGATCAGTTGCGGGCGCACTGCGTCCGGCTCCTGGCTCTCATGCGCGTCCCAGCGCGGGCAGGTGCCCCCCAGTCGCGCAAAGGGCCAGGCCTCGCCGTCGAAGCGTTTCGACACGATCCCCGCCCTGTCCAGCTTCGCCATGAAGAAGGGTACGCCCCGCGCCCCCGTCCGCCCCAGGCTGGTAAGGCGATGCGCCAGTTGCTCCATCGACACGCCAAAGCGTGCCCGCAGCAGCGGCAGATCATGCCGGCTCTGCTCGGCCGCCCTGACGAAGCGGTCATAGGGCATGATCAGCGCCGCCGCCGCATAGTTGGTGAAAGCGATGCTGGCCAGCCGCCGGCTGTCCTCGTCCGGCGGCCCCGCCCGGGCGACCTGGCTTCCGATCGCATCTGCCATCTCCTGCGAGCAAAGCTGATAGGCGAGCGCGAACAGCCGTCCCGAAGACGCCAGCCGTTCGCTCAAGAGCAGCCGCCGCCGGTGCATGTCATAATGGCGTAGCGTGCCCGCCAGCACATCCTCCCGCACAATCTGCACGGCCATGCCATGCCGCTCCTTGAGCCGCGCCCTGATGCCCGCCTGCATGGCGCCGGGATCGTCCCCCAGTTCCCCCGCCAGAGCCTCCGCCGCCGCATCCAGCTCGGCAAAATGATTGCCCGACCGTGCGATCGTCTCGCGCAGCCAGTCGATCGGCGCATGCAACGGTGCGGCGCTGCCCGGCCCGGCCGTCACCTGCTCCGGCAGGCGGCGCAAATCGCTCAGGGCACGGTAGAAACGCCCGATCGCCTCGCTGACCCCTGGGTAATTTTCCGCGACCTCCAGCACCTCATCCCTGGCGATGCCGATATCGCGCACCAGCGCATCGGACAGAATCTCGCTGAGCGCACTGGCCGCACCTTCCTGCGTGCTGGCGACGAAATCGCGAATGTCGATGTCATAGATATTGGCAAGCCGCAGCAACATCTGCGCCGTTAACGGCCGCTGATTGCGCTCCAGATGGTTGAGGTAGCTGGGTGAAACCCCCAGTTCCTCCGCCATCCGCGTCTGATTGAGGCCCAATTCCCGCCGCAAAACCCGCAGTTTCGGGCCTAGATAGAGTTTCCGCTCATCCGCCATGATGTCATTATGTCAAACTATGACAATATGAACAAGTCACCCAATGACACCGCCTCACTAATCGCCCTTATCTTTCCACCCCATTCATGGTTTCAAGGGCCATCCGGTCAGGACGGCCGCACAGACAAAGAAGGGAACGAGATATGGAAACCACTGAGACGCGCGAACCCACCCGCTCCCGCGCGGTTTTCTCGCAGGAGGATTTCGGCCTGATCCGCACCGCCATCGCCCATTATCTGCGCGAGGTTCAGGACAAGCCGGAATCGGTCAAATATGCCAATCTTTACCACCGTCTCGGCCGGGTGAGCTGAGCGCGGAAGCGCGTTCCAGAGGTTCAGGAGAGGAAGGGGCGCGGCGGGCAACCGTCCGCGCCCTCAATCCGTTCAGAACAGACGCGTCAGCCCATAAAAGGCCGCTCCGATGGCAGCGGCGGCAGGCAGTGTCACGACCCAGGCGACGACGATGCTCGACGCCACGTTCCATCGCACCGCCGACAGCCGCCGCGACGCGCCCACGCCGACGATCGCGCCGGTGATCGTATGGGTGGTCGACACCGGCACGCCCAGATGCGTCGCCAGGAACAGCGTCAGCGCGCCCCCCGTTTCCGCGCAGAAACCTTGTGCCGGGGTCAACCGCGTGATCTTCGACCCCATGGTGTGGACGATCTTCCACCCGCCCAGCAGCGTGCCCATGCCCATCGCCGCCTGGCAGCTCAGCACCACCCAGAAGGGCACATGGAAGCCGCCGGTCAGCATGCCCTGCGAATAGAGCAGCACGGCGATGATCCCCATCGTCTTCTGCGCGTCGTTGCCGCCATGGCCGAGCGAGTAAAGCGAGGCCGACACCAGCTGCAATTTGCGGAACACGCGATCCGCGCCCTGCGGCGTGAAACGACGGAAGATCCAGCTGATGATCAGCACCAGCAGCAGCGCCAGCACCAGCCCGATGGCGGGCGACAGCACGATGGCCGCGCTGGTCTTGAACACGCCGCTCCACACCACGGCGGAAAGGCCCGCCTTCGCCATGCCCGCGCCCAGCAACCCGCCGATCAGAGCATGGCTGGAGGAGGAGGGAATTCCCAGCCCCCAGGTGATCAAATTCCAAGCAATCGCACCCATCAGCGCGCCGAAAATCACCTGCGGATCGATGATGCTCGCGTCGACAATCCCCTTGCCGACCGTTTCGGCCACGTGGAGGCCGAAGAACAGGAAGGCGATGAAATTGAAGAACGCTGCCCAGGCGACCGCATATTGCGGCTTCAGAACCCGCGTCGAAACGATGGTCGCGATCGAGTTCGCCGCGTCGTGCAGCCCGTTCAGAAAGTCGAACAGCAACGCAACGCCGATCAGCGCGACCAGCAGCGGAAAAGCGATATGGGCTTCCATGATCTAAGCTCTGGCCAGGTCAGGCGTGGTCGATGACCAGGCCGGAAATCTCGTTGGCGACATCCTCGAACCGGTCGGTCACCTTTTCCAGATGGCTGTAGATTTCGTTGCCGACGACGAAATCCATCGGATTGCCCTGCCGCGCCTGATTATAGAGTGCCTTGAGGCCCGCTTCGTGCAGGATGTCGGCATGTCCCTCCAGCTTCACCAGCCGCTCGGTCAGGTCATGCAGCCGCACCGAATTGAGGTTGAGCGAACGCAGCAGCGGCATCGCCTCCGCCGTGATCCGCGCGCATTCGACGATCAGGGCGGTCATGTCCTGCATCTGCGAGGGGAATTGCTTCACCTCGAACAGGGCGATCGCCTTGGCGGTCTGGTTCATCTGGTCGATGGCGTCGTCCATAACCCCGATCAGGCCGGTGATGGCGCTGCGGTCGAAGGGGGTGACGAAGATGCGGCGCACGTCCTGCAACACTTCGCGGATGATGTCGTCCGCTTCATGCTCGCGGTCCGAGATCTCCCTGATATGGGCATCGATATCCGGCCCGCCTTTCAGCAGCTTGGCGAGTGCATCGGCACCGGCGACCAGAGTCGCGGCGTGATCCTCAAACTGCTCGAAAAAGCGCCCTTGCTTGGGCATCAGCGCGTGAAACCAGCGCAGCATTCCAGTCCTTTCGGTTTGCCATTCCCTGATCCGCAGCAACGTCCGCACGAACAGGCCCGGGTCCTTGGGCGGTTCGCGGAAGGCGGCGATAATGGATTGCAGATCGGGTTCGTCGACGGCCTTTGCAGCTTCGGCCACGGGAAACCAACGCAGTTCCCGCTGCCCTTGTTCGGGCCATTGCGGCAACTGGCCGGTCACTGCAAGCGGGAAAACCTCGACCGTGGCCTCTTTGGTGTCGCCCCGCCGCCGCTTCTTGTCATAGCGGTAGCGACCGAGCGGCGCGGGGCAGGCAATGCCGTGAATGCCCGCCTCTTCATAGGCTTCCAGTTCGGCGGCGCGGTGGCCGGCCATGCCCTTGATCCGATTGCCCTTGGGAATCACCCAGCGGCGGCTATCGCGCGAGGTGATCAGCAGAATGCGCATCGACCCGTCGGGATCGGTCGCATAGGGAAGGGCGGCGATCTGACGCACTCAGCCAGTCCTATGCGCCCGATGACGCACCTGATCGATCCTTGCCCACCCCTGGTCCATCCGCGCCTTGTAACGAAATTGTCACATTGCGCAATCGACCAGCTTGTCAGATCGACAGGCGGACCGTGAGCCGGATGTCCCGCCCGGCCAAGGGCGCGTAATCCTTGAGGAAACTGGCTGCCCTCCGCGCCTCGACATCGAAGATGTTGTTGGCGGACAGGGTGATGGTCGTCCGGTCATTGCCCTTGATGGGCTTGAAGGAGAGCGAGGCGTTGACCAGCGTGAAGCCGTCGGTCGGCGTTTCGGTGTCGGCAATGCGGTCCTGCGCGAAGCTGTGCTCAACCTCTCCGCGAAGGTTCAGCCGGTCGCCCTGCAATTCGACGCCGCCCAGCAGGCGCAGCGGCGGAATGCGCGGCGCCGGGCCTGATCCCAGGATCGTGGCGCGGACATAATCGGCGACGCCGTCCAGATGGATGGCATAGCCGCCGACCTGCCCGAGTTTCAGCGTGCCTTCCGCCTCAAAACCGAGATAGCGGGCATTGGCCTGCAAATTCTGATAGCAGGGGAAATCCAGCGCCTCCCCGCCATTGGCCGCCATGCAGACGCTGTCATCGACCAGCGAATCGTAAATATAACCGTCGAACCAGTTGTGATAGGCGGACAGCGAAATGGTGTAGCCATTGCCCTGGCCGCGCAGCGTTCCCTCTATGCCCCAGCTCCTTTCCGGCCCGAAATCGGGATTGCCGAGTTCAAAAGCCTGCGTTCCCGCGTGATTGCCACGCGCGAACAGTTCTTCGGCTGATGGCGCGCGCTCCGTCCGGGACAGGTTCAGGCCGGCGCGCCAGCCGGGCGCAAGCTCCTGACTGATGCCCAATGAACCGGACAGCGCATTGAAGGTCCGGTGATAGGCGGGGTTGAGCAGCGTCGCGTCGGCATCCGCGCGGACCTGTGTATGCTCATAACGGCCACCCAGTTCGACACGGGTGGTGCCGAGGTCAAAGGATTGCAGGGTGAAGAAGCCGAGCTGTTCGGTCACGTTGCGGGGCAGGAACTTCTCCTCCCCCGCGACATGGAAGTTGCGGGTGAAATATTGCGCGCCGATCGCGCCGTCCCAACCGCCGCGCCTGGCCTGCACCAGCTCCAGCCGCGATTCGATCGACTGGTTGTAGAATGTGGTGCCGACCGCGCCCGATTCCTCGATCTCCTGATGCTGATAATCGGCAAAGCCGGCGCGCAGGCGGATCGTTTCCAGCCAGCCGCCATTGACCGGCAGTTCCGCGCGCAGATCGGCGCGATCCTGCTTCATGTGCAGCCGGACCTTTTCCGCTTCGCCATCGGGATCGAGCGAATAGCGCACCGGCACGCCGTAGAAATTGTCGGTATGCGCAACCGAAAAACCCAGATTGCCGCCATCGGTGATCAGCGCCGCGCCGCCCGCAACTTCCCAGGTCCGCGCCGCGCTGTTGGGTAGCTTGCCCCGCAGGTCGGCCAGGTCGCGGATCGCGGGATCACTGCTGGCGGCCGCCTGCGCGCGCAGGGCGGGGGTCAGAATGTAATTGCCGGTGTCGAGGTCGCCGCTCTTCGAATAGCTGCCGTCGAGATGGACCACGATCCTGTCGCTGATCGGCGCTTCGATCTCGCCCGATCCGGTGCGTTCGTCGGCGGCGCTGCCATAGGTGGCGATGCCGTCGACATGAACCGGTTCGTCGGGGACGCGCCGCGGGATGCGGCTGTCGATCACATTGACGACCCCGCCTATGGCCGAGGAACCGTAAAGCAACGCCGCAGGCCCGCGCAGCACCTCGATCCGGTCGGCGGTCAGCGGGTTGATCGCCACGGCATGGTCGACCGAAGTGTTGGACACATCGAAGCTGCCGATGCCGTCGGTCAGGATGCGCACCCGCTCGCCCTGAAAGCCGCGCAGCACGGGGCGGGAAGCGTTGGGACCGAAGGATGTCGCTGAAACGCCCGGCTGATGCGCCAGCGTGTCGCCGATGGTGGGGCGCAGCGCGCGGGTCAGTTCCTCGCCCGACACGACCGAGGTGCCCGACAGAATGTCACCCTGCCGCCGGGGAATGATGGCGGTGACGACGATATCCGACCGTTGATCATGATAGGCCTGCGGTGCCGTGTCGGTGGTGGCGTCCTGGGCCAGAACGGGAAAGGCGGCAGACAGTGCGGATAGGGCGCAACCGGCACGCAACAGCGCGGAAAGGAACATTCGGTTCGACATCCTCGAATCGGGAGGGGACGGGTTCGTCTATCTGAAATGATATAGCATATCAATAATGTGGCCGGGGACGATGGCACGTTGGACGCAAAATCACCTCATTCAGCCGCAAATGGGCTTCAGAGAAAGAGAAAATCCGCCAGCGCGACGGCGGCGGCATGGCCCTGGGGGCGGACGGCCTGCCGCACTTCTATGGCCGGCAGCGGCCTTTCCAGCGCCAACCGCCTGATCCCTGCCATCCGCCCCAGATCCCGCGCCAGCGGGCCGAATGCCGGAAAGCAGCCGGCCCCTTCGCGCAAAATGGTCATGATGTCGAAGAGATTGTCGGTTTCCAGCACCGGATCGCCCAGCCGGATGCCGCCACGCATCAGCGCCTCATCGATGATCCGGCGCAGCCCGTTGCGCGGCTCCATCGCCAGCGTCGGCATGGCGGCCAGCTCCGCCATCGCCACGCTGTCGCGGCGGGCGAGTGGATGGTCGGCGCCGGCATAAAGGTTGATCTGTTCCGACCAGCCATAGCGGGAGGGCAGATCGTCCGCCTCACCCAGCGCATAATAGTAGGCGATGTCGGCCTTGCCCCGGTGCAACGCCCAGGCCGCTTCTTCGGCCAGATGGACTGTCAGGTCCAGCGTGATGGCGATGTCGTCATTGGCTGCCTCGAAAGCGGCCAGGGCTTCCTGAAAATGGCCGAACACCGGCGCTGGCGCGGCCAGGATGATGGTGTCCCGCGCTGGCGCGACTGGCAAGGGGGCGGCAACGGGCGGGGTCGCCTCTGCCGAATCCACCTGCCAGTTTTCCGGATGATCCTGCGACAGCAGGGTCATGGCCTGCGCCGTTTTCCTGCCGGCGGCGGTCAGGCTGGCCTTCCCCGGCAGATCATCGAACAGGCGATAGCCAAGGCGCAGTTCCAGCGATGCCAGATTGCGCGCGACATCCTCGGCGCTCATGCCCATATCGCGGGCACAGCGCGAGAGGTTGCCCGATGCCACCATCTGCGCGAATATATCCAACTGGCGCGAGGAAGGCGTGGCCATGCCCCCTGTTAGTGCAAATATTGTGCGGGGTTAAGGCCGATATTGGCTTAATGACGCATTGCCATATTGACGAACCCCGCCAGATGATGGCAGGGCGCTGCACCTGACGGGCGGGTATAGCTCAATGGTAGAGCACTAGCCTTCCAAGCTTGTGATGCGGGTTCGATCCCCGCTACCCGCTCCACGTTTTTCCGTCATTTCTTAGCCCCCGGCCTCAGATTGTTTTGCTACTTGTTTTGCTCGCATCCTTTCCGCGAGCGAAATTACGACGGCAGCGCTATCGACATAGGTGCTGCGAATCTTCCCCACACGGGCGGGCGACCAGCCCATAATCCAAGCCGCATCTTCGTCCGTCAGTTCACACTCCGTCAGCAGATATGTGCAGAACGTGCCTCGAACGTCATGGAGATGCTTGGGCCGCTCACTTGGCTGCCCATCGTCGTCTTCCTCGACATGGACGATTCGCGCCGTATCGCGAACTAGCCCGAAGCTCATGCTGCCGCCGAAACCTGCTGCCGTCCAAGATCGCCCACGTTCATTGACGAGGACGGTATTGACGCCTTCTTTGCGCGTTCGGTTCCGTAGCTCAGCGAGAAGCTTTTCCAGATCGTCCGTCATAGGGATGACGACCTTGCGCCGCTTGCCCCGGCTCTTTTTGAGTGCCGTCTTAACAATAGCAAATTCCCCCAGATGGTCCCATGTGAGGGAAACAAGGTCCGCACGACGAAGGCCGGTCAGTGCTGCCAATCGGAGGCCGTCATAAAGGAGGGGGCGCTTCAACTCGACTGCCGCGAGTCGGAATGCCTCCATATCTTCGGGGGTCCAAATGATGTCGGCTCGGTTGCCTCCCTTGTAGAGGTGCGGGATTCCCTCTGCGACATTGATGCGAACTCGTCCGCGTAAACGACCAAATTTCAGCAACTCCCTCAGAACGGTCACACCCATGTCAGCAGAACGGGGCGTGGCCGCACGTTCGTCGCGCCACTTGACAACTTTGCCGACCATCCGCGAGTCGTCCCAGACAGAAATTGGTTTGTCGCCCCAGCGCTTCTCTATGAGGTCGAGGCTCAGTCCCCAGACTTGCCGTGTGCTATCCGCCAGCTTTTTCCATTCCGGGCTAATGCGCCAATCGTGGATCAAGGATCGGAGGATTCGGGGATCAGGGCAGTTTGCAGCCTGAATCGCCTCCGCAACCTTGGCATGGGCCTCTGCCGTCAAAAGTGGCTTCTTTGGCTGGACTGCCTTCATGACCAACGGGCCGCGTTTGTACGCATAGACATACCAAGTAATCGGCATCCCCGGCCTGCTGCGTTTGATGAACTGTATCGCCATTATAGTTCCGCCTCTAAGCGGTCAAAGTCACTGATAGCGGCTCGCGGAAAAGCAGTTTCAACGGCCCTTATCGTTCCGTCAGGTAACACTTCGACGCCCGCGACCCGAAGGCCAGCCGCACGCGCAGCGTCCACCAGCTTCACGACATCTACTTTATTGAAAGTTGACCGCCTCCGCATCACCGCGCCCTCTATCGGATCATTCGCCAAGCTCATTTTTGAGCCAAATATGCAGTGTTACCTATCTGCATATTTCAGGTGGAGCGCGAGCGGATGGTTGTGCAGCGCGCTCGCCGCGCGGCAGCCCGGCAAGCCGGGCTATGGCTATCCAGAGTGGATAATGAGGAGGGGGTAGCGCCATCATTAGCGAAGGCGCTTTTCGTGCGGCGGCGCAGCCTTCGGCTGCACGTCTTCGCCTTCGGCTTCGCCGCCGCACACAAGGCGTTTGAGCGCAAACACGAGATAAATGCCCCCTTTCAATGCCGTAGTGGCGTCTGAGCGGCTCAGGAGGCCCCTAGAGCGCGTTTTGGAGGCAAGGTCGGTGCCAGATAGGGCGATCATCACCGGACGCCCCAGCGCAACGCGCATAGTCGACATGGTGGACCGGGTGCCGAAAGACGGCCCAAGGTCGCCGCTGCCGGTCTGATTGCTCAACTCATGCTCGACCGTCAGAACCGCCTCGTCATCGAGTGCATCAACCCGCAGGGATAGCTTATGGCCGATAGACCGATAGACTACATCAGCGCGGGTTTCGCGGTCAGTGACGGACGTAGCGGCGCGAATTGGAATTTCCTGCCCATCGACTAGCTTCACCGTCTCCCCCAGCAGGACACGCGACGAGAAGGACGAATTTTGCCGAAGGGTCGATGAACCGGCGAGGCCGTCGAGGAAGAGGCGAAGGCCCGGAATTGAGATCGTCGCCTGCGCAAGCGGATCATAGCTGCCGATCAGCACATTGCCCGGTTCACGGAACTGAACGCCGAAACCGCGCGACCGCTCCGAGCTTTCCGACGACGATATGACGACAGCCTCAATTTGAAGCTGGTCGGGGCAGCGGTCCAGATCGCGCATGAAGGCCGTGGCCTGATCGACAATCGCCGCTGGCCCAGCCAGCAACAGGGGGCCGGGAATGTCGGGGTCCGCGATCACGGAAAGCCCCGGCATCTTCGAAAGCACCCGGACGATTTTTGACGGATCGCGGTAACGGATACGGCCCGCCTTGAAGGTCGGAGGCTCAGGAGGCCGCACAGAAGCCGCAACAGGCGCAGGCCCGCGAGCGCCAAAGGGATTGAGGGGCGATCCATCGGGGGCGCCCGCTAGCTGCAATTCAGTTGCCGCCTGATCGCACCCAACCCGAAAGCTGGTGCCATCGAAATCGACTGAAAACCCCTTTTCCGCGAGCAAAACGGGAATGTCCTGAGCGCCCTTAAAGTCGAAGCGGCCCGTCACCATGGGACCGGGCTTGCAGACCTCGACAGGGAGGCGGAACGGCCCAGCAGCGGCTTTCACAAGATCGCCCAGCGCCACGTTATCGGCCAACATTTGGTTTGCTGAAGCGAAAGATACAGGGACCAACATCCCAGCCAACACGACCATCCAATGATAACGGTGCAATCGTAGCATCGCGCCATTCTCCGTGAACTAACGCCTTACGCGTAGTAAGGTCAAAGAGGATACCAGACCCGGCACAATCGGGTTTCAACATCGAAACGGCGGACGCATCTTTGATAGAAACATCCGTACCGAACACTTTTTCAGAGGTCCGTAGACCTCCCCAGACGATGCCCACAGCGCAGGCCCCGACAAATACATAATGCCACCATTTAATGGCCTTCTGACTACTATCCGTCAGAACAACTTTAGCCGTTCCCTCCGTTTGGAACGATTTATAATAAGAAAAAATGCTTACATCATATCGCCGGAACGTCTGCCCAAGCTTGCTAGCAGCGTTCATCCGCCAAGATGTAAATACAGTTATTCGATAACGTGTCGAAATACCGAGAAATCTAAGATTACGAATAGCTGTAAAGAACTCTCCAACGCTTCTTACCCGAGGATGAATGCTCATAACATCTTGTGATATAAGTACCACATCGGAAGCTATTCCATCGTCTGAGACGAAGTGACGATGGGTACGAACCCATTCTATCATTCGCTTTGTAACCGCCTCCTTTGGAGAAGGCGGAAATATATTATAGGCCTCATCAATAATTACGAGCGCACCGTTAGGAATTAAACCCGGCGCAATCGCCTTATCTTTCGTCATGAGTGGATATGATTTTTCATCTTGAAAGAACTCATCATCAACGACCGTAATAGAACCGCACTTTTTTCCTTTGTTCGGCTCTATGTTTGCTTCCCAATGATCAGGCGTCACGCCCTTGATATTCGTGATGATGTGCCGACCATCCCGATAAGCAGGAATGGCGACAGATCGTATCGCCTCATAGGTCTTCCCGCTTCCCGGCGGCCCAAGGTAAAGCGAGAGAGCCATCAGCCGCCCGTCACAGCGCGCAGAGTGAGGCGATAGGCGAACCGCGCAAGATACGCGTTCAAGATCAAGAACAGCCCTTGCGGGACGTAAAAAGCATCAAGGAAATAGGCCAGTCGCGGATCTGCAATGGCGCTTATCGCCGCAGACAGAGAAGGCCCGACAGAAAAGGGCGTTAGCCCTTCCACCCCGTGATTTGTCATGTATCCCAAGACGAATTGGAGGATGATGTTGAAGGCCATGAAAATCGCGGCGCGCTTAAAAATCTCGCCAACAACACCGGCCAAAAGATGAGATGCGAACCAAGATAAAATTGCAGGCATGTCAAATATCCAGCAGGATTTTACCCGCTGCGATGGTCGCGGAAACGCCTATAACCGGCCTCACGACCGGAATAACGTCCGCCATCAACGGGCAGGGATCAAGGGTTACAGGCAACCCGGCAGTTATCGGAATCGTCCAGCCGCTACATGCTCCCGACAGTTGCGGAGGCGTGAACAGATTAGGAAACCATGACATGGGCGTAACTGACGGAATCGCCTCGTCAGCCGGTGGTGTTCCCCAATCGATAGTGACAGTGCCGCTACCGGGATCGGTGCCCGGATCAGTGCCGGGATCGGTCGACGGGTTGTCATCAGGGAAGCGCACACTTTCAGGAAACGTCCACTCAACCGGCGAACCCTCTGGGATGACCGCAGGGCGAGAGGCTACCAAATCCGCCAGACTGGCCGTGCCAAGATCAGGGACCGTCTCAGCCCCCGGCTGTATCGTAGGAGCAAGCTCGACCGCCGTAGCAGCATTTGCGGAACTCCATGGCATCGCAGAAGGATCGCTCAGCGGCACCGCCTGTTGCCATATGCCGTTGACGGCATCAGCGAGCATCTGATTAGCAGCCGGCTTCGCCTGAACATCAGAGGGCAGCGATTGAGGCAAATAAGCCGGTTGCGTTTGGCCTGGCACATCAAGGGGCGCATACACGCCACCGACAGGAGACGGCCATGACCGACCAAAGAACAGCCACCATACCTTAAGGTTCGCAGCCTGATCCGCCGCACTCTCATACCCCGCGTCGTAGGCATAATTGCGCGCCCACCCGCTTGGGGTGGGGTATGACGACGCAGCCGCCCCTTTCCATATGACCTTTTGCCGAAAGTAGGGGGTGCATCCCCCTGTGCTGCTGGAATTGAACGCCCCCAGCGTAATCGTATTGGGATAAGAGCCGCCACCAATCGGCAAGCCGGAACAACCATTCTGCACCGCAGCCTGCATAATTGCCGCCCCCGCCTGATCATAGATGACGGAATAGTGCGAAGTCGTCGTATTGGTCCCAGCCTCATCGTCGGCGGTGAAATAGCGGTACGCGCCATAGGCAACGACGCCAAGGCCAGCGGCAGCAAGCCCCCATGGTCCGGTGAGAGCCGCACCGGCCAACACGCGCGAAGCGATCAGGCCCATGGTGCGATTGGCGATAGCCCGCGTCGTGGCTTTCGCCGCGATCTGCGTGGCAGCGCGAGAGAGGATGACCCTGTCACCGATCGACAACGCTGTAGTCGATCCATTCAGCGTGACGGACTGGACGATCATCCGCCCAGCGCTGGTAACAACCGGTGTCGCTGACCATGCAGGGAGCGCCTGAGCGCGAACCCTAGCCGGGAAAGCCGAAAGGGCCGACGTTGCCGCCAGCCCCATGATAAAGCCCCTACGGGTAATCTGGGCCGCCATCAGAATTGCAGCCCAGCTTTAAAGCCCAGCACAAAGACTGTGCCCGAAGCTGATCCGATTAAGAGGGCAGCCCAGATAGGCATGATGGTTAGCCCGCCTTCCGCAGCCACTTGATGCCGAGGCCCAGAACGACCGTGAAGCCGACGACACCCAGAATGAGCGGAGCCATGCCCGTCTGAGTGTCGCTGATGTTCTGGAAAGCGGCGTCGGTAGTGTTGCCCAACAGGTCTTCCGCCTGCGCGATTGAGGTCTGAGCCAGCGCCAGAGCGGCGACAGGCAGGGCGGCGAGCTTGGAAATGGTCTTCATCGAACAGCATCCTTCAAATGCTTGCCGATCGTGCCGAGCAGGAAACCAAAAAAGAAAATTAGGATTATCCCTGTCGATGCACTCGCGGCATACGTTGACCAGTCGTCGATCGACACGACGACAGGCAGTTGTGCCTCCACGGTTGTTACGAGCATCCCCGGAGGACACGGCGAAACCCCCGGCCCGTTCTGCGGGTCGGGGATACACCGCAGCAGCAAGTCAGCCACTGCGAGGTTCCTTAATTCGATGCGGGGGAGCGCTGCGCCTTGGGATCGCCCAGCAATGCGGCAACCTCCGCGAGCGGAATCAGCCCTTTGTTCGGCCGCATGGCCCAACGGTTGGCTTTCCGGTCGAACTGGAAGCTCTCCGCGCCCGGAAGATACTTTCCGGCCGCGAGTACGACACCATCTTCCAACATGATGTCGAGCCGAACGGGATACTCGTCACCAGAATGAAAATAGGCAGTTTGAATGTGAAAATCATAAGGCCGCGACGTATCGCGAGAGATGCCTTGGCGGTGTTCTACGTCAGGGCGCACTTCGATAATAGCGAGTTTCATGGAGGTTCCCCTCTGTCAGCGGCAAAATCGCCCGCTAACAAACGGCACCACACGAAGAATCTTGTGCCTAGATCAAATTGAACGAAAGGCAGCACATTTGCCTATTTTCGTTCAATTTTGCAGTTTTAGGCGGAATTTTCTTCAACTTTTTTGCTTGGAACTGAAGATTTTGTCCGATTTCACGGGCAGTTGTCCGCGATTACGGACAGTTGGTCAAGCTGCCGTTACGGCGGACTGGCCGATTGCGGATTGGAGATCTCTCGTTGAAGAGGAGCAAATGACGGCTATTGACTAAAAGATGCCGCCTAAATTTCACCCGCAAGCCGCTTTTGAATGTCGATCTTTGCTCTGCCCACGACAATCAAATGGGCTGGACTGCCCAGTGTGGGATACAGTTGGAAGCGCGCTGTGATCAGCCCTTGCTCCTCTCCGCCCATGGGTTCGCCTAAGAATATCTGCAACGTGTGGCCGTTTGCATCCTGGACAGGTGCATCAAAGGGATCGTCACCCACGAACTCAGCAACATCATCGGAGCGACATAGGATGAGGTCGAGTAAATAGGGTTCGAAGGCGTCTAGACCATATTGCGCGGCGGCGAAGGCATGGGCGTTTTTGGCGAGTGACCTAAGATAATGCAGGCGGTTTACCTGCCCGCTCTTATACGCAACATAGTTTGCACCGGTTTCCTCACGGATATTACTACACATAGCATCGATGCCGTCGCGATCTGCGAACCACCACGGCTTTCCCTGCTCCTGCTCGGGCGTCAGAGGATGGCGCAGGCGGCGCGGCATCGGGGATTGCCATAGATGGACAGCAAGCGGAAGTTCATGAACGGGTATCGAACGGACGCCCAAATCTCTCATGAACTGGCCACCATCGTTGACCTCAACAAATTGCACATCGACGTGAGTGATTCGATCCCTCTTTTTACTGCGCGATGGAGCATCTACCTGAGCCCGGAATATGCCCAGCTGCTTTTTTAGGACTTCCTGCTCATACCGCTGAATGATGTTCTGACACGTCTCGCAACACGACTTTTCAAGGATCATCGTGTTCGCGGCGAGCGCATAGGGGATGACATGCTCGTCGCGGAGTTTGGATTCCGTATCGCCACAGTAAATGCACTCGCCGGGTGACGACAGACGGATTGTCTGGCTTCTATTGAGTTCGTGAACGTTCAATTTCATGCGGTGGACGTTTCCTCGCTCTCAGGCTTGCTCCGCCATTTTCGGGCACGATCGATGTTGTCCTCGATCCAGTCGGCCAGCTTGTCGATCTGATCAAGTGCAGCGACCAGCCTTTCGCGGTTCACATCGACCGAGGGCGCGAGAAAATGGAAGAAGGGTCCCTCCCTGTCAGGCATCCGATCCAATTCCTCTCGCTGTGCGAAGAACGGCTTGGGGTGCTTCGTGAAGGTGTAAGCATCGTGATTAATGTCCCAGGTTGTAATATTGCCGCCATGCTGGGTCAGGTTCCGGGCCAGCACGATCTGTTCGATCAACGCAAAATCCACACCTACTTCGATCCAGTCGGTTTGAAAAATCTCACCCAACGCATCGCGATACGCCTCAACGAAGCCATTCCTGAACGCCTTCCTTTTATCCGAGAATTCGAAACCGATGTCTCGCCTGACCTCTTCGAAATACAATTTGAGGATTTCGCTTAACATGGAAATGCAGGCCAGCCCGGTCAGCTTCACGGATGTATCGGCGTCGATCCACTCCTCTAGATAGGGCGGTTCGGGGTCTTCTGAGTAGGGTGGATTGTCGTAGGGCGGTTGATGTTCTTCGATCTTGCGCTTTTCATTTTCGAAAGCCGCCGCAATCGAGTTGTAATAGGTTCGTAGGAAGCTGGTACGCTTCTTGAGGAAATATCTCACGTCCATGCAGAAAAGATAGCCAGTGCCCATGTGGTCGCCAAGGTGCTAGCCACCTCGAAAAGAACCATGCTCCCTGCACTTTCAGCGAAAAGCGGGCAAATACCCGATTTGCGAAGGTCGCTCACCCTGCAGCACATTTTTTTCGCTGCCTTTCCAAAAGGCCGACCCTTGCGCTAGATCAGGACCAGCAATGGGGGATCATATGGCCGACGACAGCACCGATGTGTTCGATGGACTATTTGGGAAAGCTCGCTCGGCAGAAGAGCAGGAAGCTGCTGACCGCGAGTGGGAGCGGGAGTCGAACGAGAACGCCCGCAAATATTTCCAACGGGAACGGGACCATCGCGCCGAATATGTCGCCATGGACCTGCGCATTCGCAACATTGTCAACGAGGAGATCATGAAGTGTGTTTGGATGGGCATCCTCCTCGCTGGCGTTTACAGTGCAAACAGGGACTACGGGACGGTCGGTGGCATCGCTGTCTTTGTCGCGGGCATCGCGATATGGATTTGGCACGACCGCAAATCCAAAAAGCGGCCGCGCTATAACATCGAGGAAAGCGATGAATTGGCCGAGGACACGATTGGCCACCGCCGCATTGTCGAGTTTGAGGAAGCCGGCAAGCCGTGGGTAACGGTTAAAGGCGACCATATGTATTTTGAGGAATTCTTTCAGCATCCGTTTTGGAAGCAAGTGAACGAGCAAGTCCACGAATATGTACGGATGTCGCCTGCGGAGCGCAAAGCCCATAATCGTGCAGCGCGGAATGCGTCATTGCCATATCGGATCGCCATGCTGACCAAGTTAAGGACACACGACAAGGAGTGGGAACTGCCGCATTTTGCGTGGATCGACCATGAGGAACGAAAAAAGAACTAAGACGCTCTGTTTATTGGAATAGTCTGGAATAACATCCGGCCATTAATCTTGAAGTGCTAATAGTCTTCCAGCAACTAACCCTGATCCCTGCATATCTTGGTCATATAAGTTCAAATAAGGCATCAGCTTATCAATGCGTCATCCTTCCCATGGACTCTATCTCTGCGGCTACTAACTCTAGATGTCTCGCCAGTTCCCGACATTCATCAGGTGTGACAGCCAGTCTTAAGGCCAGCTTTTCAGGGGGAACTTCCAGAAGAACGTTCACCTTGTTGTAATGAATTTCGATCACTGCAATAGGATAGTTAACTTTCTTAGAAATTCCTAGAAGACGGCCAATAAAAATTGGAATTCTTGGCTCTTTCTTCATTTATAATTGCCCTTGTGAATAAAGAATCCCCCGATCTTTATTGTAATATTACAATACCTAAGCCGCTAGTTTTGCCTCAATACGGGCCGCCCAGCTCGGTAACTCGACCGCCTTCAATGTCAGCACCCGCCGACATGGAAGAATGTCTACCTTTGCGAGGCTTGGGTCTGGCCGATCTACTGAAATATCAACGTTATATGCCTGCTTCACCTCGCTACGCAGGCGCTTGAACGTTGCGAGTGATCTACCGGCGCGCGGATCAATGCCATTCATCCACGCATAATAGGCGTCTCTAACCCTTGCTTTCACTCCGATCATTTCTTGAACGCTCATGGCTGTATCCTGAAAAAACAATCGGCCCGTCTTGGCCGTCCACATCGCTCGGGCCATCCCCGGAATCCACTGCCGCACATAGCGAACATTCAGCCGCTTTAACTCCGCTCCGGTCAAGCGAAGTTCGAATCGCAGGCACTTCGATACCCAATCTAAAACCTCGTTATCGCTCATCATTACCGGAGGAAGAGGGTGCTTCGCAACTTCCGCGCCCTTATTGTAAACGATCAGCGCCCAGCTTGACGCTCGCTTCCCCCGTGCGCATCCCCATGTCAGCGTGTTTCCATCGCTTGTTAGTGAGCCGCGCCCCCTGTGCGAAATCACCGCAGTTTGTGCGGCTGCTCTAAGCCAGAGGGCGACTTCGCCCGCGTTTGCCAGATGGAACATTTCTGTAATATCCACACGCGAGAGAGACGCAGAAAACAATTGCTCATCCGTAGGCACCGGGAGATCAGGAAACGCCCGGTGAAAAATAGCGTCAACGCTTCGACGCAAAATATCAAATATACAATCGCTGCCGTATAAATTGTGACCTTGTAGCCACTTAACAAGATTGCCCTTAAGCTCGAAGTTGCGTCCATCAATGCAACGAACATGAACATTACTAGAGTGAGAGCCTTCCACGCCAAGCCTTTTAAGCACGGCATATTCTTGGACTTCATCTTCTTCTCCTATGATCGTAGAGATGACGCGACCGCCGTAGATCGGTCGGGGAAAATCCACGGGTATCGAGCAGGTGATGTAATCAATCACATGCACCGTCCCGGCCCTGTGCCGAAATTTGAGAAAACGTTGGACCCGCGAAACAATGTTGCAAGCCTTCAGTGTAGTGAGATTTTACGCAGTAATTTGAGGCGTTTGGCGGAGACTGTAGAGTGCCAGCCCACTGATGGCTTGCGCCATCGGCGCTTTTCAAGAGCGACCCACTGAGGAGCGAGCCGTCAATTGATGCCGTTGCCGAAGTTTTGCACGTTGTCCCCAAGCCTTTGAATAACAAGACGGCAAAATCTGCGTGTTTTGCTCTGGACCACGCATAAACTCTGGAATATCTGATGCCTTCCAAGCTTGTGATGCGGGTTCGATCCCCGCTACCCGCTCCATTCCTCCATAGAGGGGCCCGTCACCGGTTCATGGGCGACATCATCAATCTTCGGCAGGCGCGCAAGGCGAAGGCACGGGCGGACAAGGAACGCCTGGCGCAGGGCAATCGCGCCAAATTCGGCCGGACAAAGGCTGAGCGCCTGACGCAATCGATCGAGGAAGAACGGCGGAAGCGTGAGATCGACGGCGCACGACGGGATGATAGGAAGGATGATCCCGACTAACGGAATCGATGAATGGCTGTTGCTCCGGCCATGCCACTCACGCTGTGGCCACCGGCCAGCGGCCGATATGTCATGATTGGTTCGGTTGATTCGGTTGCACTGATGCGCCTGGCCTGATACCGGCCCGCCGGTAATTTCATGGCCGCCAAAAGGCCAGACTCAAGGAAAGTTGCCCATGTCCGACAAGATCAACCGCATCGTTCTTGCCTTCTCAGGTGGGTTGGATACCAGCGTGATCCTGAAATGGCTGCAACAGACCTATCAGTGCGAGGTGGTGACCTTCACCGCCGATCTGGGGCAGGGCGAGGAACTGGAGCCCGCGCGGGCCAAGGCACAGCTGATGGGGGTCAAGGAAGAGCATATCTTCATCGACGACCTGCGCGAGGAATTCGTGAAGGATTATGTCTTCCCGATGATGCGCTCCAACGCACTCTATGAGGGGCTGTACCTGCTCGGCACCTCGATCGCGCGGCCGCTGATCGCCAAGCGCCAGATCGAGATCGCGAAGATGGTCGGCGCCGATGCCGTCAGCCATGGCGCGACCGGCAAGGGCAATGATCAGGTCCGCTTCGAGCTGGGCTATTATGGCCTCGCCCCGGACATCAAGGTCATCGCCCCTTGGCGCGAATGGGACCTGACCAGCCGCACGAAGCTGATCGAGTTCGCCGAAAAGCATCAGATCCCGATCCCCCGCGACAAGCGTGGCGAAAGCCCCTTTTCGACCGACGCGAACATGCTGCACACTTCGTCCGAGGGCAAGGTGCTGGAAGATCCGTGGGAAGAAACCCCGGATTATGTCTATTCGCGCACGGTGAACCCGGAGGACGCTCCCGACGCGCCCGAATATATCACCGTCGATTTCGAGCGCGGGGATGGCGTTGCAATCAACGGCGTCGGCATGAGCCCTGCGACTCTGCTCGAAACCCTCAACGACTATGGCCGCAAGCATGGCATCGGCCGCCTCGATCTGGTCGAGAACCGCTTTGTCGGCATGAAGTCGCGCGGCATGTATGAAACGCCGGGTGGCACCATCTATCACCTCGCCCATCGCGGGATCGAGCAGCTGACGCTCGACCGGGGCGCCGCGCATCTGAAGGACGAACTGGCGCCGCGCTATGCCGAACTCATCTATAACGGCTTCTGGTTCTCGCCGGAGCGTGAGATGCTCCAGGCCGCGATCGACCACAGCCAGGAAAAGGTGACCGGCACGGTCCGCCTGAAGCTCTACAAGGGCGGCGTCCATGTCGTCGGCCGCAAGTCGCCCAACTCGCTCTACAGCGAGAAGGTGGTGACTTTCGAGGACGATGCCGGCGCCTATGACCAGCGCGACGCGGCGGGCTTCATCAAGTTGAACGCCCTGCGGCTTCGTTTGCTGGGACGGCGCGATCGCTGATTGCGCCTTGGGGCCTGCCGGGTCGCGCGATCGCTGAGAATAAAGTCCGTCACCCGATACAAATTGCGACATTTTACCGGGTGACGTGACAAATTTGCGGGACAAAACTCCCGGATAAGCGTCTTCAAGAACGGCAGGGCGCCGTTCGTGGCAGACGCTTTGAAGGAAAACCCGAATGATCCGCAAATTCATGATCACGGCGGCCGTCGGCACGCTGTTCGTCGGCGGACTTGCCGCCTCGCACCTTGCTCTCGCCCAGGATGGCGGCCCCGGTCGCGACGGCCCGCGTGGCGGTGGCATGTTGATGATGGCCGATGCCAATAAAGATGGCGCCGTCACCAAAGCGGAACTGACCGCCGCGCTGGACGCCCGCTTCGCCAAACTCGACGCCAACAAGGATGGCAAGCTCGATCAGGCGGACCGCGACATCCTCCGCCAGCAGCGGCTCGATGAACGTTTCGCCGCGCTCGATACCGACAGGAACGGCCAGATCAGCAAGGCGGAATTTGCCGCCGGGCATCAGGGGCACGACGGCATGCACGACCGGATGGGGCCGCAGGGCCGGGACTGGGGCCATCGCGGTCCCGGACGCGGGATGATGCATGGTGGCCCGGGCGACGAGATGAAGAAGGATGGTGCCATCACCAAGGCGGAGTTCATGGCTCGCCCGCTCGCCATGTTCGACAAGGCCGATGCCAATCATGACGGCAAGGTGACCGCCGAGGAAATGAAGGCAGCGCGTCAGTCCTTCCGCGACGGCTGGAAGGACCGCAAGGGACCGCCACCCGCCAATTGAGGACAACGGGCGAAGGCACGGTTTAAGAGGCCTTCGCCCTTCCCACCGATGCCAGGCCATGACAAGAACCGGACCATGAGCGAACGACCCCATCTGCTGCTCGTCGACGACGAGCGTTCGATCCGCGAGCCGCTGGCGCAATATCTGTCGCGCAACGGCTTCCGCGTGACCGCCGTCGAAGATGCGGCGAACGCGCGGATGCGCCTCAACGCCAATGCGATCGATCTGGTCATTCTCGACATCATGATGCCGGGGGAGGACGGGTTGTCGCTCTGCCGCCATATCCGCGAAACCAGCGAAATTCCGGTGATCCTGCTCACGGCGAAATCGGAGGAGACGGACCGCATCGTCGGCCTGGAGATGGGCGCGGACGATTATGTGCTGAAGCCCTTTTCCCCGCGCGAACTGGTCG
>NZ_JALDYQ010000140.1:0-4608 GCF_032153725.1 Sphingobium sp. | reverse complement strand
GAGGATCGAACCTCCGCGCGAACATAGCGAAAGCGAGTGCACGAAATGACGAAGCTCAACGAACTCAATGACAATGCCGGTGCCCGCAAGGGTCGGATGCGCGTCGGCCGTGGTATCGGCTCGGGCAAGGGCAAGACCGCCGGTCGCGGCCAGAAGGGTGCGAAAGCACGCTCGGGCGTCAGCATCAATGGCTTCGAAGGCGGCCAGATGCCGCTCCACATGCGTCTGCCGAAGCGCGGCTTCAACAATATCTTCGCCAAGGATTACGCGATCGTGAACCTGGGCGCGGTGCAGAAGGCGATCGACGCCGGCAAGCTGGACGCCAACGCCACCATCGACCACGCGGCGCTGAAGGCCGCTGCCCTCGCCCGTGGCGGCAAGGATGGCGTGCGCCTGCTCGCCAAAGGTGAACTGACCGCCAAGATCAACCTGCTCGTCGCCGGCGCGTCGAAGGGCGCGGTCGAAGCGGTCGAGAAGGCTGGCGGCAAGGTCGACGTGATCGAGGTCGTTCCGGCGGCTGAGAAGGCCAAGGCGAAGAAGGGCACTGCCCTTGCCGCCAAGAAGGCTGCAGCGAAGGCCTGATTCGGCCTGCCAACTCTTGCAAGCATGGCCCCGCTGCCCGATATGGGTGAGCGGGGCTCTGTTTTTGGGGAAAGCTTTTTGTCGCATCGGTGGCGATTCCCGGTTCGACAGCGCCCCATCACCCCGCTAAGGGGTTAGCGATTCCGCTCCGGGGCTTCCAAATCCCGGCAAGATGTTTTGAAGGGCAGCCAAGATGGCATCGAGAGCCGACCAGCTCGCATCCAATCTCAGCCTGGCGAAGTTCAGCCAGGCGACCGACCTCAAGAAGCGCCTGTGGTTCACGCTGGGCGCGCTGATCGTGTTCCGCTTCCTGAGCTTCGTGCCGCTGCCGGGCGTCGATCCGACCGCGCTGTCGCAGCTCTACAAGCAGACCAACGGCGGCATCCTCGACATCTTCAACACCTTTTCGGGCGGTTCGCTTTCGCGCATGAGCCTGATCGCGCTCGGCGTGATGCCGTACATCACGGCCTCGATCGTGGTGCAGCTCGCCGCCAGCCTCTCGCCGCAGCTCGCCGCGATCAAGAAGGAAGGCGAGAGCGGGCGCAAGAAGCTGAACCAGTACACCCGCTACGGCACGGTAGGCCTGACTGCCGTGCAGGGCTATTTCATTGCGGTCGGGCTGGAGAGCTTCGGCGCGCAGTCGGGCGTGCAGGCGGTGGTCGATCCGGGCATCCTGTTCCGGGTCGCGGCGGTGATCTCGCTGATCGGCGGCACGATGTTCCTGATGTGGCTGGGTGAGCAGATCACCTCGCGCGGGATCGGCAATGGCGTGTCGCTGATCATCATGGCGGGCATCGTCGCGCAGCTGCCGGTGACGCTGAGCAACCTGTTCAAGTCGAGCAGCACCGGCGCGATCTCCGGCCTGGTGATCTTCCTGGTGATCGTGCTGGGCTTTGGTCTGATTGCCTTCATCTGCTTCATGGAGCGGGCGCAGCGCCGGGTGCTGATCCAATATCCCAAGCGCCAGACGCGTCAGGGGCTGATGCAGGCCGACCGCAGCCATTTGCCGCTGAAGGTCAACACCGCGGGCGTGATCCCGCCGATCTTCGCCAGTTCGCTGTTGCTGATGCCGCTCACCGTCTCGCAATTCGCGGGCAAGACCGTGGCGGGCGAGAGCAGGCTGGGCGATTTCGTGCTGACGCTGAACCAGTATCTGTCGCATGGCAGCCCGGTCTATATGGCGCTTTATGGCCTTGGCATCGTCTTCTTCTGCTTCTTCTACACTGCCGTGGTGTTCAATCCGGAAGAGACGGCTGACAATCTGAAGCGCAATGGCGGCTTCATTCCGGGCATCCGTCCGGGCAAGAACACCGAAAATTATCTCGATTATGTGCTGACCCGGATCACGGTGATCGGCGCGGCCTATCTGGCCTTCATCTGCCTGGTGCCGGAATTCGTCATCGCGCGGGCAGGCATCCCCTTCTACCTTGGTGGGACTAGCCTGCTGATCGTGGTCAATGTTACGGTCGACACCGTGACGCAGATTCAGAGCCACCTGCTGGCCCATCAATATGGGGATCTGATCAAGAAGGCGAAGCTGAAGGGGCGTCTGCGCTAAGCCGACGCAGGACGACAAGAGCGCGGAGAACAGGGGAGAATGCGCGTTATGAATATCATATTGCTCGGCCCTCCGGGCGCCGGCAAGGGAACCCAGGCGACGCGTCTGGTGGACAGCCGGGGCATGGTGCAGCTGTCGACGGGCGACATGTTGCGCGCCGCGGTGAAGGCCGGGACGCCGATCGGCCTCAAGGCCAAGGCCGTGATGGAAGCGGGCGAGCTGGTATCGGACGAAATCGTGTCGGGCATCATCGGCGAGGCGCTGGATGTGCTGTCGGCGGAAACCGGCGTCATCTTCGACGGCTATCCGCGGACCGAGGCGCAGGCCCATTCGCTCGATTCCATCCTGTCGGATCGCAATCGCACGCTGGACCATGTGATCGAGCTGGACGTGAATGAGGACGCGCTGGTCGAGCGCATCACCGGCCGGTTCACCTGTGCGAGCTGTGGCGAAGGCTATCATGACAGCTTCAAGCAGCCGAAGGTCGAGGGCAGCTGCGACAAATGCGGCGGACATGAGTTCAAGCGCCGTCCGGACGATAATGAGGAAACCGTGCGTACCCGCATGGCCGAATATCGCGCCAAGACCGCGCCGATCCTGCCGATCTACGAAGCGCGCGGCATCGTGTCGCGGGTCGACGGCATGGCCGACATGGACGATGTGACGGTGGCGATCGTCGCCATCTTGGACGGCAAGGCCGGCTGAGTTACGCTCATCCTCCGATCAGGGAGGAGAGCGTCATGCGACAAGCAAAGCTTTTGCTATGGGCTGGTGCAGCGATGGCTGCGCCAGCCCATTCTTCTGTTACGGCCAGCAGCGATGTCGGTTTCGTTGTGGAAAACAGCGTGGAGGTCGCCGCCGATGCCGCCACCGTCTATCGCCTGTTGGGACAGCCCGCCCGCTGGTGGAGTAGCGAACACAGCTATAGCGGCGATGCCGCCAATCTGAGCCTGAAACCGGTGGTGGGCGGCTGTTTCTGTGAGGCGCTGCCGAATGGCGGCGGCGTTGAGCATGGCCGGGTGATCTACGCCGCGCCCGATAAACAGTTGCGGCTGTCCGGGGCCTTGGGGCCGTTGCAGGCGGAGGCGGTGACCGGGACGCTGGATTTCACCGTCGAACCGGCGGCCACGGGCGTGCGGATCGTTATGCGCTATGTCGTGGGCGGCTATCTGCGCATGGGCGGTGCGAAGATGGCGCCCGTGGTCGACAAGGTTCTGGCCGAGCAATTGGCGGGACTCGCGCGGGTGGCGGAAGCGGGCAAATAGGGGCTGATCCTCCTGCAAGCGCCAGCGCTGAATGACGGAATGGCGGACGGCGCGACGTCTGCGCATGAACATCCGTCATGAAGGATGAAAAATGCAATCAGCGCACATGCTTAACCATAATATTAACGGAATGGTTGCCGCTTCGTTGCTATAGCGCGGCAATGGCAGGGTCGCACCATAACCGCAGCCGTTTGACGGAACTCGATGCCTTGCGCGGGATCGGAGCGCTATGCGTGTTGGTGTTCCACTATTCGACCCGTTTCCATGAGCTGTTCCCGCAGGCGACGCACGTGCCTTTCAGCTTCCTGGGCGGCAATTACCGGGTGTTGCTGTTCTTCGCCATTTCCGGCTTTGCGATCTTCTTCACGCTCGACCGCATCGCGACGGTTGCGGATTTCGCGGTCAATCGCTTCGCCCGGCTTTATCCCGCCTATCTCACCGCGATGTTGCTGACGCTGTCGATCGAATATCTGGCGCGCGCGTCGCCATTGCTGATCGGGCCGGGCGCGATCCTCGCCAATGTCACCATGTTGCAGGGTTTCGCCTTCCTGCCCGAAGTCGACGGCGCCTATTGGACGCTGACGGTCGAGATCGCCTTCTATTTCTGCATGGTGGCGATCTGGAAATGGGTTGGCCTCCAGCGACTGGAACCCGTGCTGCTGGGCTGGCTGGCGCTGCGCTGGCTCTTTGCGCTGTGGCCCGGCATGCCGGAACGGATCGTGATGTTGGCGGTGCTGCGTTATGTGCCTTTCTTCATCATCGGCATGCTGTCCTGCCGCGTCTGGTCGGGGCAGAGAAATTGGCGGCAGCAGCTGCCCTATGCTTCTCTGGCGCTGCTGTCGATCGCGACCATCGACGGGTGGGACATCACGCTGGCCGGCGTCATCCTGCTGGCTCTGTTCGGCGCCCTGATCGCCGGGCGGTTGCGCTTCCTGTGTCTCCCGCCGCTCGTCTGGATGGGTGGGATCAGTTACAGCTTCTACCTTATCCACCAGCATGTCGGCTTTGTCGTGATGCTGAAAATGGCACAGGCGGGTTACAGCCCCTGGATCGGTTTTGCCGCAGCCTTCCTGGTAGCGCTGGCACTGGGCACGCTCATCAACCGGGCGGTCGAGCGCCCCGCTGCTGAGGCGATCCTCAACTGGTGGCGTCGCCGCCGATCCACCGTGCGGGAGGCCGCCGCCAGCACGACATGAAAAAAGG
>NZ_JALDYQ010000074.1:0-22677 GCF_032153725.1 Sphingobium sp. | reverse complement strand
GCGCGCTCCTTGCTACGCCATCACGCCGAAATCACTCGGTTCTTCGAGCCGTCCAATTGGCAGAGGTTTGACGTCCGATCCTCAGGATCGTTTCCAGAAAACGGTTGTAATGCAGCTTCATGCGGTCGAGCGGAGCGGCTATCATCAGCGCGCCTATGGTGTCGCCGTCAGGATCATGGACCGGCACCGCGATGGCTGCCGTGTCGCTCAACATCTCGCCGAAGCTGGCGCAATAGCCCTGTTTCCTGATTTCCGCCAGATTGGCGCGGATTGAAACGGGGTCGGTCTGGGTTCCCTTGGTCAGCGCCTTCAGATGCGCACGTTCGAGATAGGCGTCGATCTGGTCGGGCGTCGCGTGAGCAAGCAGGACGCGCCCCGCAGCGCTGGCATAAAGCGGCGCGCGCAGCCCCGCCTGCATCGCATAGCGCACAGGATGGCGGCTGTTGACGGCTTCGGTGTAAAAGGCCTGACCGATATCCCAGTCGGCAATGGCAAAGCCCACCGACTCACCCGTTTCGTCCGCCAGCCGTCGGACCTGGATCCGGATCATCTCCGGCGCGGACCAGTTGCTGACGATCCGGCTCGCGAATTGATAGGCGGCCGGCCCCAGGCGATAGCGGCCATCCCGTTGCGACAGATGATGGAGGTCGCACAGGCAGCGCAGCGTGTCCACGAACGTGCTTTTCGGCACGGAGAGGGCAACGCTCAGCTCCGCCAGGCTCATGCCATCCTGCTTTCCCGCCAGTATCGACAGCAGGTCGAGCACCCGGGTGATGGCCTTTGGCCCTTTGGTCCGGCGTTCCACCGGCTCGGCGTCCATAACTGGTCCCCTGTTTTCTTCCATGGCGGCCCTATAGCTGTTCGAAAAACCGAACGCAATTCGAAAAACCGTTGACCAGCGCATTTGTGATGCTATATGCAGAATCATCGGAAGGGACGCGAATTCGCGACTCCGGGCAAGACCCGCCGAGGGAAGAGGACAGTCATGACCACGAGTGCATCCCGAACCATCAAGTCGGCGCATCGGGTTCTGGAGATTCTGGAGTATTTCGACCAGGACCACCGCTACGCCACCGTAATGGATATGTCGCGGACCTTGAATTATCCGCAGTCCAGCACGTCCGAATTGCTGCGTTGCATGACGCGGCTTGGCTATCTTCACTATAATCGCATCCGCAGGACTTATAGTCCGACGGCGCGCGTCGCCCTGCTGGGCGCTTGGGTGAAGCCATCGCTTTTCCGTGGGGGGCCGGTGCTTTCGGCGATCGACGAAGTGGCGAAGCTGACCCGGGAGACGGTGGTGCTGTCCTCCAGCTCCAATTATGTGCTCCAGCATCTGCATGTCATCCACGGGAGCAGCGATGACGCGGTGGACGCGCATGGCGGGGATGAAATGCCGATCCTGCACAGTCCGCAGGGGCGTCTGCTGCTGTCCACCTACAGCAATGAAAGCGTCCGGTCGGCCGTGCACCGGCTGAACGCGGAAGAACAGGATCCGGCTTTGCATGTCCGGGTGGCCGAACTGCTGTCCGAATTCACCGTGCTGCGGGAAAGGGGCTGGATCATCGAGCCGGACCGCGATGGCATCGGCAGCGTGACGGTGCTGTTGCCGCATGCCCGCCACATGGACCGGCTGAGCATCAGCGTCCTGGCCAGACCGGTCGTCATTGCCGAGCGCGGGGAGGAGATTCTGGACCAGTTGCTCAGCCGCAGCCGGGACATGGCCGATCTCTATGTCGCGGATGAAGGGCAGGCCAATGACAAGAACAATGTCGTTCCGATGCCCGAGCCGGTGAAGATCGTCAGCTATCGCCGGCATTTTGCCTGACGCCGCGATCATGGGCGGTGGCGGCCGATGGGTTCGGTCGGGATGAACCTGTCGGTCCTGCCGGGCGCCACCGGGCATGTCCGGCTGGTCGAGAGCGCCATGCCCGTACCGCCCATCGGCGCCGACGTGCTGGTACGCATGGTGCGGGCGCCGATCAATCCGGCCGATCTGCTTGCCATGGACGGCCGCTATTCCTTCGATCTGAGCCATGATGTGCCGCTGGGCGCGGAAGGCGCCGCCATGGTCGCGGCAGTGGGGGAGGCGGTAACGGATATTGCGCCCGGCGACATGGTGCTGCCATTGTCGCGCGGAAATTGGTGCCGCTATCGTACGGTGCGGCGATCCGATCTCATCGCCTTGCCACATGGCATCGACATGGCGCAGGCGGCCATGCTGCGCATCAATCCGCCGACCGCCAGGCTCCTGCTTCAGGCCACAGGCGCGGCGCCGGGCGATGTCATTGTCCAGAATGCTGCCGCCTCAGCGGTCGCGACATGGGTTCGTGCCATGGCAGCGCGCATGGACGTGACCGTCATCGATGTCGTTCGGCGGCCTGACGATGCGCTGCGCGATGCGATTGTCGATGGGCAGGATTTGGCCGATCGGGTCAAGGCGGCTGCGGCAGGCCGGCCAGTTCGCGCCGCGCTTGATTGCGTCGCAGGCGCGGCGACCGGGCGCATGGCGCAGTGCCTTGCGCCGGGCGGGCGGCTGATCGTTTTCGGGCATCTGTCGGGTGAGCCGATCAGCGTCCGATCCCAATTGCTGACCGGCGGGGGACTGTCGATCAGCGGGTTCAGCCTGCGCCCCACCGAAGCTGCCATGGGCGCAGAGGCCATCCGCGCCATGTTCGCCGAATTGCTGGTGCTTCATGCGGAAACCCGGCCTATTCTGCCGGTTCGCGACGTCATTCCCCTGTCGCAGGCCGATGCCGCGATCGCCCTGGCCCGCTGCGGTGGGCAGGGACGTGTGCTGTTCGACCTGACGGGATGATATCGGGCATGTGAAGGCGTTGGCGCCCAAGTTGACTTGAATGCCCAATCGCTGCTGGTGAGGGGCCATCGGTATAGGGATGCATGCGATGAAGCTGGATTTTACGCCCGAAGAAATAGCCTTTCGCGACGAGGTTCGTGCTTTCCTCAAGGAAGCCCTGCCGGATGATCTGCGGCAGAAGATGATCAACCGCGATCATCTGGGCAAGGAAGATACGGTGCGCTGGCAACGCATCCTGAACGCGCGCGGCTGGGCCGTCACCCATTGGCCCGAGCAATATGGCGGCCAGGCCTGGACACCGGCGCAACGCTATATCTTTCAGGAGGAAATGGCGCTGGCCCATGCGCCGGAAGGATCGCCCTTCAACGTCAACATGATCGGCCCGGTGCTGTGCAGGTTCGGCACGGATGCGCAGAAGGAACGGTTTCTCGCCGCCACCGCCAATATCGACATCTGGTGGTGCCAGGGCTTTTCGGAGCCGGGAGCGGGGTCCGACCTTGCCAGTCTCAAGACGACGGCGGTGAAAGACGGCGATCATTATGTGCTGAACGGGCAGAAGATCTGGACGACGCAGGCGCAGCATGCCGACTGGATGTTCGGCCTGTTCCGCACCGACAGCAGCGGCAGGAAGCAGCAGGGCATCACCTTCCTGCTGCTCGACATGCAGACCCCCGGCATCACGGTGCGTCCGATCGAGACGATCGACGGTGAGCATGACGCCAATGAAGTGTTTTTCGACGACGTCCGCGTACCGGTGGAAAATGTCGTCGGTGAAGAGGGCAAGGGCTGGGACGTCGCCAAGCATCTGCTGGGCAGCGAACGCAGCGGCATCGCCCGCATCGGCCTGTCGAAGGAGCGGCTGTCCCAACTGCGCGCGCTTGAAACGCGGCTGGCTTCGGACGGCACGCTGACCGAAGAGGAGCAGCGCCGCCTGGCGCACAAGCTGGCCGAGGTCGAGGTGGAACTGCGCGCGCTGGAACTGACGCAATTGCGCGTCGTGGCGGCGGACGCGCACGGCGGGGGGGCGAATGCGGCTGCTTCCATCCTGAAGGTCAAGGGCACGGAAATGCAGCAGCGCATGACCGAACTGGTGACGGAACTGGCGGGGCCGGCGGGCCTAGCCATGCCGTCCTGCGATCACGGCGCCAATGATCCGGCGGACGGTTGGGTCGCGGCGGCGGCGCCCTTCTATTTCACGATGCGCAAGGTGTCGATCTTCGGTGGCTCCAATGAGGTCCAGAAGAATATCATCGCCAAAACCATGCTGGGACTTTGACGCGCCATGGATTTCGAACTGACCGACGAACAGAAGATGCTTCAGGAAACCGTCACGCGCTTCGTGGCGGAAACCTATGATTTCCAGAAGCGCGAACATGCGCTGAAGACTGCCGAGGGGTGGAGCCGGGAGGCCTATGCCGGTCTTGCCGACATGGGCCTGCTGGCGCTGCCTTTCGCGGAGGAGGATGGCGGCTTTGGCGGTGGCGGTGTCGAGATGATGATCGTCATGGAGGCGCTGGGCCGGGGGTTGATGGTCGAACCCTATTTCGCGACGGTCATATTGGCGGGCGGCGTGCTGCGCCATGGTGCTTCGGCCGGGCAGCGCGAAGCGATCGTGCCCGGTCTGGTCGCGGGCGAACGCATCCTCGCGCTGGCGCACAGTGAAAGCGGCCTGCCGCGCCAGACGCTGGAGGCGCGCGCGACGGCCACGCCGTCGGGTGAGGGCTGGTTGCTGGAGGGGCGCAAGATTGCGGTGATCCACGGACAAAGCGCGGACACGCTGATCGTCAGCGCGCAGACCGGGGAAGGCCTATCGCTGTTTCTGGTCGATGCGGCGGCGCAGGGCGTCACCGTCGAAGCGGCGCGGGGCTATGACGGTGTGCCGGTCGCCCATGTGATCCTTTCAAGGGTTGCCGTTTCGGCCGACGCCCTGATCGGGAAAACGGGCGACGGCGCGGCGATCCTGAGCCTTGTTTTTGAGGAGGCTACGGCCGCGTTGGTCGCGGAAGGCGTCGGGGCGATGAGCGAGACGTTCGACGTCACCGTCGATTATCTCAAGACCCGCCAGCAATTCGGCGTGGCCATCGGCAGCTTCCAGGCCTTGCAGCATCGCGCGGTGGACATGCTGATGCAGTTGGAACTGTCGCGCAGCATGGCGATCCTTGCCGCGCTGTCGCTCGATATCGATGCTGGTCAGCGGAGCCGTAATATCTCGGCGGCGAAGGCACAGATCGGCAAGTCGGGCCGCATGATCGCGCAGGAGGCGGTGCAGATGCACGGCGCGATCGGCATTACGGCGGAATATAAGGTCGGCCATGCCTTCAAGCGGCTGACCGCGATCGATGCGCTGCTGGGCGATCGGGATTATCATCTCGCGCGGTTGGTGGAGATGCGCGGGGTTTATCCCGTCGCGGCCTGAAGGAGGGCAACGATCGGCTGAAGAATTCATTCTTCAGCCGGACGGTCCCGCAGCAGTTTCAGCATCTCCATCAGCTTTTCGTCCTGATGGGCGGCAATGTCTTCCACGCTGCGCCCTTCCGCGGCGTCCAGCATTTGCGCGACCAGCTTTGCCTGAAGTGCCTCGTCGGCCAATGCCGGGTCCGTCATGGTCGACCAGCGCCGGATGATGCCGGGAACGAATTTCGGCAGGAATTCGGCAAGGCCGCCCGCACCGCCCGAGGTATGGAATGTCGTGAATTGCCCCTGGATCGCCCATTTGAGCGCGGGACCGTAGCGGATCGCCCTGTCGATGTCGCCGACGCTGGCATAGCCCTCCGCCACCAAGCGGACCGCCTCGCGGAACATGGCGCTGGTCAGCCGGTTGCCGATATGGCCGAAAATCTCGCGCTGAAGGCGGATGGGTTGCTTGCCCATCGCGGCATAGAACGCAAGGGCGATATCGACCGCCTCCGGCATGGTAGCCGTGCCGCCGCCGACTTCGACCAGCGGAATCAGATGGACGGGATTGAAGGGATGGCCCAGCACGAAGCGCGCCGCGCTCGCGAGGCCCATCTGCAATTCAGTGATCGGCAGGCTGGACGTGCTGCTGGCGATCAGCACGTCCGCCGGCACCAGCCGATCGAGATCGGCAAACAGCGCCTGCTTGAGATCGGTGCGCTCAGGCGTGCTTTCCTGCACGAAATCCGCGCCTTCGACCGCATCCTCCAGCCGGTCGTGAACCGAAAAACGGCTTTCCCAACGGTCACCGGCCCGGGCAAGCCCCAGTTCCACCATCTGATCCCAGGCGCCAGCCACGTGCGCGCGCGCGCGTTCGCCAGATCCCGCCACCGGATCATGCAGGCGCACGGCCCGGCCGCTGCCCAGGAAGGCCGCGACCCAGCCGGCACCGATCACACCGGCGCCGATGGTGGCGACGGTGTGAATGCTGTCCTTGTCCCGATAGGCGGTCATGCCGGTCAGTACCCCTTGAAGACCGGCTTTTCCTTGTTGGCAAAGGCGGTGGTCGCGGCCTTGTAGTCCTGGGTCAGCATGGTCAGCGACTCATAGGCGATCGACAGCTCGCCGGTCAGGTTGACCTGATCGCGGATGCACTTGTTGACCGCGGCCTTGGACCAGCGCACCGCCCACATCGGCTGGCCGGCGATCTCGCGCGCGATCTTGATCGCTTCCTCAAGCACATCTTCCTTGGGCAGCGCATAGTTGACCAGACCGATTTCCTCGGCCTTCTTGCCGTTCAGCAGCTTGCCGCGCATCAGATATTCCTTGGCCTTCTGCGGCCCCACGAGCAGCGGCCACATCACCGAGCCACCATCGCCCGTGACCAGCCCGACGCGGACATGGGTGTCGCCCAGCCTTGCATCCTCGGCGACGATGCTCATGTCGCAGAAGGCGAAGAGCGAGGTGCCAAGGCCGATGGCGTCGCCATTGACGGCGGCGATGATCGGCTGCGGCGTCATCAGGATCTGATCCCAGATGCGCAGCGTGTTGATCGGCACGCGCAGGGCATATTTCAGGCCATATTCGGTCTGCGCCCGATCCGCCATCAGCTTGATGGCGCCGCCCGCGCAGAAGGCCTTGCCCGCGCCGGTCAGCACGATCACCTTGACCCGCTCGTCGCGCGCCAGCTTCAGCCAGATATCCTCCAGCTGCCAGTGATTGTGCGGTCCGACGGCGTTCAGCTTTTCGGGGTTGTTCATGGTGACGATGGTGACGCCATCCTCGCCGATTTCGACCTTGAAGAAGTCGAATTCGCTATAGTCGATGTCGCGCTGAAATTCGTTGTCGTTGTTATCGCTCATATGTCCTCCGAAACTGAAAAAAACTGAATATGGGCCGACGCCCTTATGCGGTGCGGCTTTTCTGCCATTCCGCGAAACCCTGTCCCTTTTCCGCCAGCTCAACCAGCAGCGCGGCGGGCTGGAGCGACGGGTCGCCCGGGGTTTCGGCTGCGAACTCGCGCAGGCGCGACACGATATGGGGCAGGCCCGCCTCGTCGGCATAGAACATCGGCCCGCCCAGATGGCGCGGCCAGCCATAGCCGTTGATCCATACCAGATCGACGTCGGATGCGCGGAGCGCAATCCCTTCCTCCAGAATGCGCGCGCCTTCGTTGATGAGGGGGAAGAGCAGCCGTTCGACCATTTCCGGTTCCGCAATCTCGCGCCGGGCGATGCCCAGCTTTTCCGACGTCGCGATGATCAGCGCTTCCGTTTCCGGATTGGGGCGGGGCGTGCGGTCGCCCGGCTCGTAGCGATAATAGCCCGCGCCGGTCTTCTGGCCCAGACGGCCGCTCTCGACGATGGCGTCCGCGATCGGGAAAGGCGTGCCGCGCCGCTTGCGGATCGAATAGCCGATGTCGAGGCCCGACATGTCGTTGGTGGTGAGCGGCCCCATCGGGAAGCCCAGATGGGTGAGCGCGGCGTCGACCTGTTGCGGGAATGCACCCTGCTGCAACAGCCGTTCGGCCTGTGCCGAGCGCTTGGCGACCATGCGGTTGCCGATGAACCCGTCGCAATTGCCCGACAGCACCGATACCTTGCCGATCGCCTTGCCCACCGCCATGGCCGTCAATATGGCGTCGGGACTGGTTTTGGCGGCCTTTACCACTTCCAGCAGCTTCATGACATTGGCGGGCGAGAAGAAGTGCATGCCGACGAAATCTTCCGGCCGCTCCAGCACGGATGCGATCTCGTCCACGTCGAGCGCGGAGGTGTTGGAGGCAAGGACCGTGCCCGGCTTCACCCGTTTTTCAAGATCGTCGAAGATTTCCTTCTTGATGGCCATGTCCTCGAACACCGCCTCTATGACGACGTCCGCATCGGCGGCTGCCGCGCGGTCCACCGAGGGGGTGATGAGGGCAAGGCGTTCGTCCATCTGCGCCTGGCTGATCGACCCGCGCTTGACCGAGGTGGCATAATTGGCCTTCACCCGGTCCATGCCGCGGTCGAGCGCTTCCTGCGTGGTGTCGATGATCGTCACCGGAATGCCGGCGCCGGCAAAGCACATGGCGATGCCGCCGCCCATGGTGCCCGCGCCGATGATCGCGCCCTTGCGGACCTCGCGCGCCCTGGCGGTTTCAGGCAGGCCGGGGATTTTGGCGGCTTCGCGTTCCGCGAAGAACAGATGGCGCAGGGCGCGCGACTGGCTGCCCGCCATCAGATCGCGATTGGCGACCGCGTCGATCGCCAGCGCATCGTCAAGGCTCAGGGTGAAGGAACGGCGGACGGAATCGATGTTGGCCTGCGGCGCATCCTGACCCTGTTTGCGCGCGGTCAGCCTGGCCGCCAGCGCGTCGAAGCCCGACGGATCGGCACGGGTGGCGGCCAGTTTCCCGTCGCGATCGCGCACCGGCACGGCCGGCAGAGCCTCATCGATGACGCGGCGGGCGAAGGCGGCGCCGATCGCGGCAGGCTCGCCTTCCCCGACGGCGTCCAATATGCCAAGGTCCAGCGCCTGCTTTGCCCCCGCCGGCTTGCCCGACAGGCAGAATTCCAGCGCCTTTTCAGGCCCGATCAGACGAGGCAGGCGCTGCGTGCCGCCGGCGCCAGCGAACAGGCCGAGATTGATCTCCGGCAGTCCGACCCTGGCGGAAGGGACGGCGACGCGAAAGTGGCAGGCCATCGCGGTTTCCATGCCGCCGCCCAGGGCCGTGCCGTGGATCGCCGCGACGACTGGCTTGGGCGAGCTTTCGAGCGCAGCGATCAGCTCCTGCAAGGTGGGCGACAGGCGCGGCTTGCCGAATTCGGTGATGTCGGCACCGGCAAAGAAGGTGCGGCCGGTGCAATAGAGTATGATCGCCTTGACCGCGGTATCGGCGTTCAGTTCCTCCAGCGCGCCCACCACGCCGGAACGCACGCCGATGCCGAGCGCGTTGACCGGCGGATTGTCGCTGATGATGAAGCCGAGGTCGCCTTCGACGCGCGTCGAAATTTTTTCGTTGATCTGGGTCATGATCTGGCCCTGTTTCTGGATGGTCGATGGAAATTGAAGTCCCCGCCACAAGCTATTCACAAGGCACAACTGTCAAGCGCAGCCCCGGTCGCGCGCCGGAGGTATCGCGAATGTGAAGGGTTGTCCGTCCCGCTTCGCACGGCGGCGATCCGGGATTAGGCCAAGGATACGGAAATTTGCGCGGGCCTCCTGCCTGAAAGGGGGCGCATGAGGGAAAGCAAGCAGATGCAGTTCGATTTGAATGAAGAACAGTCCATGTTCCGTGACGCGGTGGCGTCGTTCGCGCAGCGGCATCTGGCCGCCGGCGCGCTGGAACGCGCCCATAGCGACGATTATCCCTGGGAAATCGCGAAGATGATGGCAGATCAGGGACTGATCGGCATCACCGTGCCGGAGGACAAGGGCGGCCTGGGCGGATCGCTGATGGACGCGGTGATCGCGATCGAAACGGTTGCGTCGATCTGTCCGCGCTCGGCGGACGTGGTGCAGGCGGGCAATTTCGGCGCTATCCGTACCTTCGCCCAATTTGCAAGCGATGCGCAGAAGGAACAGTATCTCGCGCCTTTGTTGCGGGGCGAAGGTCTGATTTCGGTGGCGATGACCGAACCCAATGCGGGCTCCGCCGTGACGGAGCTGACGACGACCGCCGTGCCGGACGGTGACGGCTATCGCATCACCGGGCAGAAAATCTTCACCACGCACGGCACCCATGCGACGGTGTTCCTGGTCTATGTCCGCTTCGGCCCCGGCACAGGCAATATCGGATCGGTGCTGATCGAACGCGGGCAGGAGGGCTTCACCTTCGGCAAGCCGATCCGCTTCCTGTCGGGCGAGGAATGGAATCCGCTGTTCTTCGACAATGTCTATGTGCCCAAGGACAAGGTTCTGTTGGGGCCGGGCGGGTTCAAGAAGCAGATGTCGGGCTTCAATGTCGAACGCATCGGCAATACCGCGCGCAGCCTGGCGCTGGGCCGCTATGCCTTCAATGCGGCGGTCGAACATGCCAAGACCCGCAGGCAGTTCGGCAAGGCGCTGTGCGAGTTCCAGGGGCTCCAGTGGAAATTCGCGGAAATGAAGCTGAAGCTCGATGCCGCCCAGCTGCTGCTCTATCGCGCGGCGACCAATGCCGATGCGGGCCTGCCCTCGCCGGAGGAAACCGCGCTTGCCAAGGTGGCCTGCAATCGCGCCGGCTTCGAATGCGCCAATGAGGCGATGCAGGTCATGGGCGGTGCAGGTTACAGTCAGGATAGTCTGGTAGAATATTGCCTGCGGCGCACGCGCGGCTGGATGATCGCCGGCGGCGCCACCGAAGTGCTGCTGAACCGCATAGCGGAAGGCGTATTCGACATGCGTTTCCCGCAGGGGCCAGCCAAGAGCTGAAGGCTCCGCCGGGGAGAGGACAGGACGATGAACGAATTGAGCAAGGTTGAAGGCGGCACTGGCGTGGTGAGCCCGGATCGCGTTCCGGTCGAGGCCTATATCTCTCCGGATTATGTGCGGCTGGAGAAGGAGCGGCTGTGGCCCCGCGTCTGGCAGATGGCGTGCCGGGAGGAGGAAATCCCCCATGCAGGCGATTTCTACACCTATGACATTGCGGACGAATCGATCTCGGTCGTGCGCAAGCAGGACGGGTCGGTCGCGGCCTATTTCAACGTCTGCCCGCATCGGGGCCGCCGCCTGACCGCCGGCTGTGGCCGCATGGGCAAGTTCCATTGCAAATATCATGGCTGGCAGTGGAATCTCGACGGCAAGCCGACCGAGATCGTGGATCGCCACGACTGGGGCGAACGCCTGCCCGATGAGGATGTGACGCTCAGCCCCGTGAAGGTCGGCCTCTGGGGAGGCTGGGTCTTCGTCAACATGGACCCGGACAGCGAGAGCCTGGAGGAATTTCTGGGCGAGGCCAAGACGCTGCTCGATCCGTATGAAATCGAAAAGATGCGCTATGTCTGGCGCAAGCGCATCGTCATGCCCTGCAACTGGAAGACGGCGCAGGAGGCCTTCATGGAAGGCTATCATGTGCAGACCACGCATCGCCAACTGCTCGCCTATCAGGACGATTACACCTATAGCCAGGCCCATGGGAAACATGCCAAGTTCGGCTATGCGCCGACCGCGCTCTTCGGCCTGCCTTCGCCGCGCATCAGCGACCAGAGCGGCGATATCCGTAACGGGCTCTATCAGTTCAACAAGGAGATCTGGGACACGCTGAAGGCGACGACGACAGAGGAAATGCTGGCCGCCGGCCGCCGGCTGATGGAATTGCCGGAAAGCGCGACGCCCTTCGAAGTGTACGGCGCCTTCGCCCAGTTCCACCGGGAGGAAGCGGCGAAGAACAACCGGCCTTTCCCGCCCATCACCGGCGAGCAGCTGATGGCGGCCGCCACGGACTGGAACATCTTTCCCAATATGGTTTTCCTGCAACAGCCGACCAATCTGCTGGGCTATCGCTCGCGCCCCAATGGTGACAATCCCGACAGCTGCATCTTCGAAGTCTATGTGCTGGAGCGGTTCGCGCCGGGCCAGGAACCGAAGGTCGAGGTCGAGGATGGCGGCGACGACTGGCGCACGATCGACTGGGGACTTATTCTGGAGCAGGACTTCCAGAATATGGAGGAAGTGCAGAAGGGCATGAAGTCGCAGGTATTTCACACCGCTCGTCCCAATCCCGTTCAGGAAGTGGAGGTCAGCAACTTCCACCGCGTCTATCACGACTATGTCAGGGTGAACTGAATGGATGAAGCACGGTTCGATGAGGTTGCCGATTTCGTCATCATAGGTTCGGGGGGCGGCTCCATGGTCGCCGCCCTCTATCTCAAATCCATCGGCAAACAGCCGCTCATCCTGGAAAAGACCGACAAATTCGGCGGTTCCACCGCCATGTCGGGCGGCGTGCTGTGGGTGCCCAACAGCCATTTGCTGAAGCGCAAGGGCATCAAGGACAGCCACGAGGCCGGTCGCGCCTATATGGATGCGACCATCGGCAACGATGCCGGACCCGGCGCCACGCCCGAACGCAAGGAAGCCTATCTGCGCAATGGTCCGGTCATGCTGGAATGGCTGGAACAGCAGGGGATGAAATGGCTGCATACCGAGGGGTGGGCTGATTATTATGACGACCGGCCGGGCGGCGTGACCCGCAGCCGGTCTGTCGGGGCGCCGATGCTGGACGCGCGCGACATGGGGCCGCTGTTCGACAAGCTGCGCCTTGGCCCGATGGTCATGCCGCTGCCGACCGACAAGGCGGGGATCATCGGCCTTGCGACCCGCACGCCGCGCGGTATGTGGGAGGGCGTCAAGCTGTTGTGGCGCATGCGTCAGGTGGCGAAGCGTGGCAAGCCGCTGCTGAGTTTCGGCGGGGCGTTGCAGGGACGGATGCTGATGCTGGCGGACAAGGCCGGGATCGACATGCGGACGGACTATCCGATCACCGAACTGATCGAGGAGGATGGCAAGGTCGTCGGCGTCATCGCGGAACATGGCGGCAGGACGGTGCGCATCGGCGCGCGGGACGGCGTGCTGATCAACGCGGGCGGCTTTTCCCGCAATGCGGAGATGCGCAGGAAATATGGCCCGCAGCCAAGTTCGGTCGAATGGACCAATGCCAATCCGGGCGATACGGGCGAGATGATCCAGGTCGCGGAGAAGCATGGCGCGGCGCTCGACCTGATGGATCAGGCCTGGTGGGTGCCCGGCACCGTCGGGCCGGAGGGCGGCCCGGCCTATATGCACAATACGGACATCTCCAAGCCGCATTGCATCATCGTCAACCGTCACGGCAGGCGCATCCTCAACGAGAGCGGCGCCTATATGGAGAATGGCCAGCGTCTTTATGAGAACGACGTGCCGGCCTATGTCATATTGGATAGCCGTCATCGCAAACGCTATGCCTGGGGCTATTTCCAGCCGGGCAAGACGCCGCAGGAGTGGTTCGACAGCGGCTTCATGAAGAAGGCCGATACGATCGAGGAACTGGCAAGGATCACCGGGATCGATCCGGCGGGCCTGAAGGCGGAGGTCGAGAAGTTCAACGGTTATTGCGAAACCGGCAAGGATCTGGACTTCAACCGGGGCGGCCGGGGTTATGACAATTGCTTCGGTGATCCGACAGTGAAGCCCAATCCCAATCTGGGCAAGATCGACAAGCCGCCCTTCTATGTCATGGAAATGGTGCCGGGCGATGTCGGCACCTCCGGCGGCGTTGTCACCGATGAACATGCCAGGGTGCTGCGGGCTGATGGATCAGCGATCGAGGGCCTTTACGCCACCGGCAATTCGACCGCTTCGGTGATGGGGCGCTGCTATCCGGCGGCGGGCGCCAGCATCGGCGCGTCCTTCATCTTCGCATGGATCGCGGCGCACCACGCGGCAGGCGGCAACGCATGAACGGGGCGGGGGCGGTCATGCCGTCCCTTCCTTCTCTACCGGCATCCCGCAATGGGCGGCGCGCCATTGCGACGCGGTGACCCCCGCCGTTTGCCGGAACATGGCCCTGAACAGACGGCTATCCGAATAGCCCAGCAGTTGGGCGATGGAGTCGATCGACCGCGTCGATTTTTCCAGCATCCTGGTGGCCGCCTGAAAGCGTAGCTGGCTGACATAGGCCTTGGGCGACAGGTTCAGCGCCTTGTGAAAATGCCGGTTCAGCGTTGCCGGGCTGGTCGAGAGATGCTGTGCCAGTTCCGCCATGTTGATGGGTCCGGTAAAGCGCTGTTCGATCCATAATTGCGCCCTGGCCACCAGCGGATCGGGCGCGAGCAGATTTTCCCCCTCATAATCCTGGCCCATGATCGAACAGAGCCAGCGTACTATATCGGGCGAAAGCGTGCGTTCGACCACGCGGATGATCAGCTGGAGATCATGGCTGATGCCATTGGCGATCAACAGATTGCCGTGATCGACAAGGGCGGATCTTTCCTCGAAACGCTGGCGCGGGAAAAGGATGCGGGCCAGCGGTTGCAGGGCACGGGCGACCGGCACGGCGATGTCGCCCGTGAAACCGCCCGCCATCAGCAGGACGGATGCTGCGCCGCTGGCGCCGATGATCGCGCCTTCCTCCATCCGGCGTCGCAGCCAGCCAAGCAGAGGTTTGGCCTGGGCGAGACGCTGTTCCATCGCTTCGCGCCCGCCGGCGCGGAACGCGGGCAGCCATATGAAGGCCAGTGGATTTTCATCGTCCATGGCGCCGTCAGCCGCCAATGGCCGCCCGTCGCTCATGACGACGGGGGCGCCATCCAGCGACAGGATACGCAGCCGTGTCTCCATGCGCACACGGTCAGGGCCGGAAAAGACATGTTCCACACGGTCGCGTGCCAGCAGGAAGCTGTCGGTCAATGCGCCGACGCTGCTTTGATAGGCGCCGGGCAGCGCGACAAGGGCGAAATCAGCAACCATAGGAATGATCAAAAACAACCGCTATCTGACGGAAAGCAGCCTGTCAACGGACCGGGTCCATGCGGGAAAAGCCTGAACGGGAATCCGGCCGTTTGCGCCGGCCCATTGCCTGATTGCGCCATGGGCGGCAGCATGCGGGCGCTCATGCAGTCAACCGGGAGAATGCCATGCCTGAACCGTCACATTATCTGGGCCGTCTGACTGGCAAGGTCGCGATCGTCACCGGTGCCGGGGCGGAAGGCGATGAAATCGGCATTGGCCGGGCCATTGCCCTGCTGATGGGACGTGAAGGCGCATCCGTGTTGTGCGCCGATCTTGCAGCCGAACGCGCTGAAACCACAGCCGCGCGGATCAGAGCCGACGGCGGCAGTGCCGTGGCGGCGGCGGGCGACGTCAGCGACGGTGACGTCTGCGCCGCATTGGTGGCCGCTGCCGTCAAGGCTTTCGGGCGGCTGGACATATTGGTCAATAATGTCGGCATTTCCGCGCCGGCGACGCTCGCGTCCATCAGCATGGAGCTTTGGAACCGGACACTGGCCACCAATCTCACCAGCGTCATGCTGATGAGCAAGGCGGGGGTGCCGGAGATGGCCAGGGGCGGCGGCGGCGTCATCATCAACATATCTTCGCTGGCGGGCATGCGCGCCAGTGGCGCGATCGCCTATGGTCCGTCAAAGGCGGCCATGGCTCAGTTGTCGCGCGAGATCGGCGTGCTGCATGGCCGCCAGGGAATCCGGGCGAACACAGTCGCGCCCGGCCATATGATGACGCCCCATGCCATGAGCAAAATCCCACCCGAAATGCGCGAGGCACGGCGCAAGGTGGGGCCGCTGGGGATCGAGGGCGACGCCTGGGATGTCGCGCAGGCGGTGCTGTTCCTGGCGAGCGACGAGGCCCGTTTCATCAATGGCGTCGAACTGGCCGTCGACGGCGGGGTGGAGGGCATAGCGCCGCTGGTGGGTCATGCATTCGTTTCCGAACCCTGACCGGCCGAAGGCGAGCCTCATTCATCAGGCATCATGACCGTGATGCCTCGCGAGGCCGAATGGCGGCATTGAGGAAAAACATCCTTCATGCCGAACCGCCAGACCAGGGACTGGAACGGTCCTGTGAATTCTGAGATGGCCGCCCGATCATGGTTCCGATGCCTGACGGGATGGCGTTTATTCGTCGTGCGCAAGCCCCTATCGACAAGCGATGGATAGGGCGGGTTCTCATGACAATGCGCGGGGCGCATTGTGGATATTGGCCTCGGGTCTGGCCTATAGCATCGCGATGGCGCTGGTGAAGCTGCTGGGGGACGATTATTCCGCGCCGACGCAGAATTTCGTGCGTCAGTCCATGGGCCTGATCGCGCTGCTCCCCTTCATCCTGCGCAATCCGCGCAGCGCCTTCACCATGCGGCGGCCGCTGCTGATGATGGCCCGTTGCGGCGCCACCAGCCTCGCGATCGTGCTGGCCTTCAACAGCTTTCACCTGCTTGGCCTTGCGGAAGCCAATGCATTGTCCTTCACCCGCGCGCTGTTCCTGGTGCCGCTCGCGGTGTTGCTGCTGGGCGAGAGGATCGATCGGCACAAGCTGCTCGCAACGCTGATCGGTTTCGGCGGGGTCGTGATCATCCTGTCGCCCGGATCGGACCGGTCGCTGATTGGCTGGCCTGCCGCCCAGGGCCTGCTGTCGGCGCTGCTGGTGTCCTGGTCGGTCGTCAGCATCAAGACGATGATGCGCGATCACAGCGACCTTGCGCTGCTGACTTGGGCCGCGCTGCTGGGCATGCTGTTCACGGCGCCTTTCGCCTGGGCCAGCTGGCGCACGCCGACGCCGGGCGATGCGGTGCTGATGGGCGTGATGGGCGCTCTGGGCGTCGTCACCCAGGCATGCTATATTCGCGGCATGGCACTAGGGGAGGCCAGCCTGATGGCGCCGCTGGATTATGTCCGCATCTTGTTTGCCACGCTGCTGGGCTATGCCCTGTTCGCGGAACTGCCCTCGCCCGGCACCTATGCCGGCTCGGCCCTGATCATCGCGGCGGCAATCCATGTCACGCTTTACGGGCGGCGGCGTGACGCGGCGATCATGACCGCGGGGCAACGATCGGCGCCAACGGGCGTTATCCCCTCGACCACAACCACCAGGCAGAGGGAAGTCCATGATGAGCGATGAGATGAGTCTTGAGGAAAGCCGCAAGATCCTGTCGGTCGCGACCGATATCCGGCCCGACGAGAATGTTCATGAGGACCCGGCCCTGTCCGTTACCCGCACGTCGCATGGCCGCCCCGTCACCGCCGCAGAAAGCAGGCGAATCATGTCGCTGGCGGCAGACATACGGCCGATGGAGAATGTTCATCCCGAAGCGGACGATTCCGCTGCCGAATAGCTAAGGCATTACCGGCGTTCCGGGTCAGGTCTGGGCATGTATCTGAGATAGCGCGCGCTGGCCTCCGCCTGGTTATGCACTATTGTCAGGCTGCTCTCGTCCAGCACCTCGCCGATCCGCGCGCCCACCGTTTCCGCATCGATCGCAGGATCGAAAATCTCCCCCGTCTCGACGAAGGTCAGGCTGGTAAGGCGTCCGCCGCCGGTCAGCAGGATACGTCCCGTTTCCATGCTGTCGCGGCTGAGGAACCAGATCATCGCCGCCGCCACTTTCCCGGCCGGCAGATTGTCGCGGAACCAGTCGACGATCCTGGGATCGGGAATCTGCTCGACCAGCCGCGAAATGGATGACGGCATCACCGCATTGACCAGAATGCCCTGCGGTTTCCCCTCGATCGCCGCGTCCAGCGTCAGGCCCAGCATGCCTGCCTTGGCTGCGCTATAGGGGGCATTGCCGCCGATGCCCAGCGCGCCGTTGGAACTGACGTTGAGTATTCGCCCATATTTCTGCGCCGCCATATGCGGCCAGGCGGCGCGCATCAGATGATGGCCGCCGATCAGGTTCGTCGCATAATGACGCTCGACCGCGTCATCCTCGTGCGCGGTGAACGGCCCGGCAATCACCGTGCCCGCATTGTTGACCAGAATATCGATCCGGCCGAACGCATCGATCGCCGCCTGGACGATCGCCCGCGCATTGTCGGCCGTTCCGACCGCCAGACTGCTGGCGGCGGCACGCCCGCCCGCCGCCACAATCTCCGCCGCCACGGCATCGGCTGGACCGGCGTTGCCATCCTGCTCGCCCAGCACGCCGCCGCCATAGTCGTTGACGACCACCGCCGCGCCCCGCCGCGCCAGTTCCAAAGCATAGGCGCGACCCATGCCGCCGCCGGCGCCGGTGACGATCGCGACCTGTCCTTGAAAATCGATGCTCATGATCCCGACGCCTTGACCATTTCAGGCATGATCTCCGCCCCCGACGCGAAGGAACTCGTCCATTCCGGCTGCCTGTCCAGCGCGTGCATCACCGTGTCGATATCGCCCTCGGCCAGTCGATGCACCGGCCCTTCCAATATCTGCGCGCGGCGGACGTTGCCGGCGCCGGCATGGTAGATGCCGCCAGAGCTTTGGCAGAGCGGGCTGCTCAGCCAGCCGACCACCGGCGCGACATGATCGGGGGAGGCATAGTCCGCCCATTTCGGGTCGATGCTGCCCATGGACAGCGGCGTGTAGGCGGCGGGCGCGATCACGTTGACGCGGATGTCGGTGCCCTTGGGGACATCGATGGCGACCGACCGGGCGAGGCCGACCATCGCCCCTTTCGACGCGGCATAGTCGGCGGACTGTTTTTGTCCCCACAGCCCCGCGCTCGATCCGGTCAGGACGATGCGGCCATAGCCCTTGTCCACCATGGCGGGCCAGACCGCCTTCAATCCGACGATGCATCCCCACAGGTTGATGTCGAGCAGTTCGCGCATCTCCTCCAGCGTGACGGTGGAAAAGGGACGGAAAGCCTGAATGCCGGCATTGCTGATGAAAATGTCCGGCGCGCCGAAATGGGTGGCGGCGATCTCCACCATCGCCGCTGCGGCCTCGGCGGTCTGTACCGGGCCGTCATGCGCGACGGCGCGGCCGCCCTTCGCCACGATCTCCTCGACCACGGCCTGGGCAGAGGAGCTGCCATCGCCGGCCGGTCGGTTGCTGACCACCACGGCGCAGCCGCGCGTGGCGAGCCAGAGCGCATAGGCGCGGCCCAGCCCCTTGGACGCGCCGGTGACGATGGCGGTCTGGCCGGTGAAATCAAACTCCCCGCTCACAACATCATCTGCCCACCGTCGACATTGATGGTCTGTCCGGTGACATAGCGGCTGTCATCGCTGGCCAGGAACAGCGCTGCCGGACCAATATCGTCGGCACAATCGCCAAGATAGCCGAGCGAGATCAGCTTCATCACCTTTTCGGCTTCCTCGGGGAAATCCCTGGTCCACTGCTCGGCAATGGGGCTGAGCGCCGCCGGGCAGATCACATTGACGCGGACCTTGTATTTGCCAAGTTCCCGGGCGGCCGTGCGCGACAGGCCGCGGATCGCCTCCTTCGTCGCGGCATAGGCGGCGAAACCCACCCCGCCATGTATGCCTTCATAGGAACCGAAGTTGATGATCGACCCGCCCTTTTCCTTCATGTGCGGAAGGGCCGCCTGCATATGCTGGAATGTGCCGTATAGGCCGGAATCGATGGTCAGCGCGAAGAGGTCGTCATCCGTATCCTCGAACATCACGCCGGGCCGCGATGTCTGGGCATTGTTGACGAGGATGTCGAGCCCGCCGAACAGGTCCACCGCTTTCGCCGCGGCGGCTTCGGCATCGGCCCGGACGCCCGCGGTGCCGGCGATCCATGCGGCTTCACCGCCAGCCGCCTTCAGCTCCGCGACTGCCGCTTCCAGCTTGTCCGGCGTGCGGCCGGTGATCAGAACCCTGGCGCCTTCTCGTGCGAAGACCTGGGCAATGCCATTGCCCACGCCCTGGCCACCGCCGGTTACGATGGCAACCTTGCCGGTCAGTCTGCCCGTCATAAACTCTCCCTTGATATTGCGTCCGTCCTGTCAGGCGCCGATGAAATCCCGCAGCGCCCGGTGAAAATTGGAGACGCTGCGTTCCTGCACCGGATTGGTGCGCGATCCGGTGAAGCCCATGGATCGCATGCCGCGCTGCACTTCGGTCATATTCTCGAAATCCTGCTCCAGGATGAGGCCCCAGGCGTCATGGTCGCGCCAGTCGCCGAAGACCTGCCGTTCCAGCGGCGGGGCCTCGCCCTCAGGATAGAGGACCAGCGAATAAACTTCGAAAATGCAACGTTCCGGATCGTTCCGGTCAGGACGCGCGCGATAGGCAAGCATCGCGTCGGGCGAAGGCAGGAACACCATATTGGGGAAAAGATGCCAGTCGGCGCCCGCCCGCGCGATCTCCTCCGGCGTCAGCATCGGGAAGGGGATGCCGCGATCCTGCGCCGCCTCGAAGGCGATCTGGCCATATTTCATCATGACGTCGAGCAGGCTCGCCTCTTCAGGCAACTCGTCAAGCAGCCGCTGGGTCAGTTCCGCCATATGCGGCGGGATCGACGCCTTGAGATCCTCCTCCAGCATCAGGATGAAGTCCCGGACATTGCGCCGGTAATCGATCTTGGTCGAGGCCAGCCGGGGCGATCGCTCGCCCAGCGAGATGCGGCCCGGCGCAAGCTGATAGCTGCCATGGCGTCCTTCGGCATGGGCCAATGCCTCGTCGTCATGGACGGGCAGGAGCTGCCGGTGGGTGGTCTGCACATGATAACCCTCGTTGAAAGCCTCCAGCGCGGTCTTCCAGTTGCAGGCGATGCCGGTGGATTTATACCAGCGATACCGCATCTTCTCGAAGGGGTAGTTGCGGAATACGTCGGGGATCGGCGCCAGGAAGTCGAGCAGCGGCTCGGTTTCATCGCTCATGCAGATGAAGACCCAGCCGCCCCAGCTGTCCACCCGCACTTTCGGCAGTGCGATGTCCTCATCCTTCAGGCTGCCGTCCCAATTGTCGCGGTCGACGACATGGGCGATGGTGCCGTCCAGTTTCCACGACCATCCATGGAAACGGCAGAGGAGCCGCGCCACATGGCCGCAGCCTTCGGTCAGGCGGCGGCCGCGATGCTGGCAGGCATTGTGATAGGCCGCGATCCGGTCGGGCGCGGTGCGCACCACGATCACGGATTCATCCAGCACGTCATAGGTCACATAATCGCCAACCTTCGGGATTTCCTCCTCACGGCACGCCATCTGCCAGGTTCGCGGCCAAAGCCGTTGCTGCTCCAGCCGGGCGAAATCCCGGCTGACATAATCTTCCTTGGCAATGAAATCTTCAGGCCCAGCCTTTTTTCGCCGCGTGATTTCCGGCTGCAATGGGCCGACAGGCTGGTTCACGATCCTCATCCTCTCGTTGACCGATGGCCGACCATCCCGTGTCCGCGCCCTGTAAGTCAATGTCGGCGGCGTTGGACGATCGGCAACATCATCAGTCTGATCCTTCTGCGCGCCGCAGCGTGTCGGTGCGGCTCCGGATCGTCACGCCTCTCCGGCGGCACTTATGAGTGCTTCGAAACTCCGATAGGGCGGCACTTTTCGGCGGAAGACGGCGTTGGCCCGCAATGCCGGTTCGCCATCGGCCGTGAAGGAACATTCGGCAAATCCCAGATTGGGGGTCCAGCGCAGCACCTTGGCGCGGCCCTCGACCCATTGCCCTTCCCTGGCCGGGCCGAGGAAATCGATGCTGAGCGAGATGGTGGGGCCGGTCTTGCCCGTCACGCAGCCGATATTCATGCCCATCAGAATGTCGGCCAGTGTCGCCCAGGTCCCGCCATGGCAATTTCCCGCCGGGTTGCAATGCTTGGCGCCGACGCGAAAGCCGAAGGTGATCTGGTCCTCCTCCTTTTTCGCGTGGATTGGAGCGAAGGCGCCCATCACATCGTCCAGCGCATCGATCAGGAGAAAGCCGGGCGGGGTATCGGTCATGGCATCTGTCGTCCTTGCAATAATGATCCGGCGGACTGCCCGCTCCGTTCGGCTGGATCAATATGGAAACGGTGCAACGATCACATGGCCGATAGACTTGATCCACGGCCTCGCCAGCGCGGGGCGACTGACGCTATGCATCCGGGACGATGTGCCAGCGGACAGGCAGCGGGAACAGGGAGGACATGATGGGCATGAAATGGCTGAAATCCACGGAATGCATCAGCTTTGACGTGCGCGACAATGTGGCGCGGGTCACCCTGAATCGCCCGGACAAGCGGAACGCCCTGTCAGGCCTCATGTTGCGGGAATTGCATCAGGCGCTGCTGGAGGCCGATGACCGGCGCGACGTCAACGTCATCCTGCTGTCGGGCGCAGGCAAGGATTTCTGCGCGGGGTATGACCTGACCGACAGCTATGGCGGCGCGGCCGACCAGTCGAGCGAATATGATCCGGCCAGCTATCGCACCCGCGCCGGCACGATCGACGACGATATCTGGAATCTGGAGCGCCAGCAGGATCTGACCTCGATCATGCTCGACCTGCACAAGCCGATCGTCGCGAAGATCCAGGGCAATTGCCTGGCGGGCGGCACGGATCTGGCCTTTTCCTGCGACATCGTGTTGGCGGCGGACGATGCGAAGATCGGTTTCCCGGCGGCCCGTGCGAATGGCACGCCGCCGACCAATTTATGGTTCTATCATTGCGGTCCGCAATGGACGAAGCGCATGCTGTTCACCGGCGATACGATCGGCGGCCGGGACGCGGCGATGATCGGCATGGTGCTGGAAGCGTATCCGGCTGACGAGATCGATTTCCAGGCGGATGAGATGGTGCGCCGCATCGGCAGCGTCGACGCGGAGATTTTGGCGGCCCACAAGCGCATCGTGAACGCGCAGATGGAGATGGCGGGCGCGAAACAGTCGCTCCGCTATGCGCTGGAACTGGATGCGCGGGCGCATCTGAGCACCGGTCCGCGCCGCACCCGGTTCCGCAAGGACATGGCGGAGAAGGGATTGAAGGAGGCGCTGGCCAACCGGGACGAACCCTTCGGCAGGGGGCGCATCGAATTGCGTGCGCGGCGGGGCGCCGGGGATTGATCGGCTCAACCGTTCACGGTTGGGATATGGTGTTGGGGAGGGGCTGT
>NZ_JALDYQ010000073.1:0-22768 GCF_032153725.1 Sphingobium sp. | reverse complement strand
GCGCAGGCAGGAACCCAGTCCCGCCCTCACCTCGTCCTGGCAACATCTGAACTGGGCTCCTGCCTGCGCAGGAGTACGTCGCGCTGAATGTCCCCAAATGGCCACTTCTGCCCAAAATCCGCCACCCGAAACAAAAACGCCCCGACTTTCCAGCCGGAGCGCTTTTTGCCTCATATCTGCCGCCCTCAGGCCGCCTTGCGTGCCTTGGTCAGCTTCTTGAGCAGCATGTCCCGCTTCAATCGCGAGAGATGGTCGATGAACAGCACGCCCTGCAAATGATCCATTTCATGCTGGAGGCAGGTAGCGAGCAGCCCTTCCAACCGCTCCTCATGAATCCGCCCGTCCCGATCCATCCAGCTCGCCCGGATGCTCGCCGGCCGCTCCACTTCGGCAAACTGGTCGGGAACCGACAGGCAGCCTTCATTATAGATCGACAGGTCTTCCGACCCTTCCAGTATCTCCGGATTGATGAACACCATCGGCTTCTTGACCGGCGGCGCGCCTTCCTCATCCGATTCCGGTTCCTGAAGGTCGATCACCAGCACCCGCTTGGGCACGCCGACCTGAATCGCCGCCAGCCCGATGCCCGGCGCGTCATACATCGTCTCGAACATATCATCGATCAGATGCTGCAAATCGTCATCGATCGCCTCCACCGGAGACGAGATGGTACGCAGGCGCGGATCGGGCGCCTCCAGGATCGGTAGAATGGCCATGGCACCAAAATAATCAAACAGCCCGGAAAATTCAAGCGATCGGCCGCCGCGCCCTAAGCGCCTGCGCCAGCGTGCCTTCGTCCAGATAGTCCAGCTCGCCACCAACCGGCACGCCATGCGCCAATTGGGTCAGGCGCACCGGAAACCGCTCCAGCCGCTCCGCCAGATAATGGGCCGTCGTCTGCCCCTCCAGCGTGGCGTTCATCGCCAGCACCACCTCGTCCATGCCGCCCGCCTCGACCCGCGCGACCAGCGCATCGATGGAAAGATCCTCCGGCCGCACCCCCTCCAGCGCCGAGAGCCGCCCGCCCAACACATGGAAGCGCCCCGGAAACAGCCGCGACTTGTCCAGCGCCCACAGGTCCGCCACATCCTCCACCACGCAGAGCGCCCGCGCGTCGCGGCGCGGGTCAGCGCAGATGCCGCAAGGGTCGACGGTATCGACATTGCCGCATATGCTGCACGTCACCAGCCGGTCGTTCACGGCGTCCAGCGCGCGCAGCAGCGGCTCCAGCGCGGATTCGCGCTTCTTGAGCAGATGCAGCACGGCACGCCGCGCGGAACGCGGGCCAAGGCCGGGCAGGCGGGAGAGCGCCTGCGTCAGCGCGTCGATCTCGGGAGAAGCCATGGAACCGGAATAAGGGCTTGCAAGTCGTGGAGACAAGGGGTTTGAGAAGCCGTCATGCGCATAATCTATATGGGAACCCCTGATTTCGCCGTTCCGGCGCTGGTCGCGCTGGCCAAAGCGGGGCATGAGATCGTCGCCATCTATAGTCAGCCGCCCCGTCCGGCGGGCCGCGGCAAGACGCTGCGTCCATCCCCCGTACACGCCAAAGCGGACGAAATGGGCATCGAGATACGCACCCCGGTTTCGCTCAAGGACCCGGAATTGCGCGACGCCTTTGCCGCGCTCAAGGCGGATGTCGCGGTGGTCGCCGCCTATGGCCTCATCCTGCCCCGCCCGATTCTGGAGGCGCCGCGCTTCGGTTGCCTGAACATACACGCGTCCCTCCTGCCGCGCTGGCGCGGCGCCGCGCCGATCCAGCGCGCGATCCTGTCGGGCGATAATATCACCGGCGTCACCATCATGGACATGGAGGCGGGGCTGGACACCGGGCCGATGCGCGCCAAGCACATCACCCCGATCGAGGACAAGACCGCAGGCCAGCTGACGCAGGAACTGGCCGAGGCCGGGGCGCAGCTGATGGTGGAGGTGCTGGACGATCTGTCGCAGCATCCGCCCGTGCCCCAGCCCGGGGACGGCGTCACCTATGCGTCGAAGATCGACAAGGCCGAATCGCGGATCGACTTCAGCCGCGACGCGCATCAGGTCGAGCGGCAGGTGCGCGCCTTCAACCCCTTCCCCGGCGCCTTCTTCGAATATCGCGGCGAACGTTTTCGCGTCCTCGCCGCCCATGTCGAGGAGCATGGCGGCAGGCCGGGCGAACTGCTCGACAACAGCCTGCTGATCGGCTGCGGCCACGGCGCCATCCGCCCGACGCTGATCCAGCGCGCGGGCAAGGGCGCGATGTCGGCGGGCGAATTGCTACGCGGCCATGACATGCCCGCAGGCAGCCGGATCGACGCCTGAGTCCCATGGCCCGCTTCGCCTTCACCGTCGAATTTGATGGCCGCCCCTTCATGGGCTGGCAGCGGCAGGCCCATGGCCCCAGCGTCCAGCAGGCGATCGAGGACGCCATATATGCCGTCACCGGAGAAAATGTCGCGATCCATGCCGCCGGGCGCACGGATGCGGGCGTCCACGGCCTTGCCATGCGCGCCCATGCCGAGATCGGGAAGGCGATCACGCCCTTCCGGCTGATGGAAGCGCTCAATGCCCGGCTGCGGCCCCATCCGGTGGCGATCCTGGGGTGTGAAGCCGTGGCGGACGACTGGCATGCCCGCTTTTCCTGCATCGGCCGGTCCTATGTCTATCGCATCGCCAATCGCCGCGCGCCGCTGACATGGGAAAGCGGTCTTTGCTGGCGCGTGATCCAGCCACTCGATGAACAGGCGATGCAGGACGCCGCGCAATTGCTGGTCGGGCGGCATGACTTCACCACCTTCCGATCGGCCCATTGCCAGGCGGAAAGTCCGGTGAAGACACTCGACCGGCTGGACGTGGAGCGACAGGGCGACCGCATCGCCATCCATGCCGAGGCGCGCTCCTTCCTGCATCATCAGGTGCGTTCGATGGTCGGTTGCCTGGCCATGGTCGGCATGGGCCGCTGGTCGATCGCCGATCTGGAAGCGGCCCGGGATGCGCAGGATCGCGCGGCGCTGGGCCTTAACGCGCCGCCCGACGGGCTGTATTTCGTGCGCGCCCGCTATCCGGGGGATTGATCAGAGGCTGGCGCGGAAGGGCGTGAAATTCGTGCCTTCGTCATAGACGTCCAGCCCCTCCGCGCGCTTGAGGCCGCCGACCACCATATAGGTGACGGGCGTCAGCACCGCTTCCCAGGTCACTTTCATCAGCCAGTTCGTGACCATCACGGTCAGCACCTGCCGGTCGGTCCAGTCGCCATAGAAGGCCAGCGGATAAAAGAGCAGGCTGTCCACCCCCTGTCCGACGATGGTGGACCCGATAGTGCGGGTCCACAAATGCCTGCCCTGCGTCAGCAGCTTCATCCTGGCGAGCACGAAGCTGTTGGCGAATTCGCCCGCCCAGAAGGCCGTGACCGAAGCGAAGACGATGCGCCAGGTGCTGCCGAACACAGCCTCATAGGCATTCTGATCAGGCCAGCCCTCCGCCGGAGGCAGCTTCACCACCACCCAGCTCATCAGCGCCATGAACAGCATCGCGCCGAACCCGGCCCAGACGCAGCGCCGCGCCCGCGCATAGCCGTAGACTTCGGTCAGCACGTCGCCCAGCACATAGCCCAGCGGAAAGAACAGGATGCCCGCGCCGAAGGTGAAGCCGCCGACGGTCGACAGCTTTGCCGCGCCGATCAGGTTGGACAGCAGCAATATGGCGACGAACCCCGCCATGCAGAAATCGAAATAGCGCAATGGGCGCGCGCCCAGTGCATAGGCGTCGATTTTCCTGATCCCCGCATCGCTCATGCCCCTGTGCATAAATGGCATTCAGCCAAAAGCAATGCCGCGCATGATTGCGCGGGAGGCCAAGCCCCGCTATCGAGCCGCTGACGGCCCCGTAGCTCAGCTGGATAGAGCATTCGCCTTCTAAGCGAATGGTCACAGGTTCGAATCCTGTCGGGGTCGCCATTTCCCCCGGCTCAACCTTTAGAGTCGTTCTTTGTTTTCCGTGATTTCCGAGCCGCCAGACGATTCCATCTGGCTCGAAATCACTCTGGCCCGGCTTTTCTCCGCCGCGACCCGGATCGGCCGCATCGCCTCATACACCATGCCGCTCAGCAGCAGGCTGCCCTGACGCGACAGATGGTCGTCATCGGCGTAAAGCGGCACGCCATGCGCCATGATCGCGCAATGGCCGGTCCGGCAGAGGAGATGGTGCGGATAGATGATGCCGACCGCGAAACGCCGCCGCATCTCATCGAACGCGCCGAACACGCCCCGCTGGCGGCGCAGATAATCCGCCTGCGACAGCGCCAGCCGCGACGGTTCGCTGTAAAGTTCCGCCCGCGCGAGCGTTTCCGGCACGCTGCGGCGGAATTCCGGAATGGGCGCGACCAATATGACACGCCTGCCCATCGCCGTCAGCGTCCGCACCGTTTCCTTCAGGCCCAGGCGGAACAGCGCCGCATCGCGAGTGAGGCTCCTGTCGTCATCCTCATCCCGGCCCAGATAGCAGGGCGTGCCGCCTTCGGGACGGCGACCATTGGCGCACAGGCCCCAGCGGGACACGAGAAAGACTGTGCGGATGGACGGTCTGTCGCGCAGCATCGCCAGCACCTGCGCATTGAACGCACTGCAATCATGGCTCGGCGGCTGATCCAGCCGATCCAGCCCCAACAGCGTCGGACAGGCAGGATAGGAAGCGATCCGCCCGGAAAGCCCCAGCGCATCCGCCGCCTGGTCGAACGCGGGTTTCAGCGCATGGGCGTGCGAATCGCCCCACAGCAGAAAGCTGGGCGCCGAGCCGTTGCGCGCGCCGACCGCGCATAACGCCCGGTCGCGCAGCGGCGCCATGCCCGAGCAACGCTCAGGCAGATAGGCCATGCTCCGGCTTGCCGCGTCGAGCGCCGCGACGGACGGCGCCACCCGTGCGGGCAGGCCGCCGGAGAAATAGAGCAAGGCCCCCGCCCCGCATCCCGCCGCGACCATCGCGCCGGCAAAGGCGAAGGCGCGCGCCGTCGTGAAGCCGCGCGCCTTGCGGAACGGCTCCTCGACGAACCGCCAGGAGAGAGCGGCGACGAGAATCGACAGCAGGATGATCAGCACCTGTTCCCGAAAGCGCCAGTCGCCGTCGGTGCGATAGGTCCAGAAGACGACGATCGGCCAGTGCCAGAGATAGAGTGAATAGGAGATGCGGCCGATCGCCACCGGGACCGCGCTGCCCAGCATCCGGCTGACGGCCGATCCGGTGCGTCCCGCATGCAGGATCAGCATCGCCCCCAGCACGGGACAGAGTGCGTTCAGACCGGGAAAGATGGTCGCGCTGGAAAAACTGGCCACCGCCCAACCGATCAACGCGATGCCGGCAAGCGCGCCAAGCTGCGCTGCGAACCGGCTCCGCAATGGCGGCAACAGACCGGTCGCCAGCAACGCCCCGGCCAGAAACTCCCATGCGCGGGGAAAGGGCAGGTAAAAGGCGAGGATCGGCGTCCGGTCGACCAGCAACAACGCAGCGCCGAAAGACAGGAGCGCCATCGCGCCCAACAGGAGCCGGGTCCGCCCGCCCGTCCAGAAGGCGCAGAGCATGAGCAGCGGGAAGAGGATGTAGAATTGCTCCTCCACCGCCAGCGACCATGTGTGCAACAGCGGCGCCTCCTCTGCGGCGACGCCGAAATAACCGCTGTGCCGCGCGAAATAGAGGTTGCTGGCGAACAGCACCGTCGCCACCGCGCTCATCCCCAGAGCGCGATAATCCAGCGGCAGCAGGATCTGGCTGCCCGCCACTATGGTCACGGCGATCGTCGCGAACAAGGCGGGGAATATCCGTCGGATGCGCCGCGCGTAGAAATGGGTCAGGCTGAACCGCCCCTGTTCCAGTTCCCGCGCGATGATCGAGGCGATCAGATAGCCGGAAATGACGAAGAAGATATCGACGCCGACAAAGCCCCCGGAAAAGGGCCAGAGGTCGACATGGAAGAACAGCACGGGCAGGACCGCCAAAGCGCGCAGCCCGTCAATGTCGCGCCGATAGGCGACGGCAGCGGATGCTTCGACGGCCGGAGGAGCCGGCAAAGCGGGACAGGATGCGCTGGTGGCGATGCTCTTTCCCTCCTTTTTCTAAGGGCTTGGCAAGCATCAACTGATAGAGCCTGTATCGGCGAGCGCATCAGCGCATCGGGACAGGCCAAGGGGTAAAAGGTGGTAGGGATCGGCTGGAAGGCGGACGGGCCTGCCGCTGTCGCGCTAGGCCGATCGGTCTAGCGCCACCCGAACCGCTTATCGGTTCCGCGTCCGCAGCAGCAGATCGTCGGTCACGGTCATGGTGAAGATGGGATCGGCGTCGGGCGGTACTTCGGCAATGGCGTCGACAAAGGCGGCACGGGTTTCCGGATCGTCATAGACCATCTTCCGCTCGAAGGCCGCTCGCCAGGTCGCTTCGTCGGGCCACTCGGCATAGCCGACGAACCGCCCGTCCGCGTCGCGATGCAGCCGCGATCCATAGCTGCCATATTTTTCGCGGATCAGGTCGGTTCCCCGGCGCCAGGCCTTGCGGAACTGCTCTTCCTTGCCGGGGTGGACCCGCCACCAATAGACCGCGATGAACATCGACTCTCTCCTTCATGGGAGAGAATGTCGCAGGGGCCGACCGGTTTCGACAGAAAAAGGGCGCCGGTTCCCCGCGCGCCCTTCCCCCTTCAAAAATCAGAGGACCGACTGGCCGGTCTTTTCCCAGTCGGCCAGGAAGCCGGCAATGCCCTTGTCGGTCAGCACATGGTTGAACAGCGCCTTGATGACGGAGGGCGGCGCGGTCATCACGTCGGCGCCGATCTTCGCGGCCTCCAGCACATGGATGGGGTGGCGGACCGAGGCGACCAGGATTTCGGTGGCGAAGGAATAATTGTCGTAGATCAGGCGGATATCCTCGATCAGCTTCATGCCGTCAAAGCCATTATCGTCATGACGGCCGACAAAGGGCGAGATGAAGCTCGCGCCCGCCTTGGCCGCCAGCAGCGCCTGATTGGCGGAGAAGCAGAGGGTGACGTTCACCATCACGCCCTCGCTGGTCAGCGCCTTGCAGGTCTTGAGCCCGTCGATGGTCAGCGGCACCTTGATGCAGACATTGTCCGCCAGTCTCCGCAACACGGCGGCTTCCTTCATCATCGTCTCATGGTCCAACGCCACCACCTCGGCGGACACGGGGCCTTCGACCAGGCCACAGATTTCTTCCACCACTTCCAGGAACTTGCGGCCCGATTTGTGGATCAGCGAGGGATTGGTGGTGACACCATCCAGCAGGCCGGTGGCGGCAAGCTCGCGGATTTCGTTGGTGTCGGCGGTGTCGACGAAGAATTTCATGGGTCCTGGCTCCGGGGAGGATAAGCGAATCGCGTCCCCTTTAGCCGCTGATGGCGGGATAAGCCATTATTGCCGCGCGAAGGCCTTTACCTTGACCATGACGCAACATTATGACCACGGGACCTTTCCAAAGGACCGATCCATGCTTCCTCTTCAGCGTCCTCGCATGATATGGGACGCGCTCGCCCTCATCGCAAGTTGCGCCGCCCCGCCCGCCCTCGCCGCCACCAGCGAGACGCAGGGCTGGATGACCGAATCGATCGTCATCAAGGCGAGCGATGCCGATATCGTCACCATCGACACCAGCCAGCGTTTCCGCCGCGACGCGTCCAATGGCGACCAGCAGAGCGCGCGCCTCTCGCTGGACCACCGCATTGCGACGGGCGTGCAGATCGGCGGCGGCATGGCCTATTTCCACTCCGGTCCTGAACAGGAAATGCGCCTGTTCGAGCAGATGACGCTGACCAAGGGCATCTGGCTCAGCCGCACCCGGCTGGAGCAGCGTTTCTTCGACACCGCCGACAGGGCGAGCTGGCGCCTGCGTCAGCGGGTGCAGGCTGCCGTGCCGCTGGACGGCGCGAAGCAGTGGACGCTGATCGCGGCGACCGAACTCATGTTCCACCTCAATCGCGCCAGGCCCAGCGACAAGACTGGCCTTGCGGTCATGCGCAACCAGATCGGCCTGCGCCATCCGATTACCAAAGCGATCGACGTCCAGCTGCTCTATATGCGGCAACAGACCTTTCGCGAAAACCGGCCCGATGCCGTCGCCCATGTCCCCTGGCTGACATTGAGCTGGAAAATCTGACACATCCCGCCTTGCCTCCCCAGCCCCGGCCATTAGGGAAGGGGCGATGAGTTCGCGCGCCCGTGTCATCCTGCTGAACGCCGCCCTGGGGCCGCTCGATTATCGCGTGCCGCACGGGATGGACGCCAGGCCCGGCAGCATCGTCGTCGCGCCGCTGGGGCCGCGCCAGATCGTCGGCGTCGTGTGGGAAGAGGATAGCTTCCCCGATATCGAGACGGTGGGCGACAATCGCCTGCGCAATATCGTCGGGCTGGTCGATGCGCCACCGGTGCCCGAAACGGTGCGTCGCCTGATCGAGTGGACGGCGGACTATTATCTGGCGCCGATCGCCGCCGTGCTGCGCATGACGCTGGCGTCGATGGCGGCACTGGAGGGCGCGCGCACCGTCATCGAATATCGCGCCACCGGCGACCTGCCGGACCGCATGACCGAGCAGCGCACACAGGCGATGGAGCGCATCGGCGAGCGGCAGGGGCTGATCCGCGAGCTGGCGATGATCGGCGGGGTGAGCGACGCGGTGATTCGCGGATTGATCAAGGCAGGCGCCTTCGAAGCGATGGAAGTCAGCGTCGATACGCCCTTCCCCATGCCCGATCCCGGCCATGCGCCACCCCTCTTGTCCGACAAACAGGGCGCCGCCGCCGACCAGTTCATCGCAGCGGTCAGGGAACGGGCCTTTGCCCCCTTCCTGCTGGACGGCGTGACCGGATCCGGCAAGACGGAGGTGTATTTCGAAGCCATCGCCGCCGCCATTCGGGAAAAGCGGCAGATACTGGTGCTGCTGCCCGAAATCGCGCTGACCGAACCATTTCTCGAACGGTTCGAGAAGCGCTTCGGCACGGTGCCGGTCAACTGGCACAGCGGCCTGCGCCAGAGCGAGCGGCGGCGGGCATGGCGGGCGATCGCGGCGGGCGAGGCGCCGGTGGTGGTCGGCGCCCGATCGGCGTTGTTCCTGCCCTATCCCGATCTCGGCCTGATCGTCGTCGACGAAGCGCATGAAGCCAGCTTCAAACAGGAGGACGGGGTCCATTATCACGCCCGCGACGTGGCGGTGATGCGGGGCCTGATCGAAAAATTCCCGGTCATCCTCGCCTCCGCCACGCCCGCGATCGAAACGCGGCATCAGGTGGAACTGGGCCGCTATCGCGAGATCAAACTGCCCTCCCGCTTCGGCGGCGCGACCATGCCCGCGATCGAGCAGGTAAACCTGCTCAGCGACCCGCCCGAGCGCGGCCGCTGGATCGCTCCGCCGCTGGTCCGTGCCATTGACGAGAATATGGCGAAGGCAGAGCAGAGCCTGCTGTTCCTCAACCGGCGGGGCTATGCGCCGCTGACGCTGTGCCGCCATTGCGGCTATCGCTTCCAATGCCCCAATTGCACCGCCTGGATGGTCGAGCATCGGCTGACCCGGCGGCTGGCCTGCCATCATTGCGGCCATGTGATCCCCGCCCCACGCTTCTGCCCGGAGTGCAAGGAGGAGGATTCGCTGGTCGCCTGCGGCCCCGGCGTCGAGCGGATCGCGGACGAGGTGAAGGCGCTCTGGCCGCAGGCGCGCACGGCCATCGTGACATCCGACACGCTCTGGTCCCCGGCCAAGGTCGCGGAGTTCGTGAAATCGGTGGAGGCGGGCGCGGTCGACATCATCATCGGCACCCAGCTGGTCACCAAGGGCTATCATTTCCCCAACCTGACGCTGGTGGGCGTGATCGACGCCGATCTGGGCCTTGAGGGCGGCGACCTGCGCGCGTCGGAACGCACCTTCCAGCAGATCGTGCAGGTGGCGGGCCGGGCCGGACGCGGCCAGAAGCCGGGCCGGGTCTTCATCCAGACCCGCATGCCCGAGGCGGAGGTCATCAAGGCGCTGATCGCGGGCGATTCGGAACGATTCTACGAGGTCGAGACGGCCAATCGGCGCCACGCCAACGCCCCGCCCTTCGGCCGCTTCGCCGCGATCATCATCTCCAGCGAGGATGCCGACGAAGCCGCCGAGGTGGCCCGGCTGATCGGCAAGTCCGCGCCCTTGATCGAGGGGATGCGCGTCTATGGCCCCGCGCCCGCGCCGCTTTCCGTGCTGCGCGGACGGCATCGCCATCGTCTGCTGATCCACGCCACGCGGCAGATGGACGTGCAGGGCGCCATCCGCGAATGGCTGGGCAACCTTACGTGGAAATCGGGCACGCGGGTAGCGGTGGACGTCGATCCCTACAGCTTCATGTGATGGCCTGAACCCCCATGGAAAGCCCCTGCGTCAACATCTGCAAGCTCGACAAGGCGGGGCGCATCTGCACCGGCTGCGGACGAACGGTGGATGAGATCGCCCGTTGGCGTGGCATGAGCAAAGCCCAGCGGCGCGCCATCATGGAACGACTGAAGGGGCATTAAGCCGGTGTTCCTGCGCAGGCAGGAACCCAGTCCCGCCATCTCATGATGATCGCAGCCTCGGAACTGGGCTCCTGCCTTCGCAGGAGCACCTATGCTCATAAGGAAACGCTCACCCCTTCTCCCGCTCCAGCAGCAGCTTCTTGCGCTCAACCCCATAAGCATAGCCGCCCAGACTGCCATCGCTCCGCAACACCCGGTGGCAAGGGATCAACACGGCGAGGTTATTATTCCCACACGCCGTCCCCGCCGCCCGTACCGCCCCCGGCCGGCCGATCGCCGCCGCGATTTCGCCATAGGTCCGCGTCTCGCCCGGCGGTATCGCGCGGAGCGCTGCCCAGACCGCCTGCTGAAAAGCTGTTCCACGCACGTCCATCGGCAGATCGAGCGGTGCCGCCGGATCATCGATCAACCGCGCGACCTGTGCCGCCAAGGTCGACAACGCCGCGCCCGCCGGCAGGATTTCCGCCTTGGGAAAGCGCCGGCGCAAATCCGCCTCATCCTCGTCAAAGCTGATCCGGCACAGGCCCCGCGCGGTCCCGGCCACCAGCACCGGCCCCAGGCTGGTGGCCACCACCGCATGCCGAATCACCACGCCCCGTCCCCCGTCCTTCCAGGCGCTGGGGGTCATGCCCAGATGCCGCTCCGCATCGGCATAGGCACGGCTGGGCGCATTATAGCCCGCTTCATAAATGGCCCCGGTGACGCTCCCCCCTTCCTCCAGCGCGCTTTTCAAACGCTCGGCGCGCAGCGAGCGGGCATAAGCGGCAGGCGTCATCCCCGTTTCACGCTTGAACAAGCGATGAAAATGATGCGGCGCATAGCCGGCATGGGCCGCGACCTCCTCCAGCGAAGGCGGCGTTTCGGCCGCCGCGATAAAGGCCGTGGCCGCCGCCACCGCCAGCCGGTCGCGCCCGATCTCATCGGGGCGACAGCGCAGGCAGGCCCGAAAACCTGCCGCCCGCGCCGCTTCCGGATCGGGCAGGAAGATCATGTTCTCACGCCTGGGATGCCGCGCCGCGCAGCTCGGCTTGCAATAGATGCCCGTGGTCAGCACCGCGCCGACGAACCGGCCATCCAGAGCGCGATCCCGGCGGATAAACGCATCCCAGCAGGCATCGGCGTCTGGCAGGGCGTGCTTCGGGACTTCCATATGTCTCATATCGGTCATGCATATGGGATAGCCGGTTGAAAGGCGCCAGACTTCCCGCCGCTTGCGGTCAAAAAGCGGTTTCGCATATTTCCGCATTGCCTCAATCCCACCATCGCATATGAATGCCGCAAATCATGGTCGCCTTATTCCGTCGCCTTGCCCCTGTTCTGGCCGCGCTCCTCGCCCTCGTTGCGCCGATGGGCGCACGTGCGGAGCAGCAGGATATCGCCGCCGCCGCTCGCGGGGTGGTTCGCGTCGTGCTGGTCGCGACCAATGGTTCCGACGCCTATTTCGTCGGCCATGGCAGCGGCTTTGCGGTCGCGCCGGACAAGATCATCACCAACGCCCATGTGGTCGAACTGACGCGGGAGGAGAAGAACCTCGTCATCGGCGTGATTCCTTCGGAAGGGACCAGGACCTATGGCGGCAGGATCATCGCCTTTTCGCCGGGCAACGATCTGGCGCTGATCCAGCTGGAGGAAGGAAGCCTCCCCGTCAGCACATTTTATGCCGGCGCGGTCAGCGACGGCCAGCATGTCACCGCCATCGGCTATCCGGGCACGGTCGATCGGGCGCAGGGCCTGGGCCTCAAGCAGTTGGTCGAGCCATTGGGCACGGTGAAGACCAGCGGCACGGTTTCGTCCGGCCGGGCGAGCCAGACTTTCGACACGGTGCTGCATACGGCGCCACTTGCGGCAGGCAATAGCGGCGGCCCGCTGGTCGATGATTGCGGACGCGTGCTGGGCGTCAACAGCTTCGGATCGGTGTCGGACGGCAATGATGCGGAATTCGGATTCGCCGTTTCCTGGCGCGAGGTCGCCTCTTTCCTGCGTCAGGCAGGCGTGTCTTCGCTGCATACCGTCGGTCCCTGCCGCTCCATGGCGGAGGCCGACGCTACCGAAGCCGCGCTCACCCAGCGCGAGCAAGCGCAGAGCGAGCAATCCGAACGCGCCCGCGCCGATGCCCGCGAAGCCGCCATGGACAAGGCCCGCGACACTGCCGAGCGCGACGTCATCTCCGCCCGCGAAAATGCGATGGCTGGCGCCGCCGTGCTGCTGGCACTGGCAGTGCTGGGACTCGGCGCTGGCGGGCTGTTCTACAGCCAGGGGCGGGAAAAGCGCGCCACATGGTGGCTGGCGGGCGGCGGCCTGCTGCTGTTCGGCGCGATCGGGCTGTTCTTCCTGAAGCCCAGCTTTTCCAGCATCGATGAACGGATCAAGCTGCCCGAGGACAAGGGCGTCACCGCCAATAATGCCTATGCCTGGACGGGTGACAATATTTGCCGCGCGGACGTGAATCGCAGCCGTCTCACCGTGTCCGAACCCAATGACATCGGATTCAACTGGGCCGACGGCGGCTGCGTCGATGGCGACACCCAATATGTGTCCTCGGGCATCGTCTGGCAGCGGGCGAGCATCCCCGACGACCGTAATTTCGTAACGGTCAGCCGTTTCGATCCGGCCACGGGCACGCTGCGGGTTCAGCGTTGGCTGCCCGATATCGACACCATGGCGAAGGTTCGGGCGCTCCGGGGCGACCCGATCAAGGGTTGTGGCAGCGATTCCACGATGCTGGCGAAAATCGCCTCGCTCCAGCGCGATCTTGCCGCCCTGCTGCCCGCCCAGCCCAATGAGCGGATCGTCTACCATTGCCAGAAAGGCCGGCTGACGCCGCCCGACGCCGGAAAATAGCCGATTCCGGCATTATAAAAACTCAGTCAAATCGCGATGATTTCATACTGACGGTCAAATCGCGTTCCATGACTTGCATAGTCATAATCCCGCTGCTAACCGGCCCCCCAACAGGGGACCGGGACGGATCAGACCGCGCCCCCTTTTTGCATGACCGGCAAATCAAGTGCCAGGAATCAAGTGGAGGACGGTAAGCGCGTGGAGACGACCGGCGGTATTCAGGCCAGCCTCAGCGGCCGCTATGCGGTGGCGCTGTTCGATCTGGCCCGCGACGGCAAGACGCTCGACACCGTCGCGGCGAGTCTTGCGGCACTCAAGGCGGCGATTGCCGAATCGGCTGATTTCAAGGGCTTGATCAACAGCCCCGTGCTCAGCCGTGACGCGCAGGGCAAGACGATCGCCGCAGTCGCATCCTCCATGGGGATCGACGCGCTGACGACGAAATTCCTGGGCGTGCTGGCCGAAAACCGCCGCCTTTCGCAGCTGCCTGCGGTCATCCGCGCCTATGAGACGCTGCTGTCGAATCACAAGGGCGAGGCCCGCGCCGAAGTGACGAGCGCGCATCCGCTCGACGGTAATCAGATCACCGCCCTGCAACAGAGCCTGCGGGCGCGCGTCGGCCGCGATGTCGCGGTCGATGCCAAGGTCGATCCCGCGATCCTGGGCGGGCTGGTCGTGAAGATCGGCAGCCAGATGATCGATTCCTCCATCCGCACCAGATTGAACACGCTCGCCCAGGCGATGAAAGGCTGAACATGGATATCAACGCCGCAGAAATTTCGAAGGTCATCAAGGACCAGATCGCCAATTTCGGCACCGAAGCGCAGGTGAGCGAAGTCGGTTCCGTGCTGACCGTGGGTGACGGCATCGCCCGCGTCCATGGCCTCGACAACGTCCAGGCGGGCGAAATGGTCGAGTTCGCCAATGGCGTGCAGGGCATGGCGCTCAACCTCGAAGCCGACAATGTCGGCATCGTGATCTTCGGCTCGGACGCCGAGATCAAGGAAGGCGACACCGTCAAGCGCACCGGCACCATCGTCGACGTTCCGGTCGGCAAGGGCCTGCTGGGCCGCGTAGTGGACGGCCTCGGCAACCCGATCGACGGCAAAGGCCCGATCGTTGCCGACAAGCGCATGCGCGTCGAAGTCAAGGCGCCGGGCATCATCCCCCGCAAGTCGGTGCACGAACCCGTGCAGACCGGCCTCAAGGCGATCGACGCCCTCGTCCCCGTCGGCCGTGGCCAGCGCGAGCTGATCATCGGCGACCGCCAGACCGGCAAGACCGCCGTCGCGATCGACACCTTCATCAACCAGAAGGGCATCAACGCGGGCGATGACGAGAGCAAGAAGCTCTACTGCATCTACGTCGCCGTCGGCCAGAAGCGCTCGACCGTCGCGCAGATCGTCAAGCAGCTCGAAGAAAATGGCGCGATGGAATATTCGATCGTCGTCGCCGCGACCGCTTCGGAACCCGCTCCGCTTCAGTATCTGGCGCCCTATACCGGCGTCACCATGGGCGAATTCTTCCGCGACAACGGCATGCATGCCGTGATCGTCTATGACGATCTGTCCAAGCAGGCCGTCGCCTATCGTCAGATGTCGCTGCTGCTGCGTCGTCCTCCGGGCCGCGAAGCCTATCCGGGCGACGTCTTCTACCTGCACAGCCGCCTGCTGGAGCGTGCGGCCAAGATGAATGACGCCAATGGCGCCGGCTCGCTGACCGCGCTGCCGATCATCGAGACGCAGGCGGGCGACGTGTCGGCCTACATCCCGACCAACGTGATCTCGATCACCGACGGCCAGATCTTCCTTGAAACCAACCTCTTCTACCAGGGCATCCGTCCGGCCATCAACGTGGGCCTGTCGGTGTCGCGCGTCGGTTCCGCCGCGCAGACCAAGGCGATGAAGAAGGTTTCCGGCTCGATCAAGCTGGAGCTGGCGCAGTATCGCGAAATGGCGGCCTTCGCCCAGTTCGGTTCGGACCTTGACGCTTCGACCCAGAAGCTGCTGAACCGTGGCGCGCGCCTCACTGAGCTGCTGAAGCAGGCCCAGTTCTCGCCCCTGCCCTTCGAAGAGCAGACCGCGTCGATCTTCGCCGGCACCAACGGCTATCTCGACAGCGTCCCGGTCAAGGACGTGACCCGCTATGAGGAGCTGATGCTCGCCTATCTGCGTCACGACCATGCCGACGTCCTCGCCGCGATCCGCGACAGCAAGGATCTGGGCGACGAGCCGAAGGCGAAGCTGAAGGCCGCGCTGGACTCGTTCGGCAAGACCTTCGCCTAAGACGCAGTGCTGACCGCCCATTCCCTCCTCGCCTGGACCGTCATGGCGATCGGTCTGGTGCTGTTGCCGGGACCGGACACCATGCTGGTGGCCGGTCACGCGGCGCGCCGTGGGCTGAAGGCGGGAATGGCGGCGATCGGCGGCATCCAGCTCGGCGGGCTGTTCTACATGGCACTGTGCGGCTTTGGCTTCCTCAGCGTGTTGAACGCGGTGCCGGGGCTGTTCATGGCGGTGAAGATTGCGGGCGCGATCTACCTTGCCTGGCTCGGCCTTTCGATGCTGCGCGGCGCTGTGAAGCCCGCGCCCGCATCGGAAACCCCCAAGCTGCGGATCGGCGGGTCGCCCTTCACCCAGGGTTTCATCAGCACCGTGCTGAACCCGAAGGTCGCGATCTTCTTCCTCGCCGCGCTGCCGCAGTTCGTCGGCACCGGCCCGGACGCGCCGTGGCAGGGCATGCTCCTGATCGCGATCGTCTATGGGCTGGGCTTCTTCTGGTGCGCCCTCCTCGCCGCTCTTGCCATGAAGGCGGGGCGCAAGGTCGGGCAGAGCGGCGCGATGCGCTGGTTCGAAGGCGCCATAGGCGTCGGTTTCTTTGGTCTCGCGGGCCGTCTGGCCCTTGCTCGGAATATTTGAACTATGGCTAGCCTCAAGGAACTGAAGCTGCGCATCGGGTCGGTGAAGTCGACCCAGAAGATCACCAAGGCGAAGCAGATGGTCGCCGCCGCGAAGCTGCGCAAGGCGCAGGCCGCCGCCGAAGCCGCCCGCCCCTATTCGGGCCGTCTGGAAGCGGTCGTCGCCAGCCTCGCGTCGAAGATCGCGGGCGGTTCGGGCGAAGGCGCTTCCCCGCTGCTCGCGGGCACCGGCAAGGATGAGGTCCATCTGCTGGTCGTCGCCAATTCCGACCGTGGTCTTGCCGGCGCGTTCAACGCGAACATCGTCAAGGCTGCCCGCGCCAAGGCGCAGGAACTGATCGAGGCTGGCAAGACAGTCCGCTTCTACCTCATCGGCCGCAAGGGCCGTCCGGTCATCAACCGCACCTTCCCCGGCATGATCGTCGCGCAATATGACACGACCGGCGCCAAGGAACCGGGCTATGGGCAGGCCGAAGAGGTCGCGCATGAGCTGACGCAGATGTATCTGAACGGCAAGTTCGACGTCGCGCATCTCTTCTTCTCGCGTTTCCGGTCGGCGCTCGTCCAGATTCCGACCGAGCAGCAGATCATCCCGGTCAAGATTCCCGCCGATGCCGATCGCAACGCCATCGGCGCGACGGTGGAATATGAACCGAGCGAGGAAGCGATCCTCGACGACCTGCTGCCGCGCAACATCACGGTGCAGATCTTCAAGGCGCTGCTGGAAAACAACGCGTCCGAACAGGGCGCCTCGATGACCGCCATGGACAATGCGACCCGCAATGCCGGTGACCTCATCAACAAGCTGACCATTCAGTATAACCGCAGCCGTCAGGCCGCGATCACCACCGAACTCGTCGAAATCATCTCGGGCGCCGAAGCCCTTTAAAGATCACGCACGCAAGGAAGCAGTCATGGCAACCACCAACAATGTAGGCCGCATCTCGCAGGTCATCGGCGCTGTCGTCGACGTGACCTTCCCCGATGCTCTCCCCTCGATCCTCTCGGCGCTGGAAACCAGCAATAACGGCCAGCGTCTGGTGCTGGAAGTCGCCCAGCATCTGGGTGAGAACACCGTCCGCACCATCGCGATGGACTCGACCGACGGCCTGACCCGCGGTCAGGAAGTCACCGACACCGGCGCGCAGATCAGCGTTCCCGTCGGCCCGGCCACGCTCGGCCGCATCCTGAACGTCGTCGGTGAGCCGATCGACGAGCGCGGCCCGGTCGCCACCACCGTCACCGCCCCGATCCACGCCAAGGCGCCGGAATTCGTCGACCAGTCGACCGACGCCTCGATCCTCGTCACCGGCATCAAGGTCATCGACCTTCTCGCTCCCTATGCCAAGGGCGGCAAGATCGGCCTGTTCGGCGGCGCGGGCGTCGGCAAGACCGTGCTCATCCAGGAACTGATCAACAACATCGCCAAGGGCCATGGCGGCACCTCGGTGTTCGCGGGCGTCGGTGAGCGGACCCGTGAGGGCAACGACCTCTATCACGAATTCCTCGACGCCGGCGTTATCGCCAAGGACGCCGACGGCAACGCGATCAGCGAAGGCTCGAAGGTTGCGCTGGTTTACGGCCAGATGAACGAGCCCCCGGGCGCCCGCGCGCGCGTCGCCCTGTCGGGCCTGACCATCGCGGAATATTTCCGCGATCAGGAAGGCCAGGACGTGCTGTTCTTCGTCGACAACATCTTCCGTTTCACCCAGGCGGGCGCGGAAGTGTCGGCTCTGCTCGGCCGTATTCCTTCGGCCGTGGGCTATCAGCCGACCCTCGCCACCGACATGGGCGCCCTTCAGGAGCGCATCACCTCGACCAACAAGGGTTCGATCACCTCGGTTCAGGCCGTGTACGTCCCCGCGGACGATTTGACCGACCCGGCGCCGGCGACCTCGTTCGCGCACTTGGACGCCACCACCGTTCTCAACCGCGCCATTTCGGAACTGGGCATCTATCCGGCGGTCGACCCGCTGGACTCGACCAGCCGCGTTCTGGAACCCCGCGTCGTGGGGCAAGAGCACTACGAAACCGCCCGTGCGGTTCAGGCGATCCTGCAAAAGTACAAGTCGCTTCAGGACATCATCGCGATCCTGGGCATGGACGAGCTGTCGGAAGAGGACAAGCTGACCGTCGCCCGCGCCCGCAAAATCCAGAAGTTCCTGTCGCAGCCCTTCCACGTCGCGGAGGTCTTCACCGGCATCTCGGGCAAGTTCGTCCAGATCGAGGACACGGTGAAGTCGTTCAAGGCCGTGGTCGAAGGCGAATACGACCATCTGCCCGAAAACGCCTTCTACATGGTCGGCGGTATCGACGAAGCCATCGAAAAGGCAAAGAAGCTGGCTGCGGAAGCGGCGTAAGCTGAACAAAGTCTCCCCTCCTGCAAGCGGGAGGGGATTAAGGGGTAGGCCGCGAACGAAGCGAGCGTCGGCCTATCCCAAAATGTTGCAGGCGATTGCTCGCGCAATCGCACCCACCCCTGCTTTGGGTAAACAGCGCCCCGCGCTGTTTAGGTCAAGCCGGGGGCTTGACCGACCCGACGCACCCTCCCGCCTGCGGGAGGGGGAGGATTTGAAAAATGGCACTGCATTTCGAACTCGTGACCCCGGAAAAGCTCGTCCGCTCGGAAGAGGTCTATCAGGTGGTCGTGCCCGGCACCGATGGCGACTTCGGCGTGTTGGAAGGCCACGCGCCTTTCATGTCGACCGTTCGCGACGGCGCGATCCAGATCTTCGCCAGCGCCGGCGGCGCGCCCGAAGTCATCCCGGTGCGCGGCGGCTTTGCCGAGGTCAATGAAAAGGGCCTGACCGTCCTTGCGGAGCATGCGGGCTGACGCACCGCCCGGCCTAACCGCTACCCGAATGCAAAAGGCCGCGGTCTTTTTGGTTAGCAGCTCCTTAACTTTGCACCGGTAATCGGATGCTCAGTTGGGGAGTATCCATGTCCTATATGTTCCAAGACCTTGCGGGCCTTGCCCTCGCCACATTGCTGGCGCCGCTGGTCTTGTATCTGCCAGGCCTGGGCCTGGTTCGCCTGCTGTCCGGCACGGGACTCGCAATCGAAACCTATTGGCAGCGGATCGGCTGGGCCATGCTGCTGGGCCTTGCGATCCTGCCCGTTTTCGACACGTTGCTGATCCGCGTTGCCGGCATGGCGGGCATGGTCCTGCCGAACGCCGCGCTCGCCCTGTGGGGCGCGCCCCTGCTCAAGGAAAGGGATCGCGGCGCATCGCTGTCCCCTTTCCTGCTGATCGCGTTCCTCTGGTGGCTGATCTGCGCCTGGAGCCTGGTCGACGCCGACATCGATCACCGCCTCTACCAGAGCCTGATCGTCCTCGACATGGTCAAGCATGCGGCCGTGGTCGAGCAGATCGTCCGCCAGGGCATCCCCTTTTCCGACCCCTTCTTCGCGCGCGACGGCATTGCGGGCTATTATCATTATTTCTACATCTGGCCCGCCGCGATCAAATGGCTTGGCAGCGACGCCATCAGCGCCCGCATGGCCTTCGCGGGCACGGTCTACTGGACAGGCTTCGGCGTGGTCGCCCTGCTCTGGCGCATTGCCGCAGACGCAGCCTTCATCCGCCCCGGTCGCGACCGCCGCCTGCTGATCCTGGCCATCCTGCTGAGTTTCGTCGCTGGCGCGGACCTGCTGTTCATGCTGCTGCGCTATCTGGTCGTCCACCGGATCGAACCGGAACTCGACAGTTGGAACACCGAAATCCGCACGCTCGGCACCTCGGTGCTCTGGGTGCCGCATCATGTGTCCGCCATGGTCGCGGCCTGGACGGGCATGCTGCTGATCACCCGCGCCGGCCCCGGCAACCGCCTCCTGCTGGGCGCGGCGGCCGGCGCGGCCTTTGCCACCATGTTCGGTGAATCGGCCTGGATTGCCCTCACCATAGCACCGCTGCTTGCAGGCTGGACCCTGCTCCGGCTGTCCCGCCGGGACGCCACGCTGCTTATCGCGGGCGCGACGGCCCTTCTGCTTTCCCTCCCCCAGTTTCATGACATTGTCCACGGCCGCGCGCCCGAAGCCTTCCCCATCGCCTTTGGCGTTCGCCTCTTCACCGTGGTCTTCGCAGCCGACACGCCGACCGCGCAGCTTTTTTGCCTGGTCCTGCTCCCCCTCAACTATGGGCTGGAATTCGGCATTTGCGGCCTTGGCGCCTATCTCTACTGGCGCACGCGCCGGCGGCCGAGCGATAATGGCCTTGCCGTCCGCCGGTTGCTGCTGTGGAGCACGATCACCGCGCTGATCATCGCCAGCTTCGTCAAATCCACCATCATCAATAATGATCTGGGCTGGCGCGCCGTTCTCTTCCCCGTGACGGCCGTGCTGATCTGGACCCTGAGGCTCGCCCAAAGCGTGCCGTCTTTCCGCAGGCTCCATCCGCTGGCAATCGGCCTGCTGGTACTGGGATCGGTCGGCACTGCCTGGGACCTGTTCGGCCTTCGCCTGATCCGACCGCCGCTCTTCCCCGTGCGCCCGATCGAGGTCAATAATTCCCCGCCCACGGCCTACGCGCTGCGGCAGGCCTATGGCTGGGCCGACGACCATCTGCCCGGACAGGCGATCATCCAGCACAATCCCGCGATCACGCTGCGGGTGTTGGATTTCGGTCTGTACGGCCATCACTGGCCCGCCGTCGCGGATGAGCAGGCCAATCTCTTCGGCTCCGGCGCAAAGGCAGCGGCGGATCGGATGGCGCTGCTGAAGCCGATCTTCAACCGTCCCCTTCCCGCGCAGGACATCATCCGGCGCGCCGCCAGCGCCCGCATCGATTATCTGCTGTTTGCCGCGCGCGACCCCATATGGCGCCTGCATGGCGGCCCGCCTGCCGCCTTCCCCTGCGTCTACCGCTCGCCCCTGATCTGCATCGCGCCGATAGCCGGGGAAACCCGGCCATGAAGGCCTTCGCCACGCTCGCCCTCGCCTATGCGCTGACGACGGCGATCGGCTTTCTCCTCTACATCGGCCTCATTCGCAGTCCCCTGCTGGCTACAGTCAGCATCCTCTTCTACAGGGGTGTCGTCATCGCGGGATTGACCGCCCTGCTGCTGTTCGGCGCAGGTCTGTCGCTGCGCCGCCGGCTGCGGCTCGACCCGCCTACGCTGGTGGGCGCTATCGCCCTCTCCCTCTCCTTCAACCTCTGCTTCCTCATCACCTTTCCCGTGACCTTCGACCGGTCCATCACCATGTTCCTGCTCGCCCGGATCGAGCGGCATGATGGCGAGTTCGACGCGCGCGGGCTGGAGCAGATTTATGTCCGCGAATATCTGGGCGACATGCGCCAGATCGACCGGCGCGTGCAGGAACAGGCGCTGTCCGGCAATATCCGCGTCGATCGGGGACGCATCCATATCACCCCTCAGGGCCGGCGCCTGCTCGAAGGCGGGCGGGTGATCGGCGGCTGGTTCGGCGCCGATCCCCGCTTCGTCACGGCGCCGCCATCCCCGGCGCATTAGCCATTTATCAAAGTTTCCACCTTATTCACCTTTAGCAGCCACGGCTGATGCACATTATTTCGGCGGAGAATCATGAGCGCGTTTGGACGGAAAAATGGACCCGCGGGCATCAAGCCGGGCTTCGGCATCGCCCGCCCCATGCAGGGCGGCGCGCCCAAGGAAGAGATCAGGGGCGGCGATCAATTCCCACCGCTCGACATGACGGCGCTGCCCACGGAAGCGCCGCTCGACCCGCTGTCCGCACCGACCAGCCAGATGCAGCGCAATGCCGACGCGATGCAGCGCCTGTCCGATCGCGCCAACGCCGAACACGCGCCCGATGCCGGACCGCAGGGCTTTGAAGCGTCCGTTCACAAGATCAAGGAACAGGTCCTTCCCCGTCTGCTGGAGCGCGTCGATCCCGAGGCCGCCGCGACGCTCACCAAGGATGAACTGGCTGAGGAATTCCGGCCGATCATCATGGAAGTGCTGGCCGAGCTGAAGTTCACCCTCAACCGGCGCGAACAGTTCGCGCTGGAAAAGGTACTGGTCGACGAGCTGCTGGGCCTTGGCCCGCTTGAAGAACTGCTGGCCGATCCGGACGTCACCGACATCATGGTCAACGGTCCGGAGCAGACCTATATCGAAAAGAAGGGCAAGCTCCAGATCGCGCCGATCAAGTTCCGCGATGAAGAGCATCTGTTCCAGATCGCCCAGCGCATCGTGAACAAGGTCGGCCGCCGCGTCGACCAGACCACGCCGCTGGCCGACGCCCGCCTGCCCGATGGCTCCCGCGTCAACGTGATCGTGCCGCCGCTTTCGCTGCGCGGCACTGCCATCTCAATTCGTAAATTCTCGGCCAAGCCGATCACCATCGACATGCTTGCAGGCTGGGGTGCGATGAGCCCGAAAATGGCGACCGCGCTCAAGATCGCCGGCGCCTGCCGCTTCAACATCGTGATCTCGGGCGGTACCGGTTCGGGCAAGACCACGATGCTCAACGCCCTGTCGAAGATGATCGACCCGGGCGAGCGCGTGCTGACGA
>NZ_JALDYQ010000011.1:0-80064 GCF_032153725.1 Sphingobium sp. | reverse complement strand
ACCCGTAATGACTCCAGTGATTCTTTGTTGTCCGTGATTTCCGAGCCGCCAGATGATTGGCTTCGCCGGACTGGCGTTTCCATCTGGCTTGAAATCACTCTGGCGGTCCTGACCATGTTGGGATTGGCGGCTCCGGTCGAGGCGGCGACGCGGGTATTTACCATCACCAGTTTCGAGGCGATCCGGGTGGATGCGCCGGTCGAGGTCGTGATCACCACCGGCGCCGGGGCTTCGGCACGGGCGGAAGGGGATCAGGCGGCGCTCGATCGGCTGAAGCTGGATGTGTCGGGACGATTGCTGGCCGTGACCATGGACCGGGCGCGTCCCGGCGAAAAGGGCGCCGGCCGGGCCATATTGCGGCTGTCGACCGGAGAGATCGGGCGAATCGTGCTGACGGGCGGCGGATCGGTGTCGGTGAGCCGGATGAAGGGGCTGCGCGGCGGGATCGTGCTGGGTGGCAATGGCGATATCAGCGTGGCGGCCGTCGATCTGGATCAGCTCGATCTGGGCGTCGCGGGGGCTGGACGAGCCACTTTGGCCGGACGCGCGGCGGTCGCGAATGTGCGGGTGACGGGACCGGGTGCGGTGGCGGCGGAAGGGTTGCGGGCGCGGCAGGCCGTGGTGGCGAATGACGGGCCGGGCAATGTCGCGCTGACGGCGGAGGTGACGGCCAGGGTGACGGCTTCCGGCTCCGGCGACGTGACGATTATGGGCAAGGCGGCTTGCAGCGTCGACAACCGCGGGACGGGGCGGATCAGCTGTGGCGGCGATGCCTATTGAGCTGCCCCGACAGGATCAGGGTGACACAGGTGACACGATGCATAAGTGACACGGGGCATAGGCGCGCCGGATCAGCGGGAGCGTGGGATTTCACGGTTCAAGGAGCGGGGCAGTTCCGAGGTCGATCGACATTCAGTCCCTAATCCCGGACATAGCCTGTAGGACAGGATTATCTGTAGATGGCGGCCGCCCGCATCGCCCTTTCCCGCTGAGCGAAAATCGGGGTTAGGCAAGTCTTTACCTTGGCTGCGTTACGTCAGGGCGGAATTCTGGATTGCCGGATCATCTGATGCCCCGTCTGTTTGCCCTGTCCCTTCTTTCCGCATCGCTGCTGCCCCAACCGGCCATGGCGCAGGTGGCCGTGGCCGATAGCGGCGATACGGCCTGGATGATCCTGTGCGGCATATTGGTATTGCTGGCGGCCCTGCCCGGACTGGCGCTGCGCCATGCGGGGCTGGTCCATGTGCGCAGCGCCCTTTCCGCAGGCGTGCAGATACTGGTGATCGCCGCGGGGATATCGCTGCTGTGGGGAGTCGTCGGCTATAGCCTGGCCTATGCGCCGGGGAGCGGCTGGCTGGGCGGCGGCGCGCATGTGCTGCTGGCCAATCTCGGCGCGTTGCGGGACGGGTTGACGGTGCCGGAATCGGCCTTCGTGCTGTTCCAGACGGGGCTGGCGATCCTTGCCGCCTGCCTGCTGCCCGGCGCCGTGGCGGAACGGGTGCGGCTGGGCTGGATGACGACCTTTGCGCTGCTCTGGATGCTGCTGGTCTATGCGCCGGTAGCGCATTGGGTGTGGGGCGGCGGATGGCTGGCGAAGCTGGGGGTCATGGACTTTTCGGGCGCGCTGGTCATCCATCTGTGCGCTGGCTTTTCGGCCCTGACACTCACCTTGATCGTGGGCAGGCGGCAGGCCGTTTCCCCAGGCCATGCGCCGGTGCTGGGGCTGGCGGGCGGCGCGCTCTTGTGGGTCGGCTGGGCCGGGATCGTCGGTGGCTGGGCATTTGGCGCGACCGATGAGGCGGCAACGGCTATTCTCAACGCGCATTTCGCCGCCTGTGCCGGCGTTTTTGGCTGGATGCTGGCGGAACGGATCGATGGAGGCCGGGTGACGGCCGCGAGCGTCGTTTCCGGCGCCCTGGCGGGGCTGGTGGCGATTTCCGCTTCAGCGACTGTCGTGGGACCCGGCGGCGCGATGATGATCGGGCTGATCACGGCCCTTCTCTGCCGCGTGGCCAAGGCATTGCTGGGCAAGCGGATCGACGATGCGGCGGATGTTTTCCTGATCCACGGGCTGGGCGGGTTGATCGGGGCGTTGTTGCTGGTGCCCTTCGTCCTGCCGGTATTGGGCGGGGTCGGCTTTGCGGCCGGGATCAGTCTGGGCGGCGCCTTTGTCGCGCAATTGATCGGCGTTGCGGTCGTGGCGATCTGGGCGATGATGGGATCGGCGATCATTGCCCTGATCCTGTCGGTGGTGGTGTCGCCCCGGATCGGCGCGCGGGAAGAAGCCGAAGGGCTGGATCGGGCGCAGCATGGGCAGCAGGGTTGGGACTTCCGCTGAAAGTGCGCGTCGCCGTCGGCATATTCGCGCATCAGGAGGAGCGGCGGATTGGGCTTTGCCTGGCGTCCCTGCCGCTGGACCGGGCGGATATCGTCTTTCACGTGCTGGTGAACGGGTCGACAGACCTGACCGCATCGCGGGCGCGAGAGGTAGCGGGCGGGCGGGTGAATGTCATCGTCCATGACATTGCCGCCGGGGGCAAGTCACGGACATGGAATCATTTCGTCCATGCCCTGCTGAGCGGTGATGAGGATGCGGTCCTTTTCATGGATGGCGATGCGGAGATCGTCGCCGGGTCGATCGATGCATTGGTGATGGAATTGACCGCACGGCCCGATGCCAATGCGGCGGCAGGGATGCCGGTCAACGGGCGTTCGGTGGAAGCCTATCGGCAAAGCCTGCGCGACGAGCGGGGGCTGTTCGGCGATCTTTATGCGTTGTCGGGGCGGTTTGTCGAGGCGATCAAGGCGCGGGGATTGCGCCTGCCGGAGGACCTGATCGGGGACGATGGATTGGTCGCGGCATGGGCGCATACCGATCTGGGGCGCGATGCGGATTGGGAGCGGGAGCGCGTGCTGGCCTGCGAGGAGGCGGGCTTTCGCTGCGAGGCAGTGAGCCTGCTGCGGCCCTCCACGCTTCGCATGCAGTATCGGCGGATGATCAACTATTCGGTGCGCTTCTTCCAGAACCGGATCATCTCGGACATCATGCGCCGGGACGGCGTTGCGGGTCTGCCGGTTCGGATGGATGCGCTTTATGGCGAATGGTTGCCCCGTTTCCGGCCGAGGCCGTTGCCCATGGGCTGGTTCGACCGGAAGGCCCTGAAGAAGATGAAGGCGTCGGGGATGCGGGGGAAGCCCTGAGGGCTCCCCCCTATCCTTCTCAGCGGTCGCGGGCCGCCAGTTCCTTGTTGACGTAGAGCGCCACCATGGTCGCCACCGCGCCCGAGAGCAGATAGATGCCCGAGGCGGCAAGGCCGAACTTCACCGACAGCAACAGCGCCACCAGCGGAGCGAAGCCCGCGCCGACCAGCCATGCCAGGTCGGACGTCAGCGCCGAGCCGGTGTAGCGCGTCTCGGTCGCGAAGTTCGACGCCACCACGCCGGAGGACTGGCCGAAAGCCAGACCCAGCAGCATGAAGCCCAGGATCATGAAGGCAACCTCGCCCAGATCGCCGCCGTTCAGCAGCAGCGGCGCCATGACACTGAAGATCGCGATGCCGAGCGCCGACCAGGCGAGCAGCGAGCGGCGGCCGATCTGGTCCGCGATGAAGCCCGAGACGACGATGGCGAGCAGGCCCACCGACGCGCCGATCATCTCGATGATGAGGAAGCGTTCGAGCGGCTGCTTGGTGAAGAGGGCCACCCAGCTGAGCGGGAAGACCGTCACCATGTGGAACAGCGCGAAGCTGGCCAGCGGAGCGAAGGCGCCGATGATGATGTTGCGCCCCTCCGCCTTGACGGTCGGCAGGACTTCGGAGGGCTGGAGGTCCTTCTGCTCGAACAGGCGCTCGAACTCATGGGTCACGACGATGCGCAGGCGGGCGAAAAGCGCCACCACGTTGATCGCAAAGGCGACGAAGAAAGGATAGCGCCAGCCCCAGTCGAGAAAATCCACTTTGGTGAGGTTCAGCAGGAAGAAGGCGAACAGACCGCTCGCCACCAGCAGCGCCAGCGGCGCGCCAAGCTGCGGCACCATGGCGTACCAGCCGCGCTGATGCTGCGGCGCATTCAGCGACAGCAGCGAAGCGAGGCCGTCCCAGGTTCCGCCCAGCGCGATCCCCTGCGCGGCGCGCAAAATGACCAGTACGACCGCTGCATAGTGGCCAATGGTCGCATAGCCGGGCATGAAGGCGATCGACGCCGTCGAACCGCCCAGCAGGAACAGCGCCACGGTCAGCTTCGTTCCGCGACCGAAGTGGCGGTCGATGGCCATGAAGATCAGCGAGCCGATCGGACGCGTGATGAAGGCGACGGCGAAGATGCCGAAGGAATAGAGGGTCCCCGTCAGCGCATCCACATAGGGGAAGACCAGGCTCGGGAAAACGATGACCGAAGCGATGGCATAGACGAAGAAATCAAAAAATTCGGAGGTGCGACCGATGATCACCCCGATGGAAATATCACCCGGCGCGATCTTGTGGTCCCGCGCATTGATCAGGCGCGCATCATCCTCCAGCGATCGGGAGGTGAAGGTCATGGCCTGTGAACTCATCGGCATCCGCTCCTTGGCTAAGCCACCGGAACGTTTTTCTGTTCTGCCGATGGCTACGGACAGGCAACATAACAGAAAAGCGGCGGAGTCTAAGCAGTATCCCACGCCTCAAGCATTTTTTGCATCTGCGTACAATGGGACAAACTGTCCACTGTTCGACTCCTTGCGGAAGGGTTAGGCGCGCGCCATGTCACACCCTTCCTCACCCAAATGGACTCGGCTTTTTTGCTGGTCCACTCCGATTCTGGCGCTGCCTTTGACGGCATGCGACTGGGTCGTGATGAACCCGTCGGGCGATATTGCAGTGCAGCAGCGCGACCTGATCCTGATCTCGACCGCGCTGATGCTGCTGATCGTCGTGCCCGTCATGGCCATGGTCGTCTGGTTCGCGTGGCGCTATCGCGCGGCGAACAAGGCGGTGGACAAGGAATATGATCCGGACTGGGATCATTCCACCAAGCTGGAACTGCTGATCTGGTCGGCGCCGCTGCTGATCATCATCTGCCTGGGCGCGCTGACCTGGGTGAGCACGCACAAGCTGGACCCCTATCGGCCGCTGGACCGGATCGACGCGAAGACCGCGATCGACCCCAAGGTGAAGCCGCTGAAGGTCGAAGTCGTCGCACTCGACTGGAAATGGCTGTTCATCTATCCGGAACTGGGCATCGCCACCGTCAATGAACTGGCGGTTCCGACCAATGTGCCGGTGCGGTTCGACATCACGGCCTCGACCGTGATGAACAGCTTCTACATTCCCGAACTGGCCGGGCAGATCTATGCCATGCCGGGCATGAAGACGCAGTTGCACGCGGTCGCCAACAAGGCGGTCGGCGGTGTCGGCTTCTCCGCCAATTATTCGGGGGCAGGCTTCAGCCATATGCGCTTTGGCTATCATGCGCTGGACCAGGCCGGGTTCGACGCCTGGGTCGCGAAGGTGAAGGCGGGCGGGTCGAACCTTGACCGCAATGCTTATCTGACCCTCGCCAAGCCGACCGAAAAGGCGCCGGTCGCCTATTATTCCACCGTTGAGCCCAAGCTGTTCGACGCGGTCGTGAACCTTTGCCCCAAGCCCGGCCAGCGTTGCATGGGCGAGCTGATGCGCATCAACATGATGGGCGGCGCGGGCAAGGAATCGGCCAGGGAAACCGAGGGTCTGAAGTACGACTTCCCGGGCAGCCATGTGATCGACCAGACGGAGCGCAACAAGGGCGTGCAGACCGCGCCTGATGCTCCGGGCGCTGAAAATGATCACTCCTCTCATAGCGGCGCTGACGCGCACGCGCAGCATCGGTGAGATCCATGACTGGCACAATGACAACAGCACAGATGATCTTCGGTCGTCTGACATGGGACAGCTTCCCATGGCATGAGCCCATCATTGTCGCGACCTTCGCGGCGGTGGTGCTCGGCGGCGCGGCGGTGGTCGCGGCGCTGACCTGGTTCAAGCTCTGGGGCTATCTCTGGAAAGAGTGGTTCACCAGCGTCGATCACAAGAAGATCGGCATCATGTACATGGTGCTGGGCCTTGTCATGTTCCTGCGCGGCTTTGCCGACGCGGTCATGATGCGGTTGCAGCAGGCTCTCGCCTTCAACGGGTCCGAAGGGTATCTCAACGCCCATCACTATGATCAGGTGTTCACCGCGCACGGCGTCATCATGATCTTCTTCGTGGCGATGCCGTTCATCACGGGCCTGATGAATTATATCGTGCCGCTCCAGATCGGCGCGCGCGACGTGTCGTTCCCCTTCCTGAACAATTTCAGCTTCTGGATGACCACTGGCGGCGCGGTTTTGGTGATGTGTTCGCTGTTCCTGGGCGAGTTCGCCCAGACCGGCTGGCTCGCCTATCCGCCGCTTTCGGGGATCGCATACAGCCCGGCCACGGGCGTCGACTATTATATCTGGGCGCTTCAGGTGGCCGGTGTCGGCACGACATTATCGGGCATCAACCTGATCGCGACCATCGTGAAGATGCGCGCGCCGGGCATGTCCCTCATGAAGATGCCGGTGTTCACCTGGACCTCGCTCTGCGCGAACATCCTGATCGTCGCTTCCTTCCCCATCCTGACCGCGACGCTCGTTCTGCTGTCGCTCGACCGCTATGTCGGCACCGCCTTCTTCACCAATGATTTCGGCGGCAATCCGATGATGTATGTCAACCTCATCTGGATCTGGGGCCACCCGGAAGTCTACATCCTCATCCTGCCGCTGTTCGGCGTCTTCTCCGAAGTCACCTCGACCTTCTCGGGCAAGCGTCTCTTCGGCTACACCTCAATGGTCTATGCGACCTGCTGCATCATGGTGCTGTCCTACCTTGTGTGGCTGCACCATTTCTTCACCATGGGGTCCGGCGCCAGCGTCAACAGCTTCTTCGGCATCACGACGATGATCATCTCGATCCCGACGGGGGCGAAGCTGTTCAACTGGCTGTTCACCATGTATCGCGGCAAGATCCGTTTCGAGCTGCCGATGATGTGGACCGTCGCCTTCATGCTGACCTTCACGATCGGTGGCATGACCGGCGTGCTGCTGGCCGTTCCGCCTGCGGACTTCGTGCTGCACAACTCGCTGTTCCTGATCGCGCACTTCCACAATGTGATCATCGGCGGCGTGCTGTTCGGCCTGTTCGCGGCGATCAACTATTGGTGGCCCAAGGCCTTCGGCTTCAAGCTCAACGTCTTCTGGGGCAAGGTGAGCTTCTGGTGCTGGCAGGTCGGTTTCTGGATGGCCTTCACCCCGCTCTACATCCTGGGCCTGATGGGCGTCACCCGCCGCATGCGCGTGTTCGACGATCCGTCGATCCATATCTGGTTCGTCGTCGCCGCCGTCGGCGCCGCCATCGTCGCGGCGGGCATCGGCGCCATGCTGGTCCAGTTCGCGGTGTCGATCTGGAAGCGGGACGAACTGAAGGTGGAGGGCGATCCCTGGGATGGCCGCACGCTGGAATGGGCGACGTCCTCGCCCCCGCCAGAGTATAATTTCGCCTTCACGCCGGTCGTCTACGACACCGACACCTGGGCGGACATGAAGCGGAACAATTATCAGCGTCCGCTCTCCGGCTATCAGGCGATCCATATGCCGAGCAGCACGGGCGCGGGTGTCATCCTCGCTGGTCTGGCCACGGTCTGCGGTTTCGCGCTGATCTGGTACATGTGGTGGCTGGCGGGCCTCAGCTTCGTGGGCCTGATCGCCGTCGCCATCGGCCATACCTTCAACTACAAGCGCGACTTCTACATCCCTCAGGATGTCGTCACGCGCACCGAGGAAGAGCGCACGCGCACCATCGCGGCGGTGGGAGCCTGACAGATATGAGTAGCGCAACTGCAATGGCGCATCGGGAAGAGCGGGCTTACCATCTTCCCGAGGAACCGCACCTCCACGAAGGCCACAGCACCAATCTGGGCTTCTGGATGTACCTGATGAGCGACTGCCTCATCTTCGCCATCCTCTTCGCCACCTATGCCGTGCTCGGCGGCAGCTATGCCGGCGGGCCGGGGCCGAAGGACCTGTTCGACCTGCCGCTGATCGCGCTCAACACCGCGATGCTGCTGTTCTCGTCAATCACCTATGGTTTCGCCATGCTGGCGATGGAGAAGAACAGGGCCGGCGCCACGCAGGGCTGGCTGTTCGTCACCTTGCTGTTCGGCGGGGCGTTCCTGTTCATCGAACTCTACGAATTCTCGCACCTCATCCATGAGGGCGCGGGTCCGTGGCGTTCGGCGTTCCTGTCGTCCTTCTTCACGCTGGTCGGCACCCACGGCCTGCACGTCACCTTCGGTTCGATCTGGCTGATCACGCTGATGGTGCAGGTGGCCAAGAAGGGTCTGATCCCGGCCAACAAGCGCCGCCTGATGTGCCTGTCGCTGTTCTGGCACTTCCTCGACGTCATCTGGATCGGCGTCTTCACCTTTGTCTATCTGATGGGAGTCCTGCGGTGAGCGACGCTGTCCACAGTCACGACCATGGCCATCATGACGATCACGCACATGGGCATCATGAAGGCTCGCACGGCAGCTTCGGCAGCTACATGATCGGGTTCGGCCTGTCGGTGATCCTGACGGCCATCCCCTTCTGGCTGGTGATAAGCGGCGCGCTGCATGATCCGCAGCTGACTGGCGCCGTCATCATGGGCTTTGCCGCCGTGCAGGTGGTCGTCCACATGATCTATTTCCTGCACATGAACACCCGCGTCGAAGGCGGCTGGTCGTTCATGGCGATGATGCTGACCGTCGTGCTGGTCGTCATCGTCCTGTCGGGATCGCTGTGGGTCATGTACCACCTCAACAACAACATGATGCCGCATGCGGACATGGAAATGAGTGCGATGCATGACATGAGCGCCATGCGGAATATGAGCGAGATGCCGTGACAACGGCTGAAACCGGGGAGCGCCGCCGGCGTTCCCCGGTCTTTGCGATCGGCCTGACGCTGATTGCCCTTTTCTTTTTCGCCGGATTTTGCGCGCTCGGCGTCTGGCAGGTCCAGCGCCTGAGCTGGAAGCGCGACCTGATCGCCCGCGTCGATGCGCGAATTCACGCCCTCCCCATCCCCGCGCCCCGCGCTGCCGGACAGGCCGACGAATATCGCCGGGTGCGGATTTCGGGCCATTTCCTTCATGACAAGGCCGTGCTGGTGCAGGCCGTGACCGTGCGCGGCGCCGGTTTCTGGGTGCTGACGCCGCTGGTGACGGATCAGGGCTTCACGCTGATCGTCAATCGCGGCTTCGTACCGCCCGGGAACCGCAAGGATCATGCGCGGCCGCAAGGCGAAATGCTTCTCACGGGCCTGTTGCGGCGGAGCGAGCCGGGCGGCGGCTTCCTGCGCTCCAACGATCCGGCGGCCGACCGTTGGTATTCACGCGACGTGACCGCCATTGCAGCCGCGCGCGGAATAAAGGGGCCGGTCGCGAATTATTTCGTGGATGCGGCAGCATCCCCCTCTGCCGATGCGCTGCCGGTTGGCGGCCTTACCGTCATCCAATTTCCCAACAACCATCTGCAATATGCGATCACATGGTTCGTGCTGGCGGCGATGGTCGCAGGCGCGTACAGCTTCGTCATGCGTCAGGAATGGAAAAACCGACGGGGATGAACCGGAACCTGCCAATCAGCACGCTCTGGCAACCCAGCCAGTGGCCCGCCGACGCAGCCGGGCGCAAGAATCTGGCGCTGCTGGTGCAATTGCGCTGGCTGGCGATCGCGGGGCAGCTGATCACCATCCTCGCCGTGCATTTCGGCATGGGCATCCACCTGCCGATCGCGCCGATGTTGCTGGTGGCGGGCATGGCGATGCTGATGAACGGCCTCAGCTTCCAGGCGCTGCGCAAGCGGACCGACGTGTCCCATGCCGAGCTGTTCCTGTCGCTGCTGTTCGACGTGCTGTTGTTGACGGCGCAGCTTTATCTTTCCGGCGGGGCAACCAATCCGTTCATCTCCCTCTATCTGGTGCAGGTCGCGCTGGGCGCGGTGCTGCTCGACCGCTGGAGCGTCTGGGGCATCGTGTTCGTCTCGGCGCTCTGCGCGGGACTGCTGGCGCTGCATTACCGGCCGCTGGACCTGCGTGGGGCGCTGGAAGGCCATTTGTTCGACCTGCATATCGTCGGCACCTGGATCTGCCTCACCATGATCGCGGTGCTGCTGGTGCTGTTCGTGCTGCCGGTGACGCGCAACCTTCAGGTCCGGGACGCCTATCTCGCCAGGCTGCGGCAGCAGGCGGCGGAAGAGGAGCATATCATCCGCATGGGGTTGCTGGCGTCGGGCGCGGCGCATGAGCTGGGCACCCCCCTCTCCCAGCTCGCCGTGGTGCTGGGCGACTGGAAGCATATGCCGGAGATCACGGGCCACCCCGCCCTCATGGAGGAGGTGGGCGAGATGCAGGCGGCCGTGCAGCGGTGCAAGGAAATCGTGACCGGCATCCTCCTGTCTTCCGGCGAGGCGCGGGGCGAGGCGCCGGAAGTGACCAATGTGCGCGACTTCATCGACGGCATCGCGATGGAATGGCGCAAGGCCAATCCCGGCATGCCGCTGCGCTGCGATTTCGGGCCGCATGCCTATCCCCTCATCATCGCCGATCCGGTGATCCGGCAGGCGATCGGCAATCTGCTGGACAATGCGCGGGAGGCAGGCGCGACCTATATCGACCTGCTGGTCGGGCGCGACAGCACATCGCTCAACATCGCCGTGCGCGACAATGGCAGCGGTTTCACCGGCGACATGCTGGAGGATTTCGGCAAGCCCTATCGGTCGAGCAAGGGCAAGGAAGGCCACGGCCTGGGCCTGTTCCTGGTCGTCAATGTGGTGCGCAAGCTGGGCGGCAGCGTCAGCGCGAGCAATGGCGCGGATGGCGGCGCGCTGATCCTGCTGCGTCTGCCGCTGGGCACGGTGGGACTGGAAGAGGAGGTGGACTCATGACCGCTGAGCGCGTGCTGGTGATCGTGGAGGATGACGAGGCGTTCGCGAAAACGCTCAGGCGGTCCTTCGAACGGCGCGGCTATAGCGTGTTGACGGCCGACAGCCATGCGGCGCTGGAGACGGTATTGACGGGGAACCGGCCGGGCTATGCGGTGGTCGATCTGAAACTGGGCGCGGAGTCCGGGCTGGTGTGCGTGCAGACGCTGCATGCCCATGATCCGGCCATGGTGATCGTGGTCCTGACCGGCTTTGCGAGCATCGCGACAGCGGTGGAAGCGATCAAGCTGGGCGCTTCCAACTATCTGGCGAAACCGTCCAATAGCGACGATATAGAGGCCGCCTTTGCCCGGTCCGCAGGCGACCCCTCCACGCCGCTGGCGCCGCGCCCGACATCGATCAAGACGCTGGAATGGGAGCATATCCACGAAGCGCTGAAGGACAGCGACTTCAACATCTCCGAAGCGGCACGGCGATTGGGCATGCACCGGCGGACGCTGGCGCGGAAGCTCGCCAAGCGGCAGGTCGGATGATCGGCATATGTTTCAGGTGGAGCGGGTGAAGGGAATCGAACCCTCGTCGTAAGCTTGGGAAGCTTCTGCTCTGCCATTGAGCTACACCCGCACGATGAAACGCGGCTTAGCCGTTGATGCGAATGGCGTCAACGAGGCGCGCGTGGAGAATTTTCAGCGCTCAGCCATAGGGTGCGTCGGCATCGCGCCCGGGAATGGCGCCGCGACGGCCAATGTTCCAGCCCGCGAGCCGATGGCCGGCCAGAGCGGCTTCCCGGGGGGATTGGCCGGCAAGACGGGCATGGAGATAACCGCCGTTGAAGGCATCGCCCGCGCCGCTTGAATCCACGACGGTCAGCCGGGCTGGCGGAGCAACGATCTCGCCATTCACCAGACAGCCTTCCGCGCCGAGCTTTACGACGATTTCGCGACCTTCGGCGGCGCCCCAGCGCTTCGCGGCGTCCCCGGCATCGTCCGCTTCGCCCATTTCCACCTCATCCGCCAAGGTCGGCAGGCCCATGTCGCTAAGCGCGATCGCCCTGTCGCGCCAATGGCGGGCGGTGACCGCATCCGGCCAGAGGCGGGCGCGATAATTGCCGTCAAAGGCGACCCTGCCACCATTCGCGCGAACCGTCCCGCACAGGGCGAACAGCTTTTCACGGGCCTCTTCCGGTAGAATCGCCAGGGTGATCAGGGAAAAATAGAGCAGGTCCGACCGGGCCGCCTGCGCGACCATGGCGGCACTGCCGGGAAGGTCGAACATCCGCCGGGCGGCTGCTTCCCCGCGCCAGTAATGGAAGCTGCGTTCGCCGTCGGCATCCGTCTCTATCGCATAAAGGCCGGGCAGGCGCCCCTCGTCAGCGAGCAGCAGGGAGGTATCGACCCCCTCTTCCTCGCAGGCCGCGCGCAGGCCGGCGCTCATCGGATCGGCGCCGATCGCGCTGGCGAAACGCACCGCGTCGCCCGATCGGGCAAGATGGATGGCGGTGTTGATGACGTCGCCGCCATAGCGCAGGTTCCAGCCCCCGCCGGAGTGGCCCTCCCCAGCCCCGCGGCTCAGTTCCAGCATCGCTTCGCCGATGACTGTGATGATCCCGGTCTTGCCCATATGCGCTCCATCTCCTCGCGAAGCGTCTCCTTGGCGCGGAGGGGGTGGGCAAGTCAATGCCATCGGTGGCGCAGGCTGGTGCGAGCTGCGCTTTCGGGGGCGGAACGTTCAAGGCAGAGGGACGTTATCCCGTCGAACAAGAATATTCCACGAAGGTCCCCCAATGAACACGGCGGTACCGGAAGGTTCTGGAAACCGCTTCGAGCTACTGGTCCAGAACGTCACCGACTATGCCATATACATGCTGTCGACGAACGGCATCGTCATCAGCTGGAATGCAGGCGCGCGCCGTTTCAAGGGCTATGAAGCGGACGAGATTATCGGCGAGCATTTTTCACGCTTCTATACGCCGGAGGATCAGGCCGCCGGCATACCCGCCATCGCGCTGGAAACCGCCGAACAAGAGGGCCGGTTCGAAGCCGAAGGGTGGCGCGTGCGCAAGGATGGTTCGCGATTCTGGGCGCATGTCGTCATCGATCCCATTCGCGAACCGGGCGGCCAGCTGATCGGCTTTGCCAAGGTCACGCGCGACCTGACCGAACGACGCGCGGCGGAGGAGGAGTTGCGGCGGAGCGAGGAACGGTTCCGCCTGCTGGTGCAGGGCGTGACGGATTATGCGATCTACATGCTCGATCCCGTGGGGACGATCACCAGCTGGAATCCGGGGGCGGAGCGGTTCAAGGGATATAAGACCGAAGAGATATTGGGCCAGAATTTCGCCCGCTTCTATTCCGAGGAGGACCGCATGGCCGGCCTGCCTTCGCGAGCGTTGGAAACAGCGGCGCGCGAAGGGCGGTTCGAGGCGGAAGGATGGCGCATCCGCAAGGACGGATCGCGATTCTGGGCGCATGTCATCATCGACGCCATCCGGGAAGCCAATGGCGAACTCATCGGCTTCGCCAAGATCACCCGCGACCTGACCGAACGGCGCGAAACCCAAATCGCGCTGGAAGAGGCGCGCGAAGCCATATTCCAGGCGCAGAAAATGGAGGCCATCGGCAAGCTGACCGGCGGCGTCGCCCATGATTTCAATAATCTGCTGGCGGTGATCGTCGGCAGTCTGGATCTGGCGAGGCAGCGGTTGACGACCGGGGCGGACGTGTCACGCTATATCGACAACGCCATGACCGCCGCCGAGCGCGGAGCGACGCTGACGCAGCGCATGCTGGCCTTTGCGCGCAAGCAGGAATTGAAACTGCAAAGCGTTGATTGCGTGGCGCTGGTGCGGAACATGGCCGACCTGCTGAAGACGACGCTGGGCACGGGGGTCGCCATAGAAACGCGCTTCCCCCTGCATCTGAGCGCTGCCCATGCCGATGCGGCGCAACTGGAACTGGCGCTGCTGAACCTGGCCGTGAACGCCCGCGATGCCATGCCGCAGGGAGGACACATCATCATCGAGGGGGCCGAGGCGACGCTGCCGAAGGCGCAGCGGCCCGATCTGGACGGTGGCTGCTATGTGCGCCTGTCGATCATCGACGAGGGCGAAGGCATGGACGGCGCGACGCTGGAACGCGCGCGCGAGCCCTTTTTCACGACCAAGGGCATCGGCAAGGGCACCGGCCTCGGCCTGTCCATGGTGCACGGTTTTGCCGAGCAATGCGGCGGATTGCTCACGATCCACAGCGAATTGGGGCGCGGGACCACCGTGTCGCTGTGGCTGCCGGTCGCGGACATCCGCGCGGAGGTGGAGGAAGAGGCGCCGGAGTCGATCGACATGACCGCCGTGGCAACGGAGCCTCTGGTGATTTTGGCGGTGGATGATGACGATCTGGTGCTGACCAACACCGCCGGCATGCTGGAGGAACTGGGCCATACCGTGTTTCAGGCGACATCCGGACTGGATGCGCTGCGCATGCTTGAAGAGGGTAGCGTGGACCTTGTCATCACCGACTATGCCATGCCGGGCATGACCGGCGCGCAACTGGCCGATGAGATCGAGGAAAAGCTGCCGGATTTGCCCGTCGTCATCATCACCGGCTTTGCAGAATTGCCGCCGAACATGACCCGGCGGCCCCGGCTGGACAAGCCCTTCAAGCAGGCCGAACTGGCCCGCATCGTGACGGCCGTCACGCAGGGCAGCCAGAAGCTCGTCAGGCTGGCCGCCCATTCGGGCGATCTGTGATCTTTACCGGACTTTTAGGAAAAGGCCCGTAAAACAGGATTTTTCCCGCTCTCGCCTCTTGCAAGCATCGGGGAGTTTGCCAAAGAGACATGAACGTCGTCCGTCCTTTTTCCGCCACATCGCAGGAACGCATGAACACGCAAGCCGCGCCGACTTCGCATTTCTACACTTCGTTGCGGATGCGCCTTCATTATCTGGACTGGGGCAACAGCGCGGCGCCGACGCTGATCCTGGTGCATGGCGGCTTCGACCATGCGCGCAGCTGGGATTGGACGGCCAGGATGCTGGCGAAGGACTATCACGTCATCGCCCCCGACCTGCGCGGCCATGGCGACAGCGCCTGGTCGGCCGAAGGTTCCTATATGATGGCGAACTTCGTCTATGATCTGGCGCAGCTGGTCGAGCAATTGGATCGGGGGCCGGTCATATTGGTCGGCCATTCGCTGGGCGGGTCGATCGCGCTGCGCTATGCCGGACTGTTCCCGGACAAGGTCGCGAGGATGGTGGCCATAGAGGGGCTGGGCCTGTCCCCTGCCCGGATCGAGGAGCAGGCGCTGAAACCCGCGCCCGACCAGTGGCTGCAATGGATCGAAAGGCGGCGGACGCGCGCGCGCCAGCCGAGGCGGCATTATCCGACCATCGAGGCAGCGGTGGCGCGGATGCGTGAACGGAACGACCATCTGTCGGTCGAACAGGCGATGCATCTGACCATCCATGGCGTCAATCGCAACGAGGATGGCAGTTATCGCTGGAAATTCGACCCCTATCTGCACGACCTGGCGCCGCAGGCCGGCAACGACGAGGAACTACCCCAATTCTGGAGCCGGATCGCCTGTCCGACGCTCCTGTGCCTGGGGCTGGACAGTTGGGCATCCAATCCGGTCAAGGATGGACGCGCGGCGCATTTCAAGGACGCGCGCCTGGTCGAATTCGCTGATGCCGGCCACTGGCTGCACCATGATCAGTTCGACCGGTTCATCGCCGAATTGCGCGCCTTCCTGTGAGCCGGGCATGGCTTGAAACCAACCCGGTTTGTCCACCGGGCGAACGATTTGAAAATTGCGGCAGATAAAAATGAAGCCTGATCCGACGGGATCGGATCAAGCGCCAAAAGCAGCAATAGCGGCCTGATATTCCGCCTTGAGTTGCGCAATGAAGGCCGTGGCGGACTGGACCTGCCGGATGGCGCCAATCCCCTGCCCCGCGCCCCAGACATCGCGCCAGGCCTTTTTGTCGCCGCCGGCGATGCTGGAAAAATCCATGTCCAGCGCCTTGGGCAGCCGGTCGGGATCAAGGCCCGCGGCGGCGATACTGGGACGCAGATAATTGCCGAGAACGCCGGTGAAGAAGTCCGAATAGACGATGTCGCCCGCGCCGCTCTCCACGATCATCTGCTTGTAGGCGGAATCGGCATTGGCTTCCTCGGTCGCGATGAAGGGCGACCCCATATAGGCGAAGTCCGCGCCCATCATCCGCGCCGCCGCGATCGACCGGCCCGTCGCGATCGCGCCGGACAAGGCCAGCGGGCCATCGAACCAGGCGCGGATTTCCTCCACCAGCGCGAAAGGCGATAGCGTCCCGGCATGGCCGCCCGCCCCCGCCGCCACCGCGATCAGGCCATCGGCGCCCTTTTCGATCGCCTTGCGCGCGAAGACATTGTTGATGACGTCATGCAGGACGATGCCGCCATAGCCGTGCACCGCCGCATTCACATCCTCCCTGGCGCCGAGCGAGGTGATGACGATGGGTACGCGATATTTCACGCACAGGGCCAGATCCTCCTCCAGCCGGCTGTTGGTCTTGTGAACGATCAGGTTGACGGCGAAGGGGGCGTCCCTGTTCGTCAGCGCTTCGGTCAACTGCCGGAGCCATTGTTCGAACGTCCCGGACGGGCGGGCATTGAGCGAGGGAAAGGCGCCGACGATCCCGGCGCGGCATTGGGCGATCACAAGCGCGGGTTGCGAGACGATGAACATCGGCGAACCGATCAACGGCAAGGACAAACGGCCTTCCAACAATGCCGGCAAGCTCATGGGCGGTGCCTCTCCTTCATGATTTTCCAAAAAAGGCGCTACCATCAGCGAAGGCGGGGAAAAAGGCGAATCTTGTGCCGACGGGGAGACTTGGGACAGGCCGGAGGCGGATTCCCCGACCGCCGTAGCGGCCGTCAGTCGCCCACGATCTTGAGCAGGCGGCGTTCGACCGGGGCGAGAATCCCCTGAAGCTCGGCACCGCGCTTCAGCACATGGCCCGCCTCTCCGATCAGCGCCCACATGCCCTGGCGATGGCGTAGCGAAGGGCGCTTTTCGATGCGGAATTCAGGACGTTCGGCCGCGCGGCGGAAGGCCGAAAAAATGGCGGCCTCAAGCCCCAGATCAATCGCATAGTCGCGCCAGTGACCGGCGGCCACCATGCGACCATACAGATCCATGATCCGCGCAAGTTCGAGGCGATCGAAGCCGGTCTGGCCGGCTGGCGCCGTTGCGCCCTGGGCTGCTTGCGACGGGAACGGCGTCACGTTGCTCATCAGGCGCGGCCACGCTCCTTGAACAGCGGCCGGCCATCGCCCGGCGCATCTCCGTCCAGCAGGTCGTCTTCGGACATGCGACCGCGCTCGGCCAACAGTTCGGCCAGGCGCTTCTGCAACTGCTCTACCTCGCACTGGAGCAGTTCCAGCTTCTGCTTGTCAGGGTCGAAGCAGTCGGTGCAGGGCGTGCCATAGGGCAGGAAATCGCGCTGATAGGCGGTGACGTCCACCAGCATCGCCCGCGCGGGAATGCCGACCATGGTGGCGCCTTCCTTCACATCCTTGGTCACTACGGCATTGGCGCCGACGCGGGCGCGGGCGCCCACGCGAACCGGCCCCAGCACCTGCGCGCCCGAACCGACGATGACGCCATCCTCCAGCGTGGGATGGCGCTTGCCCGCAATCCCGTTGGCAGGATCGGTGCCGCCCAGGGTCACATTCTGGTAAAGGGTGACGTCGTCCCCAATCTCCGCCGTCTCGCCGATGACGGTGAAGCCGTGGTCGATGAAGAAGCGCCGGCCTATACGGGCGCCGGGATGGATGTCATTGCCGGTCAGGAAGCGCGAAAAGTGATTCACCGCGCGGGCAAGGAAATAGAGCCGCGCCCGATAAAGCCGGTGGGCCACCCGATGGAAGGCCAGCGACCAGACTCCCGGATAGAGCAGGATTTCGGCACGCGAGCGCGGCGCCGGGTCGCGGGATTTGACCGAGTCCAGATAAACAATAAGATTGCGCAACATGAAGCGCCCCTGATGAAGCAGACCAGTCGGTACATAAGCGCAAAGGGATGAATTTTCCAGATGGTCGGCTATTTCGGCTTCTTCCGATAAAACAGAAAGTTTCTTGGCGGCCCGTGATATACCAATCAAGGCGGTAGACAATCATAACAGGGACCAGTGAATGATCGACAACTTTATCGCCCATTTCGGCGAAATTCTGCCCTTCATTCTCGTGGGTTTCGGGGCCCAGATGATCGATGGCGCGCTGGGCATGGCCTATGGGGTCATTTCCAGCACCCTGCTGCTGGCGCTCGGCCTGCCGCCCAGCAAGGCGTCGGCCAGCGTCCATGCGGCGGAAACCTTCACCACGGGCGTCTCCGCGATCAGCCATATCGCGCATCGCAATGTCGACTGGCGGCTGTTCGCCCGCCTCATCATTCCGGGCGTGATCGGCGGGGTTTCGGGCGCTTATCTGCTTTCCCATGTCGACGGCGCGTTGATCAAGCCCTTCGTGCAAATCTATCTGACCGCGATCGGCGTCTATCTGATCTGGCGCGGTTTGCATTTCCCGCCACAGGCGCGCAATCCCAAATGGGTCGGGCCGCTGGGCCTGGTCGGCGGCTTCATGGATGCGACCGGCGGCGGCGGCTGGGGGCCGGTGGTGACATCCAACCTGCTGATCCAGGGATCGAGCCCGCGCCATACCATCGGCACGGTCAACAGCGTCGAATTCATCCTGACCCTGTCGATCAGCATCACCTTCCTGCTGCATCTGGGGTGGGAAACCTTCACCACCTACACGATTGGGCTGCTGATCGGCGGCGTGATCGCGGCCCCCTTCGGCGCGATGCTGGCCCGGCATGTGGCGCCGCGCACCCTGTTCATCGCCGTCGGCACGATCCTGACGCTGACGTCGCTGTTCGGCGTCGCCAAATGGCTTGGATATATCGGCTAAGACACTTATATAAGCCTTTCCAATCGAGGAAGGCGATCAATGTCAAATTACATGCCCACGCTCAAGCAACTGCAATATCTTGTGGCGCTGAAAGAGCATGGGCATTTCGGCAAAGCGGCGGACAGCTGTTTCGTCACCCAATCCACCCTGTCCGCGGGCATTCGCGAACTGGAATCGCTGATCGGCATCACGCTGGTCGAACGGACGCGGCGGGTCGTGCGCTTCACGGCGCTGGGCGACCGCATCGTCGAAAAGGCGCACCGGGTGCTGCGGGAGGCCGAAGAGTTGGCCGCCATTGCCGAGGCTTCGGGCAAGCCACTGACCGGCGAACTGCGCATGAGCGTCATTCCGACCATCGCGCCTTTCCTGTTGCCCCGCCTGCTACCCAGGCTGCGCGGCGAGAGGCCGGAACTGAAACTCTATCTGCGCGAGGAAACGACGCAGGCGGCCATTGAATCGCTGCGCCACGGCAATGTGGATTGCGTGCTGCTGGCCCTGCCCTTTCCGACCGGAGAGCTGGACAGCGAAATATTGTTCCAGGACCGGCTCTATGTCGCCTTCCCGCGCGACGACCCGCGCGACCCGCCGGAATGGATCGCGCCCGAGATGATCGATGAAAGCCGCCTGCTGCTGCTGGAGGACGGGCATTGCCTGAAGGACCATGCGCTCGCCGCCTGCAACCGGCCGGAAATCCGGGCGAGCGCGATGATGATGGGCACGTCCCTGCACACGCTGGTGCAGATGGTGGACAATGGGCTGGGCATGACGATCATGCCTGAAATGGCGATTGCCAACGGACTTCTGGACCATACGCAGATCACGGCCCGGCCGCTGCGGTCGGAGCGGGCGCATCGCGACATCGCGCTGGTGTGGCGCAAGAACAGCCCGCGCGACAAGGAATTCCGGCTGTTGGCGGAGCTGCTGTGCGATGCGGCGGACTTGCCCGACGCCAGCGCGGCGGCTTAGGATTTCAGCGCTTCCAGCTTTCGGCCCTGGCGTCATCCTCGGCGCGGGCTTCAACCCAGGCGGTGCGATCCGCGAAATGCTCCTTCTTCCAGAAGGGCGCCTGCGATTTCAACCAGTCGATGAGGAAGGCGCAAGCCTCCAGCGCAGCCGTGCGATGGCGCGAAGCGGTGCCGACGAAGACGATCCGCTCGCCTGGCTCCAGCCGCCCGAAGCGGTGGATCACCCTGATGCCGAGCAAGGGCCAGCGGTCGGCGGCTTCCTGCACGATGCGTTCGACCTGCGCCGTCGTCATCGCCGGATAATGTTCGAGTTCGAGCGCGACAAGACCGCCCTCCCCCCGGACGATGCCGGTAAAGCTGGCGACGCCGCCCCCTCCGCAAGCCTCCAGCGCGGCGAGTTCGGCCGCTGGATCGAAATCCGCCGCCTGGATGGAAACGCGGTTCATCCGCCTGTCACCGGCGGGAAGATCGCCAGTTCCCGCGCCTCGCCAATGGGGCTGTCGAGCGGCACGAAGCGCTGGTCAAGCGCCGCGCGCAGCCTGTCGGGTTCGGCGAAGGCCTGACAATAGCCGCCGCCCTGCTCCGCAAGGCGAGCGATGAAGGCGCGGATGGTGACGTCGGGCGCAGGCCGCTCGACCCGTTCCTCATCGCGGCCGATGGCTTCGCGGACCCAGGCGAAATAAACGAGGTTAAGTTGCGGCATGCTTCAATCCATATGCTTGATGCCGACGCGCAGATAGTCCCAGCCCGTGATCAGGGTCAGGATCGCCGCCGCCCAGAGCGTGGCGATGCCGACCAGCTGCACGAAGGGGAATTGCGGGACGGCGCCCGCCAGAATCAGCGCGCCGAGCGCGATCAGCTGGAAGGTCGTCTTCCATTTGGCGAGGCGGGATACCGGCACGGACACCTGAAGCCCCGCCAGAAATTCACGCAGACCCGATACGGCGATTTCGCGCAGCAGGATGATCATCGCAGCCACGATATGCATGCCCGAAATGTCGCGCGTCGCCGACAGCATCAGGATCACCGCGCCGACCATGATCTTGTCAGCGATGGGATCGAGGAAAATGCCCAGTTTCGACACTGCGCCCTGCGCCCGGGCGAGATAGCCGTCGAAATAATCGGTGATCCCCATCAGGCAGTAAAGCGCGAAGGCGAGCATATAGCCGGTCGTCCAGCGCGCGCCGATTTCCGCCGGCCAGAGCAGGGCAACCAGCAGCGGCACGGTCAATATGCGCGAAAGCGTCAGCAAATTGGGCAGCGTCAGCATGGCGGCGGACTGCCACAGTCGGCGCCGGTGCACAAGCCGGCGCATATGTGATGGAAGATGAGGGACGCCACATGCTTCGCGCATGGGAGGGTTGGACAGACCGGTCATCTATGGCTAGACCGCGCTCGCTCATTCACAGCGAAGAAGACCCCCTCGCCCATGCAAGCCTCTCTCAGGCTCCTCAACAAGCGACGTTTTCTGCCGCTTTTCATCACGCAGCTGCTTGGCGCCTTCAACGACAATCTGTTCAAGAACGCGATGGTGCTGTTCGTCGTCTATACCGTCTATAACGATGAAAAATCGGAAACCTGGTTCAGCGCGCTGGCGACCGGCGTGTTCATCCTGCCCTTTTTCCTGCTTTCGGCGCTATCCGGGCAATTGGCGGACCAGCGGGACAAGGCGATCATCATCCGCATCGTCAAGGCCGCCGAAATCGTCATCATGGGCATAGGCGCGATCGGGCTGGCCCTGATCTGGAGCGGAATCGCAATCCATGCGCTTGCCATTCCGCTGCTGCTGGTCGCGCTGTTCGCCATGGGCGTGCACTCGACCTTCTTCGGGCCGATCAAATATGCGATCCTGCCACAGCATCTGCATGACGAGGAAGTGCTCGGCGGCACCGGGCTGGTCGAGGCGGGAACCTATATCGCCATCCTGGCAGGCACGATCCTGGCCGGCATCATTCCGGTGCAGATCGCCGCGCTGGGCATCATCCTGACCGCGGTGATCGGCTGGCTGGCCGGACGGCAGGTGCCGCCCGCGCCTTCGCTGCTGGAGCGGCAACCGATCGATTTCCACATCATCCGTTCCTCGATCACGCTGGTGCGGGGGACGATGCATATCCGTCGGCTCTATCTCGCGATCATGGCGATCAGCGTCTTCTGGGCCGTGGGGTCGGTGCTGTTCATCCAGTTCCCGCCGCTGGTGAAGAATGTGCTGACGGCCGACAAGCCGGTCGCCAGCCTGTTCCTCGCCATCTTCTCCGTCGGCATCGCCATCGGGTCGATCGCGATCAACCGGCTGCTCAACGGCCATGTATCGGCGAAATATGCCCCCGCTTCCGTCATCGGCATGGGGATCAGCATCGTCGCCTTTCATGTCGTGTGCGACCTCTGGACCCCGGCGGCCGATGGCCGGCTGCTCTCGCTGGCGGGATTCCTGGCCCATCCGCTGGCGATACCCCTGTCGCTCTGCCTGCTGAGCGTCGCGACCTTCGGCGGCATGTTCGTCGTGCCGCTCTACGCCTTCCTCACCACCACGGTGGAGAAGTGCGAGGCGGCGCGGACGGTGGCGGCGAACAATATCGTCAATTCGGGCGCCATGGTGGCCGGATCGCTGGTCGCCATCGGGCTCAGCGTCATGGGCCTGTCGGTGGTGAACCAGTTGCTGCTGGTCGGCGGGCTGTGCCTGCCCTGCGCGTGGATCGCGTGGACGCTGCACAAGGCCTGCGACTGATCGACGACAATCAGAAGATAAAGCTGTAGAAAGCCGTGAAGAAGGCGCCGAAGCTCAGCATGAACAGCTTCCAGTCATTATCGTCGGAAACCGGCGCGCGGGCCTGTCCGCCATTTGGTTCGCCCGTCCGCAACAGGTGGCGCGGCAGCCGCTGGCGGAACGGATGGCGGGCAGATTCGGTCGTCAGGACAAGAGGACGGGTTCGCATGAGTCGGATGTTAACGGATTTTTTACCATTTTTGCGACCGGGATTCTTGGTTAACCCGGGGCTGTCCCGCGACGGGACAGGCTTGACTGTATCAGGCAAATAACACAGCATGGCCGAAGCGATGAACGACCCCTTGCCGACTCCCGATCCTGAAAGCCTGCCGCCCCGCCCCTTCGGCGCCGGTCCGCCGAGCGCTTTCGCCCCGCCCCGCCGCTGGAGGCGCAGGGTTCAGATCGCCGGATGGATCATGGCGGCACTGCTGGCGCTGCTGATGATCACCATCGCCTGGCTCGCGGTGACGGCGCCGATGTCACGGTCGCTCAAGCCCATCGCGCCGCCCAGCATCAGCCTGATGTCGGCGGACAGCCACCTTATCGCGCGGCGCGGGGCGATCATCGACAGGCCGGTGACCATCGCCGAATTGCCAAAGCATGTGCCGCAAGCCTTCATGGCGATCGAGGACCGGCGCTTCTACGATCATTGGGGCGTCGACCCGCGCGGGATCGCGCGGGCGGCCTGGCATAATCTATGGTCGGACGGGTCGTCGCAGGGCGGCAGCACGATCACGCAACAGCTCGCCAAGGGCGTCTTCCTCTCCAGCGACCGGACCTTCGGCCGCAAGGCGCGGGAAGCGCTGATCGCCTTCTGGCTGGAGGCGTGGCTGACCAAGGACCAGATTTTGGAGCGCTATCTCTCCAACGTCTATTTCGGGGACAATGTCTATGGGCTTCGGGCGGCCTCGCTGCATTATTTCGACCGCCAGCCGGAACGGCTGACCATCCCGCAGGCGGCAATGCTGGCCGGATTGCTGAAGGCCCCGTCCCGGCTGGCGCCGACCACCAACCTCAAGGGCGCGCGTGACCGCGCGGCGCTGGTGACGCAGGCGATGGTCGAGGCAGGCTATATCAGCAAGCATCAGCGCGACGCCCTGCCCCCGGCGCGGCTCAACGTCCATGAAACGCCTGATCCGACCAGCGGCACATTCTTCGCCGACTGGGTGTTGCCGCAGGCGCGCGACCGGGCGGGCGCCGTCTATGGCGCGCAGAACGTGACGACCACGCTCGACTGGCGCATCCAGCGGCTGGCCGAGGCCGCGATCCGGCACGCGCCGCTGGGCAAGGCGGAAGCGGCGCTGGTGGCGATGAAACCCGACGGCAGCGTGGTCGCCATGGTCGGCGGCAAGGATTACGGCAAAAGCGCCTTCAACCGCGCGGTGCAGGCGAAACGCCAGCCGGGATCGACCTTCAAGCTGTTCGTCTATCTCGCGGCGTTCCGCGCGGGGATGACGCCGGACGATTTCATCGACGACACGCCGATCACCACCGGCACCTATCGTCCGGCCAATCATGGCGGCAAATATCGCGGCAAGATCACCCTGCGACAGGCCTTTGCCGCGTCCAGCAATGTCGCGGCGGTGCGGCTGACCCAGAAGGTGGGCGTCGACAATGTGATCAAGGTGGCGCGCGAGCTGGGCGTCACCGCGCCGCTGACCGAAGACCTCAGCCTTGCCCTTGGCACGTCGGAAATTCCGCTGGTGGAACTGACCGAAGCCTATGCGGCGGTGGCGGCGGGCGCCTATCCGGTGCTGGCCCATGGGCTGCCGCCCGAGGAACAAGGCTGGTTCGACCGGCTGATGAGCCGCCAGCGTCATTTCAGCGACGACCAGCTGGCAATGATCCGCGACCTGCTCTCCTCCGCCGCCAATCGCGGCACGGGGAGCGCGGCGGCGCTGCGGACCAGCACCTTCGGCAAGACGGGCACGACGCAGGACAGCCGCGACGCGATCTTCGTGGGCTATGCGGGCGGGCTGGTGACGGCGGTGTGGATCGGCAATGACGACAATACCCCCCTGCCCGGCGGCGCGGCGGGTGGCGGCGTTCCCGCGCGGATCTGGCGCAATTTCATGGCGGGCGCGATCAACGAGCCGGTCGAGGATGCGCCGGAGGAAATGCGGGACAGCGACCTTGTCAACGCCATCGCCAATGTCGCGACGGAAGCGGGCCTGGGCAATATGAGCGTGGGCCTGGATACGCAGGGCGTGACCGTCAATATCGGATCGGGCCAGCTTCGCCTGCCGATCGACCAGCCCCCCGGCCCGCCACCCACGCCTCCGTCAGGGCCTGCGCCGGGCACGCCGCCGCCGCGGGTCGTGCCGACCGAACCGGCCGCCGGCGATTAAAGGCCCTGAGTTGAAAGGCCCCGAGTTGAAAGCGGCGCGACCGTTCCACGCTCTGGCGTTCCTGCCGGTGCTGGCGGCGATGGGTCTGTCGCTCAGCTATTGGCCGGGCCTCGTCACCTATGATTCGGTGCGGCAATATGATCAGGCATTGAGCGGCGCTTTCGACGACTGGCATCCGCCGATGATGGAGGGCATCTGGCGGCTGATCCTGCCGCTCTGGCCGGGCCCGGCGCCGATGCTGCTGCTTCAGCTTGGCCTTTATGCGGCGGGCATGGCGGGGCTGGTGTTCTGGGCACTGTGGCGGGGACGGCCGGGCATCGCCTTCGGGCTTGGATCATGCGCCTTGCTGCCCCTGTCCGTCGCGCTGATGGGCGAGGTGCTGAAGGACTGTCTGATGGCAGGCGCGCTGACGGCGGCGGTGGCGCTTGTGTTGCTGTCGCTGGAAAGCCGGAATGGCGTCGCGCGGGTTGGCGCGGGGCTGCTGGTTTGCTTCGCGGCGACCTTGCGGTTCAATGCCTTTCTGGCAGGCGTGCCGATCCTGCTGCTGGCGGCGGGGCCGGTCATGCCGGCCTCTCGTCCGAGAATGGCCATCGGCGCTGCGCTGATGGCCGTGCTGCTGTTGTTGGCCATGCCGATCGCCAATCGGGCGCTGGGCGCGGAAGCGAGCGACGTCAATCTTTCGCTGGTGATCTTCGACCTGGCGGGAATCACCGAGCATGGCGGGCAGAATGTCTTTCCCGCCATGGCCGCCAGCCAACCGGTCGCGGCGGTCCGGCGATGCTATACCCCGGTCAAGTGGGACAGCTTTTCCTGGTGGGTCGATCCGCTCTGCCCGGTCAATTTCGAGGACGTGCGCCGGGCCTTTCACGCCGCGCACATCAGTGCCACGCCCTTCTGGATCGGGCAGATCATCCGCCATCCGATCGCCTATGCCCAGCATCGGCTGGCGCATTGGAACATCAATGCCCGCTTCCTCGTCCATGACGAGGTCGAACGGCCGGTGCAGCGGGTATCCGCGCCCAATGAATGGAATTTCCGCGTGACGGAAAGCGCCGCGCTGGATCTCGTAGACGGCGCGGCCGTCAGGAGCGCGGATACGCCGCTCGGCTGGCCCTGCGTCTGGATGGCGCTGGCCTTCGGGCTGATGCTGGCGGCGCGGCGGCTGGCTTCGGCCCGGATCATCTGGATGCTGGCCGGATCGGCGCTTTTCTATGGCCTGGGCTATGGCGTGTTCAGCGTGGCTTCGGAACTGCGCTATTATCTCTGGACCATGGTGGCGGCGTCCGTGGCGACAGTGATCGCGTTGGGCGACGTGCCAGCCCTCCGCCGCCCCGATCGCTGGCGGACGGGGCTGGAGATCGCGGTCCCGCCACTGGCCGTCGCGCTGGCCGCCACCCTTGCGCGGCTGTAACAAAACATGGGCTTGCGCCCTTTCTCATGGACGCATCCTGTCCTACATGGGTGCGGATGAGCGCCCCCCTCTACAATAAGGACATATTGCGGCTCGCCGCGAGCATTCCCCATCACGGGCGGCTGCCCGACCCGCAGGCGAGCGTGGAGAAACGTTCGCCCACCTGTGGATCGCGGGTGACGGCAGACGTGCGGATGGAAGCGGGGAAACTCGCCGAAATGGGACTGGATGTGAAGGCTTGCGCCCTGGGGCAGGCTTCGGCCGCCTTGATGGCCGCGCGGGCGATCGGCCTGACCGCCGATGAACTGGCCGATGCGCGCGACCGGCTGACCGCCTATCTGGACGGGAAGAGCGACGATCTGGATTTCTGGCCGGGACTGGCGGTGCTGGCGCCCGCGCGGGGCTATCCGGCGCGCCATGCCTCCATCCGGCTGGCTTTCGAAGCGATTGCCGAAGCCGCCCGCATGGCAGCCGCCTGATGCCGGTACAGGTTGCGGCTCCGGTGTCCGCCACGGATATGCTGCTGACCGAGGGGGTGATCCTGCTCGGCGCGGCGGTGCTGTTCGTCATGCTGTTCCGCCGCTTCGGCCTGGGCGCGGTGCTGGGCTATCTGGTCGCGGGCGCGCTGGTCGGGCCGCAGGGGCTGGGCCTGGTGGGCGGGGCGGAATCGAAGCTTGCCATTGCCGAGATCGGCATCGTGCTGCTGCTGTTCCTGGTGGGCCTGGAACTGCATCCGGCGCGGCTGTGGCGGCTGAAACGCGATATTTTCGCGCTCGGCATGGCGCAGGTGGTGCTGTGCGGATGCGCGCTGGCGGCGATCATCTTCACCACCACCGGCTTTACCTGGGGCGCGGCGATCGCGCTGGGGCTGCCCCTCGCGCTCTCCTCCACCGCGCAGGTCTTGCCCGGCCTCAAGAACAGCGGCCGCATCAACTCGCCCTTTGGCGAGAAGGTGTTTTCGATCCTGCTGTTCCAGGACCTGTCGATCGTCCCGCTGATTACCATCGTCGCGGCCCTGTCCCGCAATCCCGCCGATGCCGCCGGCCCGCCGGGATGGATGATGACGGGCTATACTGTCGCGGCGATTGCCGGACTGGTGCTGGCGGGGCGCTTCATCCTGCGGCCGCTGCTCCATCTGGTCGGACGGCTGGGCGAGCGGGAACTGTTCGTGGCGGTGGGACTGTTCACCGTGCTGGCCGCCGCCGCGCTGATGCACGCGCTGCATCTCTCGACGGCGCTGGGCGCCTTCGTCGCGGGCGTGATGCTGGCCGATTCGCCCTATCGGCATGAAATAGAGGCGGATGTCGAACCCTTCCGATCGATCCTGCTCGGCCTGTTCTTCCTGGCGGTCGGCATGGTGCTCGATCTGCATGCCGTGGCCGCCAATCCGTTCTTCGTCATCGGCATGGCGGCGATATTGGTGCTGACCAAGGCAGGGCTGATCACGGGTCTGGCCCGGCTCTTCGGCATGGAGTGGAATCAGGCCATCGGCGCCGGGCTGCTGCTGAGCCAAGGCGGTGAATTCGGCTTCGTCCTGTTCGCGCAGGCCCGGAACGCCCTGTTGATCGCGCCTCAGGCGGCCAGCCTGTTCAGCGCCATCGTCACCTTCTCCATGGCGACGACGCCCTTTCTGATGCTGTTCGCGCGCAGGCTGGAATTTGCCAAGCCAAAGGCCGGACAGGACCTGCCCAAACCCGACGACGCGCCGCGCGGCACGGCGATTATCGTCGGCTATGGCCGTTTCGGCCAGACGGTGGCGCAGATGCTGATGGGCCATGGCTTCGGCGTGGTGCTGATCGACAAAAAACCCTCGCAGATTGAGGTTTCCAGCCGTTTCGACATGAAGGTTTATTATGGTGACGGCACGCGGATCGATCTGCTGCGCCGGTCGGGAGCGGAGGAAGCGCGACTGATCGCCTTCTGCATTGACGACCCCTCGCTTGACGTGCCGGTGCTGGAACCGATTGCCGAGGCTTTCCCGCAGGCAGCGCTGTTGGTGCGGGCTTTTGATCGGCGGCAGTTGCTGGCATTGAAGGACATGGATCTGGCAGGCGTGGTGCGCGAGCTGTTCGAATCCGCGATCTGCATGGGCGTGCAGGCCATGCAGGCGCTGGGCGTGCCGCCGCGGGAGGTCGAGGAGGTCGAGCGCCAATATCGCCAGAATGATGCGCAACGCATGGCGCTGCAAATCGAGCATGGCAGTTTGCTTGCGGCCAAGGAACTGATGTACCGCCCCGGCAAACGCATGCGCCTGCTGACACGGGGCGAAGGGGAGGATGAGGCATGATCGCGGTTCTGGCGGCTCTGTCAGCGGCTCTGGCAATCGGCGCGGGCGCGTTCGGCGCGCATGGCGCGACCAGCCAGCAGGCGGCGGAGTGGCTGCGCACGGGTGGGCTTTACCAGCTGGTCCATGCGGTCGCGGCACTCGGCATCATGGGATTGGCCCGGGGGCCTGCCGCCCTGCTGCTGGGCGGCGCGGCGATCTTTGCCTTCACGCTGTATGCCATGGCCCTGGGCGCTCCCAAATGGCTGGGCGCGGTGACACCGATCGGCGGGGTGCTGATGATCGCGGGCTGGCTCTGGGCGGCCTGGACCTATTGGCGGGCATGACAGCCGCTCTTGCCCTCGCTCTTGCCCCAACCCTTGCCCACGCCTAGATTGAACTTATGGCCGACCACCCTCATCACGACCATCATGAACCATCGGGCGCCAATCTGGCCGATGCCGCGCGCGCCACGCTGGAAGCGCAGCAGGAACAATGGACGCCGATGCGCGCGGCCATTTTCGACGCGCTGGCGGCGGAGGAAACGCCTGCCTCGGCCTATGACATAGCCGATACGGTGTCCAGGGCGCGCGGCAAGCGGGTGGCGCCCAACAGCGTGTACCGCATACTGGACCTGTTCGTGAGCAACAATATCGCGATGCGGGTGGAAAGCGCCAACGCCTATATCGCCAATGTGCATCCGGGCTGTCATCACGACTGCATTTTCCTGGTGTGCAAAAACTGCAAGCAGGCAACCCATGTCGACGACGACAAGGTGACGGACAAGGTCCGCGCGGTGGCCCGGGCGGAGGGTTTTCAGCCGGAACGCCCCGTGATCGAGATATTGGGCACCTGCGCCAAGTGCGCGGCGTGAAGCAGGCGTTGCGCTTCGGACGGGAACAGCCTAGCGCGCTTCGGAGTCTATGTCTTTCATGAACGATCGCCCCTCCACCCCTCTGCTCGACCAGGTCGTCTGGCCTGCCGACCTGCGCAAGCTGCAACCGGGCCAGCTCCGCCAGCTGGCCGACGAACTGCGGCAGGAAGTGATTTCCGCCGTGGGCGTGACGGGCGGCCATCTGGGATCGGGGCTTGGCGTGGTCGAACTGACCGCGGCCATCCATTATGTGTTCGATACGCCTGACGACAAGCTCGTCTGGGATGTCGGCCATCAATGCTATCCGCACAAGATCCTGACCGGCCGGCGGGACCGCATCCGGACTCTGCGTCAAGGCGGAGGCCTGAGCGGTTTCACCAAACGGGCGGAAAGCGAATTCGATCCCTTCGGCGCGGCGCACAGCTCGACCTCGATCAGCGCGGCGCTGGGCTTTGCCGTTGCGAACCGGATGACCGGCAAGCCCGGCAAGGGGATTGCGGTCATCGGCGACGGCTCCATGTCGGCGGGCATGGCCTATGAGGCGATGAACAATGCGCGGGAGGCCGGCAACCGCCTGATCGTCATATTGAACGACAATGACATGTCGATCGCCCCGCCAGTCGGGGGGTTGTCCGCCTATCTGGCGCGGCTGGTGTCGAGCCGGGAATTCCTTGGCCTGCGCGACCTTGCCAAGCGGCTGGTGCGCAGACTGCCCCGCCCGCTCCACAATGCAGCGCGCAAGACCGATGAGTTCGCGCGTGGAATGGCGATGGGCGGCACTTTGTTCGAGGAACTGGGCTTCTACTATGTCGGGCCGATCGACGGGCATAATCTCGACCAGCTGATCCCGGTGCTGGAGAATGTGCGCGACGCAGCCGAGGGACCGTGCCTGGTTCATGTCGTGACGCAGAAGGGCAAGGGCTATGCCCCGGCCGAAGCGGCGGCGGACAAATATCATGGCGTGCAGAAATTCGACATCATCACCGGTACGCAAGCCAAGGCACCTCCGGGGCCACCCAGCTATACCGGCGTGTTCGCCCAGGCGCTGATCGCAGAAGCGAAGCGTGACCCCACCGTCTGCGCAATTACGGCAGCAATGCCTTCGGGCACGGGGCTGGACAAGTTCGCCCTCGCCTTTCCCGACCGCAGCTTCGACGTCGGCATAGCCGAGCAGCATGCCGTAACCTTCGCCGCAGGCTTGGCCGCGCAGGGGATGCGGCCTTTCTGCGCGATCTATTCGACCTTCCTGCAACGCGCCTATGATCAGGTCGTGCACGATGTGGCGATCCAGAAGCTGCCGGTGCGTTTCGCGATCGACCGGGCGGGACTGGTCGGTGCGGACGGGTCGACCCATGCGGGCAGCTTCGATGTCACCTATCTTGCCAGCCTGCCCAATTTCGTGGTCATGGCCGCCGCCGATGAAGCGGAACTGGTGCATATGGTCCATACCTGCGCCGTCCATGACGATGGACCAATCGCGGTACGCTATCCGCGCGGCAATGGCGTGGGCGTAGCCTTGCCCGAAGTGCCGGAGCGGCTGGAAATCGGCAAGGGCCGGATCGTTCGCGAAGGACGGCAGGTCGCGATCCTGTCGCTCGGCACGCGGCTGGAAGAGGCGCTGAAGGCGGCCGAGGCGCTGGAGGCCAAGGGGCTCTCCACCACCGTCGCTGACCTGCGCTTCGCCAAGCCGCTGGACGAAGCGATGATCCGCAGGTTGCTGACGACGCATGAAGTCGCCGTGACGATCGAGGAAGGCGCCATTGGCGGCCTTGGCGCGCATGTGCTGACGCTGGCGAGCGATCTGGGGCTGATCGACACGGGCCTGAAGCTGCGGACGATGCGCCTGCCCGACATCTTCCAGGATCAGGACAAGCCCGAGAAGCAATATGCCGATGCCCGGCTGGATGCGGAGGCGATTGTGGACACGGTGCTGACGGCGTTGCGCCATAACAGTGCGGGAATGGGAACCGAGGCTCGGGCCTAATCTGGCAACCAAAAGGTTGCATTAATTTCCGGATGGACCATATTGGCAACCAGGAGGTTGCTGATATGACCGATTCCATCATCAAGACCATCGAGATCGCCGCCCCTATCGAGAAGGTTTGGGACGCGTTGACCGATTATCGAAAGTTCGGAACCTGGTTCCGGGTTGCATTGGATCAGCCCTTTTCGGTGGGTCAGCCTTCGACGGGACATATGACCTATCCCGGCTATGAGGAGCATCGTTGGGAGGCGCGGGTCCTAGCGATCGAGCCGATGACCCGCTTTGCCCTGGAATGGCCTGCGACCGGGGGTGACAAGGAACTGATGGAGAGCGGCGTGCCGGTGCCGGAATGGACGCTGGTGGAATTCGTGCTGGAGCCGGTGGGGAACGCGACCCGGCTGACGGTTACCGAGAGTGGGTTCGACAAGGTGCCGGAACCTCGGCGGAGCAATGTCATGCGTTCCAACGACGGCGGCTGGGCCGAACAGGTGAAGAATATCCGCGATTATGTTGAGGGCTGAAGACTCCCCTGCCCGGCTGTTCGCGGCGCTGGGGGATGCGACGCGGCTGGGGCTGATCGGGCGGCTTTCCGATGGGGGAGAGCGGTCGATCGTTCAACTGGGCGACGGATTGCCGATCAGTCGTCAGGCCGTGGCAAAGCATCTCGACATTCTGCTCGGCGCGGGACTGGTGCGGCGGACGAAGAGCGGGCGGGAGGTGCTGTTTACCTTGCGGCCGGAAGTCTTTGTCGAGGCCAGGGACTGGTTCGACAAGGTTGGGAGCCAGTGGGACGGGACCTTGGGCCGGTTCAGGGATTTTATCGAGAACCAGCCCTAAATCCTTGATCTGTTTATTGCTGCGGGGTGGAGGCGCGGGCGTCCTGCCCGTCGCCTTCCGGAGCAGCGATGATGTCGCGGGTGGTCGCGCCCTTGTCCACGACTTCGGTGCCCGGATCGCCAGCCGAGGAGCGGATGCCCGCTGCGGCATTGGCGCGTCCGGCGGCGTTCAGGGTACCCGTTTCAGCAGCGCTGCGGGCGGCAGGCCCGCCGAACATGGCTTCCATGGCGGCCTTGCTCGAATCGACCGAGGCGGCAGCGGGCGTGCCGGGCGCGGGCGGAACGAGCGCGAAATCGGGCGGGATCACCAGCGGAGCCTGACGCGAAACGGCAAACTCGTCCGGGCGGTCGCGGTTGAACAGGCCCGAGGAACCGCAGGCGGACAGGGTGGAAATCAGGCCAGCGGCGAGGATCAGTTTACGCATCAGTTCAATGACTCCGTCTTTGCGCCCTTCTCGCGCAGCAGAAGCGCCCGCGCAAGCAGGATCAGCACGCCGAAAGTGATGGCCGCATCGGCCAGGTTGAAAATCAGGAAAGGCCGCCATTCGCCGAAATGCAGATCGGCATAGTCGACCACATAGCCGAGGCGCACGCGGTCCAGGATATTGCCGATCGCGCCGCCAAGGACCAGGCCGAGCGCCGCGACATCCTGCCGCGCCTTTTCGCGCCACATCCATACGCCCACGAAGCCGGCGATCAGCATCGTCATGCCGACGAGAATCCAGCGCATCATGTTGCTATCGGCATGGAAGAAGCCCATCGACACACCGCGATTTTCCAACCAGCGCAGGCGGAAGATCGGCAGGATCTCAATGCCGTCATCCATTCGGCTTTTCAGCGCCAGCGGATAGGTGACGGTATATTTGACGAGCTGATCGAGCACGAGCGTGACGATCGCGACGGTCAGGCCCAGCGGGCGGTGGTTGACGACCGCCATCAGCAAGCCGCCGGATAGGATTTAGGTGACAGAGGTGACACGATGATACCCTGAAAAACCGCCATTTTTTTCCTATTTTCCTACAGGCCCCGGAAGGCCCGGAGCGTATAGCGCACTCCGGGCCGTGTAGGACAGGGATTTCGCTTCAAGCGCTCAGCACCTCATCGCAGCGGTTGCAGAGTGTGCCGTCTTCCTCGACCTCCGGCAGCAGGCGCCAGCAGCGGCCGCATTTGTGCCAGTCGCTGGGCTGTACGACGATGCCGTCGCCCTTGCCCATTTCGACGCGGGCGACGATGGCGATCTCCGCGAAATCGACGTCGCCGGTGGGCAGCAACTCACCCATGGTGACGTCGGCTTCGAGGCTGGAGCGGACGATCTTTTCGCGGCGGAGCGGTTCGATGGCTTCGTTGACCTGATCGCGCGTGACGCGAATGGACGTCCACCTGGCCCCGAGTTCCTCATCCAACAACCACGCCGCGCCATCGGACAGGGCTGGAGATGGATTCCCGCCTTCGCGGGAATGACGAGTGAGAAGTTGGGAGAAGTCCGGCCATTCGAGGAAATGCACGCTATCTTCGGTATTTGGATAGCGGCTTTGCCACACTTCCTCAGCGGTGAAGGGGATGATCGGCGCGGCGTAGCGGACCAGCGCGTGGAACAGCGTATCGAGTACCGTGCGATAGGCGCGGCGCTTGGGGTCCGACTTCGCGTCGCAATAGAGGCAGTCCTTGCGAATGTCGAAGAAGAAGGCCGACAGATCGCTATTGGCGAAGTCGAACAGCGCGCGGGTGTAGCGGCTGAACTCCAGCCAGTTCTCGCTGCCCGCCGCCTTGTCGACCACCGCCTTGTCGACCACCGCCTTGAGGTCGGCGTCGAGCTTCGCGAGGAGGTGGAGCATGTAGCGCTCCAGTTCCGGCATTTCGGCTACGGGCAGCTTTTCCTCTTCGGAGAAATCAGAAAGAGCGCCGAGCAAGTAACGGAAACTATTGCGGAGTTTTCGATAGGCATCGGACGAACCGGCCAGCACTTCCTTGCCGATGCGAACGTCGTCGAAATAATCTGTGCTGGCGACCCAGACGCGGAGGATGTCCGAGCCGCTTTCCGCGATGACCTTCAGCGGATCGACCACATTGCCGAGGCTCTTCGACATTTTGCGGCCCTGCCCGTCCAGCGCGAAGCCGTGGGTGAGGACGGCGTCATAGGGCGCGCGGCCGCGGGTGCCGCTGCTTTCGAGCAATGAGGACTGGAACCAGCCACGATGCTGGTCGGAGCCTTCGAGATAGAGGTCGGCGCGGGCATCAGGGCCGTAGCGACCTTCAACCACGAAGCTGTGGGTCGAGCCGCTGTCGAACCAGACGTCGAGAATGTCGTTCACCACCTCATAGTCGTTGAGGTCGTAATCGGGGCCGAGCAGCGCCTGATGGTCGGCGCCGAACCATGCATCGGCGCCAGCGCCCTTGAACGCGGTGATGATGCGGGCATTGACTGCCTTATCAATAAGATAGTCGCCGGTCTTGCGATGGACATAGAGCGCGATGGGGACGCCCCATGCGCGCTGGCGGCTGATGACCCAGTCAGGGCGGCCCTCCACCATCGAGCGGATGCGGTTGGTTGAGCGTTCCGGCACCCAGCGGGTGTTCTCGATCGCGTCGAGCGCGGTGGCGCGCAGGGTCGCGCCATTGCCCTGACGCGCCAGGATCGCTTCCTCCTCGGCGCAGCGGGGGATGACGCCATCGCTGATGGGGCGATCCATGGGGATGAACCATTGCGGGGTGCAGCGGAAGATGATCTTCGCCTTCGAGCGCCAGCTGTGCGGATAGCTGTGTTTGAAGTCGTCGGACGCAGCCAAAAGCCCGCCTGCCTGCGCCAAGTCGGTGCAGATCGGGCCGTCCTTGCTGACGAATTTCGGGTTGATGACGGAGCCCTGGCCGCCAAGCCACGCCCAGTCCTCGCGATATTTGCCGTCGCCTTCGACCGCGAAAACCGGGTTGATGCCGTTCGCCTTGCAGAGCGCGAAGTCGTCTTCACCATGGTCGGGGGCCATGTGGACGAGGCCGGTGCCCGCGTCGGTGGTGACGAAATCGCCCGCGAGGAACGGGCGCGGCCTGGCGAAGAAGTCGAGGCACCGTTCCCACTCGGCGTCAGCGCCGGAAGAAGAAGCGGGACCCCGGCTTTCGCCGGGGTGACGAAGGAGGTTGTAGATCGGATGGCGGGCGGTGGCTCCGGCGAGGGCAGTGCCCTTGAAATGCTTGTGCGGTTGCGCGTGGACGAGGCCCGTGCGCTCCTTGAACGGGCCGACGAGCGCTTCAGCGACGATGAACTTCCGCCCGTCGCCTTCCAGCAGGACGTAATCGACTTCCGGCCCATAAGCCAAAGCCTGATTGACCGGGATCGTCCAGGGCGTCGTCGTCCAGATCACCGCATGAGCGCCGACCAGTTCCGGCGCGTTCGGCGCTTCGACGATCTCGAACGCCACGTCGATCTGGGTGGAGACGATATCCTCATATTCCACTTCCGCCTCGGCCAGCGCGGTCTTTTCGACCGGGGACCACATGACGGGCTTGGCGCCGCGATAGAGCTGGCCGCTTTCCGCGAATTTCAATAGCTCGCCGACGATGGTGGCTTCGGCGTCGAACTTCATGGTCAGATAGGGGTCGTCCCAGTCGCCCATGACGCCAAGGCGCTTGAACTGCTCCTTCTGCACGCCGACCCATCTGTCCGCATAGGCGCGGCATTCGGCGCGGAATTCCTGCGCGGGAACCTCGTCCTTGTTCTGCTTCTTCTTGCGATATTCCTCCTCGATCTTCCATTCGATCGGAAGGCCGTGGCAGTCCCAGCCGGGGACATAGGGGGCATCCTTGCCAAGAAGGCTCTGCGAACGAACGATGATGTCCTTCAGCACCTTGTTCATCGCATGGCCCATATGGATGTCGCCATTGGCATAGGGCGGGCCGTCGTGAAGGATGAAGCGTTCGCGGCCCTTCCGCCGCTCGCGCAGACGCCCGTAAAGGTCCATTTCCTCCCAGCGCGCCAATATGGCCGGTTCCTTCTGCGCCAGACCCGCCTTCATCGGGAAGTCGGTGACGGGGAGGAAAACGGTGCTCTTATAGTCTTTGGTTTCTTGGCTGGGCTGGTCGGTCATGTGGGTCCGCGCGAGTTAATGCAACCGCGCGGCATTAGGCGAGGTGGGGCGTTCCCGCAAGGATTTGCCGCGCATTGTCGCAATCGGCGGCGATGGCGGCCATCAGGGCGTCAAGGCCGTCCAGTTTCGCTTCGGGGCGGAGATAATGGATGAGCTGGACCTCGATCTTCTGATCGTAGAGGCTTTCGGCAAAGTCGAAGAAATGCGGCTCCAGCAGTTCCTTGGGCGGATCGAAGCTGGGGCGGATGCCGAGATTGGCGGCGCCGTCGAGAACGCGGCCATCGCCAAGCAGCGCCCGAACGGCGTAGATGCCGTAGGCCGGGCGCAGATAATGGCCCATGTCGATATTGGCGGTGGGGAAGCCGATGGTGCGGCCGAGCTTGTCGCCGTGCTGGACGATGCCCTCTATGGTGTAGGGGCGCGTCAGCAGGCGGGTGGCAGTGGCGCAATCGCCGGATTTCAGCGCCTGGCGGATGCGGGTGGAGGAGATGATTTCTCCATTGGCGCCGGTGATCGGGGCGACCGCTTGCGCGGTGAGGCCCATCGTGGCGCCAAGTTGCTTCAGCGTTTCGGTGGTGCCGGCGCGGTCCTTGCCGAAGGTGAAATCCTCACCGGTGACCACTCCGGCGACGCCCCAGTCGGCCAGCAGGTGGACGAAGGCTGGCGGGTCGAGCGAGGCCAGTTCGCGGGTGAAGTCGAAGACCAGCATCGCGTCGGCACCGGCGTGCGCGAAGAGGCGTTCGCGCTGGTCGAGCGTGGTGAGGCGGAACCAGGGAGTGTCCGGGCGGAACAGGCGCATCGGGTGCGGGTCGAAGGTGGCGATGATCGCGGGGCGCCCCTCGGCACGGGCGCGTTCTATGGCGCGGCCGACCACGGCCTGATGCCCGGCGTGAAATCCGTCGAAATTCCCCAGCGCCATGATGCTGCCGCGCAGATGGGCGGGCATCGGGGCGCTGCTGTGCAACCGCTCCATGAGGCGGGCTATAGGGGCGCGTCCGGCCGCTGGCAATGCGCGGCGGTACGGCGGAAGGTGACGAAGCTGTAGGCGGGGCGACCGTCCAGCGCGGGATGGTCTTCGCGGGCGACCTCCTGCCAGTCGGCGGGGTCGGGATAGGCGATGCGGGTGTCGCCTTCCGCATCCATGTGCACTTCGGTCAGTTCGATGCGGTGGGCAAGCGGCAGGAAGAGTGTGGTGATTTCCGCGCCGCCTATGACGGCGATGGCGGGGGCGGCGGCCTTGGCGATGGCTTGCCGGGGGGTGTGGGCGGTTTCGGCGCCCTCCCCTGCCCATGCGCTGTCGCGGGTGAGGACGATGTGACGGCGGCCGGGGAGCAGGCCCGGCAGGCTGTCGAAGGTCTTGCGGCCCATGACCATCGGGTGGCCGAGGGTGAGCGCCTTGAAATGCTTGAGGTCAGCGGGCAGGCGCCAGGGCAGGTCGCCGTCCTTGCCGATCACGCCATTATCGGCGCGGGCGAGGATCAGGACGATTTCCGGGGCTTCGCTCATAGAGTGAGGCGGGTGACATGACCCATTTTGCGACCGGGGCGAGCTTCGTGCTTGCCGTAAAGGTGCAGATGGTTGGCCGGGTCGGACAGGATCTGTTGCCAGTCATTGGCCTGCGCCCCGATGAGATTGTGCATTTCGACCTTCGCGGCGGCAAGGCCGGTGTCGCCCAGCGGCAGGCCGCAGATCGCCCGGACATGGTTTTCGAACTGGCTGGTGAGCGCGCCTTCGATGGTCCAGTGGCCGCTATTGTGGACGCGGGGAGCCATTTCGTTGAAGACCGGTCCATCGGCGCTGGCGAAGAATTCCAGCGTCAGGACGCCGACATAGTCGAGGGCGTTGGCGACCTTGGCCGCGAGGGCGCGGGCCTGGGGGAGTTGGCCTTCGATCAGGGCGCCTGCGGGGACGGTCGATCTGTCGAGGATGCCGTCCTTATGGACATTGGCGGCGCTGTCCCAGAAGCGGATGTCGCCATTGGCGCCGCGCGCGAGAATGACGGAGAACTCCTCGGCGAAGGTGACGAAGCCTTCGAGGATGGCGCTCTGGCGGCCTATCGCGTTCCACGCGCCGACCGCGTCGCCGGGGTCGGAGAGGCGGGCCTGCCCCTTGCCGTCATAGCCCATGCGGTTGGTTTTCAGGATCGCCCTGCTGCCGATCTGGTCGAGCGCTTCTTCGAGATCGTCCAGGCTTTCGACCGGGGCGAAGGGGGCGGTCAGGCCGCCAAGGTCGCAGACGAAGCGTTTTTCCGCGAGGCGGTCCTGCGCGACCTGAAGGCATTTCGTGCCCGGACGGACAAGGCCATGGGTCACCAGAACCTCGACCGCGGAGGTTTCGATATTCTCGAACTCATATGTCACCACGTCAACGCTGTCCGCGAAGGCGGCGAGCGCTTGCGCATCCTCATAGGCGCCCTGCGTCCAGCGGGGGGAGACGTCGGCGGCCGGGCCGCTCGTTTCCGGGGCGTAGACATGGGTGCGATAGCCAAGCTGCGCGGCGGCGATGGCGATCATCCGGCCGAGTTGGCCGCCGCCGAGAATGCCGATGGTGGAGCCGGGCGGAATGGTGGTCATCTTATTCGGGGGTGTCCGCTACGTCGTTGGTCTGCCTGGCGCGCCATGCGTCGAGGCGCTCGGCAAGGGCTGCGTCGGTGGTGGCGAGGATCGAGGCAGCCAACAGCGCGGCGTTGATCGCGCCGGGCTTGCCGATGGCGAGCGTGCCGACGGGGATGCCGCCCGGCATCTGGACGATGGAGAGCAGGCTGTCCATGCCCTTCAAGGCCTTGGATTCGACGGGGACGCCGAGGACGGGCAGGCGCGTCATGGAAGCCGCCATGCCGGGGAGGTGCGCGGCGCCGCCCGCGCCCGCGATGATGACCTTCAGTCCGCGGGCGACGGCGCCGGTGGCGTAGTCGTAGAGCCGCTGGGGGGTGCGGTGGGCGGAAACGACCTTGCATTCATGGGCGACGCCCAGGGCTTCGAGCGTCTCCGATGCGTGGCGCATCGTTTCCCAGTCGGATCGGCTGCCCATGATGATGCCGACGATGGCGGCTTGCGTTGCCCCGGTCATTCGCTTGGCACTTCCCTGCCTGATGCCACCCGAAAGGGTGCGGAAAGCAAAGCCCCTTAGCGGGAGGACCGATGGGGGGCAAGCCCGTCGTAAAGCGTGCTCCCGCCTTCGCAGGAGCACGCCGAAAATCAACGTTCCGACAGGTAGTAGCGGTCCTTCGCCGTCAGGTCGTCGCCAAGGTCATAGACGATCGGCTGGCCGGTCGGGATTTCCAGTTCGGTGATCTCGTCATCGGGGATGTTCGAGAGGTGCTTCACCAGCGCGCGGAGCGAGTTGCCGTGGGCGGAGATGAGGACGCGCTTGCCCGCCTTCAGGTCGGGGGCGATGCGGGCTTCCCAATAGGGCAGCACGCGGGCGATGGTGTCCTTGAGCGACTCCGTCGAGGGGATCGGGATGCCGGCATAGCGGCGGTCCTTCGACAGGTCGAATTCGCTGCCCGCTTCCAGCGGCGGCGGGGGCGTGTCGAAGCTGCGGCGCCAGATCTTCACCTGATCGTCGCCATGCTTTGCCGCCGTCTCCGCCTTGTTGAGCCCGGTGAGGCCGCCATAATGACGCTCGTTAAGGCGCCAGTCCTTTTCGACCGGCAGCCACAGACGCCCCATTTCCTCCAGCGCCAGGTTCAGCGTCTTGATCGCGCGGGTCTGGACAGAGGTGTAGCACTGGTCGAAGTCCAGCCCCTTTTCCGCCATCAGCCTGCCGGCGGCGCGGGCTTCCCCGGCGCCCTTCTCGGTCACGTCCACATCCCACCAGCCGGTGAAGCGGTTTTCCAGATTCCAAGAGGATTGACCGTGGCGGATAAGGACGAGCGTGGGCATGTTAGCGTGTCTCCTGCACGAAAGGCCATGAGTTGCCGCCTCCCATAACGTGGGATTCGTCTGGCGCAAGCTTGCGAAGCCCCCGCCCGCCCCCACATTGCAGTCCGTCCGTCGATGGGTTAGCCCGGACGGCAGTTTAAGGAAGGAACCGGCAGCTTGGCATTTGTGAAGGGCATGTGGCGCATCCTGGTCGCCATCAAGGACGGGCTGGTGCTGCTGTTCCTGCTGGGTTTCTTCGGCCTTCTTTATGCCGCCCTCTCCTGGTCGCCCAAGCCTTCGCAGAGCGTGAGCAGCGGCGCGCTGCTGCTGAAGCTGGACGGCAGCATCGTGGAGCAGCCTGCCGAGGTCGATCCGATGGCGCTGCTGACCGGTTCCGGCGACAAGGCCAGGGAATATGGGCTGGCCGACATCGTCGCCGCGCTGGACGCCGCGAAGGATGACAAAAGGGTCAAGGCGGTCGTGCTGAACCTCGACGGGTTCATGGGCGGCGGCCAAGTGGCGCTGGCGCGGGTCGGCAAGGCGCTGGACGCGGTGCGCGCGGCGAAGAAGCCGGTCTTTGCCTTTGCGACCATCTTTAGCGACGACAGCTATCAGCTGGCCGCCCATGCGAGCGAAAGTTGGGTCGATCCGCTGGGTGGCGTCGCGATCATCGGGCGTGGCCGGTCGGGGCTTTATTATAAGGGCCTGATCGACAAGCTGGGCGTCAACACCCATGTCTATCGCGTCGGCACCTATAAGAGCTTTGTCGAGCCCTTCACGCGGACCGGGCAATCGCCCGAAGCAAAACAGGCCAATCAGGCGCTCGCCAATGCCCTTTGGGAGGATTGGCAGCAGGAAGTCGCCAAGGCGCGGCCGAAGGCGAGGCTGGCGGCCTATGTGCGCGATCCGGCGGCGCTGGCGGAGGCCGCGGGCGGCAATCTGGCCAAGGCGGCGCTGGGCGTGGGCCTGATCGACAGGATTGGCGATGAAGCGGCCTTTGGCGCGCGCGTGGCGGAGGTCGCGGGCGATGCGCCGGACGACAGAGCCGGGGCCTTCGCGACCGTCGACCTGCGAAGCTATATGAAGGCGCACAAGCCCGCCAATGGCGGCGATATCGGCGTATTGACCATTGCCGGCGATATCGTCGATGGCGAGGCGGGTCCGGGAACAGCCGCCGGCGACACGATTTCGGCGCTGTTGCGCAAGGCGCTGGCGGAAAAGGACCTGAAGGCGCTGGTGGTGCGGGTCGATTCGCCGGGCGGTTCGGTGATGGCGTCGGAAAAGATCCGCAGCGCCATCATGGAGGCGAAGTCCGACGGGCTGCCGGTGGTCGTCTCCATGGGCAATGTCGCGGCGAGCGGCGGTTATTGGGTGTCGACGCCTGCCAATGTGATCTTTGCCGAGCCGGACACGATCACCGGCTCGATCGGCGTGTTCGGCATCATCCCGAGCTTCGAGGGGACGCTGGCGAAGATGGGCGTGACCACCGACGGCGTGAAGACGACGCCGCTGTCGGGACAGCCCGACGTGGTTGGCGGCACCACGCCCGAATTCGACAGGATCATGCAGATGGGGGTCGAGGATATTTACGGCCGCTTCGTCGGGCTGGTCGCGCAATCCCGGCGCAGGACGCCGCAGCAGATCGATGCGATCGCGCAGGGCCGCGTGTGGGATGGCGGCACGGCGCGGCAGATCGGGCTGGTGGATCGCTTCGGCGGGCTGGAGGACGCCATATCCGAGGCGGCGAAGCTGGCGAAGATCGATCCGGCCAGGGCCAGGCCCTATCGGATCGCGAAGGAGCCGGACAGGTTCGCGCAGTTCGTCCAGTCGATCGTCGATCGAGAGGATGAAGATGATGCGGGGGCGCCAGATAGTTCGATGGGGCGTGACCTGCTCGGACGGCAGGCGATGGTGCAGCGGAACTGGGCGTTGCAGGCGGTTGCCGATGTGCGAGCGCTGGTCAGCGGCGCGGGCGTTCGGGCGGATTGCCTGGAGTGCCGGGGCTATGGCGCGCCACGGGTGGCGAAAGCTGCGGATGAACGCGGGCTGATGGCGCTGCTGCTGGGCTTTTGGCGGTAGTCAATCGTCAGGGAACGACCGCCCCTGGCCATTTGTAGCCATTGAGCGCGCCGTGCTCCTGCGCAGGCAGGAGCCCAGTTCGGATGTTGCCATGACGAAGTGAGGGCGGGACTGGGTTCCTGCCTGCGCAGGAACACGGTGCGTATTAAAGAATGCTCAGCTAAGCCGACCGTCCGCCATCCACCCTCTCCACTCCCCTCTCAAGAAGTCACCGCATCATCGGGTCCCTTCACTCTTCCCCTTGTAATGCGGCAGGCCAAGGCCGCGCCAGATGGCCACGGCACGGAGCATAAACCCGAGCAGCGCGGCGATCAGGCCCGCGGCCGGGACATCCATCCCCCACCAGCGCAGGAAAACGAACAGACCAGATGCCAGCGCCGCCGCCGTGACATAAAGTTCCGGCCGCAGCAGGATCGACGGCTCTCCCGCCAGCAAATCGCGCATGATGCCGCCGACGCAGCCGGTGACGATGCCCATCATCGCGGCCACGAAAGGCGGTATGCCATAGCCCATCGCCTTGGCCGCGCCATAGACCGCGAAGGCGGTCAGGCCCACTGCGTCGAGCCAATCGAGCGCGTGGTCGCTCCACAGGCGGCGCGGGGTGAACCAGACGAGCAGGGCCGCGATCATGCAGGCAATGGCAGGGACGGCGTCATGAACCCAAAAGACCGGCGCACCGATCAGCAGGTCGCGGACCGTGCCGCCCCCCACGCCTGTCACCAATGCGAAGAAGGCGAAGGTAACCAGCGTCTGGCGCAGGCGCGCCGCCGCCAGGGCACCGGACGCAGCAAAGACGAAAGTGCCGACGATGCTCAACGTTTCGAGCACGGGGCCGATATCCGGCATTTGCAGCGTCTGGACCATGGGCGCGGCGGCAGCGCTTATTTCGCCAGTTCGGCCTCGATCGTTGCGATCAGGGCCGCGTCATCCGGCGCGGTCGTCGGCGCGAAGCGGGCAGCGACGGTGCCATCCCTGGCGATCACGAATTTTTCGAAGTTCCAGAGGACTTCCGGTTCGGGATTGGGCGTGATGCCATAGCCCTGGAGCCTTTCGCGGAAAGCCGCTCCGTCACCCTGCGCATCGGGTCGGGCGCCGGTCAGGGCCGCGTAGAGCGGGTGCTTTTCAGGGCCGCTAACGACGATCTTCTCGAACATCGGGAAATCGACGCCGAAATTGGTGGTGCAGAAGGTCGCGATCTCTTCATTGCTGCCCGGTTCCTGCGCGCCGAAGTCATTGGCGGGAAAGCCGGCGACGACCAGGCCCCGATCCCTGTAATCGCCATAGAGCTTTTCAAGGCCCTCATATTGCGGGGTCAGGCCGCATTTGGAGGCGACATTGACGGCCAGAACCACCTTGCCCGCGTAATCCGCCAGGCTGGCGTCGTCGCCCTTGATGGTCTTGAGGGGGATTTGCTGGATATCGGTCATCATCTTGTCTCCTTGGGAATTGCGGGGGATCCTTGCCATCATATGGCAGCGCCGAAAAGCTTGCCCACGCCGGAAGTTGCCAGCATCGCGAACACGCCCCAGAAGACGACGCGGACGACGGCGCGGGCGACCCCGCCGCCACCAAGCCGCGCGCCGATATAGCCCAGCACGGCAAGGCACAGCAGGGACGTGACCGCAACGGCCACGATGGCATGGGAGGGGCTGGCGGCTGCGGCCAATACAGGCGCGACGGCTCCGGCGGAGAAGGTCGCGGCAGAGGTCAGCGCGGCCTGAATCGGGCGCGCGGTGCTGACTTCCGAGATACCGAGTTCATCGCGCGCATGGGCGGCAAGCGCGTCGACATTCATCAACTGCGTCGCCACCTGACCGGCCAGATCCCGCGTCAGGCCGCGATGGACATAGATGTCGCGCAATTCCTCCCACTCCACATGGGGTTGTTGGGCCAGCGCCTTCCTTTCCTTGGCCAGATCGGCGCGTTCGGTGTCGGATTGGGCACTGACGGAGACATATTCGCCCGCCGCCATCGACATGGCGCCCGCGACCAGCGCGGCTATGCCGGAAAGAAGAATGGTTTCGGGTGCCGCGCCGGAAGCCGCAATGCCGGTGAGCAGGCTGGCGGTCGATACGATGCCGTCATTCGCACCCAGAACGGCGGCGCGGAGCCAGCCGACGCGGTTGACATAGTGGACGGCGTGATGGCCGTCGATCAGGTCTTCATCCTGTATCGCAGTGGACTGTTCCATGCGCCTTTTCCCTGTTTTTACGTGCATGGCTATCAGATGAGGGGATCGGCGCAAGCGCTTCCTGGATCGATTTCGAGCCAGATGGAAACGCCAGTTCGGCGAAGCCAATCATCCGGCGGCCCGGAAATCACGGAAAACCAAAGAATGATTCTAGGCGCCCAGACCCTCTGCCTTTTCCGCCAGTTCCAGCCAGCGTTCCTCCGCAGCATCCTTTTCGGCGCGGGCCTTTTCGATCGCCCGGGTGAGCGTGTCGAATTTCTTCGGATCGCGGCTGTAGAGATTGGGGTCGGCCAGCGCCTCTTCGTCGCGGGCGATGGCGGCTTCGATCTCCTCGATTCGCTTGGGGATCAGGTCGAAATCGCGCTGGTCCTTATAGCTCAATTTGGTGGCGGCGGTTTTCTGCGCGGGTGGCGCGGCGGTTTTCTTCTCGACCCTGGGGGCGTTTTTCGGCTGGCGCTTGGCGACCCAGTCGGCATAGCCGCCGACGATCACGTCGATCGTGCCGGAGCCATCGAGGCCCAGCGTCACCGTCACCGTGCGGTCGAGGAAGTCGCGGTCGTGGCTGACGATCAGGACCGTGCCTTCATAATCCGCGATCACTTCCTGAAGCAGGTCGAGCGTTTCGAGATCAAGGTCGTTGGTCGGCTCGTCCAGCACCAGAAGGTTCGATTCGCGGGCGAACTCGCGGGCGAAGAGCAGGCGCGAGCGCTCACCGCCCGAGAGGGTGCCGACGCGGGCCTCGGCCAACGAGGGATCGAAGAGGAACTCTTTCAGATAGCCGTGGACATGCTTGCGTGACCCGCGCACGTCGATCCAGTCGCCGCCTTCGGCCAGCACGTCACGGACACGCTTGTCCGGCTGCATCAGGCTGCGCTGCTGGTCGATGAAGATCATGTCGAGCGATTTCGCCTGCTTCACCTCGCCGGCATCGGGTGCAAGCTCGCCGGTCAGGAGCTTCAGCAGCGTGGTCTTGCCCGCGCCATTGCCGCCGACGATGCCGATGCGGTCGCCGCGCTGGATGCGCAGGGAGAAGTCCTTGATGATGGCGCGCTGATTCTCTCCGGCCCCGAACTGCTTGGTGACATGCTGGGCGGTGATGACGCTTTTCGTCTTGTTGTCGTCGCTGGCGACGGCGATCTTGGCGACGCCCTGCGGCCCGACCATGGCGGCGCGCTGGGCGCGCATTTCCCACAATTTCGCGAGGCGGCCCTGATTGCGCTTGCGCCGGGCGGTGACGCCGCGTTCCAGCCAGTGCGCCTCGATCTTGAGCTTGGCGTCCAGCTTCTCGGCGGCGCGGGCTTCCTCGGCATAGACGGCCTCCATCCAATCCTCGAACCCGCCGAAGCCGATCTCGTTGCGGCGGATGCCGCCCCGGTCGAGCCACAGGGTCTGGCGGGTCAGCCGGGTCAGGAAAGCGCGGTCGTGGCTGATGACGATGAAGGCGCCATTATAACGGCTGAGCCAACCCTCCAGCCAGTCGATCGCGTCGATGTCGAGATGGTTGGTCGGCTCGTCCAGCAACAGCAGATCGGGTTCGCTTGCCAGCGCGCGGGCGATAGCGGCGCGGCGGCGTTCGCCTCCCGATGCGGTGGCGGCTTCGCGGTTGAGGTCGGTGCCAAGCTGGCTGGCGATGGCGTCGACCTCATGCGCGGGCGGCGCGAACTGGCCCGCCAGCGCGAAATCGCGCAGCGTGGCGAAGCCGCTGACGTCGGGGTCCTGCTCCAGCATGATGACGCGCGCGCCGGGGCGAGCCGAGCGGGTGCCCTCGTCCGGTTCGATCTGGCCGGCGATCAGTTTCAGCAGCGTGGTCTTGCCCGCGCCGTTGCGGCCGATCAGTGCCAGCCGGTCGCGTTCCCCGACGAAGATGTCGAGATTGCGGAAAAGCCAATGGGTGCCCTGCGAAAGGCCGAGATTTTCGAAGGAGAGAATGGGAGCCGCCATGGCCGTGCAGCTAGGATGTTGTGACCGCCGGGGCAAGAGGGGGGGAACCAGAAGCTGACGATAAGCTTTCAACGCATGTCAGCGTCCGTTCATCGCAAACGTCACAATAGACGCGTATCGCTTTTTGAGGAGAAAGCCCTGTGAAATCAATGATTGCTCTGGCCGCGCTTGGCGCCGCCCTGCCCGTCGCTGCCATGGCGCAAACCAGCGTCACCATCGCGGAAACCGCGCCGGTCGTGACGCTGAACGTTACGGAAACCGTGGAAGCCGCGCCCGACATGGCGACAGTGGGCACCGGGGTTCAGACCCGCGCGCAGACCGCCACGCAGGCGATGCGCGACAATGCGGTGCAGATGGACAGGCTGATCGCGGCGCTGGTGAAGGCGGGAATCCCGAAAAAGGATATCCAGACCAGCGGCATCAATCTGTCGGCGCAATATGATTACAGCAATCGCGACGGGCAGCCTTCGGGGCCGCGCTTCATTGGTTATGAGGCGTCGAACCAGCTTTCGGTGAAGCTGCGGGACATCAGGAAGGTCGGGACGCTGCTCGATGCCATGGTCGAGGCTGGCGCGACCAATGTGAACGGCCCGAGCTTCTCGATCAGCGATCCCGCGCCGATGCTGGCGCAGGCTCGGGCGGCGGCGCTGAAGAGCGCCAGGGCGCAGGCGGATTTCTATGCGCAGGCGGCAGGCTATCGGTCGGCGCGGCTGGTTTCACTGTCGGAGAGCAATAGCGGTGGCCAGCCGCCCATGCCAATGATGGTGACGGCGCGGTTCAAGGCGGATGCCGCGCCCGCTACGCCGGTGGAGCCCGGGCAGGTCGGGTCTTCGGTGACGCTGACAGTGCAGTACGCGCTGGAGAAATAAGGTGGGGTAGCGGTGGGGTTTGGTCAATTGTAATCATTGAGTGCGACGTGCTCCTGCGCAGGCAGGAGCCCAGTTCAGATGTTGCCATGACAAAGTGAGGGCGGGACTGGGTTCTCACGAGCCACTCGTCTCGTTCGAATGCCTGCGCAGGAACACGATGCGCTTCAACAGGATGCGTAAAGTAAGCAGCCACAATCCCCCCTCCCCGCCATTCACCACCTGTTCAATGGTTCGCGGCTATGCCAAGGTCATGGAAATGAAGCGGTTCAGATTGATAGCGGCCCTTGGCGCCATGGCGGCACTTTCCGTTACGAATCCCGCCGCTTATGCCAGCAGCCAGCGGGACGAGCAGGATGCCGCCCGCCGCGCCATGCTGGACGGGCAGGTCATGCCCTTTTCCGTCATCAAGCGCCGGGTCGATGCCGCGATGGGCGGCGCGACCTATCTGGGTAGCGAATTCAACCCCTCCTCCAACCGGTATCGCCTGAAATATGTGAAGGACGGCAAGGTGGTATGGGTTGATGCGGACGGTCGCACGGGCGATATAATCGGCTGGGCGCGCTGAGCGCGCTTACAGGCATAACAACAGAAACGGGGCCATATGCGTCTGCTGATCGTCGAAGATGAACCTAGCCTCGGGCAACAGCTCCGCAACACGCTGGAAGGCGCGGGCTATGCCGTGGACCTTGCCGATGATGGCGAGGACGGGCATTTTCTGGGCGCGACCGAAAGCTATGATGCGGTGGTGCTGGACCTGGGCCTGCCGACCATCGATGGCCTGACCGTGCTGGACCGCTGGCGCAAGGAAGGGCGCAGCTTTCCGGTGCTGGTGCTGACCGCGCGCGACAGCTGGTCGGACAAGGTGGCCGGGCTGGACGCGGGCGCCGACGACTATCTTGCCAAGCCGTTCCAGAGCGAGGAACTGATCGCCCGCCTGCGCGCGCTGATCCGCCGCGCGTCGGGCAATGCGTCGAGCGAACTGACCGCCGGCGATGTGCGGCTGGACACGCGGTCGGGCAAGGTGACGCTGAAGGGCGAGCCGGTGAAGCTGACCGCGCAGGAATATAAGCTGCTGTCCTACCTGCTCCATCACAAGGGCAAGGTGGTGAGCCGCACCGAGTTGATCGAACATATTTACGATCAGGATTTCGACCGCGATTCCAACACGATCGAAGTGTTCGTGACGCGCATCCGCAAGAAGCTGGGCGCCGACGTCATCACAACGATTCGCGGTCTGGGCTACAGCCTCGACGAACCGGGGCGGTAAGCGGGGCCGAGGTTCCGGCGCCCCGCGATGACCGATCCCTACCCCTCCTCGCAGGTCCGCTCCACCGGATCGCTGAGCCGCCGCATGATCGGCATTGCGGCGCTGTGGATCAGCCTGCTGCTGCTGGGCGGCGGGCTGGCGCTGGATCGCGTGCTGTCCGACGCGATCACGCGCAATTTCGACGATGGGATGAACTATGTCCTGACCGCCATGATCGCATCGGCGGAAATCGGCCCCGATGGCGAGGTGCTGTTCAACCGCGAGCCTGCCGACCAGCGCTTTCTGGAACCCAATAGCGGCATTTATTACCAGATCAGCGGCAAGGGGCATGAGGATTGGCGGTCCCGCTCGCTGTGGGACCGGGCGTTGCAGGTCAAGCCGGACCATCATGACGATGCCCCGCATATCTACGACAGCAAGCAGTTTCCCGGCGAAGACCTGCGCATATTGGAGCGCAGCATCATCCTGCCCGGATCCGACACGCGCTGGATGTTCATGGTGGCGCAGGCGCGCGCGGGACTGGACGCGCAGATCAAGGCGCTGCGGTCGACGCTGTTCGAGAGCTTCGCGATGCTGGCGTTGGGGCTGATCGTGCTGACGACCCTGCAAACCCTTTACGGATTGCGGCCGCTGCGCAAGGTGCGGCAGGAAATCGTACGGATGCGCGGCGGCGAGAAGAATCGCGTGACCGAGCCGATGCCATCCGAAGTGCTGCCCATGGTCGAGGAGCTGAACGCCCTGCTCGCCCATAATGAGCGGCAGGCGGAAGAAGCGCGGACCCATGCCGGCAATCTCGCCCATGCGCTCAAGACGCCGCTGACCGTGATCATGAACGCCGCGACTGCCCAGGCGCCGGACCTTGGCGACACGGTGATCCGAGAGGCGACGACGATGCGGCGGCAGGTCGACCATCATCTGGCGCGCGCGCGGGCGGTCGGACGGCGGGGCGCGGCGCAGAGCCGGGCGGAGGTCTGGCACAGCCTTGACGCGGTCGAGCGGGCGGTGCAGCGGCTCTATCCCGAGGTGCGGATCGACATGGACGGGGATAAGGAAGCCGCCGTGCGGGTCGAGCGGCAGGACCTTGATGAAATGCTGGGCAATCTGGTCGAGAACGCGGCGAAATATGGTGGCGGCAGCGTCTTCGCGACGGTTGGGCGCAAAGGCGCGATGATCGAGATACTGGTCGAGGATGACGGCATGGGCATTCCGGCAGCGGAACGCACGCGGATATTCGATCGGGGCGTGCGGCTGGATTCAGGGAAGCCGGGAACGGGGCTTGGCCTTGCCATCGTGCGCGACGTCGCGGAAATCTATGGCGGGTCCGTCGCCATGGAGGAAAGCGAGGATTTGGGTGGGTTGATGGTGCGGCTGCGGCTGCCGACGGCCTGATGCGGCATTTCTATCTTGTCGGCGGCTTTTTCTCGCTCGGACTGGGCGCGATCGGGGCTTTCCTGCCGTTGCTGCCGACCGTGCCGTTCATGATATTGGCGGCCTTCTGCTTTGCACGGTCGAGTCCGGCGTTGGAGGCTCGGCTGCTGGAGCATCGGCATTTCGGGCCGCATATCCGGCGCTGGCGGGAAAAAGGCGCGATCAGCCGGCGGGGGAAGAAGGCCGCGCTGGGGGCCTTTGCGTTCAGCGCCGCGATTGCGCTGGCATTTTCGCCATTTCCCTGGTTCCTGATCCCGGTGGCAGCCGCTATTGTTGGCGGGACCTGGATTTGGACGCGGCCGGAATAGCGAAACACCGTGCTCCTGCGAAGGCAGGAGTCCAGTTCAAACGGCGGGACTGGGTTCCTGCCTTCGCAGGAACACGATGATCTCTTTATGGCGCACCCTCAATTCATCGCCAGGATCATGTTCCGTACCTGCGGATAGACCTGTTTTTCCCATTTGCTGCCGGAAAACACGCCATAATGGCCGACGCCGGGCTGAAGATGATGTCGCTTCAGATGCGGACGAAGGCCGGTGCAGAGCGCATGGGCGGCAGCCGTCTGGCCCACGGCGCAAACATCGTCCTTTTCCCCTTCCACCGTCAGCAGGGCGGTTTTGTGGATCGCGCCTGGATTGACCCTGCGCCCGCGATAGGTGAGTTCGCCCTTGGCCAGCAAGGTCCGCTGGAACACCTTGTCCACCGTTTCCAGGTAAAATTCCGCCGTCATGTCGAGTACGGCGAAATATTCCTCGTAGAAGGTCTTGATCCGGTCCGCCTCGACCTGCTTGCCGTCGGCCAGCAGCTGATAAAGCTCGCGATGCGCGGCGCCGTGCCGATCCATGTTCATCGACATGAAGGCGGAAAGCTGAAGGAACCCCGGATAGACGCGCCGCCCGCGCCCCGCATAGCGCATCGGCACCAGGCTGATCAGATTTTCCTCGAACCATTCGATCGAACGGTCATTGGCGAGTTCGTTGACCACGGTGGGCGCCGCGCGCGTGTCGATCGGTCCGCCCATCAGCGTCATGGAACGCGGCGTTGCCGGGTCCTTGTCCTCCGACATGATCGCCACGGCCGCCATGGCCGGAACGCAGGGCTGGCACACCGACACGATGTGCGATCCCGGGCCCAGTTCCTGCATGAAGGTCATGATATAGTCGACATAGTCATCGAAACCGAAGCGCCCGGCGCTCAAGGGCACCTCACGTGCGCTTCTCCAGTCCGTGATATAGACGTCATGGTCGCGCAACATGGTCTGGACGGTATTGCGCAGCAAGGTCGCGAAATGGCCCGACATGGGCGCGACGATCAGCACCTTGGGCTGGGCGGTTTCGATATCGTCCTTGGCGAAATGCAACAGACTGCCGAACGGCAGATCCAGCGCCACTTCCTCGCGAACGCGAACCACGGCGTTGCCGCTGTGCACCTCCCCAATGCCATAGGCGGGGCGGTGATGCGTCAACCGGGCGCCCTGGAACACGTCCATCAGGGCAAATATGCGGCGGGACATGGCCCAGTCCCCAACCGGCCCCAGCCTGTCCTTGAAGGCAAGAGCGATTTGCGCGCCGAATCGCGCGGGGGCCATCATATCATTCCAGGCCTGATAGCCACTATATAGCATCATCATCTGACTCAAACGCGTCCCAAACCCAATTCGCACCGATTCGGCGCTTTGTACGATCGTTATACAGCTTTTCCATATTGCACCGCATCATGATTGATGGAAACATAAGCACAAGCGAGAGGATTGCCATGGCCGACGCTGAATTGACCATTTCCAGCAAGACATATTCATCCTGGTCCCTGCGGGGATGGCTGCTATGCCGCCTGGCGGGCCTGAAGGTCGCGGAGAAGACGATCGCGCTGAACGATCCGGAAAATCGGGCGGAATTGCTGCTATTATCGCCTTCGGTGCTGGTGCCGCGGCTCACCCATGAGGGGGCCAGCGTGTGGGATACGCTCGCAATCGCGGAATATCTGCATGAGCTCTATCCCCATGCCGGGCTGTATCCGGAGGATCGCATCGTCCGGGCGCATTGCCGGTCGGTTTCCGGCGAAATCCATTCGGGCTTCATCAATCTGCGATCCGCCCTGCCCATGAACCTGAAGGTCAGGCACGAAAAATTCCCCGTCTTTTCGGGGGCGAAGCAGGATATCGAGCGGGTCGAGGAAATCTGGACCGAATGCCTCAACGCCTATGGCGGACCCTGGCTGTTCGGGGAAAAGCCGACCGTCGCGGATGCGATGTTTGCGCCGGTGGCTCAACGTTTCCTGACCTATGCGGTGGCGCTCTCGGCAAAATCGGCCGCTTATTGCAACTGGAGCAATGATTGGGACCTGATGCGCGAGTGGATCGACGCCGCGCGCGGGGAAAAGGATGAGGTCGAGGAACTGGAGGTCGAGTTTTAGAGCGCGCTGCGTTTAATCGGACGCAGGACGCGTGCTCTAGTTCTTTGTTATCGCATCGTTTTAAGCGCAAAACCGGTTCCCACTTTGGCACACGATGCTCTGGGGCGCAGGCCCTAAGCCTCCAGTCCGCTGAGCCATTCCCCGATCATCGCGCGTCCGGCAGCGACGGCGCCGGGGCCGTGATCGGCATGATCCTGCCGCAGCGCGATGCCGCATTGCCGGGCAATATCGAGATCAGCCCAGAAATGGGTCAGCCAATCCTCGAAACGGGGGTCCTCGCCCATTTCCGCGTGGAATTGCAGGGCGAGGAGATTGCGACCACGGCGGAAGGCCTGATGGGCATAACTTGTCGTCGAAGCGAGCAGGTCGACGCCAACGGGCAGATCGAATGTGTCGCTGTGCCAGTGCAGGACCGGCACCCCGTCAAGATGACGCAGCGGCGAGTCGGCCCCTGCCCCGTTCAGCATGACCGGCTGGAAACCCAGTTCCATGCTGCCGCCGGGATAGACGCGGGCGCCAAGGGCCGCGGCAATCATCTGGCTGCCCAGGCACACGCCGAGCGTCGGCAGGTCCTGCTCCAGCCGGGCGGCGAGCTTTTCGATCTGGTGCGGAATCCAGGAATGGATGTCATGCTCATAGACGCCCATCGGGCCACCCATCATGATCAGCAGATCGGGCGTACAGAGGTCGGCGTCGAGGAAATCGGGGCTGGCGACGTCGATCCGCTCAATCTCATAGCCTGCAGCCTCGATCGGCCGGAGAAAACCCGCCGCTCCTTCGCGCGGCACATGACGGACGATCAGCGCTTTTTTCATTGCTGGAGCGATGGGTAACCAATTGCGCGCGAAGCCGCTACCCCAGCCTTTCTTGATCGCGCGAAATAACTGCTATTGCCGGGTCCGCTTCGATCGGGCGATGCGGATGAGCGCGATCGCGCCGATGGCGAGCCAGATGATGTTGAGCGCCATCGAGGGGATGGCGCCGTGCCACCAGGTGTTGAGGATGAACAGCGCGGAGCCGAGCGCGTTCATCCATTGGAAGAGCGCCGACCTGCCCGAGACGCGGCCGGTGGAGACGAGCAGATAGGCGCCGAGGACCAGCAGCGCGCCGAGCCAGCCGGCGAGTTCGACGAATATGGTCATGATGCTCCCCCTTAAATAGCTTCCCATGCCGGGGAGGCGTGGAAAAGGGCCGCCTCCTCCGGGGAGACGGCCCTTTCTTTAACCCAACGCGTCAGCCGATCAGGCGGCGAGCTTGCGCAGAACGTACTGGAGGATGCCGCCGTTCAGGAAATAATCCAGTTCGTTGATGGTATCGATCCGGCACAGCGCGGTGAAGGTGAAGGTCGAGCCATCGGCGCGCTTCACGATCACATCCACATCCTGACGGGGCTTCAGGCCCGCGACATTCTGGATGGTGAAGGTTTCGTCGCCCGTCAGGCCCAGCGTGTCCTTGTTCTCGCCATCCTTGAACTGAAGCGGCAGCACGCCCATGCCGACCAGGTTCGAGCGGTGGATGCGCTCGAAGCTTTCGACGATGACCGAGCGGACGCCCAGCAGGTTGGTGCCCTTCGCCGCCCAGTCGCGCGACGAACCGGTGCCATATTCCTTGCCGCCGATGACGACCAGCGCGGTGCCGTCCGCCTTGTGCTTCATCGCCGCGTCGTAGATCGGCATGACTTCGCCTTCATAGCGGGTCATGCCGCCTTCGATACCGTCCAGCATCAGGTTCTTGATGCGGATGTTGGCGAAGGTGCCGCGCATCATGACTTCATGATGGCCACGGCGCGCGCCGTAGCTGTTGTAATCGGCCTGAGCGACCTGATGCTCGCTCAGCCACTTGCCCGCCGGGCTGCTGGCCTTGATCGAGCCAGCCGGCGAGATGTGGTCGGTGGTGATCGAGTCACCGAAGATCGCCAGCGGCTTCGCCTCGACAATGTCGGTGACCGGCGCCGGGGTCATGGACAGACCCTCGAAGTAAGGCGGGTTGGCGACATAGGTCGAACCGGCACGCCACTTGTAGGTGTCCGAACCGGTAACGTCGATCGCCTGCCAGTGGGCATCGCCCTTGTAGACGTCGGCATAGCGCGCCTGGAACATCGGGCGGTCCATGCAGCCCGCCATGGTCGTGGCGACTTCGTCATTGGTCGGCCAGATGTCCTTCAGGAACACGTCCTGACCATCCTTGCCCTGACCGATCGGGGTGGTGATGAAGTCCTCGATCACCGTGCCCTTGAGCGCATAGGCGACGACCAGCGGCGGCGAGGCGAGGAAGTTGGCGCGCACGTCAGGCGACACGCGGCCTTCGAAGTTGCGATTGCCCGAGATCACGGCGGCGGCGACGAGGCCGTTTTCGTTGATCGCCTTGCTGATCGGCTCGGCCAGCGGGCCGGAGTTGCCGATGCAGGTGGTGCAGCCATAGCCGACCAGGTTGAAGCCGACGGCATCCAGGTGCGACTGGAGCCCGGCCTTTTCCAGATAGTCGGTGACGACCTGCGAGCCGGGCGCGAGCGAGGTCTTGACCCAGGGCTTGGGCTTCAGGCCCAGTTCGTTCGCCTTCTTGGCGACCAGACCCGCCGCGACCAGGACGCCGGGGTTCGACGTGTTGGTGCAGCTGGTGATCGCGGCGATGGTGACGTCGCCGTCGCCAATGTCGAAATCCTTGCCCTCGACCGGAACGCGCTGCTGCGCCTTCTTGTAGACGTTCGCCATGTCGGCGTTGAACACATCATCGACTTCCGGCAGCGCGACGCGGTCCTGCGGGCGCTTGGGCCCTGCAAGGCTGGGGACGACGGTGGCGAGGTCCAGTTCCAGCGTGTCGGTGAAGACGAGGTCGGCGTTCGGGTCGATCCAGAAGCCCTGCTCCTTGGCATAGGCCTCGACCAGCGCGATATTCTCTTCGGTACGGCCGGTCAGGCGCATGTAATCCAGCGTCTTGTCATCAATGCCGAAGAAGCCGCAGGTCGCGCCATATTCCGGCGCCATGTTGGCGAGCGTCGCGCGGTCGGCCAGCGACAGCGAAGCGAGGCCGGGGCCGAAATATTCAACGAAACGGCCGACGACGCCCTTCTTGCGCAGCATGGCGGTGCAGGTGAGGACGAGATCGGTGGCGGTCACGCCTTCCTTCAGTTCGCCGGTCAGCTTGAAGCCGACGACTTCGGGGATGAGCATGGAGACGGGCTGGCCCAGCATCGCGGCCTCTGCCTCGATGCCGCCCACGCCCCAGCCCAGAACGCCCAGGCCGTTGATCATGGTGGTGTGGCTGTCGGTGCCGACGCAGGTGTCGGGATAGGCGACGGTGACGCCGTCAGGGCCTTCGCTCGACCACACGGCCTGCGCGATATTCTCCAGGTTCACCTGATGGCAGATGCCGGTGCCCGGGGGCACGGCGTAGAAATTGGCAAGGCTCTTGCTGCCCCACTTCAGGAAGTCGTAGCGCTCCATATTGCGCTGATATTCGATTTCCACATTCTGCTCGAACGCCTTGGGCGTGCCGAATTCGTCGACCATGACCGAGTGGTCGATGACGAGGTGGACGGGAACCTGCGGGTTGATCTTTGCGGCATCGGCGCCCAGCGCGGTCATCGCGTCGCGCATGGCGGCCAGATCGACCACGCAGGGCACGCCGGTGAAGTCCTGCATCAGCACGCGGGCGGGGCGATACTGGATCTCGCGCTCGGCCTTGCCCTTGTCATTCTGCCAGTCGATGATCGCCTTGACGTCCTCGGTCGTGACGGTCACGCCGTCCTCGAAGCGGAGCAGGTTTTCCAGCAGCACCTTCATCGAGAAGGGCAGGCGCGAAACGTCGCCCAGCTTGGCGGCGGCCTTCTTCAGCGAATAATAGGCAATGTCCTTGCCGCCGACCTTCAAAATGTCGCGCGTGCCGAGTGTGTCCTGTCCGATGGCGGTCATGAGTCGTGCGTCTCCTCGCAGTTGCCCCGGCCGGGAGCAGGCAGGATGACGCAGTTCCACCAGTACCGGACGGCAAGTGGCGGGATGCGCCCTAGCCCGTGGCCGAAGCAGGTATGTCCCGATGCGCGCCGCCATAGCGCCTGCGCGCCCCAAGTCAAATGCGAAGGCGCGAAAATGGGACGCTTCCTCGAATCTTTCTTGTAGACGCGGTGATGACGCGCAGGATACATTGGGTTGCAGCCGCGTTCTGAAGCAAGGAGCGGGCTCCACAGAGATGAAAACGGGTCGCTCGCTCTGACGTTCGTCGTTGCATCAATGCTGATGTAAAGCTCGGGGGTATTTCCGATTTTTGCGTCGATGCCGAGAATATATGTCTGAGGAGGAAGAGACGATGCGCCCAGTGTCCAGCCTCGCGACCGGCAAGTCTTTTGACCCGGCCATAAGGGGTTACATTATTCACTATCATCCGGGGGAAGCCAATCATTGCCCCAGTTGCGGCCGCAGCCAGTGGATGGTCGGCCGGCTGATGGCGGAGTGCGCCTATTGCGAAACCGCGCTGCCGCTGGAGAATAATCGGGGATTCGGGGCCTGCGCCCGTTTTGTCACCGCGCATGACGTCATGCCGTCCTACGATCCCCGCGACTCGTTCAATCCCTGAACAGAAGAGGGCCGCAGCCCATCAGGCGGCGGCCACCCCTTCGACCTCCACTATGCCGTCCCCGGCATAATATCCCTGCACCCGCACCCGCTTTTCGACATGGTCGACAGGCACGCGCAGCAATATCAGCCGAAAACTGCCGCCAAGGTCGCGCTGGAGCAGGAAACCGGCCTGGTCCCGGACGAGCCGACCTGTTTCGTCCACTCCAGCGCCAATTTCGGTCCCAAATTCAGTCATGGTGTTCAGTCTATCGCCTTCTTGATCCCCTTGCCAGCCAGCAGGCCAAGGACGAGGAAGATCACGAACAGCGCGATCGCCAGCACGAACAGGAATTTGGCGATGCCGACAAAGGCGCCTGCCGCGCCGCCAAAGCCCAATATGGCCAGCACGGCAGCGATCACGAGCGAGATGATGGCCAGACGGATCATGCGACACTCCTTCTGTTGAAAGACCTGTGCTTTCCAACGGATGGTGGGACGGCGGGTTCCGGCAAGCCCCATTTCTGCGAAGTTGCGACCTGTTGTTCCTGCCATTGTCGGCATGGGGAGGATTTGGATGAGCGCGCGATGATCTATTTGCGTCGCTCATTTGAAATAATCTGCTTCGCGCATGGCGCAATTCGGCATCAAACGGCTGGCCGCTATCATAGCCTGCGTCTTCAAGAGGACATTTTGACCTATTGGAGGCCTGCCCCATGAAATTCACCCGTTTGATGAGCGCGACCCTGGCAGCAGGCATCACCATGGCCGCCGCCGCGCCGCTGAGCGCGCACGGCATCTGGTTCGCGCAGCGCGCCCGGCAGCTTGCGCTGATCTACGGCGTTGGCGCGGACGATCTGGACGCGGTGAAGCGCCTGCCGCTGATCAAGACGGTCACCGGCTATGACAGCGACTGGGCGCCGGTCAATACGTCGCTGCGCGCGGCGGGCGCGATCCCGGTGGTCGATAGCGACGAGCCGCTGGCCGCCGTCGCCGCGATCATGGACTATGGCTATTGGAGCAAGACGCCTGACGGCGAATGGCACAATAAGGGCCGCGACGAAGTGCCCAACGCCACGCTGGCCGAGCATAATTTCAAATATGCCGTCCACCTGACCCAAATTCCGACCAAGCCGGTGCCGCTGCTCGAAGGCCATACGCTTCAGCTGGTTCCCGCCGACCTCGCCATCCCCCAGAAGATGGGCGAGCCGATGAAGGTGCGTGTCTATTACAAGGGCAAGCCCATCGCTGGCGCGACCGTGATGCAGGATTATGTCAACGATCCCGACGAAGCCGCGCCCGCCAAGACCGGTCCGGACGGCACCGCGACGATCAAGCTGCGCAACCAGGGCATCAACGTGCTGATGGCGATCTATGTCGGGCAGACGACCGACAAGAAGGTCGATCATGAGGAATATCGCGCTTCGCTGTCCTTCGTCCTGCCGCATCTGCCGGAATGAACCTCTCCTCCGTCCCGATCCTGGAGTCTGCATCATGAAATTTGACCTCTTCCGCGCCGGCCTCGCCGCTCTTGCCCTTGCCGCCCTGCCCGCCACCGCCTTCGCCCATGGCAGCATGAAGCCGCAGCATGGCGGCATCGTCCAGATGTCCGGCGAAACGCTGATCGAGTTGGTGAGCGGTCCCAAGGGCACCGACGTCTATCTGAGCGAAGAGGATGAGCCGGTCGCGGCAACAGACTACACCGCCAAGCTGACCCAGACGCTGGCAGGCAAGAAGAGCGAAGCAGCGCTGAAGCCCGCTGGCGGCAACAAGCTGTCGGCGCCGGGCTTCAAGGCGGCGAAGGGCGCCAAGGTCGTCGTCGCCCTTACCGACAAGGGCGGCGCGAAGATTTTCGCGACCTTCCAGACCAAATAAGAGGCCGATATGACCAGCGCGACCCTTTCCCCGCTTCCCAGCCCCACGATGCGGCGGATCGCGCTGCTGGTTCTGGGACTGGTCCTTGCGTTCATGAGTTCGACGCTCTGGGCGCATGGCGTCAATGAAAACGACAAGGCGTTCATAGAAGGGGCCTCGGGCGTCAACATCATCCCGTACATGTATCTGGGCGCCAAGCATATGGTCACGGGCTACGATCATCTGCTGTTCCTCGCCGGGGTCATCTTCTTCCTCTATCGCCTCAAGGATGTCGGCGCCTATGTGACGCTGTTCGCCATCGGGCACAGCACCACGCTGCTGCTGGGCGTCATCTTCGACATCCGCGCCAATCCCTTCATCATCGACGCCATCATCGGCCTGTCGGTGGTGTACAAGGCGATCGACAATCTCGACGGGTTCCGCACCTGGCTGGGCTTTTCGCCCAATCCCAAGGCGGCGGTGCTGATCTTCGGCTTCTTCCACGGCTTTGGCCTGGCCACCAAATTGCAGGAGCTGACGCTGGCGAAGGACGGGATGATCCCCAACCTCATCAGCTTCAACATCGGCGTGGAAATGGGCCAGTTCATGGCGCTGACCATCATCCTGCTGCTCATGAACCTGTGGCGCATGAGCGACAGTTTCCGCCGCAGCGCCATCCTCGCCAATGCCGCGCTGATGACGGCCGGCTTCGTCCTGATCGGCTATCAGCTGGCCGGCTATCTCACCCGGGGTGCCTGACATGAACACGCAGACCATTGCCGCGCTTCCCGCCCGGATTTCCCCCTCCCCCTCCACGCTCGCCAAGGCGACCGGCGGCGCGGCGATCGCCGCCGCCGCGATCCTGACCTTGTTCGTGCTGCCCGCCGAATATGGCATCGACCCGACCGGCGTTGGCACGGCGCTGGGCCTCAACGGCATGGTATCGGGCAAGGCGGAAGCGGCGCCCGTCGCACCGGCGGTCGCACCGGCGGCGGCAGGCGCCATCGCCACGCCGACCAGGGACAGCATCTCCAGGTCCACGCCCTGGCGGCAGGACGAGATGACCATCACCCTGCCCCCGCACAGCGGCCAGGAGGTGAAGGCCCATATGCAGAAGGGCGACAGCTTCATCTTCACATGGAAGTCGAGCGGCCCGATCAAGGCGGAGATGCACGGCGAAGAGCTGAACGCCGCCGACGACGCCTTCACCGATTATTGGAAGGAGCTGGAGATCAGCGGCGGCCAGGGCGATTTCACCGCGCCCTTTGGCGGCATCCATGGCTGGTATTTCCGCAACAAGGGCGAGACGCCCGTCACGGTCACGGTGAAGACCGTCGGCTTCTACAAGGATCTCTACCAGCCAAAGGCTGAGTGAGTGTATAAGGCATAGCAAGGACAGGTGCCATGAGCAGTATCGCGGGCCAAGCGCCCCCCATCGGCCTTCGGGCCGCCTCCCCCCCCATGGACGCCGCAAAGGCGCGCACCCGGCTGATCGCCATCGATGCGCTGCGCGGGCTGGTCATGCTGTTCATGCTGGTCGACCATGTGCGCGAGACATGGTTCCTGCATTTGCAGGTGACCGATCCGGTCGATGCCAGCACGACCGATCCGGGGCTGTTCTTCACCCGCCTGCTCTCAACCTTCTGCGCGCCGACCTTCGTTGCGTTGACGGGGCTTTCCGCCTGGCTCTACGGCCAGTCGCATACAAAGGCCCAGGTGTCGGAATTCCTGTTCAAGCGCGGCCTGTTCCTGATCTTCCTGGAATTCACCGTCGTCGGCTATGCTTGGCCGACGCAGGCGCCCGCATTCCCGCCGACGGCGATCTGGTTGCAGGTGATCTGGGCCATCGGCATCAGCATGATCTGCCTTGCCGCGCTGCTTCATCTGCCGCGTCCGGCGCAGTTCGCCCTGGGTCTGGCCATCGTCTGCCTGCACAATCTGCTCGATCCGATCCGGCTGACGGCGGATTCCCCCTATTATGTGCCGTGGGCGATCATCCACCAGCGCTCGCTGATCGACTTCGGCGGCATTGCGGTCAAGACCACCTATCCGATCCTGCCGTGGATCGGCGTCATCCTGCTCGGCTTTGCCTGTGGGCCGTGGTTCGCGCGAGGAAGCGATCCGGAGCGGCGCATCAGGCGCCTGACCATGCTGGGCCTTGGCCTCGTCATCGGCTTCGTCGTGATCCGCACCCTCAATTTCTATGGCGACAAGCCCTGGTTCGTTGGCGAAACGCCGCTGCGCACGGTGATGAGCTTCCTGGCGCTCACCAAATATCCGCCGTCGCTGCTGTTCCTGATGCCGACCGTCGGCGCCGGCTGCCTGCTGCTGGCGTTGTTCGAGACTTTTCAGGACAGCAAGGCCATGCCGCACCTCGCCCTGCTGGGCGGCGCGCCGATGTTCTATTATGTGCTGCACCTCTACACGCTGAAGGTGATCTATAATATCGCGCTGGTCCTTTATGGCCCGACCAAGGGTACGGTTTTCGGCGTCGACCATCTGCGCTGGGTGTGGATATGGGTCTTCATCCTGATCCCGGTCCTCTATTTCCCCACCCGCTGGTTCGCGCAGCTGAAACAGCGGCGGAAGGATATATGGTGGCTTAAATATCTCTGATCCCGAGTGCCTGCGGGTTCCTGGCCGCCTTCCCACCCGGAAGGCGGCCTTTTTCATGGGATTTTACGGCTGCGAAACGCTCTTTCCGGCTCCGGTGAATCCTGCCGTCCAGAACCCCTTTTCACAATTTTTCACCGTGCAGGGTGCCAAGTTTGACGTAATATTTCTGCAATGCAGACATAGCCTGATTTCAACAAGAGGCGACAAAACGCCCCGTGGACCGGCCCCGGAACAAAGGATCCGAAGAATGTCCGACTGGAGAGAATATAAGACAGGCCGGCTCACCCCGTTTCGCAGGACAAGTGGGAACAGCGATTTCATAAGGGGTAAGAATATGCGCAATTTTTCGGCTTTTCGTCTGGCCTTGACTGCCAGCGCCGCCGCCATCGCCTTCGCACCGGGTGTGCAGGCCCAGACAGCAGAACCTACCGCGGGCGTCGGCGAAATCGTCGTCACAGCCATGAAGCGCCAATATTTCGGCGACACGCCCGTCAAGGAAATCCCGCAAGCGGTGCAGTTCCTGGAAGGCAAGCTGCTCGACGACCTCAACATCACCCGTCTCGACACCGCGCTGGAACTGGCGAGCGGCGTTTCGAAGCAGAATAATTTCGGCGGCCTGTGGGACAGCTTCGCCATTCGCGGCTTTGCCGGGGACGAGAATTTCCCGAGCGGTTTCCTGGTCAACGGCTTCAACGGCGGCCGTGGTTATGGCGGCCCGCGCGATGCGTCGAATGTCGAGCGGATCGAAGTGCTGAAGGGGCCGAACTCGGCGCTGTTCGGGCGCGGCGAGCCGGGCGGCACGATCAACATCGTCACCAAGAAGCCTGTGCTGGAAAAGACCTTCGGCAGCTTCGGCATCGCGGGCGGCAGCTGGAACACCTATCGGGTCGAGGGCGATTTCAACCTGCCGCTGAACGACATGTTCGCGGTGCGCCTGAACGGCGCGGTCGAGGATGCCGACAGCTTCCGCGACACGGTGCACACCCGCAAATATATGCTGACCCCCTCCTTCCTGGCCAAATTCTCGGACAGGGACCTGTTCACCTATGAACTGGAATATGTGAACCAGGAAGTGCCGTTCGATCGTGGCGTGGTGGCGGTGCCTACTGCGGTCGGTGGCGTCGTGACCGGCTATCAGTTGGGCCTGATCCCGCAGTCGCGCTTCTTGGGCAAGCCCAATGACGGCCCGATCAAGATCGAGGTGCTGGGCCATCAGGCGCAATATCAGCATGATTTTAGCGACGACTGGACGCTGATGCTGGGCGCGGGGTACAAGCATACGACGTTCGAAGGCTATTCCAGCGATCCCGAACTTGCTTTGGGTCGCCAGCGACTGGACGATGACGGCCGCACCCTGTCCCGCCAGCGCCGTTTCCGCGACTATAGCACCACCCACATGGTGTTCCGCGGCGAAATCAGCGGCAAGCTGGAAACTGGGTCGATCGTCCACAATATCCGCATCGGCGGAGACTGGGACAAGTTCAAGATCAACACCTTCCAGACCCGCTATCGTCCTACCCTAGCCGACCAGTCCTATTCGATCGACATCTTCAACCCGAATTACACCATCCCGGCGCCGACGCCCACAACGGTCATCCAGAATGCAAGGGAAATCCAGAAGGCCTGGGGCATCTATGCCCAGGACCAGATCGAGATCACCGAGCAGTTCAAGGTGCGCTTCGGCGGCCGCTATGACGATTTCAGCCAGAATATCGACAACCGCATCGGCGTTACCAAGCCCGCAGCCTACACCAAGTTCAGCCCGATGGCGGGGCTGGTGTTCGAACCGACGCGCAGCCTGTCCTTCTATGCCAGCTATGGCAAGGGGTTCCGGCCGAACAGCGGCGTGGACGCAGCCAACAACCCCTTCGCTCCGGAAATCAGCAAGAGCTATGAAGTCGGCGCGAAGTTCGTGACGCCGGACGGCCGGATCAACAGCACGCTCTCGCTCTACAAGATGGAGAAGAGCAACGTCCTGACCGCCGACCTTCTGACCGGCCTGTCCACGGCTGTCGGCTCGGCCAAGAGCAAGGGCGTGGAATTCGACCTCAACGCCAAGCTGCCGGCCGGGTTCGAATTGTTCCTGACCTATGCCTATACCGATGCGGGCTGGGCGGATGACTATCCGCTCGCCGGGGTGAGCAAGAACGATCCGCTGATCAATATCCCCAAGCATCAGGGCAATGCGCTGCTGTTCAACAACTTCTCGATCGGCGGGCACGACGCCATGCTGGGCGCGGGCGTGTCTTATGTCGGACGACGGCTGGGCCAAACGGCGGCGGATTTCTATTTGCCGAAATATACGCTGGTCAAACTGCTGGGGTCGATCACGGTGGCTGAAGGCATCAAGCTGTCAGCAGACGTCAACAACCTGTTTGACAAGAAATATTATGCCAGCTCCTATTCGGCGCTGTGGATTCAGCCGGGTGCGCCGCGCCAATATACGGTCCGCGCGACGTTCGACTTCTGATGCTCCGACATTCGGGCCTTTGAGGCTCGACCGGCCGCCGGCGACCCAACCCTCCAAGCCTGAGGGTCGCCGGCGGCTTTTGCGTTGAGGAGAATGGGCATGAACCGGGCGCGATGGCTTCGCCTCCACAAATATGTCGGCCTTGCCATGGCGACGCTGTTGCTGGTGCAGGCGGCGACGGGCATGCTGCTGCTCTATCGCGGGCCGGTGGCGCGCTGGATCGATCCGGCGGGGTTGGCGAGCCATGGCACGGCGCCCGCCATTTCGGCCGGGACGGCAGTGGCCGGGGCGGAACGGGCGCTGCCGGGCTATGCAGTCGCGCGCCTCTTCGCGCCCGATGCGGACGGGGCGACCTATATCGCCGAACTGTCCGAAGCGCATGGGGCCAAACGCTATGCGTCGGTCGATCCGGCGGGCGGCGCCGTGCTGCGCGCGGGGCCGATCTGGGCCTTTCCGGTAGAGGCGGCGCTTCAGCTTCATTACCGGCTGATGGCGGGCAAGGCGGGCATGGCGATCGTGCTGCTCAATGCCCTGGCCTTGCTGGCGATGGCGGCGACTGGCCTTGCCTATTGGTGGCCCAGAAAGGGACCGGTCACGAAACAGCTTTCCATCCGCTGGAATCTCGCTTTCCGGCTGGTGCTGCGGCAGTTGCATCGAACCACGGGCGTGGTGGCGTCGGCCCTGTTTGGCTTCATGGCGGTGACGGGATTGCTGCTGGTGGTGCCGGAACTGATCGAGGCCGACGCCCCTGCCCGATCGCAGCCGGCGTCGAGCGCGGCGATCGACCGGGCGCTCGCGCTGACCCAGAGCGCTTTTCCGGACAGCGCGCTGCGCGATTTCCGCCTCACCGACGAGCGGCTGATCGCCAATTTCCATGCGCCGGAGCGCAATCCGCGCGCCGTGCATCGCGCCATCGCGACGCTGGCCGACCCGCATATCATAAGCGCGACTCGGGCCGAGAAGAACGAAGCGCTCTGGATGACGATATTGCCGCTGCATACCGGCAACAGCTTCGGCCCGATCGGGCCGGTTGCGATCATGATCGTCGCGCTGGCGCTGATCGCCCTTTCCATTACCGGACCGCTGATTTGGTGGCAGGCTCGCGCCGTCCGCCGCCGGTCCGCCACAAGAAAGCAGATTGCATGACCCTGCTCTATACCTCTGACCCCGAACGCGGCCGCATCTGGCGGGAGATTTTCGCGGCAGAAGCGCCAGAGATCGCCTTTGTGACGCCGGAAGAGATGCGCGATCCGGCAGCGATCCGCTATCTCGCCGCATGGGACCCGTCGCGCGAATTGCTGGAACGGCTGACCGGCCTTCAGGCGCTATTCTCGGTCGGCGCCGGGATCGACCAGTTCGACATGGGCAAGCTACCCCCGCAAGTCCGGCTGGTGCGCATGATCGAGCCGGGCATTGTCGAGGGCATGGTCGAATATGCCTGCGGCGCGGTGCTGACGCTGCATCGGGGCTTCATCGACTATGGCATCGCGCAGCGCGAACATCGCTGGGCGCCGGTCAAGCTGGTCCCCGCCGCCGCGCGCCGGGTCGGCGTGATGGGGCTGGGGCAATTGGGGCAGGCGGTGCTGAACGCGCTGCGACCCTTCGGCTTCACGCTTTCGGGATGGAGCCGGTCGCGGCATGAGGTTGAGGGCGTCACCTGCCATGCGGGCGCGGCGGAGATGGATGCGTTTCTCGGGCGTTGCGATATTCTCATCTGCCTTGTCCCCCTGACCGCGGAGACGCGCGGCATTTTGTGCCGGGACACGCTGTCGAAACTGCCGCGCGGCGCCGCGCTCATCAATGTCGGTCGGGGCGGGCATCTGGTGGAGCAGGATATGCTGTCCCTGCTTGATGAAGGGCATCTTTCCGCCGCGATTCTGGACGTGACCGAGCCGGAGCCGTTGCCGCCAACGCACCCCTTCTGGGATCATCCCCGCATCATGCTGACCCCGCACGTTGCCAGCATGACGCGGGCGGACAGCGCCGCGCGGGCATTGATCGCGAATATCCGGCGGCTTGAGGCGGGCGAAGCGATGATGGGCGAAGTCAGCAGGCAGCGGGGTTATTAACCCCCCTCACTACCGTCATTCCCGCGCAGGCGGGAATGACGGAAAAAGGGGGCAGCGTTGGCGATATTATCTGCCGCCTTCCAGTCTCACAACCCATCCAAACTGCCCTTCCCCATAGCCGATTGCAGTCCCGATCCCCCCGCGGCAAACTATGCCGAAAGCACCGCATAAAAGGTCCAAATCTGCGTCCCGCCCCGAATCAATCGGAGACATGTTCCGGACAGCCCATGCCGTAATGGCTTCATCAAAGAGATGCCAACCAAGGGGATGCAAACCCATGCCAAACTTCCGGCCCAAATATATCAGCTTCGACTGCTACGGCACGCTGACCCGTTTCCGCATGGTCGAGATGGCGACCGAGTTCATGGCCGATCGCATCGCGGCGGAAAATCTTCCCGCCTTCTGCCAGGATTGGTCCGCCTATCGCTTCGACGAGGTGATGGGCGCCTGGAAACCCTATCAGGAGATCATCCGCAATTCGGTGCGCCGCACCTGCAAGAAGTGGGGCGTCGAATATCGCGAGGCCGACGCCGACGCAGTCTACAATGCCGTGCCGACCTGGGGCCCGCATGACGACGTGCCGGGCGGCCTTTCCAAGATTGGCGACAAGATTCCGCTCGTCATCCTGTCCAACGCGATGAACGACCAGATCCACCATAATGTCGCCCTGCTCGGCGCGCCCTTCCATGCCGTCTATACCGCGCAGATGGCGCAGGCCTACAAGCCCCGCATGCAGGCGTTCGAATATATGTTCGACCAGCTCGGCGCGAAGCCCGAAGAGATGATGCACGTCTCCTCCAGCTTCCGTTACGACCAGAACACCGCGACCGACCTGCATTTCGGCTGCCGCGTGTTCGTGGGTCGCGGGCATGAGCCGTCCAACGCCTTCTATCGCGACGTCGAAATCCCGCATATCGGCGCGCTGCCGGCGGTCGTGGGCCTCTGATCCCAGCGATGAGCGCATCCCCCCTCTCCTACTGGCTCGCAAGCGCGCCCGCCTTCACCGGCGGGGCGCAAGGCGGCGTCGAGGGCAAGGCCGACGTCGCGATCATCGGCGGCGGCTTCACCGGGCTTTCGGCGGCGCTGGCGCTGGCGAAGCGTGGCGCGAGCGTCATGCTGCTGGAGACGGGGAACGTCGTCGGGGAGGCTTCAGGGCGCAACGGCGGCCAGTGCAACAACGGCACGGCCCATGATTATGGGGCTTTGTCCGCGCGTTTCGGCAAGGACATCGCCAGGGCCTATTATCGCGCCCATTGCGACGCGGTGGACATGGTCGAGCGCATCGCTCTGGAGGAAGGCATTGATTGCAACTTCCGGCGCTGCGGCCGGGTGAAGCTCGCCGCCAAGCCCCAACATTATGACAAGCTGGTGCGCGCGCATGACCTGCTGGCGGCGGAGGTGGACGAGAATGTCCGCCTCGTGCCGCCGGAGCGCATCCGCGAGGAAGTGGGATCGGACGCCTTTCACGGCGCGCTGATCCAGACAACCAGCGCGCAATTGCATCCGGCGCGCTTTGGCGTTGGTTTGGCAGAAGCGGCGGCGCGGGCGGGCGCGAAGATTTACGAGCATGCCGAAGTCACCGGCCTCGACCGGCTGGCGAGCGGCTGGAAGGTGACGACGCCCAAAGGCTCCGTCACCGCCGGTCAGGTGCTGGTCGCGACTGGGGGAGCGCCAGCGGCGGCACCGTTCGGCTTTTTCCGGCGGCGCATCGTGTCGGTGGGCAGCTTCATCATCGCCACCGAGCCGCTGGACGATGCGATGATCGATCGGCTGCTGCCCGGACGGCGCAACTATGTGACCAGCAAGAATATCGGCAATTATTTCCGCCTGACCGCCGATAACCGGCTGATCTTTGGCGGGCGGGCGCGCTTTGCTATCAGCGATCCGCGATCCGACCTGAAGAGCGGCCACATCCTTGAACAGACGATGGGCGAGATTTTCCCGGCGCTGAAGGGCGTGGGCGTCGATCATGTCTGGGGCGGGATGGTCGACCTGACCGCCGACCGCCTGCCGCGCGCAGGCGAGCAGGACGAGCTTTTCTATTCCATGGGCTATAGCGGCCATGGCGTGCAGATGGCGACCTATATGGGCCAGATGATGGCGCGGGTGATGGGGGGAGAAAATTCCGCCAACCCGTGGGACAGCCTCGACTGGCCCAGCGTCCCCGGCCATTTCGGCAAGCCCTGGTTCCTGCCGCTCGTCGGCCTGTGGTACAAATGGCAGGATATCATCCATTGATGGACGACTTTTCCTTTTCCCGGCGCGACATGCTGGGCGCACTGGGGGCAGGCCTGCTGCTGCCCGAAGCGGCCTTCGCAGCGCCAGCCAAGCCGCGCGTCGGCGGACGCATCCGCGTGGCGAGCCTTTCCAGCTCCACCGCCGACACCCTCGACCCGGCCAAGGGCGCGCTGTCGACCGATTATGTGCGCCATTATATGTTCTACAACGGGCTGACCCAGCTCGACCGGAACCTCGTCCCCCGCCCCGCGCTGGCCGAGCGGATCGAGAGCAGGGACCAGCGAAACTGGCATATCCGCCTGCGCCGGGGCGTCACCTTCCATGACGGCGCGACGTTGACGGCCAAGGATGTCGTCTGGTCGCTGCTGCGGCATAAAGACGCTGCCGTCGGTTCCAAAATGGCGTCGATCGCCGAGCAGTTCGGGGAGGTGAAGGCGGCGGGGCCGCTCGACCTGACGATCCGCCTGACCGGTCCCAATGCCGACCTGCCGACCATCCTTGCCCAGTCGCATTTCCTGATCCTGCGCGCCGGGACAAAGGATTTCCACAACGCCAACGGCACCGGCCCCTATCGCTGCGCCCAATTCCGCCCCGGCGTGCGGACGCTGGCGCGGCGTAACCCCAATTATTGGCGCAACGGCAAGCCCTATCTGGAAGAGATCGAGCTGATCGGCATTCCCGACGAGGTCAGTCGCGTCAACGCGCTGCTGTCGGGCGACGTCCACCTGATCATCGCGGTCAACCCCCGCTCGACCAAGCGCATCAAAGCCTCCAGCCATCACGCGCTGCTGGAAAGCCAGTCCGGCCTCTACACCAACCTCATCATGCGGCAGGATGGGGCGCCGACCAACAATCCCCATTTCGTCGCGGCGATGAAATATCTGGTCGACCGGCCGCTCATCAAGCGGGCGCTCTATCGCGATTATGCGACGATCGCCAACGACCAGCCGATCCCGCCCTTCCACCCCTATCATCGCGCCGACCTGCCGCAGACTTCGCTCGATCTGGACAAGGCGAAATGGCACCTCCAGCGCGCGGGCCTGACCGGCGTGCGGCTGCCCGTCTATGCCTCCCCGGCGGCAGACGGATCGGTCGACATGGCGTCGATCATGCAGGAATATGGCTCGCGCGTGGGCCTCAACCTCGCGGTCAACCGGGTGCCGGGCGACGGATATTGGTCGACCCACTGGATGAGGCACCCGCTGACCTTCGGCAACACCAATCCGCGCCCGACCGCCGACCTGATCTTCAGCCTTTTCTACAAGTCCGACGCGGACTGGAATGAGTCCGGCTGGAAGAACCCCCGGTTCGACCGGCTGCTGCTGGAAGCGCGCGGCGAGGCCGATCAGGCCCGGCGCAAGCAGCTTTACGGCGAAATGCAGGGGCTGGTGCATGACCGCTGCGGCGTCGCCATTCCGGTCTTCATCAGCCTGATCGACGGTTACGACCGGCGATTGAAGGGGCTGCAATCCATGTCCACGGGCGGGCTTATGGGCTATCAATTTGCCGAAAATGTGTGGTGGGAAGGCTGATGGCGGGCGGTTCATCCACTTCTGGCGTCAAGGCGGCGTTGAGCCTTACGGCCAAGCGCTTCGCCTCCTCGTTGCTCACGCTGTTTCTGGTGTCGCTGGTGGTCTTCACCATCGCGCAACTGCTGCCCGGCGACGCCGCTCAGGAAGCGCTGGGCCAAAGCGCCACCGCTGAGCAGGTCGCCGCGCTGCGTCATGAAATGGGCCTCGATCGCCCTGTCCATGAGCGCTATGTCAGCTGGCTCAGCGGCATGGTGAGCGGCGATCCCGGCCAGTCGCTGGTCGCCAATCTCCCCGTTTCCGAAGTCATCTCCAGCCGCCTGCCCAACAGCCTGTTGCTGGCGGCCCTCAGCGCTCTGGTCGCGGTGCCGGTGGCGCTGGCCATCGGCATAGGTTCCGCCATGAACCGGGGTGGACGGCTCGACCGGGCGCTCAATATCTCTACCCTTTCCATGGTCGCCGTGCCGGAATTTCTGGTCGCGACGCTGGCGGTGCTGATCTTCTCGGTGAAGCTGCGCTGGCTGCCCTCCATCGCGCTGGTCGCGGATGATATGAGTTGGGGCGACTATCTGCGCGGAGCGGCGATGCCGATCCTCTGCCTCAGCATCGTCGTCATCGCCCAGATGGCGCGCATGACCCGCGCCGCCGTGATCGACCAGATGGACAAGCCCTATGTCGAAATGGCGGTGCTGAAGGGGGTCGCGCCGGTGCGCGTGGTGCTGCGGCATATCATGCCCAATGCCGTCGCGCCGATCGTCAACGCCATGGCGCTCAGCCTTTCCTACCTGCTGGGCGGCGCGATCATCGTCGAGACGATCTTCAACTATCCCGGCCTCGCCAGCCTGATGGTGAATGCTGTCACCAGCCGCGACATGCCGCTGCTCCAGGCCTGCGCGATGATCTTCTGCTCGGCCTATCTCATCCTCATGCTGATCGCGGACGTCACCGCCATCCTCGCCAATCCAAGGCTGCGCGCGCAATGACCGCTTCCTTCCTCCGCTGGGCAAAAGCCCTCCCGCTGTCCGGCAAGGTCGGGCTTGGCTTCGTCCTCTTCTGGCTGGCCGTGGCGGTCTTCGGGCCGATGCTGGCGCCCTATCCGGTCGGCGCCTTCGTCGCCTATGACGTGTTCGACGGCATGTCGGCGCAGCATATGCTGGGCAGCGACTATCTCGGCCGCGACGTGCTGAGCCGCCTGCTGTCGGGCGCGCGCTACACGGTCGGCCTCGCCGCCGCCGCCGCCATGCTGGCGAGCGCGACCGGCACCGCCCTTGCCCTCACCGCAGCCGTCGGCGGACGACAAGTGGACGAGCCACTCTCCCGCTTCATGGACACGCTGATCTCCATCCCGTCCAAGATCTTCTCGCTGGTGCTGGTGGCGGCCTTCGGTTCCTCGCTGGCGCTGCTGCTGCTGATCGCGGCGGTGACCTATGTGCCGGGCAATTACCGCATCGCCCGTGCGCTGGCGGTGAACCTTGCCCAGATGGACTATGTGCAGGTGGCGCGGGCGCGCGGCGAAGGCCGCTTCCACCTCGCGCTGCGGGAAATCCTGCCCAATATGATCCACCCGCTGCTGGCCGATTTCGGCCTCCGTTTCGTATTCATCGTGCTGCTGCTGTCGGGCCTCAGCTTCCTCGGCCTTGGCGTGCAGCCGCCGGACGCGGACTTGGGCTCGCTGGTGCGTGAGAATATCTCCGGCCTTGGCGAAGGCGCGCCCGCGATCATGATGCCCGCCATCGCGATCGCCACGCTGACCGTGGGCGTGAACCTGCTGATCGACGGCCTCAAGGGGAAGCGTTCATGACCGCTCATGTCCCAAATACCCCTCATGTGGAAGTGAAGGGCCTGCAAGTCACCGCCCGCAACGCAGCAGGCGAGACGTTCCCCATCGTCAGCGACATCGACTTCGCGCTGAAACGGGGCGAGGTGCTGGCGCTGATCGGGGAATCCGGCTCGGGCAAGACGACCATCGCGCTTACCTTGCTCGGCCACGCCCGCCCCGGCGCGACCATCTCCGGCGGCACCATCCGCGTGGGGGACAGCCAGATCCTCTCGCTCGATGCCAAGGGTCTGGCGGCGCTGCGCGGCAACCGCATCGCCTATATCGCCCAGTCGGCGGCGTCGGCCTTCAACCCCTCGCGCACGATCATGGATCAGGTGATCGAACCGGCGCTGATCCACAATCTCATGCCCCGTGCGCAGGCCGAGAAGAAGGCGGTCGAGCTGTTCCGCGCGCTGGCCCTGCCCTTCCCCGACACCATCGGCTTGCGCTATCCGCACCAGCTTTCCGGCGGGCAGTTGCAGCGATTGATGGCGGCGATGGCGCTCGTCACCGATCCCGAACTGGTGATCCTGGACGAGCCGACCACCGCGCTCGATGTCACCACCCAGATCGAGGTGCTGCGCGCCTTCAAGTCCGTGGTGCTGGAGCGCGGCGCGACCGCCATCTACGTCTCGCACGACCTCGCCGTGGTGGCGCAGATGGCCGACCAGATCGTGGTGCTCAACCAGGGCCGCATCCGTGAAAAGGGCGCGGCGGATCAGGTACTCCACCGCCCTGCGGACGATTATACGAAAACGCTGATGGCGGCCGCCCGACCCGCTGTGCGCCCCGCGCCCAGACAGGTCGATCTCCCCGCCGCACCCCTGCTCGAAATCCGCAACATGACGGCGGGCTATGGCAAGATCGGCAAGGACGGCATGCCCCGCATTCCTGTGCTGCGCGACATCAATCTGAAGATCGAGCGCGGCGCGACGCTGGGCGTGATCGGGGAATCCGGCTCCGGCAAGTCCACCACCGCCCGCGTGATCGCCGGCCTGCTCCCGCCAGCCCAGGGCGAAGTCCTGCTGAACGGCGAACCGTTGCCTCCCGGCCTCAAGGGCCGCAGCCGCGAGCAGTTCCGCCGCATCCAGCTGGTGTTCCAGAATGCCGACACGGCGCTGAACCCGGCGCATACGGTCGGGCAGATCCTCGCCCGCCCGCTGGCCTTCTATCATGGCCTCAAGGGCAATGCGGCGCGGCTTCGGGTGCTGGAGTTGCTCGACCTCATCCGCCTGCCCGCTTCGGTGATCGACCGGCGCTGCGGCGGGCTTTCGGGCGGACAGAAGCAGCGCATCAACCTCGCGCGCGCGCTGGCTGCCGATCCCGAACTCATCCTCTGCGACGAAGTCACCTCAGCGCTCGACACGGTGGTCGGCGCCGCGATCCTCGACCTGATGGCGGAGCTGCGCAAGGAACTGGGCGTGGCCTATATGTTCATCAGCCACGACATCTCGACGGTGCGGGCGATCTGCGACGATATCCTCGTCCTTTATTCGGGCAATATGGTCGAAACCGGCAAGCGCGAAGGCTTTTCCGAGGCGCCCTTCCACCCCTATACCGACCTGCTGATCGGCTCCGTGCCCGAAATGCGCGCGGGATGGCTGGAGGAAAGCGGGGCTGGCCGTTCGCTCCCGTTGATCGGCGCGTCGGCGGATGAGCCCGATCTCTGCCGCTTCCTCGCCCGCTGTCCGGCGCGGATCGACGGGCTGTGCAACATCACCCCGCCGCCGCGCCACGCGCTGGCCAAGGGTAATATGATCCTCTGCCACCATGACGAAGAGGATTTGATCAAATTCCAGGGCCTCGCCGCATCAGCGGCATGATTCCCCCATCATCGCGAGAAAGACCGGATTTCCCATGCTTCCACCCATCGCCAAACTGGAATCCTCGCCGGAGCTTCCTTCCTCTGCCGATTATGTGATCATCGGCGGCGGCATCATCGGCGTGTTCACCGCTTATTATCTGGCGAAGCGCGGCGCGAAGGTCTGCCTGATCGAAAAAGGCGTGATCGGTGGCGAACAGTCCAGCCGCAACTGGGGCTGGTGCCGCCAGCAGAACCGGGACGAGCGCGAACTGCCGCTGGCGAGCAAGAGCCTCGACCTGTGGGAAGCCTTCGCAGCGGAGAGCGGCGAAAATGCGGGCTTCGAACGCACCGGGCTGCTCTATCTCAGCAATGATGAGGCAGAGATCGCGCAATGGGCGCGCTGGGGCGAGTTCGCCCGCACCATGGGCGTCCAGACCCATATGCTGAACGGCGCGCAGGCGACCGAGCGCGGCCGGTTCAGCGGCAAGCAATGGCGCGGCGGCGTATTCGCGCCGACCGACGGCATTGCCAACCCGGCGGAGGCCGCGCCCGCCGTCGCCCGCGCGATCATCAAGCTCGGCGGCACCGTGCTCCAGAATTGCGCCGCGCGCGGGCTGGAGACGACCGGTGGCCGGGTGTCCGGCGTCGTGACGGAAAAGGGCGTCATCCGCACCAATGTCGCCATTCTGTCGGCGGGGGCATGGGCGTCCAGCTTCTGCCATCAATATGGCCTGCGCTTCCCGCAATCCTCGGTGCGCCAGTCGGTCATGCTGGTCGGCAACGGCCCCGGCGACCTGCCCGACGCGCTGCACACGGCGGGCATATCCATCACCCGCCGGGGCCAGTCCGGCCATCTGCTGTCGATCAGCGGCCGCGCCCGCGTCGACCTGACGCCGCAGAAATTCCGCTTCGCGACCGATTTCGTCCCCATGTTCTTCAAGCGGCGCAAGAACCTCGCCATGGGCGGATGGGAAGGCATGCGCGCAGGGCATGAAACGCTGAGCAAATGGGCGCTGGACCGGGTGACGCCGATGGAACGGATGCGTATCCTGGAACCTCGGCCGGACGGCAGGGCGCTGGACCTGACCCATGAACGCGCCATCGACCTGATCCCGGCCATCCGGGACCTTCCAGTGACCGCCCGCTTTGCCGGCTTCATTGACAGCACCCCCGATTCCGTGCCGGGGATCGGCGAATTTGCGGCGCTGCCTGGCCTTGTACTGGCGGCGGGGTTCAGCGGCCATGGTTTCGGCATCGGGCCGGGCGCGGGCCATCTGATCGCCGACATGGTCAGCGGCGCCACGCCGATCGTCGACCCGGCATCCTATCACCCCTCGCGCTTCGATTCCTCGCAGCGCCTGCGCGTGGCGGATTATTGAGCGGGTTAAAGGCCGCCCTCCAACTGCAACGTGCTCCTGCGAAGGCAGGAGCCTAGAGCGCGCTGCGCGTTTAATCGGAGGCAGGACGCATCGTTTCAAGCGCAAAACCGGTTCCCACTTTTGCGCACGATGCTCTAGTTCCGCCGTTTGGACTGGGCTCCTGCCTCCGCAGGAGCACCGAACGCCCAGATCAAAATTCGATCAACGCCGTCTTGGTCTTGAGGTTCGCCATATAGGCTTCCCGCCCCAGGTCCTTGCCGATCCCGGACTGCTTGTAGCCGCCGGTCGGCAGGATGAAGTCGTTGCTCCGCCCATAGCGGTTGACCCACACCGTCCCGGCCTCCAGCGACCGCGTGGCCCGCAGCGCCCGCGCCACGTCGCCAGTATGGACGCCCGCCGCGAGGCCATAGTCGCTATCATTGGCGAGCGCATAGGCCTCATCCTCATCGGCGAAGGTTTGCACCGTCAGCACCGGTCCGAAAATCTCGCCCTGCACGGCTTCGCTCTTCTGATCGACATTGCCGAGCAGCGTCGGCGCGAAATAGCTGCCCTCCTGCGGCGAAGTGGCGCGACCGCCACCGGCCAGCACCTCGGCGCCCTCGGATATGGCCCGCTTCACGATTCCGTCCATCCGGTCGAGCTGACCTTCGGAAATAATCGGTCCCAAGGTCGTATCGGTACGCCAGGTCGGCCCGGCCTTATGCGCGTTGAAGGCCGCCATGATCCGGTCGATCACCTGATCCGCCACCTTCTCCTGCACCAGCAGCCGCGACCCCGCGACGCAAACCTGCCCGGCGTTCAGCGTGATCGCCCGCGCCACCATGGCCGCCGCCTTGTCCAGTCCGGCATCGGCGAAGACGATCTGCGGACTCTTGCCGCCCAGTTCCAGCGTCACCGGCTTGGGTCCGGTTTCGGCGCAGGCCGCCATGATCGCAGCACCCGTCCGGGTGGAGCCGGTGAAAGTGACCTTCGCCACCTCCGGCCGCCGCACGAGCGGATCGCCCACCGATCGCCCGTCACCCTGCACGATGTTGAACACGCCCGCAGGCAGCCCCGCCTCAACAGCCAGTTCGGCCAGCCGAACGATGCTGAACGGCGTCATTTCCGAAGGCTTCAGAACCACGCTGTTCCCCGCCGCGATGGCAGGCGCGATCTTCCATCCCGCCATCACCAGCGGCAGGTTCCACGGCGCAATCGCCGCGACCACGCCATAGGGTTCCGTGATGGTCAGTCCCAGCTTGTCCGGCGTCGTCGCCGCCACCTCGCCACCGACCTTGTCCGCCCATTCCGCGAAGAAGCGGATGGTTTCGGCGGTGTAGCTCAAATCCCAGGCGTTGATCTCATTTATCGTGCGGGTCGATCCCAAGGCCTCCAGCGGCGCCAGATTGGCCGCATCCGCCTCGATCAGATCGGCCCAGCGGCGCAGCACCTTCATCCGCCCGCGCGGATCGGCCTGCGCCCAGCCGCTTTTCTTATAGGCGGCCTGCGCATTTTCCACCGCCTCGGCCAGTTGCCCCGCGTCCACGCTGTCCAGCTCAGCCTGCACCCGCCCATCCGAAGGACGGCGCACGGTGATCGCCTGCCCCCGCCCTTCAACCCGGCGGCCGCCGATGAAGTTGTTGGACTTTGCCAAGCTGACAAGATCGGGGTTGAAACCGTCCACGGCATAATCTCCTGTTACACGCCTGCGCAGTAAAATAGGGCAGCGTGGCGGCATTTGTTGCAGCTGCGCCGGAAAGACTGCGCGATAATCTTCCAAAAAAAATGCGAAGGCGGCAGCCAATGCTTACAGGCCGCCCTTAATGTCCCAGGCACTGATTCATGACGAAGGGCGGGCTCCCCTTCCCGCCAAGGAGCAAGACGCATGGCGACAGGCATAGAGGCGATGGTGGACCTGCGGCGAATGACCGCGGAGGATTTGGCCGCCGCCCACGACCTTTCCCACGAACAAAAATGGCCACACCGGATCGAGGATTGGGAGATGCTCTTCCAGCTCGGCTTCGGTTATGTGGCGGAGCGCGACGGCCCGGACCATCAACGGGAGATCATCGGCACTGCCATGGCATGGCTCTATGGCGATGATGCCGCGACTCTGGGCATGGTGATCGTTTCCCCGCACGCGCAGGGCATGGGGATCGGCCGCCGCCTGATGGATGCGGTGCTGAACGACCTGGGCGACCGCACGGTGATGTTGAACGCCACGGACGAAGGCGCGCCGCTCTACCGCAAGCTGGGCTTCGAACCGGTTGGCCCGGTATTCCAGCATCAGGGCGCGGCCTTCGCGGTCCCCATGGCGGAACTTATCCCTGATGAACGCGTCCGTCCGCTGGGGAGCAAGGATATGGATGTGCTGCGTGATCTTGCCGCCCAAGCGACCGGCATGAACCGCGACGCGCTGCTCGACGCGCTGGTGCCGGGCGCGCAGGGCGTGGTGCTGACCCGCAGCAATGAGCCGGTCGGCTTCGCCCTCTTCCGCCGCTTCGGGCGGGGTTATGTGGTCGGGCCGACCATCGCGCCCGACACCGGCGGGGCGAAGGCGCTGATCTCGCACTGGCTGGGTTCCAACAGTGGCATGTTCTGCCGCCTCGACGTGCCGGAGGAAAGCGGATTGGGCAGCTGGCTGGATGAGCTGGGCCTGCCCTGCGTCGGTCGCGTCATGCGCATGGCGCGCGGCAAGCCGATGGATTCCGGCACCGCCTTCAAGACCTTCTCCCTCACGACGCAGGCCCTCGGATGACACTCTCGCTCAACAATCCCTCGCTGCTGATCGAACGCGCCTATATCGGGGGCGAATGGGTCGGCGCCCAGGCCGGCGCGACGCTGCCGGTTGACAATCCGGCGACCGGCGCGATCATCGGCACCGTGCCCGACTGCCGGGAGGCTGATACCCAGGCCGCCGTCGCCGCAGCGCAAGCCGCCTACCCGGCGTGGCGAGCGAAAACCGCCGCCGAGCGCGCCGCGCTGCTGGAGCGCTGGAACGCGCTGGTGCTGGACAATATCACCGATCTCGCCCGCATCATGACGGCGGAACAGGGCAAGCCGATCGCGGAATCGGAAGGCGAAATCCGCTACGCCGCCAGCTTCATCAAATGGTTCGCGGAGGAAGCCCGCCGGATCGAGGGCAGCATCATCCCCGCGCCGGAGGCCAATCGCCGCATCCTCGTCATGAAGGAACCGGTCGGCGTTTCCGCCGCGATCACGCCGTGGAATTTCCCGGCGGCGATGATCACCCGCAAATGCGCGCCTGCCCTCGCCGCGGGATGCCCGGTGGTGATCAAGCCGTCCGAACTCACCCCCTATACCGCGCTGGCGCTGGTGAAGCTGGCGGAGGAAGCGGGCTTCCCGGCGGGCGTCATCAACATGCTGACCGGCGACGCAGCCGCGATCGGTGGGGTCATGACCGGCAGCCCTGTCGTGCGCAAACTGTCCTTCACCGGTTCCACTCGCGTCGGATCGCTGCTGATGCGCCAGTCCGCCGACACCATCAAGCGGCTGAGCCTGGAACTGGGCGGCAATGCCCCGCTGGTCGTGTTCGACGACGCGGACCTGGACCTTGCCGTCGCCAGCACCATGGCCAGCAAGTTCCGCAACGCCGGGCAAACCTGCGTCTGCGCGAACCGCATATTGGTGCAGGACGGCGTGTACGAAGCCTTTGCCGAAAAGCTCGCCAAGGCCGTTTCCGCGCTGAGGGTCGCGCCGGGCGACCAGCCGGGCAGCACCATCGGCCCGCTGATCAATGCCGCCGCCGTCGCCAAGGTGAAGGATCATGTCGAGGATGCCCTGTCCCACGGCGCAAAGATCTTTGCCCGGGCGCCCGAAGGCGCGACCGGCGAACGCTTCGCCACGCCCGTCGTGCTGACCGGCGCGACCCGCGAGATGCGGCTGGCCGAGGAGGAGACGTTCGGTCCCGTCGCGCCGCTGTTCCGCTTCACCCATGAGGAGGAAGGGATCGAACTCGCCAACGCCACCAGCTACGGGCTTGCCAGCTATTTCTACACGGAAAACCTCCATCGCGCCTTCCGCGTGGCGGAGCGTCTGGAAGCGGGCATGGTCGCGCTCAACACCGGCGGCATCTCGATGGAAATGGCGCCCTTTGGCGGGGTCAAGATGTCCGGCCTCGGCCGCGAAGGCGCGCATCTGGGGATCGAGGAATATCTGGAGACAAAGGCTTTCCACGTCGGCGGGCTGAAGCTCTGATTCCACCCCAAGCGGTTCCGTGTTCCTGCGAAGGCGGGAACGCAGTCCCGCCGTCTGAACTGGACTCCTGCCTACGCAGGAGTACGTCACGCAACTCTTAGGCGCAGGAAAAACCGCCATGGCCCGCAATTACAGCATCTCCGTCATCCCCGGCGACGGCATCGGCAAGGAAGTCATGCCAGAGGGCATCCGCATCCTCGAACGCGCCGCCAGCCTCTACGGCTTCACCATCGAGCAGAAATGGCACGACTTCGCCTGCTGCGATTATTACGCCAAACATGGCCAGATGATGCCCGACGACTGGAAGGTGCAGATCGGCGATCCCGACGCGATCTTCTTCGGCGCGGTCGGCTGGCCCGATACGGTGCCCGATCATGTCTCGCTCTGGGGATCGCTGCTCCAGTTCCGGCGCGAATATGATCAATATGTGAACCTGCGTCCGGTGCGCCTGATGCCGGGCGTCCCCTGCCCGCTGGCAGGTCGCGAGCCGGGCGATATCGACTTCTGGGTCGTGCGCGAGAATACCGAGGGCGAATATAGCTCGGTCGGCGGCAAGATGTTCCCCGGCACGCCCCGCGAAGTGGTCATCCAGGAAACGGTGATGACCCGCCATGGCACGGACCGGGTTCTCCGCTACGCCTTCGAACTGGCTGCGACGCGGGAGCGCAAGCATGTCACCTCCGCCACCAAGTCCAACGGCATCGCCATCACCATGCCCTGGTGGGACGAGCGGGTGGAGGAAATGGCGAAGAACTACCCCAACGTCACCCATGACAAATATCATATCGACATCCTGACCGCGCAGTTCGTGCTGAATCCGGACCGTTTCGACGTGGTGGTGGCGTCCAACCTGTTCGGGGATATCCTGTCCGATCTCGGCCCGGCCTGCACCGGGACGATCGGGGTTGCCCCGTCGGGCAATATCAACCCGGACCGCACCGCGCCTTCGCTGTTCGAGCCGGTTCATGGATCGGCGCCGGACATCGCCGGCAAGGGGATCGCGAACCCGGTCGGTCAAATCTGGTCGGCGGCGATGATGCTGGAGCATCTGGGCGAGGCGGAA
>NZ_JALDYQ010000010.1:0-81184 GCF_032153725.1 Sphingobium sp. | reverse complement strand
TCAGCAAGAGCGGAAAAGCGCCACGCGTGATCCGCGATGGCACTCTTTACCATATTCCAATGATGTGTCGCAACCAGGCACTTAGTCAAGGCTGATGGCGGTGTTCCGTCACTGGAATCGATGGCTTCCTGTCCGAAGTGACGCGTCATGCCGTGGGTAAAGTCTCGATATGCTTCACGAAACAGCGGTGGTGCAGCGATCTCGGTCACCGCAGGTCTGTCTCCATTTCCAACCCTGCATTGCCATGATTTGTTACCAATGGCGGGCTTTCTTTCTTTGCCTGCTCCACCACTTATCTGATGGGGACTGAAGCAGTCGTCTTATTGGCTCTTGGGGGTATTGGGCGCCAGTTGAGGCGACCGCCAACGCAAGATGCTCGACTGCCCAAAGAGCGGTCAAGCATCTGGCAGCGGATCGCCATCAATATTGGCGAGGGCCTCGCACCCAACCTTGCGTCGCGCGGTCACATATCCGCGACGTCAACCGAAATGTTCGGCTGGAAGAATCGTTGCTTCCTATTCGGGCTCGCGCATCCGTCGGACAAAATGGAGTTCGACGCCGGACAGCGGAGCACCGACTTCGTGCATGGCGCCTCCAGTCGCGAGGGATCCCAGATCAATTGCCGCGAACCCTGCGTCATTCAGAAGCGCAATGACGAAGCACTTGGCCTCAGCGTCATCGCCTGAAACAAACAGCACGGTGCGAGGCTTATCCTTGCTGAAGTCGCTGATCCACTCCATTGGCATGTTGCTGATGGTCTTTACCAAGCGTGCACCCGGGACCAAGTCGCGTAGAATTTCGCTTGACGTGCGACCCGCCTTCGCCAGCTCCGCACGAGACTTGGTTACACCCTCGAGACTGATGTCCGTGCCCATGTGCGCGTTCGTCGCGTCAATAAGGAACTGACCGTCCCACGAGAGTCCCTCTACAGCCGCTTCCGCATCGCCCCAGCGAACTGCCAAGATAACGAGATCAGTGCCAAGAACCTCCTCTCTCGTGCCTGCGAAAGCGCCTTCACCAAGTTCGGAAATGACCTCCGTCAGCGTCTCTGGGCCACGCGAATTCGACAGGAGAACTTGGTGGTTGTTTGCAAGCATGTGCCGCGCAATAGTGCGTGCGACATTTCCCGCCCCGATGAAGCCGATGCGCATCTAATCATCTCCCTAGGATTGTTTGACGGCTGGAAGCGCCAGGCGTCGGACAAGTTGTGACTTGGTGAAGTTCTTCGTCACAGGCGCCGAGAGAGAGGTGGTCTTAACCGCGCTTCATCTCTACTGTCGGCTCAGAGCGACGTTATGTGGTTTGCTGAGCGGTAGTGTTCGGAAAGCCGAAAATCTCTCCGGCATGATAAGTATCAAGATACTCTTTCATCACCGAAATCTTCCCGTTGCGCAGGAAGAATAGCATGTGCCAATGGCCTCTATATACCTTGCCAGTCTTCAAGGGCATGGTGCCGACCATCGTTAGACTTACGCGGTCGTCTTCGGCAGTGAAATCGCCCGTCTCCAGCGTCATTGGCTCCGCCAGACCACTGAACATATCTGACATAGATTGAAGCCATTCCTCTTTGCGGCGTGTGCCAGAACCAACCGTTGTTGGTGACACCCAAAACGTGGCGTCGTCGGTCGCCGGCCTCGATACCCTTGATGAAGCTCCTGACGACATCCTTGTTAGCTTCCGCGCTCATGTCTCTTTCCCCACGGCTAAAACTGTCGCCTGCAACCGGCGTTAAAAGGTCTGTTGAAACCCGCTTTTTGTTTCGCGCCGTAGCCCATGTCGCTTGCGATCGGCGCACGCCGACGTCGCATGAACAAGTGCGCTACGACGGTCATCGTCGCAGTCTCGATGCTATCAAAGAGTATTTATCAAAGCCAGAAGAAAAATAGCTATACGCTCTCGGCGAGAACGTATATCGACGTACGCGATTTTGAAACAAATGCCGGTGGTGCTCTCCTATGACCATGCTTGTTGACCACTCAGCTCAGACGGATGGGGCATTTTTGCCAACGACGTTGTCGGATCGTTTCGACAAACGCTCGGGCCGAATTCTCATCAGTGGCGTCCAGGCGCTGGTTCGCCTTATGTTAGTCCAGGCCGAGCGCGATGCCGCAACGGGTCTCAAGACTGGCGGCTATGTCTCGGGCTATCGCGGCTCGCCCTTGGGAACCTTGGATACCGCTTTCGCCACCGTGGGCAAGCAGGCCCAAGAACGCGGGATCGTAGTACAGCCTGCCGTTAACGAGGAGCTTGGGGCGACCGCTATTGCGGGCACCCAGCAGATCGCTCAAACGACCGGCGCGCGTGTCGACGGCATTTTCTCGCTATGGTATGGAAAGGGGCCAGGCCTCGATCGGGCATCAGATGCGTTGCGCCATGGCAATTTCCAAGGCGCCTCGCCGCATGGTGGGGTGGTGCTTGCCGTCGGTGACGATCATGTCGCCAAATCCTCATCGATCGTTTGCTATTCTGACGATGTGGTGGCGGGCCTACAGGTTCCACTTTTCTATCCTTCCAGTCCGGCCGAGATTATCGCCTACGGTCTGCATGGCTTCGCCCTGTCGCGGCACACTGGGTCCTATGCCGCGTTGAAGATCATCACCGAGGTGGCGGACTCGACGCGTGCCATCGAAACCGATGAATTGGATATCGATCCGATCCTCCCGGGAATCGATGTTCCGGCGATCGGGCTTCACAATCGCTGGCCGGAAACCCCGCTTGAGCAGGAATCGCGGCAGGTCAACCACCGGCTACCGGCGGTTGCCGCCTATGTCCGCGCCAATGGGCTGGACAGGGTTGTTCTCAAGCAGCCGGGTGCGCGGATCGGCCTTGTCGCGGCAGGCAAAAGCTGGCTTGATCTCCTCGAGGGGCTCAGGCTTGTCGGGCTTGAGGAAGACCGGATGGCAGCGTCGGGCATTGCCCTGTACAAGCCGGCGCTGGTCTGGCCACTGGAGACGCAAGGGGTGAAGGCCTTTGCCGAAGGCCTCGACACGCTCGTCGTCGTGGAGGAAAAGGGCGAGTTCATCGAGCGGCAGGTCAAGGCGGCCCTCTATGGCTTGCCAGGAGCACCGGCTGTCTGGGGCAAGCGCGGCCCGCAGGACGCCGTTCTTCTACCCGCTGTCGGAGATATCACGCCTGAGCGGATCGCGGCCGCAGTCGGCGACCTGCTTGCCGGGTTGATCGGGGACAGGGGCCTGGAAGAAGGAGCCAACTCGGCGCGCAAGGCTCTTGTGCTGCAAGATAAATTCGCCACGCCGCCGACGTTGCGCAAACCCTTTTTCTGTTCGGGATGCCCGCACAATCGTTCGACTGTCGTGCCGAAGGGAAGTCGCGCGCTGGCGGGCATCGGCTGCCATGGACTGGCCGCGTATAACCGCCCCTTTACAGGCAGCTTCGCCCAGATGGGCGGGGAGGGCGTCCACTGGATGGGACTGGCTCCCTTCACGGACGAAAAGCACATCTTCGCCAATATGGGTGACGGCACCTATTTCCATTCGGGCCTGCTTGCCATCCGCCAGGCGGTCGCTGCCCGCATCAACATCACCTATAAATTGCTTTACAACTCGGCCGTTGCGATGACGGGCGGTCAATCGGTCGACGGCGAGCTGTCGGTCGACCAATTGATCGATCAGATCCGGGCGGAAGGCGTCGGCACGATCATTCTTTCGACCGACGATCCCGACCGCTATGGGCCGGGCCATCCTGCGCGCGCCAAGGTCGAACGGGTCGAGCATCGCGACGATCTCGAGGCGCTCCAGCTCGAATTGCGCGAGCGCAGCGGGGTCAGCGTCATCATCTATGAACAGATGTGCGCGACGGAAAAGCGGCGCCTGCGCAAGCGGGGCAAGCTTGTCGACCCGACGACGCGTGTGTTCGTCAACGAATTGGTGTGCGAAGGCTGCGGCGACTGTTCGGTCAAGTCCAATTGCCTGTCGGTTGAACCTGTCGAAACCAAGTTCGGCACCAAGCGCCGTATCAATCAGTCGAGCTGTAACAAGGATTATAGCTGTCTCACTGGCTTCTGCCCAAGCTTCGTGACAGTCGAGGGCGGCAAGCCGCGCCGCGCCGGCGCAAGCACGACGGCGCTTGACGTCGATACCCTGCCCCCCCCGGTTGCGACGGCCAACGACCATGAACGGATCGTCGTCGCCGGCGTCGGGGGAACCGGTGTCGTCACTATCGGCGCGTTGATCGCGATGGCAGCGCATATGAAGGGCGGCGAAGTCGGCGTGCTGGATCAGGTGGGCATGGCGCAGAAGGGCGGCGCCGTCGTCAGCCATGTGCATGTCGCGAAGGAGCCGGTGACGGCTCTGCGCATCCCGGCCGAGGCAGCGACCCTGGTCATGGTCTGCGATGAGATCGTCGGCAACAGCCGCGATGTGATGGCTGCGATCGCGCCGGGGGCAACGCCCGTTCTGGCGAACGCAGACATCTCGATCACAGGCGATTTCACCCAGAACCGCAATGCCAAGCCCGACACGACGCTGCTGACCGATCGGCTGCGCCGCCGCGCGGGGGAAGAGAACATCTTCGTCTTTCCGTTTACCCAACTTTCCTCACGACTGCTGGGAGATGCGATCGGATCGAACCTCATGATGGTGGGCTTCGCCTGGCAGAAGGGCTGGCTACATCTCGACCTCGAAGCCTTCGAGGCAGCGATTGCCCTCAACGGCACGGCGGTCGCGATGAACCGTTCGGCCTTCGCTTTTGGCCGAAAGCTGGCGGTCGATCCGGACGCGGTGTTCGCTGCCGCGGGCATGTCCGAAAAATCCCTCGGCGACAACGCAGACGATAAAGACGTCGTGGCGGAGCGTGCAACATTTCTCACGGCCTATCAGGACCAAGCCTATGCCGATCGCTACCGCGCAATCGTGGATCGCGTCGCGAGTGCCGAAGCGGCCTTGAAAGGCGACGGAACGCTTGCGAAGACCGTCGCCAAGGGCCTGTTCCGGGTGATGGCGTACAAGGACGAGTATGAGGTTGCGCGCCTCTACACCGATGGCAGTTTCGCCCGCTCGCTCCAGGACGCGTTCGAAGGGGACGTCAAGCTGACCTTCCACATGGCGCCGCCCGTGCTCGCCAAGCGCGACAAGGCGACCGGCCACCTCCGCAAGCGCGAGTTCGGCGCATGGATGATGCCGCTGTTCCGCCTGCTCGCGAAGGGCCGTCGGCTGCGCGGCACGGCTTTCGATCCGTTCGGCTATATGGCCGAGCGAAAGATCGAGCGCCGCTTGATCGCTGATTACGAAGCCCTGATCGAACGGCTGCTCGCGCGCCTCACAAGCGCAAATCTGGCGGATGCCGCGCGCGTTGCGGGATTGGTTCTCGAGGTTCGGGGCTATGGGCATGTCAAGGACAAGGCGATCGCCGCCTACGAGCCTGTGGTTGCGGCAGCGATCAATATCTATGAAGCGGATTCGGATCTTACCGGCGATCAACTGAAAAAGGTCGGCTAAACCGCCCCTGGGTTGATCTGTCCCGCTTCAGGTCAAAGCAGTTCGTGGGAAGTCTCGAAACTGAATGTGAAAGGGTCGCCAGGGAAGGTCACGATAAAGGCGCCTACCGCCACGTCGTTACGATCGTAGGTGACGCACGATAGCGAGAGGGCAGGCGAGAAGGGATCGATGTCGAGAAAGCCGGCGATCTCGCTCCCTGCCGCGACAGCTCTCGCTTCGAAATGCGACCGTATCAACTCCACGCCATAGAGTTCTTGAAGCAGGCGATAGGTCGGAAAACGTTCGAGCAGGCGATCGGTAAGCTTTCCGGCGTAGATAGGCGCAAAATACAAGACGCCATAGGACCATGGCTTTCCTCCGCGATACGCAAGCCGTCGAACGAACGCGAGGGTATCGATGCCTACGAAAGCGGCTCGGAATTGTTCGGGCATCGCGACGGTGCCGCGTTCGAGGATAGCAGCCGGCTTCGTAAACTCACGCGAATATAATGTTTCCAGCGATGTGATGGCCTGTTTTGAGGATCGCGGCGTGTCGCTGACATAGGTGCCGCTTCCCCGATGCCGAACGACGAGGCCTTCCTGTTCGAGCGCGCGCAAGGCCTGCCGCACGGGAACGACACTTATGCCATATTGTTCGGCGAGGCGGATTTCAGCATCGATGCGCTCGCCTGCTTTCATGCGACCGCTTACGATGTCGGTTCGCAACATCTGGGCGAGCTGATACCATTTCGGCAGTTTAGAAGAGAGATTTTTCACCATTCGGCCTTCGATAAGCACAGCGTGCCTTTTGACTTACCCGTCCACCTTCCGAATATTCAAGCCTCGGCCCGAAATGCGTGAATAGGTTTTTGCAATCGTGCAGGGATAGTGGACGCGTAGAGGTGCGCGCGATCGCGCGCGCCTTGCCGAAAGCCGCAAGGAACTCAACTGGATTGAAAGGCGCGCAGACGATCGATCGCGCGACCCAGATGTGCCCGCGCCGTGGCCTCCGCCTCTCCCTGCCGCCCGGCGAGGATGGCGTCGGCGATGCGCCGATAATCACCTCGCCATCGTGTCTCGTGCGCTCTCAGCACGGAGCGGAACTGTACGCGGATGAGGTGGATCCGCACCGTCGGCAACAATCGGCTAAGCTCCCGATTGGACGCCATCGCCGTGATCGAACCGTAGAAATGGTCCCGAGCTATACCAAATTCGGCCCCGGTTGCTTCGGCATCGAATGCGAGGATCGCTTCGAGTGACTTGACGAGCTTATCACGCTGGGGGCTTTGTGACGCGCGGGCTGCGGCAAGGCGGGCAGACAAACCGATCAGCGTCTGCGCCACGATCAGTGTGTCGATCGCTTCCTCGATACCAAGCACGCGCACCTGGGCGCCACGCTGTGGTGTGAGATCGACGATCCCCATGGTCGACAGTACGTTGAGAGCCTCGCGGATGGGACCACGGCTTATCCCGTACGCGGTGGTAAGCTGTGCTTCCTGCAGGCGCTGGCCGGGCTCATAACGACCATCATAGAGGCCATTTACAATGTCTCGGACAACGGCTTCCCGCGTATGACCGTTACTCGCCTGTATTGAACCAGCCTGGCTTGCCTTTGCCTCCGCCATAGCCGGCGCGGACGCGTTGCTTGAGGAGGGCGGGGGGGCGGAATCTCTCACCATAGGCCTCTTGCATGATCTCCTGGGCTTGTACACACAAGTTCGATGTCACGGCATCCATAAGCGCGAACGGCCCGATCGGATGACCGAGGCCGAGGCGACACGCGGTGTCGAGATCTTGCGGCGTGGCAACCCCTTCCTCGACAAGTTTCACTGCCTCGATCATGAAGGCGTGCAGCATGCGATTGACGGCGAAACCGGCGACATCCTTTACGCGGATCGGCGTCTTGCCAATGTCGGTTACCGCACTCATTGCGGTCCTGACGGTCGTTTCTGCCGTATCGAATCCTGGGATCACCTCGACAAGCTTCATGCGTGAGACAGGCGAGAAATAATGGGTCCCGATGAAATTGGGTCTGCGCGCGACCGGCAATTCCGCTGCCAGCGTCGAGATCGGAATCGTCGACGTATTTGAGGCGATCACAGCATTTGTGGGGCATATTTGATCCAGCGCCTTCAGCACCGATGCCTTGACATGGGGGGTTTCGAACACCGCCTCCGTTACGAGTTCGCGATCGGAAAACGCACCGAGCTCGGTAGTAGTCCGGATACGCGCGAGCGCCCGGTCGATCTCCTCGGTCTTGTAGAAGCCGCGCCCAATGCCCTTTTCCATGAGCGTTCGCAGCCGTGCCGTCGCGCGATCAAGGCTTGCCTGATCGCGATCGTTCAATAGCACGTCATGCCCCGCCTGCGCGAAGACGAGCGCGATCTCCGCACCCATCAAACCCGCACCCACAACACCGATCCTCTGGCTCAATCTTTCCTCCTGAAATACTTTTGCTGCGTCAGACTCCGCCCACCGTCACCGTCGCCCCGCCGTCGACGATGAGCGTCTGGCCGGTGATGTATCGGGAAGCATCAGAGGCTAGAAAAGCAGCCGCACCCGCGATATCGTCCGGTTCTCCGATCCGTCCAAGCGGCGTACCCGTCAACGCCTTGGCGAGATTTGCCTCATCTTCCCATAGTGCCCGGGCGAAGTCCGTCCGGATCAGGCCGGGTGCAATACAGTTCACGCGGATACCATGGGCCCCATATTCCGTCGCCAGATTGCGGGCCAACTGGAAGTCGGCGGCCTTCGAAATATTATAGGCGCCGATGACTGCGGAACCGCGCAGCCCGCCCATGGACGATATGAAAATGATCGAACCCGATCGCCGTTCTATCATCTGGGGTGAGATCAACGCCGCCAGCCAATGGCTCGAGAGCAGGTTGTTGCGCAGGATCTTTTCGAACTGATCGTCCGAAATGCCCGCCATCGGTCCATAATAGGGGTTGGAGGCCGCATTGCAGACAAGGATATCAATGGAGCCGAGCGCCTGGCGCGCCGCCGCGACGAGGTACTCGATGTCGGCCTTTGTGCCGATGTTCGCGGGAATGGGCGTGGCCCGCCCGGCGCCGCATGCATTGATCCGCGAGGCGACCTCATCGCACGCCTGCTGCTTTCTCGACGATATGATCACATTCGCGCCGAGCGCCGCCAGCGCTTCGGCAATCGCCTTGCCGATGCCGCGCGACGATCCCGTCACGAGCGCGCCCTTGCCGGTCAGGTCGAAATAGGGAGTGGTCATCATCATCCTTACATCGCGGAAATGCCGCCATCGAGCTTGAGCTCGGCAGCGGTCATGAAACGGCTTTCGTCTGAAGCCAGATAGACGACCGCGTGGGCTACGTCGTCCGGCTCGCCCAAACGGCCAAGCGGAACCTGCTTGGCCAACTTCGCCATCACCGTTGCCTCGTCGCGATCGCCGACAAGATCATTGAGGATCGGGGTACGGACGAACGCCGGATGCACGGAATTGCAGCGGATATCCCAGCCCTGCCGCGCGCAATGCAGCGCGATCGACTTGCTGAGCAGCCAGACCGCCGCCTTGGAGGCGTTGTAGTTGGCAAAATTATGCGACGCGATCAGACCCGCGATCGACGACACATTGACGATCGAGCCGGGCTGACGCTCCCGCATCAGCGTCAGGGCGTGCTTGGCGCCGAGAAAGACACTGTCGGTGTTCACCGACATGCCCTGGTGCCATTCATCAAGCGTGAAGTCCTCGACCGATCCGGTCAGCACGATTCCGGCATTATTGACAAGCACCGAAAGACCACCGAGCTGCTCGCGAGCATAAGCGATCACGTCGATCCAATCGCTCTCGCTCGTGACATCGTGGCGCGCAAAGCATGCAGCATCGCGGCCAAATTCCTTCGAAAGCTCCTTCGCAACGACCTTCACGCCGCTTTCGTTGCGATCCGTCAGCAGCACGCGCGCGCCTTCGAGCGCGAGTCGGCGTGCGATCGCCGCACCCAATCCCTGCGCCGCCCCGGTGACGAGCGCCAGCTTGCCAGAGAGTCGTCCGCTCATGCGTCGAAGTCCTTCGGTTTGGGCCATAGGCCTTCGCTTGCCATATGCTCTGCCTCCGGGAGCGTCAGTGCGTTGCTGGAACCGCCCGACAAAGCAGGGTCACTGTCGCGATAGCGCTTGATTTCGAGCCTGCCGATCTGGTTGCGATGCACTTCATCGGGGCCGTCGGCCAGCCGGAGCAGGCGCGCCGTCGCGAACGCCGCCGTCAGCAGGTGATCATTGTTGGTTCCACCGCCTCCGAACAGTTGGATGGCCGAGTCAATGACCTTCTGAGCCATCATTGGTGCCGCCACCTTGATCATCGCGATCTCGCGCCGGGCGGCCTTGTTGCCAACCGTGTCCATCATTTCCGCCGCCTTCATGGTCAGCAGGCGAGCCTGGTCGATCATGATACGCGCCTCGGCAATCCTCTCCAGCGTGACCGTCTGTTCGGAGAGCGGCCGGCCAAAGGCCGTTCGCTGGTCTGCGCGCCGGCACATTCGTTCGAGAATGCGCTCGGTCAGTCCGATCAACCGCATGCAGTGGTGGATGCGACCCGGTCCCAGGCGCCCCTGCGCGATTTCGAAACCGCGCCCTTCGCCGAGCAGCATGTTCGACGCCGGCACGCGGACATTCTCGAAAAGCACCTCTGAAGCGCGATCGGGAACGCCATAGAAGCCCAGAACGGGAAGCGACCGGATGACCCGAACCCCCGTTGTCGATCGTGGCACCAGGATCATCGACTGGCGACGATAGGGATCATCACCTTCCGGCAGGTTCTTGCCCATGAAGATCATGATCTTGCAGGCCGGGCTGGTCGCGTTGGTCGTGTACCATTTGCGCCCGTTGATCACATACTCATCGCCGTCCCGGACGATCGAACTGCCGATATTGGTCGCGTCCGACGAGGCGACTTCCGGCTCGGTCATCGCGAAAGCCGATCGGATTTCGCCCGCGAGCAAGGGCTTTAGCCACTGCTCCTTCTGCTCGTCCGTGCCATAGCGCAGGATCGTCTCCATGTTCCCCGTGTCCGGCGCGGAGCAGTTGAAGACCTCAGGCGCGAAGAGGCTTCGCCCCATGATCTCGCACAGCGGCGCATAGTCGACATTGGAGAAACCTTCAGGCGCCTCCTTTACGGGTAGAAAGAGATTCCACAATCCAGCCGCGCGCGCTTTCGGCTTCAGCTCTTCGACGACCGGATAGACCGACCACGGCCCGAGTCGCTCCGCTTCGAGATAGTAGCGTCGTTCATTCGGATAGATGTGCTCGGCCATAAAGGCCTGGAGGCGCTCGGCGAGAGCGATGCCCCTGTGGTTTGGTTCAAACATCCTGCCCCTCGACTCTCGGCATTGTAGAATGTCCTACACTATGGCATTTATCTATTGTATTAGACAAGTTATTATAAACGGCCTACCGGAAAATGGTCCGGCGGCTCGGCTGAAGGAGGGTGGAGGGGCATGTCTCCAGACGGGCAATCATCGGGAGGGTGCAGATTGTGCTGGGTATAGAACGGATTCCGTTAGCGCTTGACGCCTGGATGTCTTCGCATGTCACCGGTTTTGGCGGTGGCCACACGTTGCAGAAGTTCGGCTTCGGGCAGTCGAATCCGACCTATAGGGTGGGCGCGGACTCTGGGCAGTATGTCCTACGTCGAAAGCCTTTGGGGCCGCTGCTGCCGAAAGCCCATGCGATCGAGCGCGAATATCGCGTTCTCCATGCGCTGCGCGATAGCGACGTTCCTGCGCCCAAGGTGCTCGCCTTCTGTGACGACAGTGCGATCCTGGGTGCTCCCTTCTATATCATGGACTTCGTGGAAGGCCGCATCTTCTATGATCAGCGGCTGCCTGGCATGTCACCCCATGAGCGGGCCGGTATTTTCGACGCCATGAACGCGACGGTTGCGAGCCTGCATCATGTCGAACCGCTTGCGGTGGGACTGGAGGGGTACGGCCGTCCCGAGCGTTTCGTTGAACGACAGGTCGCGACCTGGACCCGGCAATATCGCGCCAGCGAAGGCGATCCTTGCGAAGCGATGGAAAGACTGATCGAGTGGCTGCCGGCGAATTTGCCGCCGGAGCAGCCGGGGAGGATATTTCACGGCGATCTTCGCCTGGACAACATGATCTTCCATCCCACGGAGCCGCGTGTCATTGCGCTTCTTGATTGGGAGTTGTCGACGATCGGGGACCCCCTGGCGGACTTCGCCTATCACGCCATGGTCTGGCGTGTGGGCGCCGATCTCTTTCGTGGCTTTGCCGATCTCGATCGCGTCGGCATGGGGATTCCAGAGGAGGCGGACTATGTCCGTCTTTACTGTGAGCGGACGGGGCGATCGGGAATTCCTCAGTGGAATTTTTATCTCGCGTTCAGCCTGTTTCGCGTTGCGGCTATCCTGCAAGGGGTGTGGCGCCGAAGCCAGGACGGGCAAGCCAGCAGCGCGGATGCGGAGTTGGTGGGCGCCAAGGCCCACCCGTTGGCCGAGATCGGCTGGCAGATCGCGTGCGAAGGCTGAAAAGGCTTGCGGCGCTTCATTCTCAAGCGGGGCAGGGCCACATCCGCTGGTGGCGCTAGAGCGGGATTGCCACATTCGGGCAGAGGCGCTGGCGTCGCTGGATACGCCGGGGCTGGGACGCTTTGGCAACGTGCTGCGCGCTCATGGAATAGAACACTCAAACCGCGCCTCACTCTGGAAAGCGTCCGGGCCGCACCGCCACCATTGAGCATGCGCCTGGCGGCGAGGCGATCATGCTCCTGTCTCGTCGACCCGAGATCATGGCAGATGCCGCTTATGCCATCTTCCTGCCTGACGTTAAGGCCTTCACCGGGAACTTCCTGCTCGACGACGATGTGCTGCGCGAGGCAGGCGTCATCGATTTTGCACCCTATCGGGATGATCCCGACTCGGAGTTGGAGATCGACATCTTCGTCGCTCCCGGGGGGCAAGCCGTTCCATGACCACAAACTCTTTAAAGCGAGATCAGAATGTCCAGTCGCGAAGCCGTCTTCGTTTCCACTGTCCGCACGCCTATTGGCAAAGCGTATCGCGGCGCATTTAATGACACCCAACCGCAGACGCTTGGCGGGCATGTGATACGGCATGCCGTCGATCGGGCTGGCCTGGCACTCGACGAGATCGACGATGTCGTCTTTGGTTGTGCGCTCCAGCAGGGCGCCACCCAATCCAATGTCGCGCGCCAATCGGCGCTTGCGGCCGGGCTCCCAACCTCCGTCTCAGGTATGAGCATCGATCGGCAGTGCGCGTCGGGGCTGATGGCGGTCGCCACCGGCGCCAAGCAGATATTGATCGACGGCATGGACATTGTTGTGGCCGGCGGGGTGGAGTCCATCTCGCTGGTCCAGAACAACCACATGAACATGTATCGCGCGCAGGATCCATGGTTGGTGGAGCACCGCCCGGACATTTATATGAGCATGCTCGAAACCGCGGAGATGGTTGCGCGGCGTCATAATATCAGCCGAGAAGCCCAAGATGCGTTCGGCGCGGAATCGCATCAGCGTGCTGTGAAGGCAACTGGCGCTGGCCTGTTCGCCGATGAGATCGTGCCGCTCCCGAGCAGGATGGTCGTCACCGACAAAGCAACGGGTGAAACCAGCTTTCGCGAAGTCACGCTGACCCAGGATGAGGGGATGCGTGCCGACACGACCCCCCAGTCGGTCGCTGGCTTGCCGCCCGCCTACAAGGGCGGCCAGGTCTTGGAGGCCGGCGGGTCGGTGACAGCCGGGAACAGCAGCCAGCTATCTGATGGTGCCGCAGCCCTGGTACTCATGAGCGCAGAGGAGGCCGGTCGGCGCGGCCTGCAGCCGCTCGGCGCCTATCGGGGTATGGCGGTGGCCGGGTGCGATCCCGATGAGATGGGTATCGGTCCCGTCCTGGCGGTACCAAAGCTCCTCCGGAAGCACGGACTGAAGGTCGATGACATCGACCTCTGGGAACTGAACGAGGCGTTCGCCAGTCAGCTCCTCTACTGTCGGGATACGCTCGGCATTCCGAACGAGCGGCTGAACGTGTCTGGCGGAGCCATCGCCATCGGCCATCCCTATGGCATGAGCGGCGCCCGCATGACGGGGCACATCCTTCTTGAAGGCCGCCGCCGCAAGGCGAAATATGGCGTGGTCACCATGTGCGTGGGCGGCGGCATGGGCGCAGCTGGCCTGTTTGAAATCTATTGAGAGGCTCGAAACATCATGGACGCTGTCACTGTAGAAGTCGTCGCGCCGCATGTGGCGCTCGTCACCATTCGTCGCCGCGATGCTCGTAATTCGGTAAACGGAGCCGTCGCCGCCGGGCTCGATCGCGCGGTCAAAGCGATCGAGGCTGATCCGGATCTGTGGACCGCCATTCTGACGGGGGAGGGGGGTGTGGCCTTCTGCGCCGGAGCCGATCTCAAAGAGGTGTCGGCCGGCCGAATGCAGGACCTCTATACATCCGACGGCCAGTTTGCTGGCTTCGTCAAACATCCTCGCTCCAAAATCTGGATCGCGGCGGTCGAAGGCTTTGCGCTGGCCGGCGGCTTCGAGCTTGCACTGGCATGCGACATGATCGTCGCTTCAGACACCTCTGTCTTCTCGCTCCCTGAGGTGACCCGGGGCCTGATCGCGGCCGCCGGTGGCGTCTATCGTCTCCCGCGCGCTATGCCTCGAGCCCAGGCGTTCGAACTGATCGCCACGGGAGGTCGCATTCCAGCCGCGCGCGCGGCTGAACTGGGTTTCGTCAACAAGGTCACCGTTGCAGGGGAAGCAGTTGCCGAGGCGATCGCGTTTGCGGAGCTGATTAACCAGAACGCGCCGATCGCGGTCCGGGAGAGCCTGGGGATCGCCCGGCAGGCCTATGATATGTCAGATGACGCGCTCTTCGCATTGTCGTTGGAAGCGCAAGACCGCGTTATGATGACCGAAGATTTCGCCGAAGGACCGCGCGCCTTTGTCGAGAAACGCGCGCCGCAATGGACGGGGCGTTGAATAGAGCAGCTCATCGAACGGTTCCGTGAATCCCACAATACGGGGCGGATTCTCTCCGACCCTTATCTCCGACATTCCGGAGCCGGATATTACTACAGAGCATATCATTGAACAGCGGAGGGCGTAAATTGTGGCTTATCGAGCGCCGACGATCGAACAAAAGTTCGTGCTGGAGCATGTCGCGATGATCTCGCAAATTGCGTCGCATGACCAGTATGGTGATGCGACGCCGGATATGGTCGAAGCGATCGTCGATGGCGCTGCGGCCTTTGCCGAACGTGAATTTCTGCCGCTTTCGCGCGTTGGCGATACCGTCGGGGCGAAGTGGGACAATGGCTTTGTGCGAATGCCTGAGGGCTATCGTGGAGCGTACAAGGCCTACGTCGATAATGGCTGGGGCACGATCGACGGGCCGGTAGCCTATGGTGGACAAGGACTACCGTTTACATTGGCGACTCTGGTGCTGGAAAGTCTCGGCAGCGCTAACATGGGCTTTTCGCTGATTGCGATGCTGACACCAGGAGCGGTCGAGGCGTTGATGACGCATGGCAGCCTGGAGCAACAGCGAACCTGGCTACCAAAGGTGGTGTCAGGTGAGTGGAACGGCACCATGAACCTGACAGAGCCGTCGGCCGGCTCGGACGTTGGCGCGCTACGCACCACAGCTGAGCCGTTGGACGACGGGACGTACCGGATTTCGGGGCAGAAGATCTTCATAACCTTCGGCGAGCATGATCTGACCGAAAATATCGTCCATTTGGTGCTCGCGCGGACGCCCAATGCGCCGCCAGGAACCAAGGGCATATCGTTGTTCCTCGTGCCCAAATATCGACTCGATGCGAAGGGCGAACCGACGATCGACAATGACGTGCGCTGTGTTTCGATCGAGCACAAGCTGGGCATCCACGCCTCCCCCACCTGTGTCATGAGCTATGGCGATCATGGGAATTGCATTGGCGAACTGGTGGGAGGTGAGTTGGGTGGCATGAGGGCGATGTTCACGATGATGAACAACGCGCGCCTGAATGTCGGCAATCAAGGTGTGCAGATCGCGGAGCGGGCAACGCAGGAAGCCATCGCCTACGCTGCCGAGCGGGTACAGTCGGCGCGGGCCGACGGCTCGTCTGGTGGCGAGGGCGTCCCGATCATCGAGCATCCCGATGTGCGGCGCATGCTGTTGCGGATGAAGGCGCAGACGCAGGCGGCGCGCGCGCTGATCTATTATGCCGCAAGCCAGGTCGATCGGTCACATCTGGGCATTGAAGGCGCGAAGGCGCGGCTGGACCTGATGACTCCGCTTGCCAAGGCGCATGCCACCGATATCGGTTGCGAAGTGTCGAGCATCGGCGTGCAGGTGCATGGCGGGATGGGCTTCATAGAGGAGACTGGTGCGGCGCAACATTTCCGTGATGCGCGGATTGCGCCGATATACGAAGGAACCAACGGCATCCAGGCGATGGACCTAGTCGGACGCAAGCTGATGGGCGATGGCGGCGCGGGCATGCGGGCGTTGATCGCCGATGTACGCGGCGAAGGCGCGAGTGAACCGACACTGATGGCGCTAGCGGACGCGGTAGAGCGGGTGACTGCATGGATGTTGGGAGCGGAGGTGAACGACCGTCTGGCGGGAAGCTACCCTTATCTCACTATGGTGTCGGTGCTGACTTGCGGCTGGTTAATGGCGCGCCAGCATGATGCTGCGCTGGCAACGACGGACGGAGATGCGACATTCCTGACTGCGAAGCGGGTAATAGCGCGCTTTTATCTAGATCTGATCGCGCCGGAGGCGATGGGGCTGGAGGCGCAAGCCGCCGCCGGCGCTGGCCTTTTATATGCATTGCATGCCTCAGTATTGGCAGGGTAGTTTGCTTCGGTCGCAACACAGTTATTGGCGCCTCGTGCAGAGGCGGCTCGGCGCCGTGCCCTTCGACAACATTTCGAGGTCCGCCTGCGCCGGGTACCCGGCGCGCCGATCAACGGGGAGTGGTCCGAGGCTTATATCTGTGCCACCCCCTGATAGTACGCTAGGATCGTCGGCATGGGGGTGAGCCGATCGAGCAGCACGGTGGTCATTTTGGCGACGCCGAACACCGAGGGCCATTCGCTGAAGCTGAAGTTGGTGGTGACGATGATCGAGGTGCGCTCGTAGAGGCGGCTGACGATCCAGAAGCTCTCGGGCGGCAAAAGCGCCCGGAAATATATGCGCTAGGCCCCATCACAGCGCGGATTCCTGAGGCGAACGCTTGGGGTCTGTCCGGCTCTCACCATCGCCGCCGCGCGGGAGTGGGTGAGTCAACTAAATGCCACGATTGAAGCCGGTACGGATCGCGCCACCACATCCGCAGCAGTTCGAGCAACTGCGGTGAGAGCATGCGCCCCACGCGACCCTCCCGCGGAGCAGGTTCGTGCAAGGTCGGTTGCATCGTCATCGAAACGCCCAACGTAAAGTCTGTACCACACCAAATGCCCCAGCCCGCACGAACGGTCGCTCAAGCGGCGACGTGGAAAGCTTGTGCATTCGTCGTGCCCAGCTTGGCAGCAGATCTATGGCTGCCTGCATCGCGAGCATTCGGGGCAGGTCCTTTGGACTAATCCCTGGTGGGCCCAGGATGAGTTTCGCGACCTCTTCAGTTCGCGCGTCTGCTTTGAGCTCCGGCCGCATCCCCTTGATGATTGCGCGTGCCTCCGACTGCGACCTTGGTAGAGGATCCGCGCCCATGGCGTGCCCGATGGTAGCCATCTCGGCGAAATACCGATCCTGGTCGGCAGCAGACATCAGAGGATTCCCATAGCGGATCCATGCTGCGAGGAAGCTTGTGGTTTCGGTCACATGAACCCACGCCAGCAATTCGGGATCGTTGGCGCGATAAGGCGTGCCATCTGGCAGTAGGCCCCTGACCTTTTCATGGATCGTCCGGACGCGATTGATCGCTGCATGGGCGGCCTCGCGATCGCCATAGGTCGTCGTCGCGATGAAGCGCGCGGTCCGGCGAAGGCGGCCGTGCATGTCGGCCCGAAAGTTGGAATGATCCCAAACGCCCGCCAGTACCGAGGGGTGAAGCATTTGCATCAGGAGACTGGTGATCCCGCCCACCATCATCGAGCCTACATCTCCGTGAACGCGCCACACGACGGAGCGAGGATGGAACAGCGCGTTGGCACTTCTTGGCACAGGCGCTTCCCCGCGATCGACATCATTTAACAGGCGGACGACCTGCAGCCTGATGGACTGCTTGAATCTGTCTGTCATGGGGAATGTCTGGGGCATCAACATTAAACGACTGGTCTTCGATATTGCTCCTGGTCCCGGTACGCGCATCATGCTTTCCATTCGGGTCCAATGGCGATTTTGCGCCAAACCACTCAACCATGCGTTTTTTCAGACCCTATATCGGTCGCGAAGTCGTGCCGCGACCCGCCGCGCCAGGAAACAGGCCGGTGATCGTCTCGGCTAGCGGGTTATCATAGCTGTCGCCAACATGGCAGGTCGCTGTGGTGGATCAGGCCGCCAAGAAGGACGGGGCGCCGCTCATGTTACAATGAAGGAGATATGCCGGGCGTGATCTGGATGAGTCGCTGGCCGATATTGTCACCTGCGAGCATGCCAGTCATCGCTTCGCGTGCCCGCTCCAGACCGTCTGCGACATCGATGCCAACCTTGATCCGGCCACTGGCGAGGTGGGCCAGCATCTCGGCGCGGAACTCGAGGAAACGATCATAATATTGCGTCGCCAGATAGCCGTGGATGCTGAAGCCACGCCGTACCGTGACGAACAGATTGGGGCCGGGCGGTGGCACGTCCATGCCATATTCGGCGACAGATCCTGTGATAACGAAGCGTCCGAAGCGGTTCATGCGTTCCGTCACGATAGCTTGAAGAGGGCCGCCGACATTGTCGAGATACATGTCAATGCCTTCCGGCAGATTCCGGTCTATGGCTGCATCAATCTGGCCTGCATGCCGGTCTATGGCGGCGTCATAGCCGAGCGTGTTGATCAGATAGCGGCATTTGTCCTGGCCGCCAGCAATGCCAACCACCCGTGCCGCTCCATAGGCGCGCGCTAACTGACCAGCAATGCCGCCAACCGCGCCTGCCGCTGCTGATATCAGTACGGTATCGCCCGGCTTTACAGCACCGAGCAATTTCATGGCGATCCATGCAGTGATGCCCTTTCCTCCCAGCGGGCCGAGATAGTCCGTCAGCGCCGCGACGGCAGGATCTGCGCGCTGAGTGAGTGGGCCCTGTTCCGCAGGAGCCCGCACAATGCTGTGCGTTTCCCAGCCGCTCCAATGAGTCCAATAATCTCCCTTAACGAAGGTAGGCGAACGTGACTCGATGACCCGGCCAAGGGCGAGGCCCGCTATCAACTCGCCTGGCTGGAAAGGCGGAACGTAATTTTCATATCGCCTGAGCCGCCGGCTTTGCGCTGGATCGACCGTGGCGTAGATATTCTCAAAAAGCGCTTCTCCCTCTGCCAGCGGGCGTAGCGGCGTTTTGACTGCTGCAAATGTGTCGGCATCGATGGCGGAATCGGGATAGCTGTTCAGGATGATGCGCGTTGCGTCCATGCTGCTACGCCTTATTGATGATATCGAGGAAGGAAGGGGCGGGAAAATCCGCCCCCTTGATCCCGTCAATATCGAACTGTGAGCTGGAGCGCGACGGTGCGCGGCGGCGCGGGGAAGCCATATTGGTCAGCCGGAACGCCCGCTATCGTTCCCGTGCCAGATCCCGTGCTGGGCGCATCCTGCGCGGCGTTCAGGACATAGCGGTTGGTCAGATTCTTCCCGATCAGCGCAAGCTGCCAGCGATCATTCTGCGCGCCGACCCGCAATGTCGCGTCGAGCGTCGCAAAGGACTTCTGCACGTCGACAGGGTTGCCGAAGGGGCTGACCAGATAACGGTCGCTATAGCGTAGATTGAGCAGCAGGCCGCCCTTTAGCGCGGAACCGATATCGGTTTCATAGTCGATGCCCAATGTTCCGGCCCATTTTGGCGCGAGCTGCGTATGCACGCCGTCCAGATTCTGGTGAACATAGGGGATGGCCGTTGTCGGGGCCAGGCAGCCCATGGCCGGCCTCTGCCCGGCATAGCAGGGTGCGCCAGGGAAGTCGGTATATTTGGCGTCAGTATAGGCCAAAGCGCCCCTGAGCGTCAGGCCGGGAACCAACCGCGGCGCCCATTCTCCGTCAAGTTCCAGCCCCTGCGTGCGCGCCGTTCCCGCGTTGAAGGTCACAAACGTGGTGATCGCGGAGTTGAAAAAGTCGACTTGAAGATTCTTATAGTCGTAATGGAAAGCAGTCAAGTTTAGCCGAACGCTATTGTTGAACAACTTGCTGCGTATACCTGCTTCGAACCCTTCGACGGTTTCTGGACCGAAGGCAAGGTCATCGACAGAGGTCGTGACAGTGTTGAGGCCACTGATCGAGAAGCCGCCGGACTTGTATCCCGTCTTATAGGCGCCATAAACCGTCAAGCGGGATGACGGCTTCCATGTCAGCGTTACCTCCGGCGAGAAATTGTCGAACTTCTGGTGATTCACGAACTCTGACAAGGGATTGGCTGGGTCATACATCCGGTAAACCGCGCGCAAATTGCGGTTCACATAGGGCATGCGGAAGGTCGAATCCTTGGTTTCGCTCGTCAGCCGCCCACCGGCCGTCATCTGAAGCGTCGGCACGATGTCCCACAGCAGCTGTCCGAACAATGCGAAGGTCGCGCCGTCGGTGTGGCCCAGTTTGCGTACGGTCAGCGGCACCAGCGCAGGATCGGTGACGCTGGTGTCGATGGCATGGCCCGCCGCCGCCGTTCCTGGGAATATGATGTCCTGCTGGAAGTTCAGCTTCGATGCCTGATAATAAAGGCCGATCAGGAAATTGACCGGGAATTTGAGGTCGGTCTGCGCACGGAATTCGGTTGAGTAGGCCTCATATTTCGTGCCTGTGCCCGCATAGGTGCCGCGATTGGCGTTTGTGGTCGCATCCGATTTCAGGCTGAACTGGTTGTCGAACTTCTGATAACCGTTCACCCAGTTGAAATTCACGACGTCGGTGTCGTATTTTACGGTCGCGGTGGCAGTATAGGAACGGTAATCGTCATAAAGCTGACCGTTCTTCCGGCCCAGAAGCGGGTTGGCGCTTACGAGCTCACTCGGCAGATCGTCCCAATAGCCCTTCCAATCCTTATTGCACTCGTTCCCGGGTTGCAGTTGTGAGGTTCCTCCGACCGGGCAGCGGAATAATTCGTTCAGGAATCCGGCAGAGGTTGCATTACGATCGCTCATTCCGCCTTTCAGCGTGATCGTGAACTTGTCGGTCGGCTGGAATTTGAGGGTGCCCCGAATATTGATATTTTCTTCCATCGGACCGTAGCGGGTCGACGGCGGAACATTGTAGACAGTCTGCGCACCGCCATTGGCGACGTCATTGACCTTGAAGGGGCCGCCGACCGCCTGGTTCTTCATATAGCCGCGATCCATGTCGCTCCACCGCACCGCCAGGCGGGCGCTCAGCGTATCGGACAGCGGGCCTGACACTATGCCTTCGAGATATTTTTCATGCGTCCGGAATTCATAACCGGCGCGACCGATGATTTCGGTCTTCTGCCCCGGATCGGCCGTGGTGAAGGACAGGGCGCCGGCGGTCGAATTCTTGCCGAAGAACAGAGCCTGCGGCCCCTTCAATATTTCGACCTGCGCCATGTCGAACAGGCCCTCGTTCAGAATTCGGCCCTGTCCGTAATAGACGCCATCGACATTGACCGAAACCGACTGTTCGATACCGATGCTCGTGAAATTCGATCCGATGCCGCGCAGGCTGAGATTCGCGCCGCTGCCGGAACTGCCGCGCGCGACCGTGAACTGCGGAACGGACGTGGCAACCTGTTCGATCGTCCGGATATTGCGGTTGACCAGTTCATCAGACGACAGGGCAGTGACGGCCACCGGAATATTCTGGGCACTTTCCTGCCGCTTGCGGGCGGTCACGATGATATCCCTCAACCCACCCTGATTTTCGGAAGCCTGCGCGCTCGCGCTTTGCGGCGCTGTTTCCTGCGCTAGCGCGGGAGCCGCGTTCCATGCGGCCATGGCGATCACGCTGGCCGCCACGGCCTTCGTCCGGGTCGTGCGATATCGAGGCGGGTATGTCGGCATTGTCTCTCTCCCTGGGGGCAACAGGGCGCTTATCCGGCGCCCTTGTTCATGCGTCCCTCATTGTCCTAATCCAAAAAAAATGACTATGCAATCATAAAATGATGTTGTAGTCACCGGGTTAATCGGTGCTCGCATTATCCCGGGACGGGTCGGCGCCAACATCATAAATTATCTATATATATCAGTTTTATAGATTTATTTTATGTAGGCTTCGGGTCGCGCGCATAGCGGGCAGCCGCGCGGTGCACCGGATCGAAGCATTGATAAAATAAATGACTAACCCATCATGTACATGCGAATTTGTGGAGAGTGAATGTGCCGAACGAGACAGCATTGGTTCTTTACGAGAATCTGGAAGACGGGATAGCGAGGATCACGCTGAACCGGCCGTCCACCGGCAATGCCCAGAACGTCGAGATGACCTATGCGTTGAACGAGGCGTTCATGCGGGCCGCGCGGGACAAGATGGTGCGATGCATCATATTGCGCGGATCCGGGCGGCATTTTTCGACCGGTCACGACCTGAAGGACACCGAGCATGATTCGGTGGGTCAACTATATGCGCTGACATCGACATGGGGAGATGTGCAAACCGGGGATACCGAGGGATGGCTGGGCTGGGAGCATGAGACATATCTGGACATGTGTCGGCGCTGGCGTTCGATCCCCAAGCCCGTCATTGCCCAGGTGCAGGGGGCCTGCATAGCGGGAGGGCTGATGCTCGCGTGGATCTGTGATATCATCGTGGCATCCGACGATGCATTTTTTCAGGACCCGGTCGTCAATATCGGTGTGCTTGGCGTCGAATATTTTGCCCATGTGTGGGAATTGGGCGGCCGCAAGGCGAAGGAGCTTCTGTTCACGAGCGACAGCTGGAATGCCGATCAGGCCCGCGAAATGGGAATGGTCAACCACGTCGTTCCGGCCGCCGATCTGGAAGTCTTCGTCCAGGACATGGCCCGCAAGATTGCGGCTAAGCCGACTTTGGCGGTCAAGCTCGCCAAGGAGGCGATCAACGCCGCGCTCGACATGCAGGGGCTGCAGAAATCGATCGACCTCGCCTTTGCCTATCATCAGCTCAATCACGCGGACAATCGCCTGCGGTTCGGCGGCCTGCTGAACCCGAACGGGCTTCCTGAAACGGTGCTGCGCAAGGGCGGACTCAGTGAATTGGTCATCGGTGACGGCCGGGCGAGCGGTGCCTAGGGCGCCGGGCCCGGGCGTGGCCGCTTTTGAAATGGGATCGGGGAACGAGGCGAATGGAATTGGCTAGGGATCTTTCGGATTTCCGGGATGAGGTCGCTGAGTTCTGCAAGACCCGGCTGCCCGCGGACATCCGGTCGAAGGTGCTTTTGAACCAGCATCTGGACAAGACGGACTTCGTCCGGTGGATGCGCATTCTTCAGGAAAAGGGCTGGCTGATCGGTCACTGGCCGCAGGAATATGGCGGTCAGGGATGGTCGCACCTCAAGCGCTGGCTGTTCGAAAATGAGCTTTACCGGGCGGGATCGCCCTGGCTGGCGCCGTTCGGCATCACCTATGTGGGGCCGGTCATCTACAATTTCGGCAATGATGCGCAGAAGCGGCGCTGGCTGGAACCGACCATCAGCCACGACATCTGGTGGGCGCAGGGCTATTCGGAACGGAGCGCCGGATCGGATCTGGCCAATCTGCAGACCCGTGCAGTGCGCGATGGCGATCATTATGTCGTTTCCGGGCACAAGATCTGGACTTCTATGGCCCAGTGGGCGGACATGATGTTCACGCTGGTGCGGACCGATCCCGATGCGAAGCCGCAGTGCGGCATTTCCTTCCTGCTGATCGACCTGAAAAGCCCCGGCGTGTCGATCAGGCCGATCAAGAGCATCAACCTGGTCGAGGACCTCAACGAGGTTTTTCTGGACGAGGTGCGGGTGCCGGTCGAAAATCTGGTGGGGGAGGAAGGTGGGGGCTGGACCTATGCCAAGTTTCTGCTCGACAATGAACGTCTGATTTCGGCAGAGGTGGGCAAGGCGCAAAGGTTGATGGCGCAATTGCGCTTTTTCCTCTCGGAAATCCGGCAGGGATCGGTGACGCTGGCTGAAACGCAGGCCTGGCGCCAGCGCATGGGCGAACTGGAACTCAAGCTGATGTCGCTGGTCAGCCTGTGCAACCGGATGTTTTCCGAACTGGAAATGGGCAATGATCCCGGCCTTTCCGCGTCCATGCTGAAGATCGTCAGCGCCGAACTGCTTCAGGCCATTTCCGGCGCGCATGTCGACGCGTTGTCGCAGGGCGGCCTTTCCTTTCAGGCCGAAGCGCTGGTGCCGGGAGACTCGGCACCGCTCGTCTCGCCCGAAGGGGCGGCGGGGGCCGTTGGCGAATATCTGTTCGGCCGGGTCTATTCGATCTGGGGCGGGTCGAGCGAAGTGCAGAAGAATATTCTTGCGAAGGCGGTGCTGGGATTATGACGTACATGACAAGTCTAGATGAGGACGACCGGCGCCTTGCCGGTGCGACAATCGAGCGACTGGCCGCGCAATATTTCAGCATCGAGCGGTGCCGTTCGGGCGATCTGGTCTGCGATTCCGTCGAATGGACGTCTTTTGGCGATCAGGGCCTGTTCGCCATCGGCATCAGCCCGGAATATGGCGGTATAGGCGGCGCCGCCGGCGATCTGGCCATGGTCATGCGGCAGGTTGGCCTCAATCTGCTGCCGCTGCCCTATATGGATAGCGTCGTCATCGGCGCAACGATTGTCGCCCGGCTGGGTTCGGAGGAGCAGAAGCAGCAATTGCTGCCGGCCATCGCGGCGGGTCAATTGCGTCTGGGCTTCGCTCATCGCGAGGCCAGTTCGGGCGACGTGCCGGATCATGTCGACGCGCGAGTCTCCGGCGGAAGGATAAGCGGACAGAAAATCCATGTCATGGATGGCATGATGGCCGCGAAGCTCATTGTGTCCGCGCGGGACGAACAAGGCGTCCTGGGCTTTTATCTGGTGGACCGGGACGATCCGGGCGCGGCATTCCAGCATTATCGGCTGATCGACAATCGCATGGCGAGCCGTGTCACCCTGGCCGATGCACAATGCGTTGCCATCGGCGGCGACGCGTCGGAAACCTTGGCCGTCGTGCTTGACCTGGCTGGCGTTTGCGCGGCTGCGGAGACGGCTGGCGCGGTGACGGGGCTCAATCGCGACACGCTGGAATATGCCAAGGTCCGCAAGCAGTTTGGAAAGTCGATCGGCAGTTTTCAGGTGCTTCAGCACCGGCTGGTGGACATGTTCATCGCCGAGACAATGGCTTCCGCGCTGGTCATCGACGCCCTTGCGGCATTTGACGATTCCGCATCCGACGCGCCGATGCGCATATCGGCGGCCAAAGCGCAGGCCGATCGGTCAGGGCGCCAGGTCGGCGAAAGCGCGATCCAGATCCATGGGGGCATAGGCATGACCGACGAATGTTCGGTCGGGCATTATCTGAAACGCATTCTCGCCAATGGCTCTCAATTCGGAACGGCAGGATGGCATGTCGCACGCATTGCCCAAAACGCGCTTTGACCTGGTCGGGGCGTTAGATCCCCAATCCGCCAGTGACGAAAGTCAGGTAGGTTTCGATCGTTTCCTGGACAAATTCGGGCTGGGCCGAAGTTTTGTTGTCGATTCTGAAAAGCAGCGCGGTTCGTGCGTTCACGATCATGATGGCCACCATATACAGCCGTTCGTCGCTTGCATTGGCGAAGGGACCGCGCGTCAGGGTGCGTTTGAAGGAACGAACATAGCTTTCGGCTATGCCGTCGAGCCAGCGGCTGTAAACCTTGGGCGCGAACAGCTGCGCCTCGTAAAGAACGCGGTTCATGTAAGGATGGCTGGCGGTATAGGCGATATTGGCGGTGAAGCCGCGCCGTTCGACTTCGATCGGATCTGTTTCGTCACCGATCGCCGCGGCGATGCTCGCGAGCATTTCGTCGCCCAATGTCGGCAGGATGCTGTCCAGCAGTTGCTGCTGCGATTTGAAATAGAGATAGAAGGTGCCGTGGGCCATGCGGGCCCTGGCCGTCACTCGGGCGACGGTGCAACCGACATAACCGTAGCGGCCGATGACGCGGGCGGCGGCATCGAGAATTTTTCGGCGTGTCGCGATCTGGCGCTCGGCCCGTCTTCCCGCAACCGTTTTCGTCGTCGTGGCGGCGGCCGTGTTTCCTGCCGCCATTTCCGTAGCCTTGCGCGCCATCTCGATCCTTTCGCTTCGCCGATCTCTATCGAGCGGCGCATTTATGAGCAAGCGTGTGAATTGCGGCCGGGCCATTCACGGGCCGGGCATTCCAGAAAAAAATGACTATTGAGTCATTGAGTGTCCCGGGCACGGCAGGGTGTTAGGAGAAGGTGATGGAAGTTTCGGAAAGCATGGAGCGGCCCAGGAGCGGCATGCGCATCGCATCTCCCAACAAATGGCGGACGCTGATATTGCTGATGCTGGTCGGTCTGACCAACTATATGGACCGGCTCAGCATCTCGATCCTGCAAGTGCCCATCAAGGCCGAACTGGGGTTGAGCGATACCCAATTGGGCGCGGTCACGGGTCTGTCCTTTTCGCTGGTCTACACGCTGGCGGCGATACCCATTGCCCGCCTGGCGGATCGTCTTTCACCCAAACGGGTCATACTGGTCTGCCTGGCCGCATGGAACGGGCTGACGATGTTGTGCGGTCTTGCCAACGGATTTCTGGCGCTTGCCATGTTGCGCATGGGGGTGGCAATCGGCGAAGCGGGTTGTTCTCCGGCGGCGCAGGCGCTGCTTGCGCATCAGTTTCCGGCCCGCCAGCGCGGCCGCGCGATCGCCATCTGGCAGATGGTTTTCCCGTTGGGTACCTTGCTGGGCATTTTCTCCAGCGGCATGCTGAGCGCGGCTCTGGGCTGGCGGACGACCTTCGTGATGCTGGGGGGGCTGGGACTGGCGGTCGTGCCGCTCATCTTCTTCTTCCTGCGGGATGAAACGCGCGGCGATGATTCCGGCAGGGCGCAGAACCTCGCAAGTTCGGGCGATATGCTGGACGCGCTTCGGGAAATCCTGGCCTCGCGTGCCTATCGCCTGCTGTTGGCTGCCGGCTTTCTCGGTGCGATCCCGCTTAATGCCGCGTTGAATTGGAACGCACCCTTTTACGGTCGCGCCTTCCTGTTGCCGATCGAACAGATCACCATCATTGTGGCCCTGATATCGGGCGTGGGCGGCGCTCTCGGCATGTTTGGCGGAGGCTTTCTCAGCGACTTTCTGAGTCGCAAGGATATTCGTTGGTATTGCTGGATGCCCGCAATCGCCATGTTCGCCGTGCCGTTGATGGCGGCTTATCAATACCGGATCGCGGAGACGCCGATGTTTTCCCTGCCCGCGGGCATCATCGGCGCCATCCTGCTCAACTGCTGGATTCCGCCGCAGGCCGCCATTGCCCAGTCGCTGGTGCAGCCGTCGAGCCGCGCCCTGGCGGCGGCGTGCATCGTGGTCACGGCCGGACTCGGGGGCGCTGCCGGGCCTTTCGTGACCGGCGTGTTGAGCGATGCCCTGGCCGGTGTCGCAAACGGGCAGGGGGATGCGCTCGCCTGGTCTCTGGCGATCATGTCCCTGACCAGCCTGCCTGCTGCCCTTCTGTTTCTGCTGGCGGGTTCCAGGCTCAAGGCCGACATGGCATCCTTTCAGAGCGGTGGCGCAGGCACCGACTGAATGCAGCGCGATTAGCATAAATGATTGGACAGTCATTTTTGTCTGGACTATTTTCGGTCTGCAAGGCGGAGTTTTCCGGACCCGCGCCGATCCTGCCGAAATTCGCTGGACGTCCTTCGTCAAGGAACCAATGCCGATATGCTTGATCATCCCGTGATGCCGCTGGATTCCGCGATGTCGCCTGACGATATCATGGGGTTTGCGAGCGGCGTCGAAACATCGGCACTCATGGCCATGGCCAGTTCGATTGCGCTAGATGCCTTCGGACCGGTCGTCACCTATTCTCCGAAGGTGTTCATTCCCCTGACGCGCCTGTGCCGGGATGTCTGTCATTATTGCACCTTCGCGACGACGCCGGGACGTATCGCCAGCCCCTATCTCTCCATGGGCGAGGTCATGGAAATCGCACGGGCCGGTGCAGCGCAGGGGTGCCGCGAAGCCCTTTTTACATTGGGGGATCGTCCGGAGGACCGCTATGGCGCGGCGCGCCTGTGGCTGAGCGAACGGGGCCATGAAAGCACGCTGGCCTATGTCGCGGCTGCGGCCCAGGCCGTTTTCGACGGGACGGGTCTGTTGCCGCATCTCAATCCGGGCATATTGTCGCCGGATGACTATGCGATGCTGCGTCCTCATGCCGCGTCTATGGGGCTGATGCTGGAAAGCAGTGCCGACCGGCTGTGCGAAAGGGGCGGGCCGCACTTCGGTTCGCCGGACAAGCGGCCGGCGGTGCGGCTTGCGTCCATAGCGGCGGCTGGCGAGGCAAAGGTGCCCTTTACCAGCGGCATTTTGATCGGCATCGGCGAAACCGGGCTGGAACGGATCGAAGCGCTCTGCGCCCTGCGCGATCTCCACCTGCGCTACGGTCACATCCAGGAGGTGATCGTCCAGAATTTCCGCGCGAAGCCGGGGACGCCGATGGCTGGTCATGCGGATGCTCCGCTGGAAGAATTGCTGTGGAGCATCGCGCTCGCGCGCTTGATCCTGCCCCGGGACGTCAGCATCCAGGCTCCCCCCAATCTGCAACCGGACGCGCTGGAATCGTTGATCGCGGCGGGGCTGAACGACTGGGGCGGGGTATCGCCCGTCACGGCTGATCATGTCAATCCCGAAGCGCCATGGCCGCACCTTACTGTGCTTGAACGGGCCTGCACACGCGCGCGCCGAATCTTGCGGCCGCGTCTGGCAATCGGCCCACGTCATGCGGCCGATCCCGGCACGTGGCTCGATCCGCGCCTTGCGCCCTCGGTCCGCCGCCAGGTGGACGGGCAGGGATTGGCGCGCACCGACGGCTGGCATGCAGGATCGGGACTGGCTGCGCCGGTTTTCATCGGGGGGCAGCAGATGTCATCCCGCATCGCCGGGATATTGGACCGGCTGAACGAAGGGGAGGAACCGGACCGGGACGCCGTGGCGACCCTGTTCACGGCGGATGGCGGCGACTTCGCAGCCGTCGTGCGCATGGCGGACCGGTTGCGGCGGGAAGCCGTCGGCGACACCGTCACCCATGTCGTCAACCGCAACATCAACTATACGAACATCTGCCTCTACAAATGCGGTTTTTGCGCCTTTTCAAAGGGGAGCACGAAGGCGCTGCGGGGCCCGGCATATCGTCTGGATCTCCCCGAAATCAGCCGCCGCGCGGTCGAGGCGGTTGAGCGCGGCGCCACCGAAGTCTGCCTTCAGGGAGGGATTCATCCCGATTATGACGGCGAAACCTATCTGGCCATCGTCGATGCTGTCAGAGCCGCTGCACCGTCGTTGCATATCCATGCCTTTTCGGCCCTGGAAGTGTTTCACGGGGCGACCACGCTGGGCTTGCCATTGGAAGATTATCTGGCCCGGCTGAAGGCGGCTGGGCTTTCGACCCTGCCGGGCACGGCGGCCGAGATTCTCGATCCGGACGTGCGGGCGATCATTGCTCCGGACAAGGTCACCGCCGATCAGTGGCTGCAGGTCATGTGCGCCGCTCATGGCGTGGGGCTGCGCAGCACGGCGACGATCATGTTCGGCCATGTCGACAATTATGGGCATTGGGCGAACCATCTGTTGCAGATCCGCGCGCTCCAGCAGGAAACCGGCGGCTTTACGGAATTCGTGCCGCTGCCCTTCGTGCATATGGAAGCGCCATTCTGGCGCAAGGGCGCAAGCCGGTCGGGGCCGACCTATCGCGAAGCGGTGCTGATGCATGCCGTGGCGCGCATCGTCCTGCACTCGCTCATCCCGAACATTCAGGTCAGCTGGGTCAAGATGGGGCCGGACGGCGCAGCCGCCATCCTGAATGCGGGGGCAAACGATCTGGGCGGCGTGCTCATGGACGAATCCATCACGCGGGCGGCCGGTGGCGTGCACGGGCAACTGCTCGATCAGCCTGCCATGATGCGTCTGGCCCGATCCATCGGCAGGCCGCTGCGGCAGCGCACCACCCTTTACGATCTGTTGCCGGAGGAAGCCGATCCTTCCGCATCCCGTCAACATCAACTGGAGAGGATATGATATTGGACAGGGATCAATGCATTGCGATCGTGGGCGGCACCGGCAGCCTTGGAAGCGCGATCGGCCGCCGCCTTGCCAGGGCGGGCCATCGCATCCTGATCGGTTCGCGCTCGGCTGAAAATGCCGCGGCGGAAGCCGAACGGATCGGGCATGGCGCGGAAGGGCTCGGCAATGCCGACGCAGCTGCGAAGGCGGACATCATATTGGTGACCGTGCCTTTCGCGGCGCAGGACGCGACGATGCGGGACATCGCGCCCTTCGTGATCGGGAAGATCGTCGTCGATACAACCGTTCCGCTGGTGCCACCGCGGGTCATGCGCGTGCAATTGCCCGAAGAAGGCAGCGCGGCATTGCGGGCGCAGGCCATATTGGGCGACGGCGTCCGGATGGTTTCGGCCTTTCACAACGTCGCCGCCCACAAGCTGGCGCAAGACATGGATGTGGGGTGCGATGTGCTGGTGTTCGGTGATGACAAGGATGCCCGCGCGGTTATCATCGGCTTGGCCCATGCGATCGGACTGCGGGGCGTGCATGCGGGCGCGCTTGCCAATTCGGCGGCGGCCGAGGCGATGACGTCGCTGCTGATCTTCATCAACAAACATTATCGCGTCGATGGTGCAGGCATCGTGATTACCGGGGATCTTCAGATGGGGGACGCGGGCTGACCCGCGCCCCTATGGAAAAGGAATTGGCATGACCGATTGCCTGCAGGCATTGTACGACCGGAGCGATCTCCTTGAACTGGTAAATCGTTACGCGCGAGGCCTGGACCGCTGCGATGTCGATCAGCTCAAAGCCGTGTTCTTCGAAGATGCCACGGTCGACATGATATCCTTTTCCGGTCATGCACATGCCTTTGCCGAAACGACACTGGCGGCCCTCCGCGTTCGCGCGGTAACGACGTCGCATCTGACCTCCAACTGCCTGTTCGAGATTGCGGGCGATCGCGCGACAGGAGAGTCCTGTCTGATCTCCATTTCCGTCATGAAGGACGGAGAAGCAGGCAAGCCCGCCATTCATGTCGGCCGTTATCTTGACCGGTTCGAGCGGCGGAACGGCGAGTGGAAGATCGCCTGTCGCACTATCGTGATTGATCTGGAGGTGGCGGCCGCTTTTCCGGCCAGCACCCATGTGGTCATGCCGAAGGGGGATGAGCAACGCCATCCTGACGACGGCAGCTATGCGCTGCGAAGCTGGCTGACGGGAGGACAGGTGTGAAGGCACAAGATTTCACAGGACGGGTTGCGATCATCACTGGCGCTGCGAGCGGTATCGGCGCTGCGCTGGCGCGAGCCGCCGCCAGCCGGGGCATGAAGCTGGTCATCACCGATGTGGATGAGGCAGGCCTGCAAGCGACGGCGGACAGTTGCCGGTCGGCGGATGTCCACAGGATGCGCGTCGATGTTTCCAATTCCGAGGATGTGGAGCGCATGGCAGATCAGGCCTATGCCCGGTTCGGGGCAGTCGACCTTCTCTGCAACAATGCCGGCATCGTTCCGGGCGGTCGCCACCGCCCGGTCTGGGAATATGAGATACAGGACTGGCGCTGGGCATTCGACGTCAATGTGCTGGGCATCGTCAACGCCTTGCGCAGCTTCGTTCCTCGCATGCTGGAGGCGGACAGGCCGGCGCATATCCTCAACACCGCCTCTGTCTCAGGCTTCATCAGCGGCGCCGGTTCCCCGGTATATGGCGCCAGCAAACATGCGGCGGTGCGCGTGACCGAGGCGCTCTATGCCTCGTTGCTGGAAAGGGGCGCGCCGATCGGCGTCAGCATGCTGTGTCCGGGATTGGTCAACACGCGGATATTCGAGACGGAGCGCGTGCGCCCCGCGCATTTGCGCAGCGCCGCCGCCGACATGGAGGAACCCGAAGCGCTCCGGTCGATTGCCGCCGGCGGTGCCGATCCCGAGGCAGTTGCGCGCCAGGCATTCGAAGGTATCGAGGCAGGCCGTTTCTACATATTCACATCGGATAATTTCGACGAACCGATCGCGGAGCGCGCGCAGGCCATTCTTTCACGTAGCAATCCGCAGTTCGACGGCTTCACCGCGATGAGCCGGAAGGACGCCGAACATCCCCGGAACTGACCCGATAATGAGAAATGGAAGGTCAATATGAACGGTCCGATCAGCGCAGCAGCCCAGGCACTTGCCACACGCGTCGAAACTTTTGTGCGCGAAGTCGTGATGCCCTATGAACAGGATCGAAGGCTCGGTCCCCATGGCCCGTCCGAGGAACTGGTCATGGAGATGCGGGCCAAAGCACGCGACGCAGGCGTCCTGACGCCGCACATCCTTGAGGATGGCTGCCATCTCAGCCAGCGTGAAACCGCGCTGGTGCTGCAACGGTCAGGCTTGTCGCCGCTCGGTCCGGTGGCGCTCAATACGATGGCGCCCGATGAAGGGAATATGTATCTGCTGGGCAAGATCGCCTCGCCCGAGCAGAAGGATCGCTTTCTCAAGCCGCTGGTGAGCGGGGAGGCGCGGTCGGCCTTTTTCATGACCGAACCGGCGACGGAGGGGGGCGCGGGGTCGGATCCGTCGATGATGCAGACGCGCTGCGTGCCGGATGGCGACCATTGGGTGATCAACGGGCGCAAGGCATTCATCACCGGCGCGCAGGGCGCCAGGGTCGGCATCGTCATGGCAAGGTCCGACGACGGCGCCTGCATGTTTCTGGTGAAACTTCCCGATCCGGCCATTCGCATCGAACGGGTGCTGGACACGATCGACAGTTCGATGCCCGGCGGGCATTCGGTGGTGGCGATCGAAAATCTCCGCGTGCCTGCTTCCCAGATGCTGGGGGCAAGTGGCGAGGGCTTTGCCTATGCGCAGATCCGCCTTTCCCCCGCGCGCCTGTCGCATTGCATGCGCTGGCTGGGGGGCTGTATCCGGGCGAATGAGATCGCGACGGCCTATGCCTGCCGCCGCCATGCCTTCGGCAAGCCGCTCATCGATCATGAGGGCGTGGGTTTCATGCTCGCAGACAATCTGATCGACCTTAAGCAAGCGGAACTGATGATCGATTGGTGCGCGGACATACTCGATGGCGGGGCGCTGGGTACGGCGGAAAGCTCCATGACGAAGGTTGCGGTGAGCGAAGCGCTGATGCGGGTTGCCGACCGATGCGTGCAGGTGATGGGCGGAACGGGCGTCTCGGGCGACACGATCGTCGAACAGATATTCCGGGAGGTCAGGGCATTCCGCATTTATGACGGCCCGACCGAAGTGCATAAATGGAGCCTGGCAAAGAAGATCAAGCGCGATTCCAGGGGAGGGAACGCGGCGTGAGCGTCCATGCCGACGATAATCTGGGGACCACGGCTGTCCGGCAGGGATATGATTTCGACCGGCATGCCCTGGCCGAATGGATGCGCGCGTATATCGATGGCTTTGCCGGGCCGATGGTGGTCGAACAGTTCAAGGGGCAGAGCGGGCGGAGCGGGCCGGCGCCTGAACGCGGCGATGGTCAGCGCGCGATCAGGCGGACCACCCCTTCCTGCGTTGTGCTGCCTGCCAGATGTCCATCCTGGGTGAAGAACTGGCCGCGGCAATATCCGCGCCCATTCGCGGTCCATGGAGATTCGCTGACGTAAAGAAGCCATGCGTTGACGTCCACATCGCGGTGTATCCAGAGCGAATGATCGACAGTCGCCATGTTGACGGTCCGGGTGGACCAGTTCACGTCCAGCCGCTGTAGACTGGCCGCCAATAGGGTGAAATCGCTGAAATAGGCCAGCACGCCGCGATGAAGATATTGGAGGGCCGGGACCGGTTGCTTCAGCCGGAACCAGAAATGGACAGCATCGCCGCCCTTATTCTCTCCGAATGTCAGGGGACCGTTCACGATACGAATATCGAACGCCTGGGATCGCCGAACGATATGTTCCGGATCCGGGATCATCCGGTCGGCATGGCGGGCGAGATAGGCCGGCAGCGGTTCCAGTTCCTCCGGAAGGGATACCACCGGCATGGCGTCATCCTGACTTTGCCCGTTGTCTTGCCGATGAAAGGATGCGGCGAGATTGAGAATGATCTTGCCATTCTGCTTTGCCACGACCCTGCGGTTGCTGAACGATCCGCCGTCGAAATCGGCCATCACCTGCAGGTCCAGCGGAAGGTTGCCGTCCCCGCTCCGCAGGAAATAGGCATGGGCGCTGTGAACCAGGCGCTCCGGATCGGTGGTCTGCGCCGCAGCCATCAGGGCCTGGGAGAATACCTGCCCGCCGTAAATGCGCTGGGCCCCGCTCCGGTCGCGGCCGCCGACGAATTCCATTTCGCCGGTGCGTTCGGGGACAAGGAGATCGACGATCATGAGGTGCGTTTCGCAAGTTCATGATGACGGATTGCCTTGTTCAGGATGAATCGAAGGAATTTGACGGAAAAGTCCGGGTTGAGGCCCGACTCGGCCGGCAAGATTTTCAGCCTGTCCAGTTGTTGTGCCTCACATTCCGGATCCGCTGCCGGAAGCGCATGCCTGGCCTTGTGCCGGCCGACTTCCTGCGTAATACTGAAGCGTTCGGCCAACAGCCCGATCAGCGCCATGTCGATATTGTCTGTGCTCCGTCGAAAGGCGGCGAGCGTTGGATCGACCATTTTTGTCTCCGCTCCATATTCCATGCTGCGAACCCGGCATGCATTTACCGGTGTCGGGCCGCCAGTTCCAAGGATTCGTCAGACCCGTTCGATGATGATGGCGGGCGCCATGCCCCCTGCGGCGCACATCGTCACCAGCCCGCGCCTCAGGTCCCGGCGTTCCAGTTCGTCGAGCACCGTGCCGATGAGGATAGCTCCCGTTGCGCCGATGGGATGCCCCAGGGCGATCGAGCCGCCATTGACGTTGACCCTTGCCCGGTCCAGGCCCAGATCGCGGATGAACTTCTCCGCCACGACGGCAAAGGCTTCGTTGATTTCCCACAAATCGATGTCGGCGACCGTCAGGCCTGCCCTTGCCAGCACCTTTCGGGCGGCGGGCACGGGGGCGTTCAGCATCAGCGTGGGATCGCCGCCCATATTTGCGGTCGCCACGATGCGCGCCCGGGGTGTCAGGCCGTGACTGTCCGCATAGGCCGGTGACGCAAGCAACAGCCCGGCGGCGCCATCCACCACGCCGGACGAATTGCCGGCATGGTGGACGTGATCGATGGTGAGGTCGGGAAATTTACGCTTTATGAGCGCTCCTGCCGTGTTGCCGTCCAGATCGGCCGGCAAGTCCGCCACGGCCGCGAAACTGGGGCGAAGTTCTGCCAGTCCTTCGGCGGTGGTTCCCGGGCGGGGAAATTCGTCGCGTTCCAGGACGACCATGCCGCTCGCGTCGCGGACCGGGACGATGCCGCGGTCGAAGCGGCCCTCTGCCATGGCGACGGCAGCCCGTTTTTGACTTTCGAGGGCCAGCGCGTCCAGTTCTGCCCGCCCGATGCCCTCCAGTGTCGCGATGGCGTCGGCGCAGACGCCCTGATGCGATTGCGGGTGCCGGTCCTGCAAACGGCGATTGCCCGATCCCATGATCAGCGGGATCATGCCCGCCGCGATTTCCGATTGGGTGATCTTCGCGGTCAGGGACATCATCTCCGTGCCGCCCGCGATGACCAGATTCTCCATCCCCGACATGATCTGGGCGGCGGCCAGGCTGACCGCGGTGATTCCGCCACCGCAGAAGCGGTCCAGCGTCGTGCCGCTGGCCTTCAGGTCATAACCGGCATCCAGTGCCGCCATCCGCGCGAGGTCGCCGCCCTGTTCCGCCTTCTGCACGCTGGTCGACCATATGATGTCGTCGACATCGGCCGTATCGATCCCGTTGCGCTCGGCCAGGGCGGACAGCACCGTGGCGGCTAGATGCTGGGGATGCATATGGGCCAGAGCCCCCTTGCCGATTTTCCCGATCCCGCGCGGGGTGCGGACGGCGTCGATGATATAGGCGTCAGCCATGACAAATTCCTTCTAGTTACCGACGATCTGCCCGTCGCTTTTCACGAGAGGCCTCAGCCCTTTTGCAGGCGTGAAGGCAGGACCGTGACGATGTTCCAGCACATGCAGGCTGTTCAGTATGGCGGACGTTCCCGCCTGTTCGGCCCAGAACATCGGGCCTCCCCGATAGACGGGCCATCCCAGCGCCAGCACAGCGGCGATGTCTATATCCGATGGGCGCAGGACGATGGCTTCGTCCAGCATCTGCATGCCCTCATTGGCCATGGCCGCCAATATAGGCGTGACGATGGCTTCCATTGCCGCAATCGAGACGGAGCTTTCTGCGCCGTCGCCGGACGCAGGGAAGCCGAACATATGGAGCGCCGCGTGAATGGCCGCATCCGCCGTCCCGTCTTCTTTCAGGGCGGCGACCGCCTGCCCGTACGCGCGGGCAAGACGATCTGAAACGATACCTTTCCCGGCCCGGCTGACCACAGGCACCTTGCCCGCTTTCCGGGCCAAATGGAGTGCGGTGGCCAAGGCAGTTGGGGTGGTGCTGCGGCCCTGCGAAATTTCGATCAGCCGCGTCGAGGGATTGGCCGGCAGGGACAGTCCGACCAGCGTGGAGGGATCGTCCGTCGCTACCCGGTCCAGCGCGCCGATGTCCGCCGGGACCAGCAAGCTGTCGGGTCGCCGGATCGTGTCGAGCTTTTGCATGATGGCGGTCGTCAGCGCCATCCCCGACGATGCGCATTCGATGATGATATTGCTGGCAGCAAGACTGTCCGCGCCGTTCGCGAGCGCCGCCGTCCAATCGTCGAAGACGTCTATTTTTTCCAGCCCCGCCCTGCTGAGGATATCCGTCCATCTCTTCGCCCCCTCCAGCGCGCCGACGATCGCCGCACGGCGTAGCGGAACGACCGGCGTATCGGCTCGGACGCCGGGGATCTTGGCTGTCTCCCTCTCGCCGAAGAAGACATGCCGCTGCGCGGCGCTTTCGCTGCTGTCTTCCAGTTCGCGGAACAGTTCCCATTCTCGCGCCAAACCCGCATCGAACGGCAGGGCGACGGCGGCCTCCACGGCCCGGACGATATGTTCGGGCGCCTTGAAACCGCGCATGGCGGCGGCGTGTCGTTTGCGGAAATCCTCAAACAATCCCGGCTGCGCGCGCGCCTGTCCGATCCGTTCGTCGCGGTCGCGTATTCGGCTCAATGGTTTTCCCGCGCTGATGATCGCGCGTGCGAAGGAGACGGCATCCCCGCGCAGTCGCTCCTCCCCGGACAGGACATCCAGCAGGCCGAGCGCCTGCGCCTCCGGGGCGGCGATGCTGCGGCCCGAAACCATGAGGTCCAGCGCGGCTTCGACACCCACGATACGCGGCAGGCGTTGCGTGCCGCCGCCGCCGGGCAACAGGCCAAGATGGACTTCGGGCAAACCCAGCCGCGCGGAGGGGACCGCGATCCGGTAATGACAGACCAGCGCGGTTTCCAGCCCGCCGCCCAGCGCATGGCCGTGGATCGCCGCGACGACCGGCTTGGTGGCGTTTTCGATGAGGTGCATGACCTCATGCAGGGTTGGCGATTGCGGCGGCTTGCCGAATTCGCTGATGTCGGCACCGGCGAAAAAGGTCCGGCCTTCGCAGATCAGCACGATCGCGCGCACGTCGCCGTTCGTCAGCAATGGGTCGAACGCCTGGGCCATGCCCGCGCGCACTTCCGTGCCGAGGGCGTTGACCGGGGGTGAATGGACACTGACGATGCCGACATCGCCTTCGATGTCGATCCTGACGGGTTGGCTCATGAAATCCGCTCCCCCGATTTTCAGCGCAGGCCCATGCGAATGCCGCCGTCCAGCCGGACATCCTCACCATTGAAATAGCTGTTGCGGCACATTTCCAGCACCAGGCTCGCAAATTCCGACGGCTTGCCGAAGCGTTTGGGGAAGGGCACATTAGCGCTGAGCGCGGCCTTCACATTATCTGGCGCGCCCATCATCAGGGGTGTGTCGAAAATGCCGGGAAGGATGCTGTTGATGCGGATGCCTTCGCTCGACAGGTCGCGGGCGATGGGCAATGTCATGCCGACAACGCCGGCCTTGGACGCGGAATAGGCTGCCTGCCCCATCTGGCCGTCTTCGGCAGCGGCGCTCGCCGTGTTGACGATTGCCCCGCGCGCGCCATCGGCCAGCGGTTCCAGTGTCAGCATGCCTGCCGCGCTCTTCGCCGTGCAACGGAATGTGCCGATCAGGTTGATCTGAATGATCTTTTCAAAGGCATCGAGCGGGAAATGCTTGGGTTCGCCGGTCGCCTTGTCGCGGCTCGCCGTCTTGTAGGCATTGCCGGTTCCCGCACAGTTGACCAGCACGCGCTCCTGCCCGTGCGCGGCGCGTGCCCTGGCGAAACCGGCATCGACAGCGGCGTCGCTGGTGACATCGACCTGGCAGAAGAGCCCGCCAATCTCCGCAGCCAATGCCTCGCCCTTTTCGGCGTTGAGGTCGAACAGGGCCACCCTGGCGCCTTCGGACGCGAGTTTGCGGGCGACGGCCTCGCCCAGACCCGATGCGCCACCGGTGACGATTGCGGAAATGCCGCCTATATCCATGAGTTTCTCCAATATTCAAGAAAAGAGGAAAGTCGAAAATCCCGGTGTCAGCGTGTTTCGGTCGCCAGCTGGTCCAGTCGCGCACGCAGTTCGGTCTTCACGATCTTGCCGTTCAGGTTGCGCGGCAGGGGATGGTGGCCGATGGTGAAGCTTTCGGGCTGCTTGTAATCTGTCATACGGGTCGAACAATAAGCGCTCAATTCGTCCGCGCCGGTTTCCAGCCCGTCGCGCAAACAGATGAAGGCATGCACCCGCTCGCCCAATATGGGGCAGGGCTTGGCGATCACGGCGGCTTCCAGCACGGCGGGATGAGCCATCAGGATGCTCTCCACCTCGGCGGTGAAGATCTTGTAGCCGCCCCGGTTGATCATATCCTTCAACCGGTCGAGCACGCGCACGAAGCCCTTGCCATCAATGCTGCCCAGGTCGCCCGACCGCCAGAAGCCGCCGATCAGATTGGCCTGGGTCGCAGCCGGATTGTTCCAGTATCCCGGCGTCACCGTGGAGCCGCCGATCAGCAATTCGCCCGGCTGGCCCTGGGGAAGCTCTTCACCATCCGGCCCGGCAATGCGGATCGTGGCGCCCGGTATGGGCCAGCCGACGGAGTCGCTGTTCGCCAGCAATGCGTCGGCGGGCATGATCGTCACGCCGCCGCATGTCTCGGTCGCGCCATAGCAGTTCATGAGCTGCAATGCGCCCAGGTGCGACGCCATTTGCTCGATCGTGGGGACCGGCATGGGCGCGCCGCCGAATCCGCCGATCCGCCATGCGGACAGATCGTAAGCGGTCAAATCCACGCGCGCGAGCAGCAGGTTGTACATGGCCGGCACCATCAGCGTGTGGGTCATTCGTTCCCGCTCGGCGAGGGCGATGAACGCGTCGGCCTTGAACTGCGGCACGATGATCATGCAGCCGCCGCAAAACGCCATGGTGCACAGCGTGGCCGAAATGCCGGTGATGTGGGACAGCGGCACTACGCAGGCCGATCGATCGTTGGGGCCCAGCATCATGCAATGCGCATAGGCCGCGCCGACATGCACCAGCGCGAGATGGGTCACGATGGCGCCTTTCGGCCTGCCCGTCGTGCCGGAGGTATACATGATGAGCGCCGGGCTTTCCTCCTCCGGCTCGTCGACGGGCAGGGGGGTGGCGGGCCTGGCAAATCCCTGGACGAAGGCACGCACGTCGCCGTCCGTGACCGGGACCACCAGCGGCAGGGCAGGAATGCGGTCGGCCAGCGTCGCTTCATGCACGATGGCGCGGGCGCCGCTTTGTTCGGCAATATAGGCAAGGCCCGGCGCCTGTCCGCGAATGCCGACCGGCACGGCGATGGCGCCGATGCGGGCGATCGCGAACAGGGCGACGACGAATTCCGCCTGATTGTCGAGGAACAGGATCAGCCGGTCCCCCGCGCCGATGCCTCGGGCCACGAGGCCGGAAGCAAAGGCGTCGGCCAGATCGCTCAATTCCTGCCAGTTGCACCGGAAATCGCCGCAGACAAGCGCTTCGTTGCCGGGATAGTCAAGAACGCTCCGGGCCAGCATGGCGGGCAGCGAATGCGGCCTTTGCGCGAGGCATGGAAAGATGCGGCCGTCGTAATGCCGTTCCGGGCGGAATTGTCCGACCTTCTGAGGCCAGCGGTTCATGATCGGTCCTGTCCCTGATTGTTCCGGTCGTGCGAAGTCGTCCCGATCATGGGAGGCGCACCAGCATCTTGCCGATATTGCCGCCCGAAAACAGGTCCACAAAGGCTTGGGGCGCATTGTCGAGGCCCTCGACGACGGTTTCGCGCCAATTCAGCTTGCCCGCGCCATGCCACGCCGCCAGCTTTTCGCGATAAGCGGGCATGAGGTCGAGATGGTCGAAAACGATGAACCCCTTCATGCCGATGCGCTTCGCCGGGATCAGCGTCATGTTGCGCGGGGCCGCCATGGGTTCGATCACATTATAGCCAGCAATCATGCCGCAGATCGCGAAGCGCGCATGGAGATTGGCGCAACCGATCGCCGCTTCCAGGCAGGGGCCGCCGACATTGTCGAAATAGACATCGATGCCCTCGGGCGCTGCTGCCGCCAGCGCCTTTCGCAAATTGGGTTCGGCGCGATAATCGATGGCGGCATCGACCCCCAGCGCGTCGCGGAGGAAGGCCGTCTTCGTCGGCCCGCCAGCTGTCGCGATCACCTTGTGACCCATCATCTTGGCGATCAGGCAGGCGGTGGAACCGACGGCGCCCGATGCCGCCGAAATGAAGACGACATCGCCGGGCTTGAGTTTCGCGACGCGAAGCAATCCGGCATAGGCAGCCAGGCCCGTTATTCCGGCAATGCCCAGAAAGGCCTGGGCGGGCAGGTCCATCGGAGGGAGCTTTTCGACCTCGGCCGCCGGGAGGTTGGCATAGTCCCGCCAGCCTGCGTCGCTCAGGACGATGTCACCAGAAATGAACAATGGATCATTTGAAGAAATGATTTCGCCGATGGCCGGGCTAGCGATGACATCCCCGATCTCGAAGGGGGGAATATAGCTTTTTGCGGCATACATGCGCCCTCTTATGGCTGGATCGATCGACAGCCAAAGGTTGCGAATCTGCACTTCTCCCAGAGCAGGTTCAGGGATTTCGACATCGGCGGCGACGAAGGCGCGACACGACGGCACGCCGGTGGGGCGGTCAGCAAGCCGTATTTCCCTTGAACGCCGCATCGTAACCAAGTCTCTCCAAAAAAATGATTACACAATCATATATTGAAGAATGTCGGCTTGGCAATGGTGGAAAGGTGATCCCTGCCCTGCCGGGCTTCACGCCCTGCGGACGATGTCCAGAATCTGCTCGCGCAGCCATCGATTGCCCGCGTCGGCATGGTGCCGGGCGGGCCAGTAAAGCCGCCAGTCCAGGCTGGGAACGGCGAAGGGAAGAGGCAGCGTGGCAAGGCCGTAATAGCGCGCGAAACGTTCCGGCATGGTCATGGTCAGATCGCTGTTGTGAATGATGTCCGCAGCGATGGCGGGGCTGCGCATGCGTGCCTTGATAGGACGGACCATGCCCCGTTCGCTCAAGATGCGGTCGATATGGCCCAGGCCATAGCGGCGTGCGGAAACATGCACATGGTCGAGCGCAAGATATTGCTCCATCGACAGGCCGGTTTGGATCAGGGGATGGCCGGGGCGCACGAGGCAGGCGAAGGACTCTGTGAGAAGATCGGCGTGGCGAACGCGTTCGTCCGGGGCAATCGGCACTTCGATGGCAATGTCGAGCGTCCCGCGCGCCATTTCGTTGGCGATATCATGGCGGCTGATGAAATTGCACTGAAGATCGACTCGGGGCGCCTGCGCCAGGCAATTCACGATCAGCCGGTGAAGGAAGAGCGCTTCGGCCGGATCGTTCATGCTCAGGCGGAAGCCGCGCTCGGTCGTTGCCGGACTGAAACCCTCATGCGCGGTCAGTTCATTCTTGATGGCGGCCAGCGCCTTGTGAACGGTCGGGGCGATCCCGTCCGCGAAGGAGGTTGGCATCATGCCCCGTCGTTCGCGGACAAACAGCGGATCTCCCAGGCTTTCGCGCAACCGGTGGAGCGCGTTGCTGACGGCGGGCTGGCTGATGTTGAGCACGCGTGCCGCGCGGGTCAGGCTGCGTTCCGAATAGATGATATCGAAAACCCTCAGCAGATTGAGGTCCAGATGTTCGAAGCGCGCCATGATATAACCATTGGTGATGTACAGGCTTATAAATATCAACTTTACATATGGAATGTCCAGCGGCAGCCTGGGGTCCATGGCCTGTTCCCGGGCGGACGCGGATCCGGGCAGAAATATATTATGATTATTGAGTCATTATATGGTTGACGGAAACCGGAAATTTTCGAGAGAACATCCTAGGATTTTTGATTTGAAAATTGGGTTGATCGGAGCATTATCCGTTTATAAAAATGATCAATAAGTCATATCTTTTTGAAAGTGTGATTGATGGGAGAGGTTGCCGAAAAGGTGGCGGACGGACTTCGGCAATGGGCGCTGCGCCGCGGTGGCGCTTCCGCCCAGGTCGAGCATCTGCGCGATCTGGGCGGACATTCGGGTGAAACCTGGGGCTTTGTCTATTCCGCCGGGCTCGTTCGCGAGGATCTGGTCATTCGCCTGGCCGCTGCCGGCGGCGGTGAGCGGGCGAATGTGGAGTTGGTGCGGCAGGCGCCTTTGCTTGAAGCGCTCCTTCAGTCGGGCGCGAAGGTCGCCGCGGTGCGCGATGTTTCGGACGAGCCCGCCCTTTTCGGGGCTGCCTATCTGATCGTCGACAGATTGCCGGGACGGCCGCTTGTCATGGGGCCGGATGCCGGTCCTGAATGGTTGGCGCCTGCCGACCGCCAGAAGGCCTATCAGGCGGCAGCCGGGGAACTGGCGACGATCCATCGGCTCGACCTGTCGCGGCTGGCCGATTGGGATGTCCTGCGATCGCCGGCCGATGAAATCGCTCTCTGGACCCGCGCTTTCGAGCGCGCTGCGGAGCATGAATGGTCCCGCGCCGGAATCCGTCTTGCCTCCGCGCTGCTGGAGCGGTTGCCGGGACGATGGACGCCGGGGCTGTGTCATGGTGATTTCCAGACGAACAATGTGCTGTTTTCCATGGATGCGGGGGGCGCTGTCGTCGGTGGAGTCGTGGACTGGGAAATCGCGCATTTCGGGGCGGTCGAACATGATCTGGCCTGGTTCCTGATGATGAATGACGATCAGGCATGGTCGCCGGTCGAATTGCGGGGCAATGTCGATATGGATGCTGTCGTGCGGAGCTATGAGTCCGCTGCCGGGCGCCAGATGGGCGATCTGTCCTGGTTTCGCGCGCTGGCCTGTTACCGCATCGCCGCGATTGCAGGCTACAAGATTCGCCTTCATCGCACCGGCCGCAAGATCGACGAGGCATGGGAGCGGGCCTCCTTTTCCATGCCCTTCTTCTTTGCGCGTGCGCACGCTCTGCTGGAAGGTATGGCATGACTATGCCTGGACCGCTGTTCGAAGCGCCGCGCCAGGCGCCATGGCTTGCGCCCTATTGGGAAGGGTTGAGCGTGGGAGAGCTGCGCCTGCCGCGCTGTTCCGTCTGCGGACGTTGGGAATGGTATCCGGTCGAAAGCGGTCCAGCCTGCCCGGACGGCGACTATGTCTGGGAAGCGGTGGGTCCGCTTGCGACCGTCTTTACCTGCACGCGGGTGGACAGGCCGCTGCTGCCCGGCATCACCCACTCTTATGTGACCGGCCTCATCGTCATGGATCAGGCACCCGGATGTCGGATCGCGGCGCTGTTCGATGAATCCGCCGGTCCGGTTTCCGTTGGCGCGCGCGTGCGCCTTTCTTTTCACGGCGCGGGCGCCGCCGCCTTCCCCACTTTCATGTTGGAGAGCATGTCTTGAAATACGGAGTCTCGCTTTTTCCCCTGCGTCCCCAGCAGATCATCGACGTTGCATTGTGCGCGGAGCAATTGGGGTTCGACTCGCTTTGGCTGGGCGAGCATGTCGTCACGCCGGTCAAAAGCGATTCCCGTTTCCCCTATGCGGGCGAGGACGACGATTCGCATGAGGCGTTCCACGCCAATCTGCCCTTTTACGATCCCTATGCAGTGCTGGCCTATCTGGCGGCGATCACCAGGTCGGTCAAACTGGCCGTCTCGGTATCGATCGTGCCGTTGCACGACCCGTTCCACCTGGCCCGGTCGGTGACGACGCTGGACCTGTTTTCCAAGGGGCGGTTCATGCTGGGCGCGGGCGGCGGCTGGCTGAAGGAAGAGTTTGAGATACTCGGCCGCGACTTTGAAACGCGCGGCAAGCGGTTCGACGAAACGCTGGATGTGATGGTCAGCCTGTTCAACGATGACGTGACCGAATATGACGGCGTGGCGCTGAAGGTTCCGGCAATCGGCATGAGCCCCAAGCCGGAAACCCGCCCGCATCCGCCGTTCGTCTTCGGTGGCCATGCCAAGCCTGCGTTGCGCCGGGCGGCGCAGCGCGGCAATGGATGGCTGGCGTCCGAACTCAGCCCTGAGGAGATCGCGCCGCTGATCGGCATCATCATGCAGATGCGCGAGGAAGCGGAACGGACGGACATTCCCTTCGAAGTGAGTTGCGCGGTCATGGGCGATCCGTCCGATGAACTGATCGCGCAATATCAAGCGGTGGGGGTCGACCGGCTGGTGGTGCGTCCCTGGATGCGCGGGCGCGATGCGGTGGCCAATCTGAGCTCGCTCGCCGCGCGGATATTGTGACGATGAGCATGGCCGGCGGACAGGGAGCATGCTGAATGACTGATGTCGCTATCGTCGGCGTGGGAGAAACCGTTCCCGTCCGGGCCGATCCGCGCCCCATGAGTGTGATGATCGCCGAAGCGATCCATTGCGCGCTGGCCGACGCAGGCATCGGCGCGGACCGGATCGACGGTTTCGTCACCGAGTCCGCGACGATGCCCGGCGTCATGCCCGCTGAAGATGTGGTCGCGGCGCTGGGCGTGCCTATGCCGCCATCGCCTTTCATCGCCTATGGACTGCATTATGGGGCGGGGCTGGTGGCCGCCGCCGAACTGGCGGGATGGGCGTTGGCGTCCGGGCGCGCGACCCATGTGCTGTGCTGGTATGGCCATCAGCTGAGCCGTCAGGCGCAGGGGCCGCGCTCGCTCTATGCCGACGACCCGCTGAAGGCGGATCTGGAAATGCCGAGCGGCTGGTTCGGGCAGCCGGTCTATTTCGCGGGTATCGCCCAGCGCTATGCCCATGAATTCGGCCTGCCTGCCGAAGCGCTTGCCGCCGTCGCGATGGAGGCGCGCGAGCATGCGGCGCGCACCCCCGGCGCGATGAAGACAAGCCCCCTGGACATGGCCGGCTATCTCGCCTCGCCCAGCATCGCCACGCCATTGCGGGGACCGGACTGCGCCCTTGTCAACGACGGTGCGATTGCCTTTGTCATGACCACGACGGAGCGGGCTCGCGATTGCGCCCATCCTGTGGTGCGTGTCGCCGGTGTCGGCGTCGGATCGACCGATGTGCCGGGCGATACCTGGTTCACGCAGAACCGCAATTACCTGACCACGCCCGCCGCCATTTCGGGGCCGATGGCTTTCGCCGGCGCAGGACTGGCGCCGGATGACGTCGATTTCGTCGAGCTTTACGACTGCTTCAGCATCAACACGATCCTTCAATATGAGGATCTGGGGTTCGTGAAGAAGGGCGAGGGGGCGGCCTTCGCAATGAGCAAGGGCAGGGGTCTTCTGGATTCCCTGCCGACCAACACCCATGGCGGCCTGTTGTCCCATTCCTTCCTGCTGGGCGGGGGGCATGTGGTCGAGGCGGTTCGCCAGCTGCGCCATCAGCGGGGCGCGGGGCAGGTGCCCGATGCGCGCATCGGCCTGGTCACCGCATTGGGGGTGCCGCACCACAGCACAATGATCTTGGAACGGATGTAGAAAGATGACGGGAATACAGCGTGTGGCCCTGGTGACGGCCGCGACGAGCAGCCTGGGGCGCGGCATGGCCGAAGCCCTGCTGGCAGATGGATTTCTGGTCGTGGTGAGCGGCCGGTCGGAAGCCAAGGGATTGCAGGCAGCCGCCGAAATGGATGCGGAAGGCCGCGCAAGCTTCGTGGCCTGCGATGCGCTTGATCAGCAGCAGACCGAAGCGATGGTCGACACCGTTCTGGATCGTCATGGCCGCATTGACGTGCTGATCAACAATGCCGGGGGATCGAGCGGTTTCGCGCCCGTGCATCAATTGTCCGATGATGCATGGATGCAGGCCTTTCAATGGAATGTCAGCTCCGCCTTCTGGACGGTGCGCCGGGCGGTTCCGGCGATGCTGGAACAGGAGTTCGGGCGCATCGTCAACATCAGTTCGGTGCAGGGCAAACAGGCGAACCGCGCCAATGCCAGCCATTATGTGACCGCCAAACATGCGCTCAATGGCTTCACCAAGGCTGTGGCGCTGGAATATGGCAGGCAGGGCATCACCTGCAACGCCATCTGCGTGGGCGCGGTGGAAACGGACCTGATGCAGGATGCCGGCCGGAAGGCCGCCGCCGCCGCGGGTATCAGCTATGAAGCCTATAAGCAGCGTTATGCCGATGCGGCGATGACCGGCCGGTTGAACAGCGTGGATGAGGTGGCCGCCATGGCGCGACTGCTGGCTTCGGATGCAGGCGCGGGCATTACCGGCGCCATCCTCAATGTGGACGGCGGCACCTGCTCCTATTGAAAGAGATGACGATGACTGATGTTCGACCCACCAATCTTGCCGAAGCTTTCGACGTTCATCTCCTGCGCCAGCCCGCCGCGACCGCGCTGATCGTCGGGGACAGGGCCTATAGCCGCGCGCAGATCGGCGAACTGGCCGAGCGTGCCGTTGCCATGCTGCGGGAAAAGGGCGTCCGCCCCGGCGACCGTGTGGTGGTTCAATATGACACCTCGCCGGAGGATGTCGCGATTGCCCTTGCGACCGCGCGGCTGGGCGGCACGCTGGTTCCCATTCCCAAGCGGCTGGGCGTGCGGGAAATCAACTTTCTGCTCGTCCGTTCCGAAGCGGCGCTGTTCTGCCATGTCGGTTCGAATCCGGCAGATGGGTTGACGCTTCCCGAGGGCGCGGCGGCGGCCGGCAGCCATGCCATTCACGGCTATGACCGCATCGTCACGGATGTCGTTGCCATGCCGGACGATCATTGCGCGCTGATCGGCGTGACGTCGGGTTCGACCGGCCAGCCCAAGGGGGTCATGCATGGCTGGCAAGGCGTGTCATGGGCGGGGGAGAGGATGCGCGCGCTGGGCCGGGTGCAGGCGGGCGAAGCCGTGTTGGTGACGGGCGCGGGCGCCGGGGCGCCGGGCTTCACCTTCTTCACCTATATGCCGCTCGTCACTGGTGCCGCCATCGTCCGGGCCACTCGGTGGGACCCTGTCGAGGTGCTGCAACTCGCGGTGAAGCATGGCTGCGTCTGGTCCTGCATGGTGCCGACGATGTTGCGGATGCTGCTGGACGCGCGGCCACAGGCGCTGGGAGATGGCAGGCTGGACGCGATGCGCGCGATCAGCATGGGCGGCGGCTTCATGAGCGCCGATCTGATCGAACGCGCGCGCCAGGAACTGGGCGTTGAGGTGTTGCGCATGTATGCCATGGCGGAGTGCATGTGCAATGCGAGCACCGAGATCGACGACGGTGTCGACATACGCAACATGCTGGACGGCCGGGCCGGAACGGGTGCTGCGCTGGCCGTTTTCGACGACGATCGCAAGCATCTGCCCGTGGGGGGCAAGGGCGAAATCGGCCTCAAGGGGCCTTCGCTGTTGCAGGGCTATCTCGCCGAGCCGCAGAGCAAGGCGGACCTGTTGACGCCGGACGGCTTCTTCCTCTCCGGCGACATTGGGGAGATGGACGCGAATGGCTATGTCAAGATTGTCGGCCGCAAGAAGGATATGATCAACCGGGGTGGTTACAAGATCGATCCGTCCGAGGTCGAGGAATTGATCGGCCGGCATCCGGCGGTCGCCAAGGTCGCGGTGGTGGGTTATCCCGACGCTCTTTACGGCGAACGATCCTGCGCCGTTGTCGAATTGCGGCCCGCGCAGATGCTGGCCTTCGATGAGTTGATGGCTTTCTTGGTCGGTGAAGGATTGTCGAAGGAAAAACTGCCCGAACGATTCGAGCGCCGGGAAACGCTGCCGCTTTCCCCCGATGGCAAGATATTGAAGGCCGCGGTCAAGGCAGAGATCGGCACCGATCCTGCATCGGGCCTTGGCTGACCTGTTCTTACCATTTCAGACGCCTTTTCCCAGGCGCTCTACATAACAGAGGTTCCTATGATTGATTTCGGGCTAGAGGAAGATTTCAAGGCGAAGCTCGACTGGGTTCGCGCCTTTGTCGACGAGAAGGTCGAGAAGCTGGACGTTTTGTGGCCCAGTCCCGCCGCGCCGCATGACAAGTCCCTGGTTGAAGCGCGCAAGATATTGGCGCCTCTGCAACAGGAGGTGAAGAGGCGTGGACTGTGGGCTGCCCATCTGGACCATGATCTGGGCGGTCCGGGCTTCGGGCAGGTCAAATATCTGCATATCGCGGAAATATTGGGCCGCACCAACTGGGGATCGGTGGTGTTCGGCTGTCAAGCGCCGGATTCTGGCAACTCCGAAATTCTGGCGCGTTACGGTACGCCGGAACAGAAGGCCCACTATCTTCAGCCACTGCTGGACGGCGAAGTCTATAGTGCCTTTTCGATGACGGAACCGGAAGGCGGATCGGACCCGATCTACTTTTCTTGCCGGGCCGAACAGGATGGCGACGCTTATGTGATCAATGGCGAAAAATGGTTCTCCAGCCACGCCAACTATGCCGATTTCCTGATCATCATGGCGGTGACCGATCCGGACGCCGAACCCTATCGCCGGGCGTCGATGTTCCTGGTGCCGACCGGTACGCCGGGGGTCGCATTCGTGCGCGAAACCGGCGTATTCACCGAACCCTATCCTGAACGCGGCGGCCATCCCTATATGCGCTACACCAATCTGCGCGTACCTGCCTCCGCCATGCTGGGGCCGCGCGGGGGCGGTTATGAAGTGGCGCAATCCCGTCTGGGCGGCGGGCGCATCCATCACGCCATGCGCACCATCGGCCTCTGCCAGAAGGCCATCGACATGATGGCGGACCGCGCCGTCAGCCGGAAGACCAGCGGCGTCCTGATCAGCGAAAAGCAGTCGGTCCAGTTCGACATCGCGGAATCGCAGATCGCCTTGCGGCAGTTTCGCCTGCTCGTGCTGCACTGCGCCTGGCTGGCCGATCAAAGGGGGCGCGAGCGGGAATTGCGCGAGGCGATTTCCATGGTGAAGGTCGCCAGCGCCGATATAGCGGAGAAGATCATCTGGCGCGCTATGCACATGCACGGATCACTGGGGGTGTCGAACGAAATGCCCTTCGCCCATATGCTGTTCATGACCGGCATGCTGGGTCTGGCGGACGGTCCGACCGAAGTTCACAAGGTGTCCGTCGCGCGCCGTATCTTGAAGCGGGCGACGCCACATGAGGGCTTCTTCCCGCCGCAACATCTTCCGGCGGCCCGGGCGGCTGCGTTGGCGCAGTTCGGCCTGAACGCGGAAACCGTGAACAGGCGGGCGTGACGATGGGCAGCGATCCCTTCGACTTTTCCGGAAAGGTGCTGCTGGTTACCGGCGGCAGCCGCGGGCTTGGGCGCGAAATGGCGCTGGGTTTCGCCCGGCGCGGAGCGGACGTGGTCATTGCCAGCCGCAAACAGGATGCGTGCGAGGCCGTGGCCGCCGAAGTCCGGGACCTGGGTCGGAGGGCGCTGGCAATCGGCGCGCATGTCGGCAAATGGGACGATCTGGAACGTCTGGCCGACGCCGCCTATGCGGAATTCGGCAAGGTGGACATCCTGATCAACAACGCCGGCATGTCCCCGCTGGCGCCATCGATGGCGGAGGTGTCGGAGGCGCTGTTCGACAAGATCGTGGAGGTCAATTTCAAGGGCGTCTATCGCCTCGCGACATTGATCGGATCGCGCATGGCGGCGGGGGAAGGGGGATCGATCATCAATGTCTCTTCCCTCGGTTCGCTGATGCCGTCACCCTATTTCGGCGCCTATGCCGGGGCGAAGGCGGCGGTCAATGCGCTGTCAATTGCGCTTGCCCGCGAATATGCGCCCAATGTGCGGGTCAATGTGATCTGCCCGGGCGGTTTCCTCACCGATGTCGCGGGCGACTGGGCAGAAGACCCGGAGGCACTGAACAGCGTGCCGCTCGGCCGGTTCGCGCGCCCGGAGGAAATACTCACGACCGCATTCTATCTTGCCAGCCCGCAGTCGAGCTTCACCACGGGCACCCTTATCCGTGTCGACGGCGGCGCGCTATACACCAAATAATGGGAGGAACCCCGATGATGCCATCTCCAGAAACGCAAGACGCCTTCCCTCACAAGGGATTCCCCAGCGGCTGGTTCCAGGTTGCCTGGGCGGATGAACTGGCAGTGGGCGATGTGCGTCCGCTTCACTATTTCAACCGCGATCTCGTGCTCTATCGCGGCCGCAGCGGCTATCATGTGCTGGACGCGCATTGCCGCCATATGGGCGCGCATCTGGGGCATGGCGGCACTGTCGTGGGGGACAGCATCGTCTGTCCCTATCATGGCTGGCGCTGGGGTGCGGACGGTCGTAATGAACTGGTGCCGCTGGAAAAGAAGGCAACGGACCGCTGCCGCATGGGGGCGTGGGAAACCGTGGTCGCCAACCAGATCGTCTGGGTCTGGTACGATGCGGCCGGGCGTCCGCCGCTGTTCGAGGGACCGGTCGACCTGCCGGGTGTGGCGGAAGGCGAACGCTACAATGTCTATCCGCATTGCGCGAAGGCGTGGCGCAAGGTGAAGACGCGACCGCAATATATCCCGGAAAACAATGTCGATGTCGAACATCTGCGCTGGATTCACAAGGCCAAGGGGCCGATCGAAACGACCCGTCTGGATGTGGACGGTTACAAGATGCAGATCGCGAACAACATCACCTATGGCTTCGGCAAGACAGCCACCCGCCTGACGCCGGATGGCCCGATCGTCGTCGAGGTCTGCGCTGAGCTTTGGGGCATGGGTTTCCAATATACCTTCTTCCCACAGCCGGATTCGGCCGTCAGCATTCAGGCGCAGACCCCGGTGGATGACGATCATTGCGACATGTTCCAGTCCGTGCTGGTGTTGGGCGAGGAGGGATTTGACCGGACTGCCGAGCCGGAAGCGATCGCCGCGGCCAGGGTGAGGGAGCAGTTCGTCCAGATCGAGCGTGACATTCCTATATGGGAAAATATGCAATATATCGCGAATGCGTCCCTCTCGCCGCAGGAAGAAAAAGCGATGACGATAGTACGCCAGTGGGCCGAACGATTTTATCCCGAAGATGCGTGACGACGATGTGCTCGTCCGCCGGTCGATAGCACTCGCTTCGCCCGAAGCGGGCGTTGTTACGGCCTGGCTGGAGGATAATTTCCACCATTTCGGCGTTCGGCTGATGCATGACGGCAATCGCGTGACCCGCATTGCCGCCGCTACCATCCGCTTTCCCTGGACTACCTGTGGCGGTGCCGGACAGCCTTTGAAGGCGCTGGAGGGGCAGGCGCTGATCGCGCGGCCCGACGCGCTTTCGACGCTGCTGCCGATGCAGTTCCAGTGCACGCATCTGTTCGAACTCGCGGCGCTTGCCATGGTGCACGCGGCGCATGGGGACGTCGACAGGCGCTATGACATGGTCGTGCGGAAGGATAGCGCATTCCCCGGGCGGCATCGCGGCACAATGGGGCGCGACGGCAGGGATGTTTTGTGCATGGATATCGACGGCAGCATGATTCAAGCGCCGGCTGCTTATAGCGGCCACGACTTATATAAAGGCTTCCGCAAATGGCTGGCGGGGTTTTCGGACGAAGAGGCCGTAACGCTGTGGCTCATGCGGCGGCTCTTTTGGCTTTCCGCCGGGCTGGTCCATTTCAAACCCCGGCCTGTCGCTGCGGGGACCGGGATGGGCGCTTTGTGTCATACTTATCAACCAGAGCAGCGCTATCATGCCTATGCCATGAATACTATTATCGATGTTACAGATACGAGGGTAACATTGCTGTCGAGGAGATGATAAGTTTCGTGCGTTCGTGCTTGGGTCGTTTTCGCAAGACAAGGATTCCCCGCCCTTGTTCGTCGGGGGGACTTAGCGTCTATTGATACGCTTTTTTCCCTTTCAAGACCCCCGGGTTATACAGAGATCTCTGCTCGTCTTTCTTCAGCGAGACAGACCAATCGGCCATATCAAGCCGCCAGGCCACCAGGCGAACCGGGATGTCGGCGCGTTTCTGGTTAAACGCATATTGCATGGCTGCCAGGCCAAGATCGGCGCTTTGCACCGCGCTCCGCCCTCCGCTCAGTCCGCTTGGGGCGTAGCGCTCTTCTATCCGGTCGAGAGCCGATCGTGCGCTGGCGATCATCAGCAGGGCTGTCGGCTCGTCACCTTGCGACCATGCTCCCGCGGCTGCCTCTCCCGCAACGCGGGCATCGTCAAGATGGGTGGCGAGCGTGACCACTCGTTCCGATTTGCATTCACGAGCGGAAATGGCGCGCACATAGGCGCTTAGTCCCGCCAAGACACGAGCCGTTGGCTCAGGACCATCAAATTCCCTGGTGATCACATGATGGATGAACGCTTCGAGTCTGCCGTTCGCAGGATCGCGGGAAACCAAGCGTTTCTTTTCGGGTAGGGCAAGATCGGGAATGGGCTTCGGGTTGAAAATCCCGTCTCCCAGATGCGTGCTCAACACCGAGGTCGTGACATCGGCGGTTCCGGGCTGACCCGATACGCCGGGAAACAGGAAATCGGGGTTGGTGCGCCCATTGCGATGGCAGGTCGAGCAGGACAGTCCTAACCGGCGAGCCTCTCCCCCCAGAAGGACCGGCGTACGAAAAGCGGTCCGGCCGATATAGACGGCGAGCGTCTGTTGCCGATCAGGCGGAACCGCCAGACAGCTGCTCGGCTCGCGCGTCAATAGGGTGATGGGTCTGCCAGGCGCGAGCCAGCGGGCATCGCGCAGCGGCGGGCCGAGGGCCGGGCCATTGGCCAAACCGGCCGGTGATATCGATGAAGCCGGCGTGGGAACCGCTGCATCCTGATCCAGAGCCGTCGATACAGCGGCAATCGCGGCCCTGAGATCCGCCGCCATATGTTCTTGCACGCAGCCGTCCGCGGTACAGCCGGCGTGAAGGTGATCGTGGTCGGGTTGACCAGAAAGCCCTATCGTCATGCCAGTGAATGAGAGTCCTTTATGTTCGAGAGGATGAAGTTCAAGCGATTGGCCCGCGAAGCTGCTTTAGGGTCCGGACTCACGACAGCCATCAGCCTCGCCGCAGCCGTCATCTGGTGGCTGTGGTGAGTCCGGACCCCAATTTTCAAGAGATGCTCAGCCCGCTCCACTGTCCTTAAACGTCATGCGGCGTCACGATTTCCCACAATAGGAAATACCTCCGCTGAGTTAAGCATCTTATCGACGGCACCGGCATCGACAGGACGACTGAACAAAAAGCCTTGAAGAGATGAGCAGCCCTGCGCGCGAAGTTCTTCCACCTGTTCAGCCTCCTCCACGCCCTCGGCTGTAGTTTCCATGCCGAGCGCGGCAGCCAGATCAGTGATGGCGCGGACGACGGCAATAGCACCGGGCCGGTGCAGCAGATCCTGAATGAAGCTGCGGTCGATCTTGATCTTGTCGAAGGGAAAGGCCTGCAAATAGCTGAGACTCGAATAGCCGGTGCCGAAATCATCGAGCGCGATCTTCACGCCCAGCGCGCGCAGGCTGTGCAGCAGTTTCAGCGTCTCCTCGCTGCTGTCGAGGAAGATGGATTCAGTGATCTCGATCTCCAGCCGCTCGGGCGCGAGGCCGCTGGCGGCGAGGGCCTGTAGCACCACTTGTGTCAGTCCTTGGCGCCGAAACTGCACCGAGGACACATTGACGGCCACCCGGACATGCGGGGGCCAGCCAGCGGCATGGACGCAAGCCTCCCGCATGACCCAGGCACCGATCGGCACGATCAACCCCGTTTCTTCCGCGATCGGGATGAACTCGACCGGCGATACTAGCCCGCGATCGGGATGGTTCCAGCGGATCAGCGCCTCGAAGGAGCCGATGCGATTGGCCTTGAGGTCGAACAGCGGCTGGAAATACAGCTCGAACTCGCCCTGTTCGATGGCGCGGCGCAGGTCGCTCTCGATCGCCCGCCGCGTCTGCGCCCGTTCGTTCAGCGCCGCCTCGAAATAGCAATAGGTGCCGCGCCCCTCGGCCTTGGCGCGATAGAGCGCGAGGTCCGCATTGCGCAGCAGCGTGTCGGCGTCGATGCCTTCCTCATCGGCAATGGCGATGCCGATGCTGGCGCCCGGCAATATGTCATGGCCGTCGACCAGCATGGGCTGCTGGATCGCCGCCATGATGCCGCGCGCAAGCGTTTCGACCGTATCCTCCTCGTCCGCGCCCATGTGGAGGACCAGAAATTCGTCACCCCCCAGCCGACTGATGAAGCAGCCCCGCGCCGCATCGCTCAGCCGCCCCGCCACCGCGATCAGCATCGCATCGCCCACCGGATGACCCAGCGTGTCGTTCACCGTCTTGAAATTGTCGAGGTCGATGCAGAGCAGCGACAGCGCCTGTTCCGGCCCACGCATCGACAACAATTGTTCGGCCTGTTTCTGGAACATCGTTCGGTTGGGCAGGCCGGTCAGCGTGTCGTTGAAGGCGAGATGTGCGATATGTTTCTCCCGCTCCTCAATCTGTTCCACCATGGCGTTGAAGCTGCCCGCCAGCCGCGCCAGCTCGTCGCGCCCGGATATCCGGACTTCGCAGCGATCGCCCCGCGCGAAGCGGCCGACCGCCTCGTCCAGTTGCGCCAGCGGTCGGGTGATGCGCGCGGCCGTGCGCCAGGTGGCGAGGATCACGCCCGCCAACCCCAGCAGCGCAAAAATGGCAATAAACGCCTGCACCGGCCGATAGGGCGCCAACGCTGCGGATTTGGGATAGATCAGGATCAGGGCGGCATGCTGATCGGTGGTCAGGGTCGGCAGTGACTTGGCCAAAGCGAAACTCGTCTCGCGGCCCAGATCCGCCTCAAATGCGCTGCGCCGGTCGAGGAAGCGGTCGAAGGCGAGGGCAGCGCGGCGGTCGATCTGTCCGAAATCGCCGGCCACCCGGTGCCACGCCTCGCCCCTGCGGACGACGATGCCCGCGTCGAGCGCGATTGGCGACATGCCCTCCAGTGACCGCATCTCGCGGGCATTGAGGTCAACGCCGAACACGATCCAGCCGATCTGCGCCGGGGCCAGGATCGGCGCGGCGACGACCTGTTTGACGCGCCCGCCCCATTGCGCGACGCCGACCTGCTTGCCGCTGTCCAGCGCCCGCCACAATTCCTGCACCTGGCGCGGCGTCGGCGGCGCGCCGCGGCCGGTGATGCTGCCGTCGAGGTGGAGGATGAAGGCGTTGCGCACGTTCATCCGGGCCTTCAGATTATCCAGCGCGGAAAGCGACGTGGCCCGGTCGCCCGTCGCCACGGCCGCGCGAAAACCGAAGTCTCGCGCCAGCAGCGTGGCGGCGTCCCCCAACTGCCGGGCGCGCTGCTGCCACAGCCGGTCATAAATGGCGCCGCTCGCCACCAGTTCCTTGCCGACCTGCACGGATGCGACGCGTTCCGTGCCTACATAGAGGGCGATGGTGATGCACAGCATCGCCGCCGCGAACAGCCCGGCATAGAGAACCGATAGCCGCGTCCGCAGAGAGGCGAAGCTGAAGCTGCGCATCAATAGGCGCTCATATTATGCATGGGCGCGGGGCGGAGGCGGACGACGACATTTTCACTTTCGTCCGATGTACCCGCCGCGACCCGCCGGATCACGCTGTTCCCCGGCGCGCTGAGATAAGGATGCCAGAGGGTGATCGTATAAGGCGCGGACTGCACATCGGGGAAGCTGGCGCGGCCATCGATATGGGTGCGCGCCGTCAGCGCCGTGTCGGTCACATAGATGAAGGCCGACATGCTGTCGTGAATATTGCAGCCCACGGCGACGATGCCAGCCCTGTCGAAGGTCACGCTGCGCGTCTGATCCTTTGCAAATAGCTTCAGTTGGAAGGGCTTGGCGGGGGAGAAAGAATAGACATGATGCTTGAACGGATCGAAATTGGGGAAGGATACCGTCGCGCCGACCGGAACGACCGAGATGAAGGGGTGAAATTGCGTGTTCTTCTGGTCGATGCTGTAGCCAGTCAGAGCATGCGGCGCGGGGCTGGGCCTGCCCTGCGGCCGCAACGTCACCACCACATCGCGGGCGGGCTTCCCATTGGCATCCGTCACCCGCACGCTCAGCGTCCGAGCCTGTGCCACGGGCGCGGCGAGGAAAGTCGCCAGCAGCAGGATCATGGAGACTCGCATATCAACCGCTCTATGCCCAGAGGGTAAAGAGCCGGTTAGCGTCTTCACCATCTTGCCCGCAGGCTGAGTTGCATTTGCGTGCCCGATTGTTGCGCTGCGACCATGGCCTGGCTGCGCGCATCCTTGCGGCTTTCGACATGCAGCCCCTCGACCAGCAGGGTCAGCCATTGGTCCAGCGACCGCCTGGCCGCGACCGTCACCGCCCAGCCATCCTCGTCATTCAGCGCCGTGACCGCGCTGCCCCGGTTGCGCGTGCCGAACGCCTCCACCCGCGCGGAGACAGAGCCGCGCGCGAACTGCCGCGTCAGCAGCGCGAAGGCAGATCGGAAGCGGCTATCGACCCACAGCGCGCCGTTCTTCGGAAAGCCCATGCGCGTCGTGCCGCGCATCCCCTGGGCACGCACCTGCCAGACGGGCGACAGCTCCGCCACCAGTCCGACATTGTCGAACCGGGTGCGCCAGCCCCATTCCATATCGGCATTAACCATCTCCGGATCGCCGTCATTGTCATAATGGAGATATTCGAGATGGACCGACGCCGGCGGGTCCCAGGCGAATTTGGCGTAATAACCGGGACGACGGAAGAAGCCCGGATCGATCTCCAGCGTCGGATGGCTGAAGGAAGGTTGGATCGATGCGGAAAAGGCGTCGAGCGGCGGCAACGGCTGGCGTCGGCCGAGCAGGATCTTGCGATCATGCAAGGCCCAGCCGCGAAAGGCGAGCAAGGCCCCGGCCGTATCGTTGCTGTCGAACAGCCCGCCCGTCACCGAGAGTTTATGGGTCCCGGCATTGATCGAAGCGCTGAGTTCGCCGCCCACGACTTTCACCTCCTCTCCGATCCAGCTGTTGATCGCGGAGGGGGTGATGCTGTTGGTGACGGCCCATTCCGGGCCGGAATGTTCGAGCGAAACCGGAGGCCACATCAGCCCCGCGCGGGCCGAAAGGCGCACCGCTGAATTCGACAGTGGCTTCCAAGATAGGTAGGCTTCGGACAATCCTGCTTCAAAATCGGGTCCGCCCTGCGCCAGCGCGACGACGGTGCCGGACAGTCCCCAGGTCAGGCGCGGCTGCCAGACCAGAGCCGCCTCGCCGAAGGCGGGTTCCAGATGGAAGTCGGACCGCTTGTCCGCCGCATCGCCGCCAAAGCGCAGCTTGCCAAAGCCGCCTTTACTCCCGGCGCGCTCACCGTCGGCACCCACCAGCCTGACATCGCCGATCAGCGATAAGCTTTCGGCGGAGAAGAGATCGAGATCGCCAGGGTCAGCGACGGCAGGCGTGACGATGCACGCAAAAGCCAGCGTCGCCATGCAGCGCACAAGGGACTTGACCATGACCATGACCGTCCATGTGGCAGACCATAGTTAAACTTGCATTAATGATCGAGATCGCTGACTTGCGGCTTGATGCGAGCCCGTTCCTGCAACCGGGAAGTTGACTATGGAGAGATACAAATCTGCCGTTGGATGACCGCAATGGTCGGTGGAATGGGCTGCTACGCGCCATCTTGATTGCACGGAATGGAAAGTCACCTGTCCGCACCTAGTGGTCCGATTCTGACATTTGCATCCCTATCGGCCAGGTCGCGCGCAAATGTCAGAATCGGACCACTAGGGATCGAAAAATCGCTGTTGAGCGTCCGGGAAGGGTCGAAGCTTTCGACCATCTTCCCCGCAGGCGTGTTATGCTGCCCGTGCAAACGGGGATAGGATCAGGGCGCGCAGCTTTTCCCAATATAATGTGGTGAGTAATAGCACTCCGCAAAGGAACAGGGTGACTAGCGCGATGGTCTGTCCAGTCGCGGGGAAACTGTGGATGACGAAGGGCATGGACACAAGGATCGCAGCCCGTCGGTCAATGCCGATGGCGAGCAGAACGAGCATGGCGAAAAGCGCGCCGATGATCCAGCCTGCGTTTGCAAGGCTTCCTATCAGGCTAAAGAGGGACGGCAGGATCATCAGGCTAGCCGACAGGTGCAGCCAGAAGGCGACGTCGCATCGCAGTGTTCGGCGTTCGGGGTCCGACCCGTCGAGCAGCATGGCGACCGCGAAGGTGATGCCGCCAGCGAGAATGGCCCTTTCCTGCAATAGGGTCAGCGCGGCGCCGCGGTTCTCACCGCCGCCGCCGGCTATCAATAGGGTCAAGGGAGTGTACAGGATCGGGAGCAATAAGAAATGAAACGCATAGGCATAGCTCAAGGCTATTCGGTGGCGCATTGCAAACAGCAGATTAGCGACGGCGCCGCACAGGCTTACCAGCAACAGGATCGGCAACATGTGGCTGATGGGCTGGGGCTGCTGCGAGAAGCCTGGGAAACGGGGCTGCTCGCCGGTGAAATGCCAGAAGATGATGATGCCTGCATAGCCGACGATGAAGGAGAAGGAACTGGCCAATTGAAGCGCAGGCAGAGCCATGCGGCGGCGCCGAACGAAATATTCGGCCGCTCCCCAGCTGGCGACCGCCGGCAGAATGAGCAGACGCCAATCAAGCGGTGAAAGGGATGAAAAGTCCGACCGAGCTGTTGCGGCACCTGGCATCGCGAACAACCGCAGAGAAATGAGGCAGTTGCCTGCGATCAGCGTACTGAGGCCCATCGCCACGAATATGTCGTTGAAGCTGAACACCAACCGCAGAGGCTCGGTTTCGCTCGCGGGGGTTTCAGGTCGTGGCACCGGCGGGTTGCTGATCATGGCGGTCGGAACCACCCAGCGGGACAGGGCCGCGGGTGCAATGGCCAGCAACCACCGGCGCAGATGATTCCAGGCAACCGACAGCAACAATATGCCGCCGCCCAGCAGCAGTGCGACGATGGCGACACTTTTTAGTGGTTCATCCTTGACCGCGACCAGCGAATAGAGTGCATATGCGACATAAAGGATGCTCGACACCAGGATCGGGCGTCGATCCACGACCAGCGCCACAATCGCGAGCATGAGAAAGAGCAGGAGGATCGGCAGCGGATTGTCGGCTGGCCCATATCCCAGCCTGTCATGCAGGATTGCAAAGGCACCGTGGACAACCAGCGGTGCAGCCGACAGATGCAGCCAGAACGCGACATCAGCGCGCCGCGTTTGCCGCAGGCGGTCCGAAATATCCCAGGCCATGGCTATGCCGAAGAGCACAAGGCCCCAAAGCAGCGCCATTCCGGACGCTGAGCGGTAACTCTGAAACGGTGTGAAGGAAAAGAGGTTGGTAGACGATCCGCCCGCCAGCAGAACCAGCGTCAGGATCGACGCGGCGGCAGCGGCGGGTATCCTGAACCGACGCCAGTAGGACCATGTCGCGGCCGCTCCCAGCAAGCTGCCCAATATTCCGAGCGTTGGCGCCAGCGTCACTTGGACGCCAGCCACAAAGCCGAAGGCGAGCACGATGGCGCAGGCCGCGAAGTTCCTTCGTTCGACCAACGGCCGGCTTAGCCACCATGTCAGCGCCGCCATGGTAATGCCCGCCAATACGCCCAAACTTTTGCCCGCCAAACCGCCAAGGGCGACGAGCCCAATGATCAGAACGACCGCGGTGAAAAGATCGGCAAAGCCGGTGACGAGCCGAAAATGCTCTTCCCCGGCAAGGGCGGGAGTTACGGCCTGTTCGACTGGAATGCTGGGTTCCGTATGGTGCATGGCCTCCGCTTATCAGGCGCGGGTTAAACGCGCGTCAACCGATCATCTTGAGATTGGTGTCCATCTGGAGGACAGGTAGATTCGCGCCATCTTGGGCGTGACATTCGGTCAGCAGACGATCTGGGCCGATGGCTCGTCTGGCGAGCGATGCGCCGGGGCCTTGACAAGCGGCGGGAATGGATGGCGCTGTCTACCCGGGATGCGGGGAGCCTGAATGCGGTTCACCGCAGGCTTTGGGGGGATTGTTATGATTTGGGGATTGGTGCGGAATTTGTTGGTCGCCTGCGTGATCGTTGCGGGCGTCGGCGCGACCCCGGCGGGCGCGCAAAATGGTGAGGTGCGATTGGCATCCATCGCGGAAGAAAGTCTGGGGGACGCGGATGCGCAGGCCATTCGCGCGAATGTCGAGGACGAGCTGTCCCGACTGCAACTGCGGCTGAATGCCGATACGCCTGATCAGAATCCCGGCGCGATCACGACAACAGCGAGCGAATTGGCGGGCCGCATGATCGCCAATGCGATGCGCCGGCTGCTGATTGTCCAGCCGCACGGACAACCGATCATCGTCGCGATTGCGCCGCAGGTGGAACCGGATGGCAACCGCCAGCTGGTCCTTCTGAACCTGTCCGCCTGGATCGCGAAGGGGCGGCAGTTGGGGATCGACCAACTTGAAACCTTCGCCATCCTGCCGGATCAGGAAATGCGCACGCCCGGCGGCAGCCCCTTCCAGATGGACGGCGTCAGCTATTATGGCGCGGTCGAGGGATCGTCGATCCAGTTCCATCGCCGGCCTTGAGGGCGATGCGGCGCAGCGGATCGTGATCATGCGCAAACCGGTGTTGAAACCCGCCCCGCTTGTTGGGGCGGCGGGATGCCTGCTGCTGGCAGCTTCGTCGGCAGGGGCGGCCCCGACGGGCACGCAATTCCGGAACAAGCACGAAATAGCCACTTTCTGCGCCGGCGTTGGCATGGCCGGGCTGCCGTCGCCCAATGATCCGCGCCCGCCCGATCCAGCCATTGTCCGGGCAAGTCTGGAATTCACGCGATACTGGTTCGAGCGGGCGCAGGCGGAGCCAGCCGGGGAAATCCCCTCGGCTCGCCCGCTTGCCGACGCCGTCAACGAACAGGGGCGGACCCTCGCAGAGGGTTTCGAAAAGCATGTCGCGCCTTTTTACGATCTGGCGCAGTGCGATGACGCGCGCCCCTCTATCCTGTGGCAAGCCGTTCCGCGCAGCGGCCCGATCTCGCTCGACCGCCTTGCCGATGACCGGGAGATGGAGATTTTCCGGTCGCTGACTGGACGTCTCCGGCCCGAATTTGCGCGACTATCCGTCCGCGAAACCTTTACGACGGACGTTCAGCTTCTGGCCCTGCGCCATGCAGCGGTCCGCGCCGGGGGGCAGGAGGCAGGGCATCTCAACCGTCAACTGGGCCAGCTTTTCCAGTCCCGGCAGATCGGCGTCCCGGCACTGAATCTCGAAAACGCCATAGCCTCTTTCGAAGCAGCATCGGCCCGGCTGGAGCGCAACGGCACCGAATGGGGGCTGGCCCAAAGCGGTGCCTGTTTCGCCTATCTCACCAGAATATTGGGGGACCGTGCCGACAATCTCGAACATGCCGTGGCTACCTGCCGCGATGCCTTGAGCGCGCTCGATAAACCCGAAACGCGCGGCGCTTGGGCGAATACCCAGCTGGTGATGGCCGGGGCGCTGAATGACAGGGTCCGGGGGCGGCGTTCCGACAATATGCGGAACGCCATCCTTGCCGATCAGGCCGCCTTGTCCATGCGCTCTCAGGCGACGGACCCGGTGGCCTGGGCAACGACACAGATCAATCTGGGCGCGCATCTGGCGGGCAATCCTTTCGGTAACGAGCAGGCCAATGTGGAGGCGGCGATCACGGCCTATGAGGCGGCGGGCAGGGTGATCACGCAGCAACTGTCCGACGATGGCTGGCTGGTCTTGCAAAGGAATCTCGCCCCTGTTCTGGCCCGGCGGGACAAGGGTGGGCTGGCCAATAATCAGGAAACCGCGATTGCGATGCTGGACGTCATCCGGACGTCGCCCAGGGCATGGGGGGCTTTGCAGGCCGGGGCGAATTACCAGCTTGGTCAGGTCTTTCGCCGCCGGATCACGGGCGATCGGCAATCGAACCTTGAGCAAGCGGTTCGCGCCTATCGGCAGGCGCTGCTGGGAGAAGGGGTGGATGATCGCTTTGCGATTTCCGTGGGCAGGGCTCTTGGCAACGCGCTGATTGCGCTCGGCCGATATGAAGAGGCGCGCGATGCGCTCAAGATTGCCCGCCGCGCCGCCGAACGGCTGATCGGCCTGGGCATGGACGAGGCGCAGCTTCGGGATGTGCTGGGCGACGCCGGCGACATCTATGTGCTGGCGTCCTACGCGGCGGCCAAGGCCGGCGATAATGGGCAGGCGCTCGACATATTGTCCTCCGGCAAGGCCCGGTTGCTCTTCACCGCGCTCAGCGCGAACAACCTTGATCTCAGGCCTCAAGAAAAGGCGGAACTGACGCAGCTGCGGGGCGATCTGCGGCGAAGGGAAACGGAACTCGAAACGCTGGTGAGAAGCGATGCCAGCGGACGCGCCACCGACGTTGCGATGCTCGGTGAGTTCGACGCGATGCGTCAACGCATTCTGGCTCTGTATGAGAAAGGCTCCCGCGCGGCCCTGTCGCAACCGTCGTCCCGCGATGTCGTCAAGGATGGCGTTCTACTGGCTCCGGTCATCACGGAATTTGGCACTATCGTTTTGGTCGCGCGTCCCTCAGGCGATGTCCAGTCTGTCGAGTTGGCCGAACTGACCCGGAACCGGATCGATCCCCTGATCGACAGGGTCAGCCGGACCCGGCGCAGCAAGCCGCTGGCGCCGCCCGATGATCTGGACTTGCAGCAGTTGCAGGACGAACTCGGTGCCACCCTGGGGGCCGCGATCCGCCATGGGATCGCTGCGGCAGGCATCGCTGCGGGAAGCATCGTCACGATCATTCCCGACGGCGCGACGGCCATCCTTCCCCTTGCTCTGGCGGTCGATCCTGAAAGCGGTCATGCTCTTGCGGACGATTTCGTGATCCGGCTCGTGCCGAGCCTGGCGGCCATGCGCGAATCGGAAAACCGGGCGGCAAGATCAGGCCGCAAGGGGCTGGCGCTGCTGCTTCCTCCGCAGGATGCGGGACTTGATTTCGCCTCGCTCGAGGGCCGGCTGGTCGAAGGCGCCTTTGCGTCCGCTCCCCACGAGGCGTGGCAGAATCCAGGCAAAGCCGTCCTCCTGCAAGCGATGGGAACGAAATCTTACTGGCATCTTGCGACCCATGGCTGGTTCGACTGGGATGACGCGCGGGCGTCCGGCCTCACCATCGGACAGCAAGGTGTCCGGTTGACATTGGGCGATCTGCTGGAGGCGCGGCAAGGCGTTGGAGAGCCTCGCCTGGTCGTCCTGTCCGCGTGCAGCACGGGCATCTCGGAGGTCGGTCACAATCCCGATGAGTTTTTCGGGCTGCCCGCCGGCTTCATGATGGCTGGCGCGGCCGCTGTCGTCGCGTCGCTCTGGCCGGTCGATGACCTTTCGACGACTTTGCTGATGAGCCGCTTTTACGAACTCCATCTGAAGGAGCATCAAATGCCGGCGACGGCGCTCCGCAACGCCCAGATCTGGCTCAGGGATGCAAGGATTGCCGATCTGAACGATTATGTCGCCGCCAGGGTGGCGGAAGGGGCGCTTCTCGCCGGGCAGGCGCAATCGATCCAATCGGAACTGGCGCCGCGCGAGGACGAAACAGGCGATACGAGGCTTTTCGAAGCGCCACGCCATTGGGCTGCCTTTGTGGTCTATGGCGAGTAAGGAGCGCGCGACTGAATGCCGCGTCTGTTGATCTCAGTATCGAGAGACGGGACTATTGATCGGCCGATTCAACCTGCCGGTCTGCACTTGATGACAATAAATTTGAGGCTGAAGTTCTGCAAAGGGCTCTTGCCACAGGCGATACGCGCTATTTCGCCACGGCGCTTATGGCGTCATTCTAGGAGCATTGAACGAGTGGCTTTTGTTGGCCAGGTTCAGGCATCCAAAACGGAAAAATAGCCCGTCCGCGGGGGCAACCAGAACTCGCTGCTGAGTGACTGGGAAGGGTCGGACGAACCCGTAATATAGACCAATCCCTGATCTCAGCTTCGTAGTGGCCGGGTTTCCGGAAGCGTCAGCAGTACCGGAAGCACCGCCAGCGAAACCAGCGCGATCATAATGCCGGGCGCTGTGGTCGACCCTGTCCACTCCGTCAGCACTTGCGCAAGCCAAGGCGTCAGGCCGCCAAACAACGCCGTTGCGGTCGTGGCGCCAAGGGCAAGTCCGCTCAGCCGCCCCTCCGCTGGAACCTGTTCAGCCGTCGCCACCGCGCCCACGGCACTGACGCCGCCGGCCAGCGCGGCGAGCACCACGGCGCCGATCAGCGATGAAAACGCTCCCGCTTCGGCAAGTAGGCGGAACGCCGCATAAGGCAGCGCCGCTGACAGGATAGCGAGGACTACGAGCATCGGACGACGCCCGAACCGGTCGGCGAGCAAGCCGATGAAGGGCGTCACGACTATCACTGCGACCGCGGCGACGGTCGCCAGTTGGAGCGCATCCGCTTCGCTGAGCCCGCCCGCCGACACCAGGTGGATCGGCAGGTAGGTGATGCCGATATAGTAGGTGATTGATCCAAGGGCCGATATGGCGAAGCCTCGCGCCACGCCCGATCTGTAGCGCGACACAGCATGGCCCAGCGGCCTGCTCACCAGCGTCCCTGCCGCGCGATGGACCTCGAACTCCGGCGATTCCCGCATCGCCGCCCGGGCCAACAGGATCGTGCCCGCCAGCACCGCGCCGAACAGGAAGGGTAACCGCCAGCCCCAGCTTTCCAGCGCCGGAGCAGGCAAGAGGCTCACGGTAAGTGCCGATACGCCCGCCGCCAACAACCCTCCAATCTCGCTGGTCGCCGCCGCCATCGAGGTGACGAACCCCCGACGATGCGGAGCCGCGCCTTCAAGCAGATAGGCAACGACGCCGTTATATTCGCCTCCCACTGCAAAGCCCATCACGCAGCGCAGGAGCAGCAGCAATATCCCAGCGGCCGGCCCGATTTGCGCCACTGTCGGCAGCAAGCCGCTTAGCAGCATGGCTACTGTCATCAACGCCATCGACACGAGCAGCGTCGTCCGTCGTCCATGCCGGTCGCCGAGATGTCCGAACACCATCGCGCCCAGCGGCCGCATCAGGTAGGCGACGGCAAAACCCGCCAGCGTCGTGAGCATCGCGTTCTGGCCGACGAAGAACAGCCGTGCGAGCACCGTCGCGAGATAAAGGAACAGGGTGAAATCATACCATTCGACCACGGTGGAAAGCGCCGCGAGTGTAAGCGAACGGCGGTCCAGTGGCTTTGAGGCGGTCATGCTCCACCTTTATCACCATCCGGTACTGCGGCAATCGCTGCATCGACCGTCCTGAGGTGCATACAACCACCGGGCAGGAGCATCGCACCTTATCCCCGGCATCACGAAGGGTCGGGACTGTCACATATCGCGATTGTTGGAAATTTGTTGGTAGTTGCGATTGGGAATTGTCAAAAAATTTCTTATTTTCAATCCTATAGTGGGGATGGATTAGTTGTCGCAATATTCCCAACGGCCAGCATTGCAGGCGGCCACCGCGTGGCGCCAAGCCGCCATCCTGCGCGCATATTCGGCACGGGCGTCTTCATATCTGTCGCGTTCGCCTTGGGTCACGCGATAAGTCGGGCGGTTCCTGGCGTCGCGCTGGCGGACATAGGCGAGTTGTTGTTGGTTCATTCGCTTGATGATCGCGCGATCGCGTGCGCGCGCCGCGGCGCTGCGCATCGTCGGATCGCGCGGGTCATCGGCAAGCGCCGCCGCCGGCAGTAGCGCCACACCCAATGCAAAGGCGCGAACAAACGAACCAAGCTTCATGAACTTTCAACCCTCCTACGCTCTCGCCCGCTATTCGCCCGATGGCTGACGCATGGCAACCGATTTGCGACGAGTGGGGATGTCTGATTGCGGTTGCGGTTTCATCCGGCCGGTGCCGGGAAGGCCCGTCCAGGAACACCGGCACATGCGCGGCAGGATCGGCGGTCATTCCACGATCATGGATGCATGCTCATTTTTCGGCGAGATAGGGTTGGTCGCTTTCGCAAATGTCCTCCGGCGCGATCATCGGCAAAGCGCCGATGATGCGGTAAACTTCGGCGAAATCGGTTTCTTCCATCACTCGGAGAAGTTCCTCAAAACTGTCAACCACAAAATAGACCCGCTGAAACTTGTCGAACAGATAGTCCGTCCGCATCACGCGAGGCAGATCGAAGCGCAGATGACGGGCATCGGCATCGGTCAGGGCATGCACCGTCTCCGCGTAGCTGGAAAGCATTCCCGCGCCATAGGCCCGCAGGCCGTCTGCTTCATTCACCAGGCCGAATTCGACGGTATGAAGATAGAGACGCGCCAGGAAACCGGACATCCCCCATTGTTCCGCGCGCAATCCCGCCCGACCATATTGCACCATGAACTCTGCAAAAACCGGATTGGCCAGCATCGGCAAATGGCCGAACAGGTCGTGGAACATGTCCGGTTCCTCGCTATAGTCGAGCGAGTCGGCCTCGCGCAGGAAATTCGCCGCCGGAAAGCGCCGTTCGGACAGATGTTGGAAAAAGGCGTCGTTCGGTACGATTCCCGGCACCGCGACGACCTCCCAGCCCGTGGCGGCATGAAGCAGTGGGTTGAGTTGACGATAATCCGGTATGCCCTTCCCTGTGAGATGCAGGAGATTGAGTCCGTTCAGGAATGTCCTTGAGGCATAGCGCTCGAGCGCGTGGCTTTGCCGATCGACCAGCTTGTCCCAGCTGTCATGTTCTTCCGCAGTGAACTGATTCCAGTTCTGCGGCATCGTCCAATCCGTGGCGACGCCCTGCGGTGGAGTGTCGAACATATGGGCGATAGCCATCCGGGGCCTCCTGAAACCTCGACGTCCATCATAGGTGCCATCGCGGCGGACATTGTCCCGAACTGCTGGTCGGAACGGCCCGTTTGCAGAACATCGTTTCGCTGTTCCCATATTCCTGATAACGTTGTTCTGAAAAGGGGCAGCATATCGAGCGCCATGTATGGAGCTGCCGGAGGGATGACGGAATGGATCACATCGACCGGAAGATCGTCGCCGAACTCGAAAATGATGGGCGCATGTCCTTCGCCGCCTTGAGCGAGCGCGTGGGCGTTTCCAAGTCCCCGGCATGGCAGCGCGTGCGTGCCCTGGAGGAAGCCGGCGTGATCCGGGGCTTCCATGCGGAGGTCAGTCCATCGGCTCTCGGTCTTGTGGTGGAATGTCTTGTCGACGTCCAGATTCGACTCGATGCCCACATCGCGTTCGAGGACGCCGTTCTGGCCCATCCGGCCGTGATCGAATGTCGGACCACGGCGGGCGACAGCGACTATGTTCTGCGCATCTTCGCCCGGTCCATGGAGCATCTGGACGACCTGTTGCGTCATGATCTGTCGAAGCTTCCAGGCGTGCATCGGCTGTCCACCAAAATCTTCCTGAAAACGATCAAATCACGGTCTTCCCTGACGAAGTGGGCGGTTGCCAGCGCCCATTGACCAGGCGACGCGGCCATCGCAGAAAAAATGGGATCGAGCCCGTCCTGGCACCTATGGCCGCGGCCGGTTGGATTTTCGTTGAGCCTTTTCATCTCATGCGGAGTATATTTCGCCTTGCGCTTGCCTGTCGTTCGCTCGCGCCATGATGATTCAGGATTGTCCTGTTCATTCAATGATAATGTATGGGAGCCGCGCGTTGAAAATCCGTCGTTTCGTCGAAGATGGCGTGGAAAGCTTCGAAGCGCGCATCGATGGGGAAAATATCCAGTGGGATCGTGGGCTCTCCTATGCCCGGCATCTCCAGATCGAGAAGCTGCTTTCGGCGCAGGTGCCCGTGTCGGACAAGCCCGACGAACTGCTGTTCATCATCATGCATCAGACGATGGAACTCTGGATCAAGCTGGTCCTGCACGAGACGGGCCTGACTCTGGAGGCGATCCGGAACGACCGCCTGCGCCGGGCTGAAAAATGCCTGGACCGGATCGCGACCATCCAGCGGCATATGATCCATTCCTGGGAAGTGCTGGCAACCCTGACCCCGCACGATTTCCTCACCTTTCGCGGCTATCTTCGCAAGGCATCCGGCTTCCAGTCGCACCAGTATCGTGAGCTTGAATATATGCTCGGCAACAAGCGGAAGGATCTGCTGCTCGTCCATCATGAGACGGAAGCGCATGCGCGTCTCAGCGCGGTGCTTCACGCGCCTTCGCTCTATGACGAAGTGCTGCGCCTGCTTGCAAGGCGTGGCCTTGCCATTCCAGCGTCGCATCTCGATCGGGACTGGAGCAAGCCCTATGTCGCCTCGGACGAGGTCGAGAATGCGTGGCTCGAAATCTATTCCGACGTCGATAAATATGAAGATCTTTATATATTGGGGGAGAAAATCACCGCGCTGGAATATTATTTCCAGGAATGGCGTTTCAAGCATATGAAGACTGTATCGCGGGTGATCGGGCACAAGCCCGGCACTGGCGGATCGGCCGGCGTCAACTATCTGGTGAAGGCCCTGAACCTCAGCTTCTTCCCGGAACTGTGGTCGATGCGCACCCGGATGGTCGCGCCGAAGGCGGGCCCTAATTATGCCGATGGCCAGGAACCGTGAGGATGTGGGATATCTCCCAGACGCTGCGCGCGGGCCTGCCTGTATGGCCGGGGGAACCGCCCTTCACGCTGCGGCGGCTGGCGGAGATCGACGTGGGGTGTCCGGTGAATGTCGGGGCGATCGAGACGTCGCTGCACGCCGGGACCCACGCCGACGCCCCGTTGCACTATGCCATTGCAGGCAAGGCGAGCGCGGAATGCGATCTGGAGCCTTATATCGGCCGTTGCGTGGTTCTCGATGTCCGAGGGGCACGGGAACGGGTGGAGCAGGGGGACGTGGACTGGACCGCCGTCGAAGGCGAACGGCGCGTGCTGCTGCGTACGTTCGACCGCTTTCCCGCCAATGGCTGGGTTTCCGATTTCACCGCCATCGCGCCGGATGTGCTGGCCCGGATGCGCGATATGGGCGTGCGCCTGATCGGTACCGATGCGCCGTCGCTCGATCCCGAAACCTCGAAGACGCTCGACGCCCATCAGGAGATGTTGCGGGGCGACATGCGCATATTGGAAGGGCTGGTGCTGGACGATGTTCCCGCCGGAATCTTCGAACTCATCGCCCTGCCTCTCAAGATCGCCGGAGCCGATGCGTCGCCGGTGCGCGCTATCCTTCGGGAGATGAATTGATGTCCCCGATGGCAGACGCAATTGCCGACCTTGACGCCCGCGATCCGCTCGCGCCTTTCCGCGCTGAGTTCCAGCTTCGCGAGGGCCTGCTCTATCTTGACGGGAATTCGCTTGGCGCCCTGCCCAGGGCGACCGCCCCACGGATCGCCGACGTGGTTTCGCGGGAGTGGGGCGATGGGCTGATCGGATCGTGGTTGAAGGCGGAATGGGTCAGCGCGCCGCAGCGCATAGGCGACAAGATCGCCCGCCTGCTCGGCGGCCGTCCCGGCGAGATCGTCGCGGCGGATTCGACATCGATCAATATCTTCAAGGCACTGGCCGCCGCCGTCTCGCTTCGCCCGGATCGCCCGGTGATCCTGTCGGAGCGGACCAATTTTCCCACCGACGTCTATATGATGCAGGGGATGGAGGCGTTCAGCGGCGGACGGCTGCGCTCCCGGACAGTGGACCCCGCCGATGTCGTCGGCGCGCTGGACGAGGAAGTCGCCGTCCTGCTGCTGACCCAGGTCCACTACAAGTCCGGCCTGATCCGCGACATGACGGCGGTGACCCGCGCCGCCCATGAAAAGGGCGTTCTGGTGGTCTGGGACCTGAGCCATAGCGCCGGCGCGATCGAGGTCGATCTGAACAGCGCCAATGCCGACTTCGCTGTAGGCTGCGGCTATAAATTCCTGAACGGAGGTCCGGGCGCGCCGGCTTTCATCTTTGTCGCGGAACGGCACCAATTGGCTGCCAGGCCGGTGTTGTCGGGATGGTTCGGCCATGCACGGCCCTTTGCCTTCGAAGAGGATTATGAGGCGGTGGCCGACATTGGACGCTTCCTTTGCGGGACGCCGCAGGTGCTTGGCCTGTCCGCCCTCGAATGCGGCATCGACCTCATGCTGCGCGCCGACATGCGGGAACTGCGCCGCAAGTCCGTGCGGTTGGGCGAACTGTTCATCCAGTGCATGGACGAGCGTTGCGCGGAGTTCGGCTTCTCGCTGGTCAGTCCGCGTGATGCCGCCCGGCGCGGCAGCCAGCTTTCCTATGCCCATCCCCATGCCTATGAGATGATCCGCGCGCTGGGCGAGCGTCAGGTGGTGGGTGATTTTCGCGCGCCTGACGTACTCCGCTTCGGCTTGACGCCGCTCTATCTCCGCTATCGGGATGTGGTCGAAGCGGTCGAACAACTGCGCGGCGTCTGCGTCAGTGGGGCATGGGACCGCCCCGAATTTCGCGAGCGCGCTGCCGTTACCTGAAGCGCGGCACTGTCCGCCATCTTCGTTCAAGAGGTTTTCTGATGCTTGACCTTCCCCTTTAGAAAGGTCGCAGTCGTTCAAGGCGCGCGTGTCCTTTGTCGGAATGCGGTTTCTCGAACAGAGCAGGTTTCGATCCGATGGCATCGGATCGAAACCTGCTCTATCTTAAAATATATTTTATAGGCCAAAATTGTTCTTCTGATCTCTCAGGATACTGTAGAGTTCGACCTGTTCCTTGATATGGGATTTTTTGATCGGGATCGAAAAGAACGGGTTCGTTCGGCGTTCCAGACCAATCGTGCTGGGAACAGTCGGGGAGTTCTGTCGCATTTGTATTGCCTCTGCACGGGCAGAGAATTCCTGGTCATTATGGTAGTCGAGGCTAAGGGCGAAGGTTGCATTTGCAAGGCCATATTCATGGGCGCAATAAATGCGGGTTTCGGCGGGCAGGGCTGCAAGCTTGAGCAGGCCGTTCCATGCCATTTCGGGGGTGCCCTCGAACAGGCGACCGCAACCCATCGTGAAAAGCGCATCGCCGGAAAAAACGGCATCTACCTTCGGGACATAATAGCTCAAACTGCCCAAAGTATGTCCTGCCGTCTCCATCGCATGGATCGTCAGGTCGCCCAGGATGATGACGGCGCCGTCGCGGATGCCGACGTCTATTCCCGGGATGCGCTTTCTCTCCGCCTCCGGCGCGATGACGCGGGCGCCGGTGGCCTCCTTCAACATGACATTTCCACCAACATGATCGTCGTGCCAATGCGTGTTGAGGATGTAAGTCAGATGCCAGCCCTTCTGTTCCAGCAGGGCAATCACCATTAACGGGTCGGGCGTGTCGATCGCGACAGCTCTTCCGCTTCGACGGTCGGCCAGCAGATATCCGTAATTGTCGGCACGGCAGGCGAATTGAATGATTTCGCCTGTATCGGTCTGTTTATGATAGCGATAGTATAACATCATTTTTCTCCCGGAATCGCGCTGCAACCTTGTCCATGCTCAACGCCATATTGCAGGGCCATCACGCGCAAGCATGATGCGAAGTTGGGCAGGTCCTGTTCGGACTGTCGAACTTCATCGTGAAGAATGGTGACCAGCCGGCCCAGGCTTTTCCCCTCGGCCGCGGCCATGCATTCCAATATGTCCCAAAAGCTCTTCTCAAGGCGGACGGATGTGGAATGGCCATGAATGCGGACCTTCCGCGTCGCCGGACTATAGTTGTCCGATGAAGTATGGCGATAAAATCGGCACATAGCCTTCCTCTCCCAGCATTCCAGAACCTTGACGGCTTATCCGACGTTTTGCGGTTGCCGGTTACAGGGAAGTAATCAAACTTCGTGCCAACTTTGGCTGGAGCGGTTTTCCAACGAATTGCGGCGCCCCAGGCCCGCAAAGCGGGACGCGGGACGCCGCATGAAACAGATTTGTGTCAGTCTGTATCGCTTTGCTTCGGATAATCAGAAAATATAGAGGCCCCGGATCAGCAGGCCGATGTCCTGACGGAAGCCGCCGCGCACGTTGAACTGATGGTTGACTTCACCCATCAGCTGAAATTTGGACGTCACGAACTTCGACGCGACAAGCCGGGCCTCGTCAAAATGGGTGCGATTGCCGTTGTCGATTCCGTCAAGCTTCTGCTTGCCGCCCCGCATGCCCTGATAACCCGCAGACAGGGTGAAGCCGTTGGCGAATTTGTGGTTCAGGAAGGCCTGCATCTGCACCGTTTCCGACTGGGTCAGCAGTTGCGCGCCATTGATGCCGGCTTTGTCGTTATGGCTGTAGAAGATCAGGTCGGCAGTCAGGTCGACCGACCAATTTTTGCCGATGCCTTTCGACAGGGCGATTTGGGGGTCCCAGACGAAGCGATTCCCGCCGAGATTGACGGCCCTTTCCTTGTCATATTTCCCGGTGGGAAGGGTCGTGTACAAGGTGAGCCCAACATAGGTCCTGTTCCGGGTGTCATTGATTGGCCAGATCGCCGCCGCAACGATGGTGTCGGCCAGGCCCGAACTGGAGTTCAATTTTTGCCCTGCAACTCGCGCCTTGTTAAGGGAGCCGAAGGGCTGCAATACCTCCACGAGCGCAAGGGTGTCCCCCACGTTGAAATAATGCGCCAGACGCGCAATGCCCAGGTTCAGGTCGAGATTGGTGCCGTCATCCAGGCTGGGGCCGCTCACCGGCGCCAGCCTGTCGTGATTGGCGTAGATCGCATATCCGAGGAATGCCGTAGTTCCGGCCGGTGCCGTGACGAATTCCTCCGGTTCCAACTCCAATGCTTGTGCCTGATTGCTGACGGCAAAGGGAAGCGCAACCAATGCCGCAGCCGCCAGATTACGAAAAAAACTCATAACACTCTCCCACTATTATTCAGCAGGAGACATTATGATTGACGTTTTAAAATGAACGGAGAAGTTATTGTTGAACCATGCGGATTACAAAATACTCTGTGCCATTAAAGATACAATATTACACATTATAGTACTACACAAAAACTATTCAACAATGACGTAGTATTTTGTTACTGCAATATTCCGTCATCACCAAGAAGGCTCTGGTTTATCTCAATCGGACTGATTCGCTTCAGGCCATATTGATTCATCTTCCGATAGAGCGTGCTGCGTGACACGCTCAACATAGCTGCGGCCACGGACAGGTTTCCACCCGCCAGGCGGATGGCCTTGCTGATTGCCAGCCGCTCGCCGTCGGAAGGAGGAATTGCCGCGGCCATGCTCTCTGGAGCACTGACTTTCTCCAATTCTTCGGTGCGCGCAATTTCTCGCGGCAGGACATCCACATCGGCTATATCATCCTGGGCGAACAACAGGCTGCGCTCGACGACATTGCGAAGCTCCCTGACATTGCCGGGCCAATCATAGTCCTCCAGCCTGGCCATGGCTGCTGGAGTGAAGCGCACCGGCCGGCGATCGTGACGGTCGGCTATGCGTGGATTGAAATAGTCGATCAGGCGCGAAATATCGTCCCGCCGCAGGCGCAGGGGAGGGACTTCGACCGCAGTCACGCTCAGGCGATGATATAGGTCCAGACGAAAACGTCCCGCCGCCACCTCGGCCCGCAAGTCGCGATTGGTCATGGCCACGATCCGCGCATTGACGCGACGCGGCTTGCTGTCGCCTACCCTGTACACGACCCCTTCTTCCAGCACGCGCAACAGATAGGGCTGCAATTCCAGGCTGAGTTCACCGATTTCATCGAGGCAAAGCGTGCCGCCGTCCGCTTCCTCGAACCGGCCGATGCGTCCTTCGCTGCTCGCGCCGGTAAAGGCCCCGCGCACATAGCCGAAGAGTTCGCTCGCGATCAGATCTTTGGATACCGCACCACAGTTGAATGCGACGAACGGCCCCTGTGCTACCCTGCTCTCTCCATGGATGGCGCGGGCGAACAGTTCCTTGCCCACCCCGGATTCACCTTCGATCAGGACCGGTACGTTAAGCGGGGAGATGCGGCGGGCCATGGCGATCGAGTGACGAATGGAGGAGCTTTCGCCCACGATGCAGTCGAACTGCGATCGGGCCGGGTCTGATTCATCCCGGATTTGACGCGGGGGCGCGGCGCGGGAGCGCTGCTGGGAAGGGATGACCAGCAAATGGCCTCCCAGTTCGCCATCGGAAACAAGGGGACGGAGCCAGTCGCGCGGCAGGCCGGGTATCAATTCGCTGATCGGCCTGCCATCATCATCCAGGATGCGCGTGCCGCGCCTTAGTTCGGGCAGGCTCAGTGCCAGGCGTTCGCTCAGAACCTTTTGCGCCAGTCTGCTGGTATAGACGATGCGGCCGAAGGCATCGATCGCGATCAGATCGTCGCCCGAATGTCGTTGGCTGTGTTCAAGACCCATTTCCATCAGGCGAAGATGCTTTGCCTCGACCTGGCGGGTCAGCCGCTGTTCGATCTGACTGGCCGTGACAACGGCAAGCGCCAATATCTGAGCATTGGATTGCCCCTTTTTGGCGGAGATGTCGAGAACGCCCAGGATTTCCCCATTCAGGGGGTCCCGGATGGGCGCCCCGGCACAACTCCAGCCCTTGATACCCTCGCAATAATGTTCGCCAGCGTGGACCATCACCGGCCCGCCTATGGCAATGGCAGTCCCGATTCCGTTGGTGCCGGCATCGCTCTCCGTCCAGAGTCCGCCCTGCATCAGCGCGATGTCCATCCCTGCATGGACCGTATGGATGTCGCCGGCGGTTTCGAGCACGACTCCCTTGTGATCCGTGATCAGCATCAGCGAGCTGGTGCCCGCCAGCAGGTCTGCCGCCTGGGTCAGGGTAGGGGCGGCCGCCTGAAGCAATTGCCGGTTGCGGTGCCGCAGATGCGTTATTTTGTCGTTCGCGAGATAGGGCGCATATTCCACGCCCAGATTGACGTGGGAGCGCTGGCAGCGCTGCCAGCTCTGTATCACGACATCCCGCACGAGCGCAGGTTCGCATATCGACCCGGATACGAAATGTTCCCAGGCCCGGACCACGGCATGATCACGTTCTTCCAGGACCGCCAATGACGTTTGGCCCGCGCGATCAAATGCGTTCATACCCATCTACACCCTCCCGCGTCCTCCGCAGATACCAGGCCGGCGAATTGATTGGAGAACCCCTTTCCCAAACATGGTCCTCAAACAATTGCCGGGCCTGTTTTCCCGGGTCTGGCCGATCCGGGGTCGCATCGACCGGAGGTGCTTCTCCTTATGTCAGGCGGATGTCACCCATGGGGTACTCCACCGTTATACAATAGTTTAGGCCAGGTTCCCGGGCATGGGTAGTAATATTATACCCCTATTGGCGTGTCGCCTTTTCAACCAGATAAGCCAATGATCGATAAGAGATTCCGGAATGGCCGGTCAGGCCGATTTCGCAGGTGCGGCTGGTGGAATAGCCTTCCTTGCACCCTGCGGGGACCGACTCGGGCAGATCACGCAGGGCGTGGTCGTTGAGTTCGGGGAGCATGAACCCCTTGTCCCCCGCAAAACCGCAGCATCCGATGCGGTCCGGGATCACCACATGGGTGGCGCATGACCGGGCCACCGCCGCGAGTTTCGTTTCCAGGCCCATCCGCCTGCTGCTGCACGTGATGTGGAGCATCACGTCCTCGCTTACCGGCGCGACATGCAGGCGTGGCAATATCTCGTCATGAAGGAATTCGGCGATGTCGATGAGTTCGATCTTTCGACCGGTAGCCGCCATGCGACGTTGCAGGCGGAAGGTGCAGGGGCTGGTATCGACCAATATCCGGTTCGATCCGGTGGCTTCAGCGGCATCGAGCACGGCGTCGGCCATCTGGTCCGCCGTCTCGATCAGGCCCTTGCTCTCCCACGGCATGCCGCAGCACAGATCTCCGCCGCAGGACAGGGAGCCGAGCGTCAGCCCCGCCCGTTCAGCCAGGGTCTGCAACACATCGATCAGGGATGTCCCGTCCGCTTCCTGCGCGGACGGCCCGAATGTACGCGCGGCGCAACTGGGAATGTAGAGCCAGTCATATCCCGCTTCATGGGCGGTCGGCGTATATTTTATCGGCCGGGGCAAAGCTTCCGGCGCGATGGGGGTGCGTCCGCCCGTCACATGCCGGGCCGACCGGGTCAGCGCCGCGAGCCTCTCTGGCCCCAGCACGCGCGATGCCGCGCCGCCGACCGCGAGGGACGCCCGCGTGGCCATCAGCGTCGCCGGGAAATGATCCGCAAGGGCGCTCCCGACGCGCCGCGCGATGGCGCCCCGGCGCTTGCCGCGCTCCTGCTTCATCAGCAGACCGGTTTCGATCCCCACCGGGCATGCATTCGCGCACAGGCCGCATGCCGCGCAACTGTCCACGCCCGCAAAGGCATAGGACTTCTTCAACGCCTTGCTGTCCTCTCCCGCCGCCTCTCGCCGGGCGATCTCTCGCGCAACCACGATCCGCTGGCGCGGTGACAGGGTAAAGCCATGGGACGGGCAGGTCGGTTCGCAGAAGCCGCATTCCATGCATTGGTCGACCAGCGCGTCGACCTGTGGCAAGGGCTTGAGATGTTTGAGATGAACCTCGGCATCGTCGTTGAGGATGACGCCGGGATTGAGGACGCCCTGCGGATCGAGCAGCTGCTTGATCTCCTGCATCAGCCGGTAAGCCTGGCTGCCCCATTCGACCTCGACAAAGGGCGCCATGTTGCGGCCGGTGCCATGCTCCGCCTTCAGCGATCCGTCAAAGCGCACGACAACCAGATATACGACATCTTCCATGAAGCGCCGATAGCGCTCGACCTCCACCGGATCGTCAAAGTTCTGGGTGAAGACGAAATGCAGATTTCCTTCCAGGGCGTGCCCGAAAATAATCGCGTCGTCATAGCCATGCCGGACAAAGAGTTGCTGGAGGGCGACCGTCGCGGCGGCAAGATGCTGGATCGGGAAGGCGACGTCTTCGATGATTACCGTCGTGCCCGGACGCCGCATGGCGCCCACCGCCGGAAACATGCCCTTGCGCACTTTCCAATAGGCATCGGTCACGGCCGGATCGCGTTCGAAGCTGGCGGGGGCGAGCATCTGCTGGCCGGTCAGGCTGTCCGTCACTTCCGCGATCCTGGCGTCCAGTTCCGCAGCGTCATTGCCCCGGACTTCGACCAGTAGAGCCGCTGCGGAGGGGCCGAGTTCCCTGATCCTGTCGGGAATGCCGGGTTTGCCTTCCACCGCGCGAAGCGAGGCCCGGTCCATGATCTCGGCCGCCGCCACCGGTCCGCCGCGCAACGCCATGACCGCAAGGGCGGCCGTTTCCACGTCGGGGAAAAGAAGAAGCGCGCTCGCCTTGTGCGCATGATCCGGCACCGTGCGCAGCACGACCTCCGCAATGAAGCCGAGCGTCCCTTCCGATCCGATCAGGAGGTGCTGAAGGATGTCGAGAGGATCGGTAAAGTCGATCAGCGCATTGAGCGCGTAGCCGGTCGTGTTCTTGATCGCGAATTTGCGGCGGATCAGGGCGCTCAAATTTTGGTCGGCGCGAACCGACCGGCCCATCGCGCCGAGTTTTTCGAACATGTCGCGATGGGTCCGGATGAACGCCGCCCGGCTTTGCTGGTTGCCCGTATCGACAACCCACCCGTCAGCCAGAATGATCCGCATGGATTCCAGCGTCTGATAGCTGTTCTGGGCAGTGCCGCAGCACATGCCGCTGGAATTATTGGCGGTGATGCCGCCGATCCTGGCGCTGGCGATGGACGCGGGGTCCGGTCCGATCTTGCGTCCATAGCGGGCGAGCATGCGATTGGCCGCCGCGCCGATCACGCCGGGCTGCAATTGGATCGTCGCTCCATCCGCGCTCACTTTCGCCTGCCGCCAGCCGTCGCCCAGCACCACCAGCAGTCCGTCGCTGATCGCCTGTCCCGACAGGCTGGTTCCCGCCGCCCGGAATGTGACGGATGCGCCATGACGCGCGGCGATTTCCAGGACGGAGCGTACCTCCGCTTCCGATTCCACGATGATGACCAGTTCGGGGATCAGCCGGTAGAAGCTCGCATCGGTGCCATAAGCGAGCCGGCGCAAATAATCCCCGATCAAACGGTCCTTCGGTATGACCGAACGCAGTTCGCGCTCGACACGCTTGGTCATCAGTTCATCAACCATCGGTGCGTCTCAATTTTGTCATTCATGCCCGCTCCGCGGGAAAAAGGGGTGCTTCCACGCAGGCCTGTGGAAGCACCCATCGGAGCGGCAAAGGCGTGATGGCCGATCGCCAGTCCGCCGCCGATCAGGCCCGTCCGTAGACCTCAGCGCCACCGCCGCGCGCAGGGCCGGCGGTAGGATCAAAGTCCTCGGGCAAGTCGACCACCAGCGAATGGGTCGTCAGGATGAGCTTGGCCACCGACACCGCGTTGGCGAGTGCGGCGCAGGTCACGCGAACAGGATCGATGACCCCGGCTTCGAACATGTCGCCGAAGGTTCCGGATCGCGCATCGAATCCGGCATGATCCTCCGCGTCCATCACCCGGGCAACGACCTTGTCGGGGTCCTGCCCGGCGTTGCGGGCGATGATCGCCAGAGGCTGGCGTATCGCTTCCTGCACCAGATGAATGCCCGCGCGAGCGCCGTCCTCATATTCGCTCGCCAACGATCCGAGATGTTTGGACACTTGCACGAGGGCCGTGCCGCCGCCGGGCAGGACGCCCTCGTCACGGGCCGCCCGCGCCGCATGAAGCCCGTCATCCAGCAACTGGGCGGTGCGTTTCTGTTCGACCGGCGTCGCGCCGCCCGCCAGAAGCAGCGCGGTGCCCCGCGTGAGCTTGGCCAGACGCTCGGCATATTTGTCCCGCTCGATATTCTGGGGCGCTTCATCCCATAGCCGCTGAACCAGACGCCGGCGACCGGCGACAGCCTGTTCGTCGCCCTTCGGCCCTTGAATGACGGTCGCGGAGGCCGTGATCCGCACGAAGCCGGCTGACCCCAGGTCATCGAGCGTCGCTTCCTCGATCCTGCCGCCCAGATCGCGGGCGATCACCCGCGCACCGGTCATGATCCCCAGATCTTCCATCATCGCCTTGCGCCAATGGCCGAATTCCGGCGGGTTGATGGCCACCACGGTTCCGCGCCCCTGAACGCGCGCCTGCATCATGGCCGCGATCGCATCCGGCGAGATTTCATCCGCGACGAGCAGCAGCGGCCTGCCGCTGGGCTTCAACGCGTCCACCAGGCGCAGGATGGCATCAGCGGAGGGCACCTTGTGATCTGTGAGCAGGATAGCAGGGTCGGTCAGCTCGGCCGCCAGGCTCGACGCATCCGTCGCCATATGATGCGACACGAAACCGCGATCGAGCACGACGCCTTCATCGACCTCGAGCCGGGTTGGTGAGCCAGGCAAGCCATAATCGACGTTGATCACGCCTTCCGGCCCGACACGCTCCACCGCTTCGGCGATCAGGGCGCCCAGTGCCTCGTCCGTCGCTGCCACATTGGCCACCATGAGCAATTCGCCCTGCCGTGCGGGCCGCGCCAGATCGCGCAACGCATGCGTCACAGCTTCGCTGGCGCGATCGATGCCCGCAATGACATCGACGGCCTTATATCCCTGCTCGACCATCGGTACGCCGCTCTGGACCAGAGCGTTGGCAAGGGCAGTGGCGGTCGTCGTGCCATCGCCGGCGACTTCGTTCGTCTGCATCGACACTTCGCGGACGACCTGCGCGCCCAGATTTTCGAAGCGGCAGGGTAGTTCGATTTCCGCGGCTATGCTGACGCCGTCCCGCGACACCAGCGGGGTGCCGATCGGACGGTCGATGATCGCGTTCGTTCCTCTGGGGCCGAGCGTTCCGACCACCGCTCGGGAAAGCTTGTCGACGCCACGCGCCAGCGCGGCGCGGGCTTCACCATCATACAGCATGATCTTGGCCATCGGTCTTCTCCTGTTTCGTCTCCCGCTGTTTTACGTGGAGATCGGGTTTGTGGGTGGGTCAGGGAAGTGACGCTCCGGCAGGATGATCCCGCCGGAGCGCGGCACCTCATTCGTAATCGAGCGCCTCGTCCATGTCGCCGAAGAGAATGATCGTGTTCTCGTCGATCATCACCATCCGGCCATAGTGGGTCGAAGTAGAGATTTCGAAGATATGGGGGGTCATTTCGCGGCCAAGGGCCTCGCTGATTTCCTCCATGTTGAAGATGATCTTGCCTTCGCCATCGACGCGGATCATTGCCGGAAGATACGTCACCTTGATCCCGGGCTTTTCCTGCATCACTTCCGCGATGCAACGCGCTTCGACACTGTCGTTCATCGTGACGCCGCACTGATGAGAGATCGTGCGTTCCTGCTTGATCTGATCCAGCGGCGTGAAAAGCTGCTGCTCTGTCGTGATTGCCATGCTCTGGGTCCTTTCTGCAAATGTTCGGTTGGCTTATTCAGCCGCTTCGGTTTCAAGGCCGGGCATCGCCACCTGGGTGGCGAAGACACCGATTTCCTTGACAATGGCCTGAAGGCGATTGATCGCTGAGGCATAGGCGTCGGCGAACTGGGCGGCCTTCACGCGCGGTTGCGACCAGATCGGCTGGAGGTCCATCGCGGCCTGGGTGGCGATCGGCTGATATTTGTCGAACCAGGCGTGCAGAACCTGACGGTTTTCTTCGCCATGCACCGGATCGCCGACGAGGAGAGCGAACAGTTCGACGGTATTGGCAAGGTTGCGCTCATAATCGGCTTCGGCGGCCGACACGACGGCGGGCGTCGAATAGTCGTTCTGGGCGGCCGCGACCTGCATGACCAAGCCGGAGCGGAAGAGTTCGCCGACGAGCGGTTCGAACAGGACGTTGATGATGAAATATTGTTCGAGGAAGTCGTCCGCGCCCCGGGCGCATTCGATCAGTTCCCGCGTCTTCTGCCAGATCGGGTTTTCGAGCCAGGACCGCTTGCCGGCATCGACGTCGAAACCATCGATATCCAAGCCGACTTCACCCAGATAGAGCGTCAGATCCTGGGCCAGACGCAGTTTGTAGGACGAATTGGTCAGGATCGCATTGTTGACCATCTGCGTGTAGCCGTAACGCTGCGCCCGCATCAGGGAGGTGCCGGCACCATATTCGGCATGCTTGTACGCGCCAAGATGTTCCTGGAGCACCTTGACCCAGGCTGTGTCGAACCGCTTGGGCGCGCCGGCCCGCCGGGCAGGTCGGTGATCAGCCCACGCTGCAGGGCTTCGAAGACGGCTTCCCCGCGCGAGCTGACGGCGAGCTTGCGGTAGATCTGCTTCACGTGGGAGCCGACGGTGTTCACGGAAATTTCCAGCGCGGCCG
>NZ_JALDYQ010000139.1:0-4711 GCF_032153725.1 Sphingobium sp. | reverse complement strand
CGATCTGATCACCCACACCCAGCGCTTCGGCGACAGCATCTTCCCCTGAACCAACACCCGCCGCCCAATCACCCCTCTTGCGATCCAAACACCCATATGGCTTTCTATGACAATGACGATCATGGAACAGGGCCATAAGAAGCAGGGGGCGGGCGAGCGTGGGCTGGATGCATGCCGCGCCCTGCTGGAAGCGCATTTTGCTGAACATCTGACCATCCCCTCGATGGCGGGCCTCGCGCGTCTTTGGGGCTATGCGAGCAAATCATCGGCTGCCCGGCGGGTCGATCAGCTGATCGAGGCGAAGGTGCTGCTCTGGTCGCCTGACCGGCGGCTTGCCCCGGGACCTGCCTTCCGCGCGCTGCCGGATCAGGATGCTGCGGAGGAAGAGCCGGCTGAGCGGATTCGGGATCAAGGCGCCGATCCGTTGCAGGCAGCGCTCGCGGCCTGGGCGAACGATTATGATCCGGTGCTGGTCCGATCCTATTCCATCACCGCACGTCTGCTGCGGCTGGCGCGCAGCATGGAGAGGCAGATGGCGCTTTCCGCGGCGAGCGAGGGGCTGACGTCGGGTGACGTGCTGCTGATGGACGCGCTGTATCGCGTCGGTCCGCCCCATCGCATCGCGCCGACGGCGCTCAAGCATTATTTTCTGATGTCGCTGGCGGGCGTGGTCAAGCGGGTGGACCGTCTGGAGGCGCTGGGCTTCATCGACCGCGTGCCCAATCCGGACGACCGGCGCGGTCTTTTCATCGAACTGACGGCCAAAGGCCATGCGGCACTTGCGCGATTGGTGGACGCGGATCGCTCCGCGCCGCACATTTTATGGCCCATGGCGCTGTCCGAAACCCAATATCGGACGATGCTGGAATCCCTGACCGTCGCGGAAGGGATCGTGATCGCGGCGGAAAAAGGTGAAGAGAACGATCGCTCTTAGATAGGATCGATACGACGCTGATCCGCAGCGTCAGGCCTGCGTCTTGCCGTTGACCTGATCACGCAGCATGAACTTCTGGATTTTGCCGAGCGGGGTGCGCGGAAACTCGTCCAGCAGGAACAGGTGGCGCGGTACCTTGTAATTCGCCATCTGCTCCCGGCACCAGGCGGTCAGCTCCGCCAGCGTCAGCGTTTCGCCCGGCTGCGGGATGACGCAGGCGGCGCAAACCTCCCCCATGCGCTCGTCGGGCCAGGCGATGATGCACACATCGGCGATCGCCGGATGCTTGCGCAGGATATTCTCGATCTCGGCCGGATAGGCGTTGAAGCCGCCGACGATCACGACATCCTTCAGCCTGTCGAGGATGCGAAGATTCCCATCCTCCCCGATGCATCCGACATCGCCGGTATGGAGCCAGCCATCCGCATCGACGGTTGCGGCGGTCTGTTCCGGTTCCTCGAAATAGCCCTGCATGACATTGGGGCCACGGACCAGCAATTCCCCGCTCTCCCCCTGGGGCACCGCGTTGCCGTCCGCATCGGCGATTTTCAGTTCCACGCCCGGCAACGGCTTGCCGACGCTATTGGCGATCGTCTCGAAACTGGCGTCGGGATAGTTGACCGACACCAGCGCCGTGCTTTCGGTCTGGCCGAAGCTGGTCAGGAACAGGTCGAAGCCGAATATTTCCCGGCCCGCGCGAATCAGGTCGACTGGCACATTGGACGCGCCGGTATGCCCCACGCGCAGCGACGACAGGTCGAATTCCCCGAAGCGCGGATGGTCCATCAGCGAGAAGAAGATGGTCGGCGGCCCCATCAGCACCGAGATTTTCTCGCGGCTGATGAGATGAAGCAGCGTTTCGGCGTCGAAGGTGGCGAGCGGATAGACCGTGATCCCCGCGACCAGCGCCGATACCCAGCCGGAACGATAGCCGAAGCTGTGGAAGAAGGGATTGACGATCGCCATCCGGTCGCCCGCGCGCAGGTCGTTGGCCTCGTTCCAGATGGCCGGCATCCACAGTGCCTGACCATGATTGTGCATGGCGCCCTTGGGCTGGCCGGTCGTCCCGCTGGTGAACAATATGTCGGCGATGGTGTCGGGCGTGACCCCGGCCATGCGTGCGGCCAGCGTGGCGGGATCGGCGCGTTCTTCCTGGAAGGCGGCGAAGTCCGGGCCGTCGAGCATGACGATATGGGTCAGCCCTGGCAGGTCGCGAACCGGACCGGCCCCAGCGGGCCCGCCGCCCGCGTTGCGCAGCATGGCGGCATAGTCATTGCCCAGGAAACTGCTGACCGTGAACAGGATGCGCGCCCGCGTCTTGCCCAGAGCATAGGCGGCCTCACCCCCCTTGAAGCGGGTGTTGATGGGCACCATGATCGCGCCGATGCTTTCAATGGCGGAGGCGGCCACTATCCATTCCGGGCTGTTGGGCGCCCAGATGGCGATGCGGTCGCCATGTTCCACGCCATGGGCGATCAGCGCGCCGGCCAGCCGATCGACCTGATTCCTGAAGGCGGCAAAACTGATTTGCACGCCGTCTTCGCCGATGATGAAAGGCGTATCGCCATAGCGCGCGGCAACATGGGCGATCACGCCCGGCAGCGTGTGCGCGAGCGTCTTTTCCAGGTCGGAGAAATGCGGGTTCCTGTTGGTCATCGCCATCTGCCTTTTATAGCAGTCCCCGTTCCTCGGCGGTCTGGATGCCGTCCGGCGATACGCCGGCTTCGCGCATCGCCTCTATGACGGCGGTGGTGGCTGATGCGATGCAGGGAAAACCGACATAGGGCGTCAGCTGGATCAGCAGCCCTTCCAGTTCGGCGGTGGTCAGGCCGTTCGCAATGCCGATCTTGACGTGATTCTTGAGTTCAAGCGGCTGGCGGGTGGCGATCAATGCGGAAATGATCGCCACGCTCTTCACCTTGCGAGCCAGCCCTTGATGCAGCCACGCATCGTGGAAGGCCGAACTGGCCGCCATGCGGGTAATGGCCGATCCGAAGCGATCGGATGTCGCGGCATCGCGGAAAGCAGCGCCAAATGCCTCGCCCATGATGCTGGTGATGAAGGCAACGCCCGCTTCCTGCTTCTCATCAAGATCAGTCATTCCCGCCTCCTGTCTGTCATCTCTCTTCCCCGGGCCTATGGTCGAAGGTGCTTGACCGTCAACCGGCGATGATGGCGGTCGCCGCCGGATCGGCATTGATCGGCCATCTGATGGCGCGCGGGGTGGCATCACATGGGTGATAGACATTCCCTACCCCATACACGGCGTGCTTTTTCTCGCTTATATCGACGATCCAAGGCGCGCCTCTGGAGCACGTCGCCGGTCATTTCGTGGCCGCTGCCAATATGATCAGTATTTGGGGAAAGGAAAAATCATGTCAGTGCAAGTAAAGGCGGCAAATGGCGCGTCGCTCTATTCAGGTCCTATGTTCGATGCCGATACGCATTTCTGGGAAACGGACGACGCCTGGACGAAATATTTGCCGAAGGATGCCGCCGAGAAATATGGCATTACTTTCAAGACCGGTGCCGATGGCGACTTTGCCATGTATGTGGGGCCGCGCAAGGTGGAGATCAGCGCCGACCATCTGTTCGAAGACGGCCGCGTCCCCGCGCCTGGCAAGCTGCACGAATGGCTGCGCGCCATGAAGGAAGGCAAGGCCGAGATCGACATGCATGTCGCCAAGACGCCGGACATGATGGAACCCGAAGCGCGGGTGAAGCTGCTGGATTCATGGGATGTGCGATCGTCCATCCTGTTCATCGGCAACATGATCACCGCGATCAGCTTCCTGGAAGATCCGAAATATATCTATCCGGTGCTGAATGCCTATAATGCGTGGATGTACGATCAGTGGAAGTATAATTATAACGATCGCATCTACTCTTGCCCGATCATGACGCTCGACAATGTCGAGGAGGCCTGCAAGGCGCTGAAGGAAGTGATCGCCAAGGGCGCGAAGCTTATCCTGATGTCGATGGGCCCCTATAACAACAAGGCGCCGGCCCATCCCGATCATGACCCCTTCTGGGCGATCGCCAATGAAGCCGGCATTCGCGTCGTGTACCACGTGTCCGAAGCCATTTACATGAAGGGTCACATGGCGCTGTGGGGCGAAGGCATGCAGCAGAGCCGCATCCGCCAGTCCGCCTTCGTCTGGATGCATGGCTATTCGGAACGTCCTGTGATCGAGACGTTGTCGAGCCTCATCTTCTGGAATTTCTTCGAACGTTTCCCCAATGTGAAGGTGCTGTCCGCCGAGAATGGCGCCGAATGGGTGCCATCCATGCTGGTCAAGATGGACAAGTGCCGGGGTATCGCGAAGAACGGCTATTGGCCCGCCGGGCAGTTGAAGGATCGGCCCAGCCGCATCTTCGCCCAGAATGTCGGCGTCGTCGCCTATCCGGAGGACAATCTGAAATCGATCGTCGATCAGGTTGGAAATGCGGACTGGGTGATGATGGGATCGGACTATCCCCATGCCGAAGGCGTTGAGCAGCCGCGCATCTTCGCCGACGAGGCGTGCCGTGGTCTGTCCGAAGCCGATACGCGCAAGATCATGTTTGAAAATGGCATGCGTTTCATGGGCCTGCCATACTGAACGTGGAGCGTTTTCGAAGGCAGGTGGAATAGCGGCTGACTCGTAAACGACTGAAAACAATGATCCAGCGATGGCCGGTCACGGGGGGAAAGACCTTTCCATGACCGGCCATCGCATCAATTGGACGGCTCGAAAAACCCTGGCATCTGAAGCGCCGACCTGATTCACTATGGCC
>NZ_JALDYQ010000072.1:0-23656 GCF_032153725.1 Sphingobium sp. | reverse complement strand
CCGCGGCTTCACATTATAATCGATAACCCGCTTCACGGGCACAAGGATCTTCATCTGCACATCCTCCGTTTATTCACGCCAAGTCCGCAATGCGAACACGGGCGCGGGCAGTCCGTTTCCGGACCACCCGCACCCTTTGGTGTCTCGTTCAGGCGAAAGGTCGGGTCAGGCGACCTTCCTCACTTCCGCCACGATCTTCTTGGCCGCGTCGCCCAAATCGTCCGCCGGGACGATCGCGAGGCCGGACTGGGCCAAGATGTCCTTACCCTGCTGGACATTCGTGCCTTCCAGGCGAACGACCAGCGGAACCGACAGGTTCACTTCCTTGGCGGCGGCGACGATGCCCTCGGCAATGATGTCGCACTTCATGATGCCACCGAAGATGTTGACCAGAATGCCCTTCACCGCCGGGTCCTTCAGGATGATCTTGAAGGCCGCGGTCACCTTTTCCTTGTTGGCGCCACCACCGACGTCCAGGAAGTTAGCAGGGAATTCGCCGTTCAGCTTGATGATGTCCATCGTCGCCATGGCGAGGCCCGCGCCGTTCACCATGCAGCCGATGTTGCCGTCCAGCTTGATGTAGGCGAGGTCATATTCCGAAGCTTCGACTTCCGCCGGATCTTCTTCGGTCAGGTCGCGCAGTTCAGCAATGTCCTTGTGACGGAACATGGCATTGCCATCGAAACCGACCTTGGCGTCGAGGACCAGCAGGTTGCCCTGCTCGGTCAGCGCCAGCGGATTGACCTCGATCTGCTCAGCGTCGGTGTCAAGGAACGCAGCGTAGAGCGACGAGGCGACCTTGGCGGCCTGCTTCGCCTGATCGCCGGTCAGGCCCAGAGCGGCAGCGACCGAACGGCCGTGGTGCGGCTGGAAACCGGCGGCCGGATCGACCGAGAAGCTGTGGATTTTTTCCGGGGTCGAGTGGGCGACCTCTTCAATGTCCATGCCGCCTTCGGTCGACACGACGAAAGCGATGCGGCTGGTAGCGCGGTCAACCAGCAGAGCGAGGTAGAATTCCTTCGCAATGTCAGCGCCGTCGGTGATGTAGAGGCGGTTGACCTGCTTGCCCGCTTCGCCGGTCTGGATCGTGACCAGCGTGTTGCCGAGCATGTCGGTGGCGTGGGCCTTCACTTCATCGAGGTTGAAGGCGAGGCGAACGCCGCCCTTGGCTTCGGGAGCCAGTTCCTTGAACTTGCCCTTGCCGCGGCCACCAGCGTGGATTTGCGACTTCACGACATAGAGCGGCCCGGGCAGCTTCTTCGCGGCTTCGACGGCTTCCTCGACGGAGAAAGCGGCGTAACCGGCAGCGATCGGCGCGCCGTATTTCGCCAGCAGTTCCTTCGCCTGATATTCATGGATGTTCATGGGGGCTTGCCCGTCCTTTCCGCTGAAACTTGTTGGTCAGCGGCTAAGCACAGGCGAACCGGCAATGCCAGCGAATTTCGCAAAACGACTTTGCAAAATTGCAAAACCTTTGCAAAGCCCGGCCCCGATTTATTGCAAAATCAGCGATCGATCGCGCAGATCAGAGCGGCCTTGCTGGTCACGGAAAATATCTCCGGATCCTCCAGCGCGCGGACCTTGTAGAGGAAACGATCGACTGTCATGTCGCCCATGTGAGACTTGCGGAGCGAAGCCAAGGACTGGAGCCGGCGCAGTTGCGTGATGCTGAGCCGGTCCGCCATCCTTTCGGCCATGCACCCAGCCATGCGGGGCGACAAACCGGCATCGAGCAGCCCAGCGCGCAGGCGCGATTCGGGCGACATGGTCGCGCAGGATGACAGGAAAAGGAGCGTGGAGCCGAGCCCAAGGCCGAGCGTTCGAAGAGGGATGGTGGTCATCCCGCCTACATGGCAACCATAGGCTGAATGAAGGCTAAATGAACGCGCCGCCGCGGGAGATAATCGCAATGGACAGGATTTTCGGGGCATTTTCGCACAAAGTGGCAAGCTGGAGCGGACAGCCCCTCGCCTTCATCCTCGCAGTGACGATCATATTGGCCTGGATCGTGACCGGTCCGCTCTTTCATTTTTCCGATACCTGGCAACTGATCATCAACACGGGCACGACCATCGTGACCTTTCTGATGGTCTTCCTCATCCAGAACGCGCAAAATCGGGATGGGTCCGCCATTCAGGCCAAGATCGACGAACTGATCCGCGCCGTGTCGACGGCGCGGAACGAGTTCATCGGCATTGAGCATCTGACGGAAGCGGATCTGGAACAGATCAAGGCGGTTCTCGAAAAGGAATGCGGCGATGATGAAAGGCACCGGCTATCCATTGAGCGCCTGATCCGAAGGCGATGATCAGACCCTAATGGGCCAGATCGAGCAGCCTTTCATTCTCACGCCTGTAAGCGTCGATCTGATCTATATACCCCCGCGCAAGGCCCTCATAGGCTTCCCGACCCTTTATGGAACGGCTCATCTGCGCGCGGATCAATGCCACTTGCTGCCTGTGCAGCAGATAGTTGACATCCATCTCCCCATTCATATTTCACCCTCCTACCTGATCACTGAAAGAGATTGGCTGGGGTCATCGCACCGGGTGCGACTCGCTCTACGGCTAGCGCAGAATAGCATCGCACAAATAGGCAAGCGATTCCATCCGGCGCAGGATTGGAGCAGTCTGACGGAGAATGGCGCCAGACTAGCGGCACCTTCCCCTTCGCAAAATAGCATAGCCGACGATAGCGGAAAGCAACGATCCGGCAAGAATGCCGATCTTGGCCTGCTCGACCAACATGGGAGAATGAGGAAAAGCGAGTGCCCCGATGAAAAGGCTCATGGTAAAGCCAATGCCGCACAAAAGCGCCATTCCGTAAATTTGCATCCAGTTCACTCCGGCAGGCCGTTTCGCCAGGCCCACCCGGTCCGCAATCCATATTGCCGCGAAAATGCCGGTCTGCTTGCCCAAGAACAAACCGGAAGCCACTCCCATTGGCAGAGGCGTGAACAGCGCGCCAAAACCAGCGGCATCAAGCGAAATCCCTGCATTCACGAAACCGAAAAGCGGCACGATCAGATAGGCGCTCCATGGATGAACGCCATATTCCAGGCGATGCAGGGGGCTATCGGCGGCGTCCGGCTCGCCCGGCGTGCGTCTGATGGGAATGGACATCGCCGTCAGCACGCCCGCCACCGTCGCGTGCACGCCGGACAGAAGCGTGAAATACCATAGCGCCGCAAAAGCCAGGAGATAAGGCGCCAACTTCCAGACGCCCAGCCGGTTCATCGCGAACATGAGCAGAAGCACGCCGCCGGCCGCGCACAGGGCCGGAACGTCGATATGCTGCGTATAGGCCAAAGCGATAATCGCGACAGCGCCCATGTCGTCAACGATCGCGATCGCGGTCAACATCAGCTTGAGGGAAGCGGGCACCCGCCGGCCAAGCAGCGCCGCGACCCCTATGGCAAAGGCGATGTCGGTGGCCGCCGGGATCGCCCAGCCGCCAGCCAGTTCGTGCCGCCCCTTGACGAACAACAGATAGACGCAGGCAGGCGCGACCATACCCGCAACCGCTGCGATAAAGGGCAGACGACGCCGCTGCCCGGTTGAAAGATCGCCGTCGACCAGTTCCCGTTTGATCTCCAATCCCACAGCCAAAAAGAAAATCGCCATCAACCCGTCATTGATCCACGAATGGACGGTCATTGGCCCCATTTCCTGCGCCAAAACCGGGCCGATTTGGGCATGAACCAGCGCATGATAGGCATGCTTGCCGCCAGGCAGGTTCGCCAGGAGCAGGGCGAGGACAGCTGCGACCATAAGCAAGACCCCGCCCCCCGCTTCGCTGGTCAAGAAATCACGCAGTGCCGACCGCGGACGATTCACCATGGCAAACTACTCCCTGCTCGGCATCCTTAGGGAATGTATTCTGCGGATCAATCTTCGTGATTATTACGTAAGGAGAACGAATAGCTATTTGAGAATCAATGCTTTGCTGCCATAGGCCCCGGCCGGGGATCGAGGGGGCTTGAACCGTGGAAGACATATTCTTCGCCATATTGGCGAGGGTCCATCATGAAATTCTGCTTTTCGCCATAGTGGGGCTGGCGATAGGCGGCGTGGATGATTTCATCATAGATGTCGTCTTTCTGTGCCGCCGGTTATGGCGCAAAATGATCGTCTACTCCCGCCATCAACGGATGACGACTGCTACCCTCCCCGCTTCCACGCGGCCAGGGCGTATCGCCATCTTCATCCCGGCCTGGCGCGAAGCGGATGTGATCGGACAAATGCTGCGCAATGCCCTCGTCAATTGGGGACATCAGGATTATCGAATTTTCATCGGCCTTTATCCCAATGACCAGGCGACATTGGCTGTCGTCGCGCCTTTGGCCGCCGACGAGGAACGGCTGATCCTCTGCATCAACGAACAGCATGGGCCGACCACCAAAGCCCATTGCCTGAATGTGGTCTGGCGCAGCATGCTCCGGGAGGAGGCGCGCACGGGCATCCGTTTCAAGGCGATCGTCTTGCATGATGCAGAAGATGTCATTCATCGCGAAGAAATTCGGTTGTTCGACGTGATGACGGATCGCTTTCAACTGGTCCAGTTGCCGGTCCTGCCGCTGCCCGGTCATGGTGGCTGGTGGTCAAAAGCTATTGCGAATCATTATTGTGATGAATTTGCGGAGAGCCATGGGAAATATCTGACGGTGCGCGAAGCCATGGGCGCGTCGGTGCCCTCGGCGGGCGTGGCCTGCGCCTTCGAGCGGCAGACATTGGAACGTCTTGTGAACCCGGCGAACGGAGGACCGTTCGACCCGGGATCGCTGACCGAAGATTATGAAGTGGGCCTGCGCATCAGCAATATGGGCGGGCGTGGCGTCTTCGTCCGGATGCGCGATGATAAGGGGCAGTTGGTCGCCACCCGGGAATATTTCCCCGACAGCCTGAAGGACGCCGTCAAGCAGAAAGCGCGGTGGATGGTCGGCATTTCGCTCGCCGGGTGGGATCGCATGGGATGGCAGGGCGGCCCCGCCGAATGGTGGATGCGCATGCGCGATCGCCGCGCCGCCCTGTCCGCCTTCGTTCTGTTCACGGCCTATCTGGCGTTGCTGCTGTGGGGCCTTCTGCTGGTTGGAAACCTGTTGGGCGTCGCTCCTGCCCCGCGGCCGTCGTCAACGGTCGAAGCACTGTTGTGGGTCAACTTCGGTTTCATGACCTGGCGCATGGCGATGCGCGCCATTTTCGTGGGAAGCAGCTATGGCTGGGCCTTTGGACTGGGCGCGGTGCCGCGCACCGTCATCGCCAATATCATCGCGATGATGGCGGCCCGGCGCGCGACGTTCCAATATGTCCAGTCGCTGATCGGCAAGCCCCTGACATGGGACAAGACGCAGCACCGCTTTCCCGATCTGGAATCGCCGGCATGAACGATACCGCAAGCGGACGGCCGGTTCGGTTCTTCGCCCTTGTCATGGCTGGTTGGATCGTCATCCGCCTGGCAAGTCCGGGCGGTGATATATGGGGCGAACCGATCGACAAGCACCCCTTGCGTCCTGCGCGTCCAAAAATCTGGCCGGCTTCGGCGCGAAAGGACAAGCTGTTGCATTGGCAGACGCTCGTGGACCAGGGGCCGATGCCTGTTCCCGCCGGTCAGCATGGAGGGTTGCAGACCGTCGGACCAGGCAGGGCAATTCGGACGATTCCCGCGTTCATGCATATGGCTGCCAAAGCCTCGGCCATCCCCGCGGGCACCATGCGAGCGGAGGATCGCGCCGCGACAGCCGCCCAAGCGATCAATCCGGCCCTCGCGACACCGTTGGTGCCTCCGCATGCGGCGGGCGCTGACCGTTGGCGTGCCAGCGCGTGGCTGCTGTGGCGCGACGGGAGCGCGACGCGGGCCGATGCCATCGCAGGGGGCAGGCTTGGCGGGTCGCAGGCGGGTGTCCGCATCGATTTCGACCTGACGCCACTCGCTTCCAGCCGCGCGACGGCTTATGCGAGGGCCAGCGCGGCGTTGAACCGTCCGGCTTCTCCCGAAGCGGCACTGGGCCTGTCCTGGCAGCCTGCCCGCGCTGTTCCGATCAGCCTTGCGGCGGAGCGCCGGATTGCGCTTGGCAAGGGCGGGCGCAACGCCAATGCCCTGATCGTGGTGGGCGGTTTCGGGCCAAAACCGATCGTGTCTTCGCTGGAAATCGAAGCCTATGCGCAGGGCGGCATGGTCGGTTTCCGGTCGAACGACTTTTTCGTCGACGGCAAGATGTCGCTGCTGTCGCCGATCAGCCATTCCCCCCTGCGGATCGGCGCCAGCCTGTCGGGCGGCGCGCAGCCGCAGGTCGAGCGGCTGGATATCGGTCCGGAACTTCAGGTCCGGCTGCCGTTCAGGCCGGTGTCGGCAAGGCTCGGGATCGAATGGCGCGAACGGATCGGCGGCCGCGCGGCGCCGGCATCCGGGCTTGCCGTCACGCTTGGCGCGGATTTTTAGGCGGGAGCGCTTTATCTCTCCGCATATTGGGCTTAACCCCAAGACTCCATGGACCTCTACCTGCCGATCGCCAACCTGTCTGTGAATGCGCTGGTCATCATCGCCTTGGGGGGCGTGGTGGGCCTGCTGTCGGGCATGTTCGGGGTTGGCGGCGGATTCCTGACCACGCCGCTGCTGATCTTCTACGGCATTCCCCCGACAGTGGCGGCGGCCTCCGCTGCATCGCAGGTCACGGGTGCAAGCGTGTCCGGCGTCGTCACGCACATGTCCCGCGGCACCGTCGATTTCCGCATGGGCGGCGTGCTCATCGCGGGCGGCGTGATCGGCGCGGGGATGGGCGTGCTGATCTTCCGGTTGCTACAGGCCGTCGGGCAGATCGACACGGTGATCGGCATTCTTTACGTGCTGATGCTGGGCGGCATCGGATCGCTGATGGCGAAGGAGTCCATCCAGGCCCTGATCGCGCTCAAGACCGGCAAGAAAGTTCAAGCGCGAAAGCGGCGGCACCACCCGCTGGTCGCCGCCATGCCGATGCGGTGGCGCTTTTATCGCTCGGGGCTTTACATATCGCCGCTGGCGCCGCTGCTGCTAGGCTTGGCGACCGGCATCCTCACCATGTTGCTGGGCGTGGGCGGCGGCTTCATACTGGTTCCGGCGATGCTTTACCTGCTGGGCATGACGACCCAGTCGGTGGTCGGGACGTCCCTGTTCCAGATATTGTTCGTGACCATGGCGACGACGATGATGCACGCCATGACCACCCATGCGGTCGATCTGGTGCTGGCCCTGCTGCTGTTGATCGGCAGCGTCACCGGCGCGCAGGTGGGGACGCGTATTTCGATGACGATCCGGCCGGAATATCTGCGGATCCTGCTGGCCGCCATCGTGCTGCTGGTGGCGGCGCGCATGGCATTGGGCCTGGGATTTCGGCCAGACGAAATCTACACGGTCGAGGTTCGGTGAAGCGACGCGCGCTTCTGGCGCTGCCCGCTGCCCTGCTGTTCCTGACAGCGGCGGAAGAGCCGATGCTGGTGCCGGACGTATCCCAGCGCGAGGTCGAGATCCAGTACAGCTTCACCGGCGCGGACCTGCTGCTGTTCGGGGCGATCGTCTATCCGGACGGACGGCAGCCCAAGAAACGACCCGACATCATGGTCGTGCTGAAAGGCCCCGACCAGTCGATCACCATGCGCGAGAAGCAGAAGGTCGCGGGCATCTGGGTCAATGCCGACAGCGCGCGCTTTCGTTCCGCGCCGAGCTTCTATGCCATCGCATCCTCCCGTCCGATCGGCAGGATCGTCGATGAGCGGACGGCGGCGATATACGAAATGGGCGTGGACAAGCTCCAGCTTTCCCCTTCCTCGCTCAACGACAGCGCGGAGCTGGACCGGTTCCAGAAAGGGCTGATCGATCTGCGCGAGCGCGCCGGTCTTTATGTCGAGCAGCAGGGAACGGTGGAGATCACGGACGGCGTGCTCTACCGGGCGCGGCTGCCGCTGTCGGCACGGGTGATCGTGGGCGATTATACGGCCGAGACTTTCCTGGTGCAGGACGGCCGCGTGGTGGCGGCGGCGGTGCGCGACATCACCATCCGCAAGTCGGGGTTCGAACGCTTCATGGCGGTCGCGGCGGAACAATGGCCCTTTTTCTATGGACTGGTCGCGATGATGCTGGCGGTCGGCATGGGCTGGGCAGCGGGCGCGATCGCGAAGCGGATTTGAGCCGGTGCCGGGGCGATCAGGGTGACATAGGTGACACGATGAAAGTAGGGGGAAGCGCCCTTTTCTGTTGATTTTCCTATTTGGCGGGTCGCCTGTCAAAGAACCGGCGCGGCCATAGCGATTATGGGGTGCTGTAGGACAGGGAAATAAGCGCAGCCTGACTCGAACGAGACAAGCGGCTCATGAAAGCCCGGTTCAGGCGGCGGGACTGGGTTCCTGCCTGCGCAGGAACACGGTGGCATTGTCGGTTAGCGTCGCGCAGATTTGCGCGGGCGCAGGGCGTCGCGCATGGCGATGCTGCTGTTGATGCGGGTGACGCCGGGCATGCGCGACAATATTTCGCTGTGGATCGCCTCATAGGCGGCGACGCTTTCGGTCTGGACGCGCAGCCAGTAATCGACGCCGCCCGTCATCAGGAAGCATTCGCGGATTTCCGGGCATTGCCGCACCGCATGTTCGAAGCGGGCCAGATAATCTTCGGTCTGGCGGTCCAGCGTCACCTGCACCAGCACGTCGACGGCGCGGCCTTCATGCGCGATCGGGGCGGTGACGATGGTGTAGCCGCGAATGACGCCCGCATCCTCCAGCAGGCGGATGCGGCGATGGCAGGCGGAGGGGGACAGGCCGACCTCCGCCGCGATCTCCGAATTGGGACGGCGGGCATTGAGCCGCAGCAGGCGGATGATGGAACGGTCCGTGGCGTCGAGCGATTCTGTCATTACTTGCATTTCCTGCGAAGGATCGTCTGATAATTCGTCTTCAATAGATGATCATTCGAATATTTGGGAGCCTATTCACAAGATAGCGCGGTAGCCTTCTGTCGAAAGGGAGCGCCATGCCATCGATTGATACCGCCGGAACCGTGCTGCGCATCGATCTGGACGCGCTGGCCGAAAATTACCGGATCATCCAGCGCCAGGTCGCGCCCGCCACGGTCGCCGGGGTGGTCAAGGCCAATGGCTATGGCCTGGGCGCGGAGCATGTCGCCGCCACGCTGCTGGACGCGGGATGCCGCCATTTCTTCGTCGCGCTGCTGGGCGAGGCGGTGGCGTTGAAGCCCGCGCTGCGGGAAGGCGTGGCGCTGTTCGTCCTTAACGGGCTGCAACCCGGCGCCGAGACGGATTGCGCGGCGATCGGGGTGATCCCGGTGCTGAACTCGCTCGACCAGATTGCGCGCTGGGCGCAGCAGGCGCGGACGCTGGGGCGGCGCCTGCCTGCCGCGCTTCAGGTGGACAGCGGCATGTCGCGGCTGGGGCTGCCGCCGGAGGAGGTCGCGATCCTTGTCGCAGAACGCGAGCGGCTGGACGGCATCGACCTCCAACTCATCATGAGCCATCTGGCCTGCGCGGACGATCCCGATGCGGCCTTTAATGACGTGCAGCGGGATAATTTCGAGGCGCTGGCCCGGCATTTCCCCGATGTGCCGCGCGCGCTGGACAATAGCGGCGGCGCTTTCCTGACGCGCGAGCATTTCGATCTGGTGCGCGCAGGGATCGCGCTCTACGGCGGCGCGCCGCAGGGGGCGCCCAATCCGATGCGCGCCGTGGTGGCGCTGGAAGCGCGGATCAGCCAGTTGCGTGGGATTCCTGCCGGGGCGGGCGTCGGCTATGGCCTGACCCATCGCTGCGAGCGTCCGACGCGGATCGCGACCATCCCTGTCGGCTATGCCGATGGCTGGCCGCGCCATCTCAGCAATATAGGATCGGCCTTTATCAACGGCATTCGCGTGCCCATCGTAGGGCGTGTGTCGATGGACAGCATCACGCTGGACGTGACCGACGTGCCGGACGTCTTTCTTTATCCCGGCGCGCCGGTCGAACTGATCGGCCCCCACCAGACGATCGATGACGTGGCCGCCGACGCCGGCACCATTTCCTATGAAATCCTGACCCAGATCGGGCAGCGCTATGGCCGCGACTATCGCGCGGCGCTGCCCGTCCAACAGAAGCGGAGCATCACGGCATGAAGGTCGCCATTCTTGGCAGCGGCGTGATCGGCGTCACCTCCGCCTGGTATCTGGCGCAGGCCGGGCATGAGGTGACGGTGATCGACCGGCAGGACGGCCCGGCGCTGGAGACCAGCTTCGCCAATGCGGGGGAGATTTCGCCGGGCTATGCATCCCCCTGGGCGGCGCCGGGGATTCCGATGAAGGCGTTGCGCTGGCTGTTCATGAAGCATGCGCCGCTGATCCTGCGGCCGCAAATGGACATGGCCATGCTGCGCTGGATGGTGGCGATGCTGGGCAATTGCAATGAGCGGTCCTATGCGGTGAACAAGAGCCGAATGGTCAGGCTGGCGGAATATAGCCGCGACCGGCTGATCGACCTGCGGCGCGAGACGGGCATCGCCTATGACGAGCGCAGCCAGGGCACCTTGCAGCTGTTCCGCGAGCAGAAGCAGTTGGACGGCATCGCCAAGGACATTGCCGTGCTGAAGGCCGATGGCGTGCCCTTTGAAGTGCTGGACGCGGCGGGCTGCATCGCGGCGGAGCCGGGGCTGGCGAGCAGCGGCGTGCCGCTGGCGGGCGGTTTGCGGCTGCCCAATGACGAGACGGGGGATTGTTTCAAGTTCACCAATAAGCTGGCGGAAATGGCCAGAGCGAAGGGCGTGACCTTCCTCAACGGCCGGACCGTCGGGCGGATCGCGGTGCAGGACGGCAGGGTCAGCCATGTCGAAACCGACCGGGGGCATGTGACCGCGGACGCCTATCTGGTGGCGATGGGGAGCTATTCGCCGCTGCTTTTGGCGCCGCTGGGGATCAGGCTGCCGGTCTATCCGGTGAAGGGCTATTCGATCACCGTGCCGATCATCGAGGAAGGGCGCGCGCCGGTGTCGACGCTGCTCGACGAAAGCTACAAGGTGGCGATCACGCGACTGGGCGACCGGATCAGGGTTGGCGGGATGGCGGAGCTGTCCGGCTATTCCAGGGGGCTGCCCAAGGCGCGGCGGGATACGCTGGAATATTCGGTGGGGTCGCTGTTTCCGGGCGCGGGTGATCTTTCACGGGCCAGCTTCTGGTCGGGGTTGCGGCCGATGACGCCGGACAGCACGCCGGTGATCGGGCCGACCGGGATTTCCAACCTCTACCTCAACAGCGGGCATGGCACTTTGGGATGGACCATGGCCTGCGGGTCGGGGCATGTGATCGCGGACATCATCGGCGGGCGGAAACCCGGGATCGAGACTGCGGACCTTGCCATCAGCCGTTATCGTTAAACCTCAAGGAGCTTTCCCATGACCATCACCCGCATCGACCGTGGCCCGCGCATGAGCGAGGCCGTCATCCATGGCGACACCATCTATCTGGCGGGGCAGATCGGCGCGCCGGGCGAGAGCGTGACCGCCCAGACCAAGGCCGTGCTGGCCGAGATCGACGCCCTGCTGGAACGCACCGGCAGCAGCAGGAACCATATGCTGATGGCGCAGATCTGGCTGGCCGACATGACCGACTTTGCCGAGATGAACGCTGTCTGGGACGCGTGGATCGCGGATGCCGAGGCCCCTGCCCGCGCGACCGGCGAGGCGAAGCTGGCCAGCCCGGACTATAAGGTGGAGATCATCATCACCGCCGCCAGGGTGAGGTGATCGGAGTCCTTTCGTCATGCCAGCGAACGTTGGCATCTCAGGAGACGCAGCGCGATCTGGCCTGGGACCCCAGCTTTCGCTGGGGTGACGGATGGGGTTGGGGAAGGGTCGCGTCACATCACCCCTTATTTGCAATTGACTCGCATTATTGTTCTCAATAAGGCCCTGCTGCATCGTTCATCGAGCGGCAAAAGGGTTTCCATTCATGTCCATCGCGCTACGTACCGTTCTGCTTTCCTCCACGCTGTCGGCATGCTGGGCCTTCCCAGCCCATGCCGAAACCGCGGCGGAGGTCGACAATATCGTCGTCACCGGCGCGATCACGGATGAGACTGCATCAGCCACCGGGCTCGCCCTGACCCTGCGGGAAACGCCGCAATCGCTGACCGTCATCAACCGCGAGCGGATCGAGGATTTCGCGCTGACCAATGTGAACGACCTGCTGGCCCAGGTGGTCGGCATCAATGTCGAGCGGGTCGAGACGGATCGCACCTATTATAATGCGCGCGGGTTCGACATCACCAATTTCCAGGTCGACGGCATCGGCCTGCCGCTGCGCTGGGGCATCCAGTTCGGGGACCTGGACACCGCGCTGTTCGAGAATGTGGAGGCCATTCGCGGCGCCAATGCGATCATGACCGGCGTGGGCAATCCGTCGGCCACGATCAACTATGTGCGCAAACGGCCGACCAGGGAATTGCAGGCATCAGCCTCCGTCATGCTGGGAAGCTGGGACCAGAAGCGCATCGAGGCCGATATTTCGGGTCCGCTGAATGCATCGGGCACCGTGTCGGCGCGGCTGATCTTCGCTCATGAGGACAAGGACAGCTATCTCGACCATTATCATGTGAACCGCAATGTCTATGGCGCGATCGTCGATTGGGACGTCACGCCGCAGCTCAGGGCGACGGTCGGCTATACGCGGCAGGACAATGATGCGGACGGCGTGCTCTGGGGCTCGTTGCCGCTGCTCTATAGCGATGGCGGCCGGGTCGCCTATCCGGTGTCGGCATCCACCTCGACCGACTGGACCTATTGGAACGTCAGCAACCAGACCGTCTTTGCCGAACTGGCCTATGCCTTCGACAATGGATGGAAGGCGACCGGCCGCTTCACCTACAACCATCGCGCCAGCAACGCGAAGCTGCTCTATGCCTTTGGCTATCCGGACAGCGACACGGGGCTGGGCCTTTACGGCATGACCGGCAAATACCGGTCGCCGCTGGACCAGTATCTGGGCGATTTCCAGGCATCCGGCCCTGTCAAACTGTTCGGGCGGGAGCATGAACTGGCCTTCGGCATTTCGACGGCGCGCAGCGACAGCCGGGAATATGAGGGTTTTCACGCCAGCTACCCCGCCTATCCGTCCGTCAGCGAATGGGCGACGAACGGGTTGACGCTGGCCGAACCGGCCTATCCGGACGTGGCGTTGCAGGAGGATATGACCGACCGGCTGACCCGCGCCTATGGCGCGCTGCACGCCAATCTGGCCGATCGGCTGAAGGCGGTCGTCGGCGCGAGCGCCTTCTGGCTCAAGACCACCGGCGCGTCCTATGGCGTGGATCAGTATCGCAAGGACAACAAGATCAGCCCCTATGCCGGGCTGATATTCGACGCGACGCCCAACATATCCTTCTATGCAAGCTATACCGACATCTTCAATCCGCAAATCCAGGTCGACATCAATCACCGGCGGCTCGACCCGGCCGAAGGCAGCAGCATCGAAGGCGGCATCAAGAGCGAATGGTTCGACAAACGGCTCTATGCCAGCGCGGCGCTGTTCCGCGCGCGGCAGAAGAATCTGGCCGAAACGGCGGGTGAATTCAGCCCCGGCGAAAGCTATTCCACAGGCGTCGACACGACTTCCAAGGGCTTCGAGATCGAATTGACCGGCATGGTGACGGATCGCTGGTCAGTGAGCGGCGGCTATACCGGGCTGAAGATCGAGGGTCAGGACGGCAATCGTACACGCACCTATATACCGCGACAGTCACTGAAGCTGGCGACGACTTATCATGTGCCCGAATTGCGTAACCTGAAACTGGGCGCGCAATTGCGCTGGCAGGGCGATATCAGCACCACCGATACGGGACTGGGCCGGGACATCGTCATCCGGCAGAAGGATTATGCCGTGCTGGACCTGATGGCCAGCATCAAGCCGGTCGACCGGGTGACCGCCAGCATCAATGTGCGCAATGTGACCGACACCCGATATCTGGCCAGCCTGATGTGGGGTCAGGCCTATTATGCCGCGCCACGCAGCGTGATGGGCACGCTGCGCTTCGCCTATTGATCGTCACCGGCGCAGCAGCGCCATGGCATCGACGGTGAATTTGAAGCCCAGGATGAAGGCGTCCTTCGTCGGTTTGCTGCGGAAGGGCGCGCCGCTCTGGTCGGGGTGCAGGATATATTGGGCATTGGGCGACAGGCGGATGGCGGGGTTGATCTGCGCGCCATAGGCCAATTCCATCATATATTGGTGGCGCCGGGGCTGGCCGCCCGCAGCGCGCATCCGCTCCATGGCGAGATCGCTGAAACGCTGGTCGTTGACCATGAAGCCGATCGTGTCCTTGTCGCGCCCGGCGAAGGTTCCCGTCTGGACCAGGCCGAGTTCGAGGAAGTGGCTTTCCTCGACGCGGCCCGACAGGTTGGTCATGGCGACGCCGAACAGGCTGAGGCCACGTTCCGTCAACTGCTGGTCAAAGCGGGCATAGAGGCCGGAGCGGCCATGACGCGTCTCGCTCGGGCGGCCGGTCAGGATGGCGATGCCGCCCTGATCGTCGCGCAGCGGATCGGCATAATCGCCCCGGTCGAACCAGCCGCCGAGGATATAATGATGGGAGTCCGTATTGTGGCTGAGTTCCCAGGGGATGATGACGCCGGTGGCGTTCCTGGTGCTGAAGTTGAAGCCATGGTCGCTGGCCCGCTTGCGGTCGGGATTCACTTCATAGGCGCCGACGTGGAGCATGATCTCGTTAGTGAAATGCGCCTTGGCGTGGATCATCCAGCTGGAGGCGGGGAAATAGGTGAAATTGCTGTTCTTGAACACGAAGGTCGGGTTGCCGCAGCCGCTGTTGCTTTGGAAATGGCAGTAGAGCGGGGAATTGAGGAAATGGATGTTCGCCTGGCTGCGGCCCGCCTCGACATCGAGGGCGCCGTTCAGGAATGTCTGCTGCCAGGTGAGGATGGCGAGATGGGTGTTCTGCGTGCCCCAGATTTCCTGCACGGAGGTGTTGTTGCCGATGGCGAGGGCGGAGAGGTTTTCGCCATGGCGGTTGGTGATGGCGGCGTGGATCGTCGCGCCGCCGATCCCGGCGATCCGGTCCAGATCGACATCCGCACCGACATAGACCTGCCCGGCATAGGCAGCCTCGCGGCGCAGGCCGCCGGAGAGGTTGGTGGCCGCTTCGCCGGTATAGCTGAGCGAGAAGCTGACGGGATCGACCTCCTGCGCGTGGGCGGCAGGCATGGCGAGGGCGGTGGCGGCCGCGCAGCAGGCGGCGCCGAACAGGGACTTGCGCATTTTCTTGTCCTTCAGAGTGATTTCGAGGCTGACTTTGATGCAATCAAAGTCGGAAGCACTCTAAGCTGCGGGGCGCTTCAGCAGGCCGACGAGCACGGCGCTGACCAGCGTTCCGGCGACGATGGCTCCGGCATAGGCGGCGACATGGGTGACGGCGCCGGGGATGGGCAGGACGAACAGGCCGCCATGGGGCACCTTGAGTTCGACGCCTGCGCCCATGGAGATGGCCCCGGCGATGGCCGATCCGGTCATCAGCGCGGGGATGACGCGCAGCGGATCGCGGGCGGCGAAGGGGATCGCGCCCTCCGTCACGAAGGCGAGGCCAAGGACGGCGGCGGCGCCGCTGGCTTCATGTTCCTCCGTGGTGAAGCGGTTGCGGAACAGGCGGGTGGCGAGCGCAACCGCCAGCGGCGGGGTCATGCCCGCGGCCATGGTGGCGGCCATGGGGGTGTAGACCTGGCTCGCGATCAGGCCGACGGAGAAGGCGTAGCTGGCCTTGTTGACCGGGCCGCCCATGTCGAAGGCCATCATCGCGCCCAGGATCAACCCTAGCAGCAGCGCGCTAGATCCCTGCATGGCGCGCAGCCAGTCGGTGAGGAAGGCCAGCGCCATGGCGACCGGCGTGCCGACCGCATAGATCATCAGCAGGCCAGTGAGCAGGCTGCCCAGCAGCGGCAGGATCAGCACGGGCTTCAGGCCTTGCAGGTTCTTCGGCAACCGGATCAGGCGGTTGAGTGCGTCGACGCCATAGCCCGCGATGAAGCCCGCCGCGATGCCGCCGAGGAAGCCCGCGCCGAGATTGGCGGCGAGCATCCCGCCGATCATGCCGGGGGCTATGCCGGGGCGATCCGCGATGGAGAAGGCGATATAGCCCGCCAGCGCGGGCACGATCAGGGCGAAGCCGCCCTTGGCGCCGATTTCGAACAGGGTGTGGGCCAGCGTTCCGGCGGCGGCATCCTCATTGGCGTGGATGCCGCCCAGCGCGAAGGCGAGCGCGATCAGCAGGCCGCCCGCCACCACGAAGGGCAGCATGAAGGACACGCCAGTCATCAGATGCTTGTAGGGGCCGGTGCGTTCCTTGGCGGCGGGCGCGGTTGGCGTGGCAGACGCCGCTTGCTGCTTCGCCTCGGCCAACGCCCGTTCGATCAGCTTCGCGCCGCCGGTGATGGCAGGCTTGGTGCTGGAGGTGAAGACGCGCTTGCCCGCGAAGCGGCTGCGGTCGACTTCGCGGTCGGCGGCGATCAGCACGATGTCGGCGGCGGCGATTTCCTCGGGCGTCAGCGGATTGCCCGCGCCGACCGAACCCTGGGTTTCGACGCGGATGGGATAGCCGAGTTGGCGGGCGCCTTCGGTCAGGCCCTCGGCCGCCATGAAGGTGTGGGCGATGCCGGTCGGGCAGGAGGTGATGGCGACGATGCGGGGCGTGGCGAGTGGAACTGCGGCCTCTGCTGCTTTGGCCCCTCCCCCAGCCAGCGCGGCGGCGGGATCGGCCAGTACGGCCTCCAGCGTCAGGCGGCGGTGGGGGCGGGTTTCGGCGGGGCTGTCCATTCCTTCCGGCGCGATGAACAGAAGGTCGCCATCGGCATCTTCGGGCAGCGGGTTGACGACGCCTTGGGCGGTGCGCAGCTCGATTTCAATGGCGCGGCCCTCGGCGCGGGCGGCCTTGCGCAGCGCCTCCCCGGCAAGGACGCCGGTGACGCCGGACTCGCCGGCCTCCACCACCGCGAAAATCCTGCTCATTGCTTCTCTCCTATGAAGGCTTTTATTTCCGCGCGGGCGGCGAGGGCCTCGATTATGCTTTGGTCCGGCAGATGCGGGCCTGCGCGACCCAACTTGCCGACGGCGAAAGCGGTGGACAGGCGGGCGATCCGCTCCAGCCCCGCGCCTTCGCTGAGGGCGGCGGCGAGGCCCGCCACCATGGCGTCGCCCGCGCCGACCGTGCTTTCGACGCGTTCCGCCGACAGGCGCGCATGCAACGCTTCCTGACGGGTGAGGAACAACGCGCCCTGATCGCCCATGGAAACGGCGATGAGGTCGACGCCGCGTTCGATCAATCCGGCGGCGATGCGCTGCGGATCATCGGTGCCACCGTGCCATTCGGCCAGTTCATGGGCGTTGGGCTTGAGGATGTCGGGCAGAAGATCCGCCGCCAGCGCGTGGCGGAGCGGTTCGCCGCTGCTGTCGAGCAGGACGCGCGCGCCCCCGGCCTTCAGCGCTGCGGTCAGGCGGGCGTAAATGTCGGGCGGGCAGCCGGGAGGCAGGCTGCCGGACAGGATGATGAGGTCGCCGGGGGCTGCCGCCGCTTCGAGGGTGGCTGTGAGGGTTTCGATGCTCGCCGGGGTGGCTGGGGCGCCGTCCATGTTGATGTCGGTGGTGCCGCTGGCGTCGACCAGCTTCAGATTGACGCGGGTGCCGCCGGGGTGGCGCTGGCAACGGTCGGTGATCGGCTTGGCGGCGAACAGCGCGTCGAAGGGGGCGGCATTTTCCGCGCCGAGCAGGCCCATGGCCGTCACCGGCACGCCCCAATCGGCGAGGCAGCTGGCGACGTTGATCCCCTTGCCGCCTGCATCCTGCCGCGCGGCGCGGGCGCGGTGGACTTCGCCGGGGATGAGGCGGTCCAGCGTCACCGTCTGGTCGATGGCGGGATGGAGGGTGAGGGTCAGGACGGCCATCACGCCTCCTCCCCATCCAGCGCGCGGACCTGCGCGGCGCTTGTCGCGTCGAGGGCGCGGGCGGCGAGGGCCTGGAGGTCGGTGAGGTGGCTGGCGCGGATGCGGGCTTTCACGGCGGGGATGTCGCGCGGGGTCATGGAGAGTTCGCTCACCCCAAGGCCGGTCAGCAGCGCCGCGCCGAAGGGATCGCCTGCTATGCCGCCGCAGACGCCGACCCAGCGGTCATGTTTGCGCGCGCCCTCGACGGTCATGGCGATCAGGCGCAGCACGGCGGGGTGCAGGCTGTCGGCTTCGCTTGCAAGGTCCGGGTTCTGCCGGTCGATGGCGAGCGCATATTGAGTGAGGTCGTTGGTGCCGATCGAGAAGAAATCGGCATGGGCGGCCAGCGCATCGGCCTGAACCGCGGCGGCGGGGACCTCGATCATGATGCCGATGGGGACTATCGGCGCGTCTAGGGCGGCGCGGATCGCCTCGCAGCGTTCGCGCAGGGTGATGAGTTCCGACGCGGAGGTGATCATCGGGAACATGATCGACAGGTCGCCGCCGCCCTTTGCGGTGCGGTAGAGGGCGCGCAATTGCGGTTCCAGCAAATCGGGGCGGCGCAGCAGCAGCCGGGCGCCGCGCACGCCGAGGAAGGGGTTTTCCTCCTTCGGCAAGTCGAGATGCGGGACCTGTTTGTCGCCGCCAATGTCGAGCGCGCGAACGATCAGCGGGCGGCCCTCCAACGCGTCGATCATGTCGCGATAAATGGCGAACTGCTCATCCTCGCCGGGGCTGTCGCCGCGTTCGAGGAAGAGGAATTCGGTGCGCATCAGGCCCACCCCTTCCCCGCCCTGCGACAAGGCGAAGGGTACCTGATCGGGCCGGTTCACATTGGCGCCGATGGCAAGGTCATGCCCGTCGCCAGTGCGTGCGGGGCTGGAGCGTTCGGCTTCCTCGGCGGCGCGTTTGGCCGCAATCTCTGCGATCCAGTTGCGCGCGGAGGCGATGTCCGCTTCGGAGGGGTTGAGCCAGACACGGCCGCTGTCGCCATCGACAATGGCGGTGGTTCCGGCAGCCTGCGCCAGCAGGTCCGCGCCGCCCGCCACGACCGAGGGCAGGCCCAATGTGCGGGCGAGGATCGCGCTGTGCGAGGTGGGGCCACCCAGCGCGGTCGCGATGCCCGCCACCCGGCTCGTGTCCAGTGTCGCCGTGTCCGAGGGCGACAGGTCCGCCGCAACGATAACACAGGGCTGTTCCGGCAGGTCGGCCAGCGTGCCGACGCCGAGCGCCGGATCGATCTGGGCTAACACGCGCCGGCCGACATCGTGCAAATCGGCGGCGCGTGCAGCCAGCACTGGATTGCCCAGTGCGGAAAGCTGCCCTGCCATGCGGTCTATCGCCCGGTGCCAGGACCAGGCGACGCCATGGCCCTCCACCATCAGCTGGCAGGTGAGCGTGATAAGGTCGGTATCGTCCAGCAGCCCCGCCTGCGCCGCGAAAATGGCGGCATCGGCGGCGCCCAGACGGCGGGTGGTGTCATCGATCAGCGCCTTCATCTGCGCCTTGGTACGGACCAGCGCGTCATTGAGCAGAGCGCCGCCGGTGACGAGATCGACCGGCTGGTCCGGCACGTCCAGCTCGGCGGCGGCCAGCAGATGGACCGGGCCGATGGCGAGGCCGGGGCTGGCGGCGACGCCCGCGATCATCGTCGGCGCTCCCACCGGCTTCCAGCCACGCACCGGCGCCTTCGCCTTTTCGGCGGCGCGGGCGGCATCGGCCTTTTCGCGGGCGGTGAGGCCGGTGACGGTGCGCAGGAACTGGTCCAGCGCCGGGCGAGCGCCTGCGGAAATGCTGATGCGGTCGCCTGCCTTCAGCCCCAGTTGGAGGAGCGAGACGAGGCTGCGCGGGTCGGCCATGTCGTCGCCATGGCGGATGCGGATGGGGGTGGCCCCGGCCTTGGCCGCTTCCGACCAGACCGAGGCCGGGCGGGCGTGCAGACCCGCCGGATAGTCCACCGTCCATGCGACGCTTTCGGCCAGATCGCTGGCTGGCGGCCGGGTTTCGGAGGGTGTGGTGTCTTGATCGAGGGCGGCGGCGATGACCGCCGGATCGTCGGTTGCAAGCAGGGTCTGGAGCCGCGCCTCATCCTGAATGAGGCGGGTCAGGCGGCGCAGGATCGCGATATGGCTGTCGGAACTGGCGGCGATGCCGACCACCAGATGGGCGCGCTGACCGGGGTTCCATTCGATCCCCTCGCGCAGTTGCAGGACCACGATGCCGTCGCGGCGCACCAGCCCCTTATCCTCGCCCAGCCCGTGCGGGATGGCGACGCCGGAGCCGAGATAGGTGTTCGCCACAGCCTCGCGGCGGACCATGCTTTGTTCATAACCGGGCGCGACGCAGCCTGCGGCGACCAGCAACTGGCCCGCTTGCAGGATCGCGTCCTCCTTGCTCGACGCATGGGCGTCGATGCGGATCAGTTCTTCGGTCCCTGCGCTGGTTCCGACGCTTAGGGGTTCAGCGATCATGATGATGCACGCCTTTCATGACTTCCTCTCGACGCATAAGAAAACGTTTTCTGATAATTCTGTCAAGTGGGTTGCAAAATCCCCCTTGAATCGGCCATATTCCGTTTCATTGAGCGAGAGGATGAAGAAAAGGATTTCTCGCATGAGCGTTGGAATCAAGGATGTAGCCCGAGTCGCGGCGGTGTCCCCCGCCACCGTGTCGCGGGTGCTGTCGGGCCGGTCGGTCGATCCGGCGATGAAGGAGCGCGTGTTGGCGGCGGTCAAATCGACCGGATACCGGCCCAATCTGGCGGCGCGGCGGCTGCGGTCGAAACACAGCAACACCATCGCGCTGATCGTCGCCGATATCCGCAACCCCTTCTTCACCGCCGTGTCGCGGACGGTGGAGGACATCGCCTATGCGCGGGGGCAGCGGGTGATCCTGTGCAACACTGACGAGGACCCGGCCAAGGAGGCCATGTATCTGCAACTGATGCAGGAGGAGCGGGTGACGGGGGTGATCCTGGCCCCAACCCGGCAAGGGGTGGACAGGACCGCGAAGGCGACGCTGGATTTTCCCGTCGTGCTGATCGACCGGGCCGCGCCGGGATCGACGCATGACCGGGTGGTGCTGGACAATGGCGCCATGGCGGCGATGCTGGTCGAGCATCTGCACGAACAGGGCCACCGGCGGATCGCGGGGCTGTTCGGCGCGGCCAGTTCCACCGGCATGGAACGGCGCGCGGGTTTCGAGCAGGCCGCCGCAGCGCTGGGCATGGAGGCGGAGGCGCTGTCCGTCGCCCATGGACCGGGCGAGGCGGAACGGCGGGTGACGGAATTGCTGGGCCGCGCCGATCCGCCGAGCGCGCTGATCGCCAGCAATGGCGTCATGCTGATGGCGGTGATGCGGGCCGTGCATGAAACCGGCCGGTCGGTGCCGCGGGATGTGGCGCTGGCGGGATTCGACAATGATGACTGGATGGAACTGGTCGGCGGCGGCATCACCGTGATCGCGCAGCCGGTGGAGGAGATCGGCCGCACGGCGATGGCGATGCTGGTCGACCGGATCGCCCATCCGCAAGCAGCGGCGCGCAAAGTCGTGCTGGCCGGAAAACTCATCACCCGCGGCTCCAGCGCCGCGCCCCTTCTCAGGAGCAGGAAGCAGGCATGAAGCCCCCGATTGGACGCGATACCCGTTTGTGCATGTCCCTGTCCGCGCGCCCCGGTAATGCGGGGTCGCGGCTGCATAACCGGCTCTATGAGCTGCTGGGGCTGGATTATGTGTATAAGAGTTTCAGCACGACCGACCTGCCTGCGGCCATTGGCGGCATCAGGGCGCTGGGGATCAGGGGCTGCGCCATCTCCATGCCGTTCAAGGAAGCGGTGATTCCGCTGATCGACCGGCTGGAGGAGTCGGCGCGGGCGATCGACAGCGTCAATACCATCGTCAACGATGAGGGCGTGCTGACCGGCTATAATACAGACTATGCGGCGGTACGCGATCTGCTGGAGCGGCGCATGGCGAAACCCCTGCCCTTTCTGTTGCGGGGCAGCGGCGGCATGGCGAAGGCGGCAGTGGCCGCGCTGCGCGATGCGGGTTTTGGGGACGGCACCATCGTGGCGCGCAATGAAACGGCGGGGCGGGCGCTGGCCGGGCAATATGGCTATGACTGGCGGGCGGATTTACCGGACGCGGGCGCGCCGTTGCTGATCAATGTGACGCCGATGGGGATGGAGGGACCGGACAGCGAGGCGATGGCCTTTCCGGAAGAATTCATCGCGGCCTGCGACAGCGCCTTCGACGTGGTGGCGCTGCCGGTCGAGACGCCCCTTGTCCGGGCGGCGCGGGCGGCGGGCAAGGCGGTCATTTCCGGCGGCGAGGTCGTCGTGCTTCAGGCGGTCGAGCAGTTCATACTCTATACCGGCATCCGTCCTTCGCCCGAACAGGTGCGCGAAGCGACGCTGTTCGCGCATGGGCCGGACGTCGCGGCCAGTCTCGATGCGTGAACGGATCGTCCCCCGTCACTGGCGCGTCATGAATATGCGCTTTTCCGATGCCGTTCCGGCCGCTACGGCCTATGCCGGTTCCATGCATTCCTTCCTGAGCGAGTAAACCGCCTATGTCCATCACCCTCACCCGCTTCCTGATCGAGCAGCAGCGGCAGGCCAATGCGCTGCCGTCCGAGCTGCGCCTGCTGATCGAAACCGTCGCTCGCGCGTGCAAGACGATCAACCACAGCGTTTCCAAGGGCGCGCTGGGCGAAGTGCTGGGCAGCCTGGACAGCGAGAATGTACAGGGCGAGGTTCAGAAGAAGCTGGACGTGATCGCCAATGAGCTGTTGCTGGACGCCAATGAATGGGGCGGGCACCTCGCCGCCATGGCTTCGGAGGAGATGGAGACGATCCATCGCATCCCCAATCGCTATCCCAAGGGTGAATATCTGCTGCTGTTCGATCCGATCGACGGGTCCAGCAATATCGACGTCGACCTGACGGTCGGCACGATCTTCTCCGTGCTGAAGGCGCCGGAGGAATGTTCGGGCCGTGAGGTGACGGAGCAGGATTTCCTCCAGCCCGGTACGCAGCAGGTCGCGGCGGGCTATGCCATCTATGGGCCGCAGACGCTGCTGGTGCTGACCATCGGCACGGGCGTCTATGAATTCACGCTGGATCGGGAAATCGGGTCGTGGCGGATGACCGATGGGCCGATGCAGATGCCGCAGGGCAATGCGGAGTTCGCCATCAACATGGCGCGGCGGCGGCAATGGTCGCCCGCCATCGCCCGCTATGTCGAGGAGCGGATTCAGGGAAGCGAGGGGCCGCTGGGCAAGGATTACAACATGCGCTGGACCGCTTCGATGGTGGCGGACGTGCATCGCATCCTGAAGCGGGGCGGGATTTTCCTTTATCCAGCGGATCACCGCTATGCCGACAAGGCGCGGCTGCGGCTGATGTATGAGGCGAACCCCATGGCCTTCCTGATCGAGCAGGCCGGCGGCGCGGCGAGCAACGGTCATGAGCGGATCATGGCGGTGAAGCCGACCGGGCTGCACCAGCGCGTGGGCGTGGTGCTGGGCGACAGGGCCGAGGTGGAAACTGTGGCTGCCTATGGGCGGGAGGGGTAGTCACTGGCGGGAATGGCCGAAACAATGTTCTGTTTTAGCTATTAGCTGACATTTGTTATCCGTCACCCCGGACTTGATCCGGGGTCCCGCTGCCTTTCAGATG